>JBJDXP010000001.1:0-4819 GCA_051866735.1 Candidatus Limivicinus sp.
TCCTTCATGCGCTCCGGCTCCATCGCCACGGTGTTTCTGGCGGTGACGGGGGCGGGTCTGGCGGGCTTTCTGGCCATCAGCGTCAAGCCCTATATCGCCCAGCGCTTTGCCTCCTGGGGCCATGTGTGGGAGGACGTGTACGGCGCGGGCTTCCAGCAGACCCGGGCCATGTCCGCCGCCGCCTCCGGCGGTCTCTTCGGCAAGGGCGCGGGCAGCGGCTGGCTGAAGGACATTTTCGCCGCCAATACGGACATGGTTTTCGCCGTCATCTGCGAGGAGCAGGGGCTCATTATCGCCATCTGCATGGTGCTTGCTGTGCTGACTTTAGCCTTCTTCGCCGTCCGCTCCGCCCGCCACGGCCGCTCGGCCTATTATTCCATCGCCGCCTGCGCTGCCATGAGTATGCTCATGGTGCAGATGGGGCTGAACGTGTTCGGCTCTCTGGACATTCTGCCCTTCACCGGCGTGACCTTCCCCTTTGTCTCCCGGGGCGGCTCCTCCCTGCTCAGCTGCTGGATGCTGCTGGCCTTTGTCAAGGGGGCGGACACCCGGCGGGACGCCAGCTTTGTGGTTCGTTCCGTGCGGAAAATTGAAGAGTACCATGTGGGCTATGACGCTGAGACTGACGATTATGACTACGACAGCGATGGCACGGAGGAGGATGAACCATGAAGAAAATCACCAACCGGGCCGTCTCCGTGCTGTTGATCGCGGCACTGATCATTGCGGGCATGGTGGTCTATGTGCTGCGCTATGTGGATGACGGGCGGGACTGGGCTTTGTACTTTGCCCGGGCCAACTCCGGCTCCACCGGCGTGATGACCGACCGGAACGGCGCCCTTCTGGCCGCCTTTGACGCCACCACCAACGCCTATTCCGACGATGAACTGACGCGGATCTCCTGTTACCACGTCACCGGGGACTACTGGGGCCGCACCGGCACCGGGGCCCTGACCTGCTTCTGGGACGAGCTGCACGATTTCAGTCTGCTCACCGGCACCACCCGCGCTGAATCCGTCAATCTCTGGCTGAATATCGACGCAGAGCTGAACAAAGTGGCCTATCAGGCTTTAAACGGCCGGAAGGGCGCGGTGCTGTTGTGCGATTACCGCACCGGGGAGCTGCTGTGCATGGTCTCCGGCCCCTCCATCGACCCGCTGGACGCGGACGCGGAGCCGCCCGAGGGGGCCTATATCAACCGCTGCCTGTCGGCGACGTTCACGCCCGGCTCCGTGTTCAAGCTCATCACTGCCGCCGCGGCCATTGAGAATATTTCGAACATCTACGACCGCAGCTTCTACTGTGAGGGCGTGTATGAGATCGCGGGGGTG
Organism: Candidatus Limivicinus sp.; assembly: GCA_051866735.1. Classification (GTDB taxonomy): domain Bacteria; phylum Bacillota; class Clostridia; order Oscillospirales; family Oscillospiraceae; genus Limivicinus. The sequence continues at coordinate 1,332 of JBJDXP010000001.1, forward strand.
CCCATCAAGTGCTCCGGCGTACACTATACCCAGACCTTTGAGCAGGCTCTGGCCAACTCCTGCAACGTGGCCTTCGCCCAGATTGCCGTGATGCTGGGGCAGGACACCATGGTGGAGTATGTGAAACAATACGGTTTTCTGGACAGTCACAGTCTGGACGGCATCCCCACCGCCGCGGGCAGCTATCCCCAGGAATTTGTGGGCGACCCGGAGCTGGGCTGGTCCGGCATCGGCCAGTCCACGGACCTGGTCTGCCCCTACTCCATGCTGCGCTTTGTCTCCGCCGTGGGCAACGGCGGCAAGCTCTGTGAGTCCAAGCTTATTAACGACGGCAAGGCCGCGAAAACGGTCAGCTTCATGAAGGCGGACACAGCGGAAAAGCTGGCCTCCATGATGAGCTACAATGTGGCCGCCCACTACGGCGGGGAGAGCAATTTCCCGGGGCTGAAGCTTTGCGCCAAAACCGGCACGGCAGAGCTGGGCGACGGCACCAGCCACGCCTGGTTCGCGGGCTTTCTGCAGGATGAGGAGCACCCCTACGCCTTTGTGGTGATGATCGAGCAGGGCGGCGGGGGCTTAAGCGCCGCCGGCAGTCTGGCCAATACCCTTCTCCAGGCCGCGGTGAGACGGTAGATTTCCCTGTCATCCTGAACCGCGCAGCGGGCGATTCGTGAATCGCCCCTACAATTTCCCTGAAGCAGCCTTCGTAGGGGCGCTTCACGAAGCGCCCGCACCCAGAAATCGTTTGCGAGGACGAGAGAACGACATGATAGATATTTCAGTAAACTCACTGGTAAAATCCTTTGAGCTTGGCAAAAACATATTGGACGGCCTGTCCTTCACCGTCGATTCCGGCGAGCGGGTGGGCATATTAGGCCACAACGGCTGCGGCAAGACCACCCTCTTCCGCATTCTCACCGGCGAAATATCCTGCGACGAGGGCGAGGTCATGATCGCGCCTTCCAAACGGATGGGCCTGATCTCCCAGATCCCGGTCTATCCGGAGGGCTGGACCACCGAGGACGTGCTGAAGGACGCCCACCGCCGTCTCTACGCCATCAGCGACCGGATGGACGAGCTGACGCTGATGATGGAGACGGACCAGTCCCCTGCCCTGCTGCGGGAGTACGACCGTTTGAGCGATGATTTCCGCCGTCTGGGCGGCTATGAGATGGAGGCGGAGCGAAACCGGGTGGCAAACGGCCTGGACATCCCCGCCGCCATGCGCTCCCAGCCCTTTGACTCCCTGTCCGGCGGGGAAAAGACCCGGGTGAACCTGGCCCGGCTGATTTTGGAGGACACGGACATTCTGCTGCTGGACGAGCCCACCAACCATCTGGACCTGCACGCCACAGAGTGGCTGGAGGACTATCTGCTCCGGTTCAAGGGCACGGTGCTGGCCATCAGCCACGACCGCTATTTTCTGGACAAGGTGGTCCAGCGCAGCATTGAGATCAACGAGGGCAAGGCGGAGCTTTACAGCGGCAATTACAGCTTTTATGTGCAGGAGCGGCAGCGCCGCTTTGACGAGAAGTTGAAAAAATACGAAAAGGACCAGGCCAAGATCGAGCAACTGACCCGTGCGGCGGAGCAGATGCACCTCTGGGCCTTTATGGGCAACGACAAGCTGCATAAACGGGCCTTTTCCATGGAAAAGCGCATCGAGAAGCTGCAAAAGAGCGAGAAGCCCACAGAACAGAAGAAGCTGAACGTGAAGTTCAAGCAGAGGGAATTTAACGGGGACGAGGCCCTGGTCATTGAGGATGTGTCCAAGTCCTTCGGGGAGCGGAGGCTTTTCGACTCTCTGTCCCTCTCCGTCACCGGCGGGGAGCGCATCGCCCTCATCGGCGACAACGGCACGGGAAAATCCACGCTGTTAAAGCTCATCATGGGCCAGGAGACGCCGGACACCGGCTATCTCTACCGGGGTCCGGCAGTGCGCACCGCCTACCTGCCCCAGATCGTCACCTTCTCCGTGGACAGCCGCAGCGCGCTGGACACCATGCTTTATGACTGCCGCTGCCAGCCCCAGGAGGCACGGGACCGGCTGGCCGCCTTCGGTTTCCGGGGTGAGGATGTGTTCACACCGGTGGGCGCCCTCTCCGGCGGTGAGCGGAGCCGTCTCCGCCTGTGTATGCTCATGGGCGGGGACATCAACCTGCTGATTCTGGACGAGCCTACCAACCACCTGGACATTGCCAGCCGGGAGTGGATGGAGGACGCCCTGTCCGACTACGAGCAGACCCTTCTTTTCGTCTCCCACGACCGCTATTTTATTGAGAAATTCGCCACCCGTATTTGGTCCCTGGAAAACGGGCAGATCACCGATTACCGGGGCGGCTACAGGGACTTCTGCCAGTGGCGGGAACGCCAGACCGTATTCACCCAGAACGAGAAGGCCCGGGAGAAAAAGGAAAAGAAGGACAATAAAAAAGAACGGCCGGCAAACAACGACCGGGCCATCGCCAAGCTGGAAAAAGAGATCGCCCGGCTGGAGGAGAAGCTCCGTCAGCTGGACGCCCAGGCGGAGGAAAACGCCGCCGATTATCAAAAGCTGATGGAAATTGAAGAACAGCGCGGTCCTCTGGACGAGGAGCTGCTGGGGCTGTATGAAAAATGGGAGGAGCTGAACGGATGAGCAAACTGAAACTGATCCCCGCCTGGGGCTGGGCCACGGCCATACTGCTGGTGGCGGCGCTGATCTTCCGCTTTGCCCTGCGGGGTTATTCCTACATTGCTCACACACTGACCTTTATCGCTGCGCTGATCCTGCTGCACCATTTCCTGCCCCATCTCTGGTGGCGGGTCCTGGTGGTGCTGGTATGTATCGGCTTTGTGTATTTTATCATTGTGGAGATCCCCATCATCAAAAACGCCCGCACGGACGCTGACGCGGAGCGGCCCTATCTGGTGGTGCTGGGAGCGGCAGTCCACGGGGACGACGCTTCCCTTTCCCTGGTCCACCGGCTGCGCGGGGTGCTGGACTACATGGAGCAGTACCCGGAGAGCGTCGCCATCGTCAGCGGCGGCCAGGGCAAGGGCGAGAACATGACCGAGGCCCAGTGCATGTTCGACTGGCTCACGGCCCACGGTATTGACGGGAGCCGGATCATTATGGAGGACAAGGCCACCTCCACGGCGGAGAATCTGGAATTTTCCTTTGACATTATCCGCTCTCTCGGCGTGGAGCCCGACGGAAACACCGCCATTTTGTCCAGCCCCTATCACCTGTTCCGGGCAAAGTCCATGGCCAAGTCCATGGGTGTAAACGCCGCCGGTGTGGCGGGGCATTGGGATTACCCGGTGCTGACCGTCAATTATTTCATCCGCGAGGCCTTCGGCGTCACCCACATGTGGGTCTTCGGATGGTAGCGTCAGAAGAAACTCGCGCCGACTCTTCTCGGCATCCACATCATCCGGCCCTTCGGGCCACCTTCCCCTCAAGTAAACGCTGATTAAAACTATCGAACACGGAAGAAATATGGTAA
>JBJDXP010000002.1:0-83447 GCA_051866735.1 Candidatus Limivicinus sp.
CTATGGAACACTTCAAACAGGAGCTCATCGAATATCTTGACTATTACAACAACCACCGTATCAAGGCAAAGCTAAAGGGCTTGCCGCCTGCTCTTCACAGACAACAAGCCCTTTCGGCTGCTTGAACAATTTTTACTTTTAAATATTGTCTAACTTTTTGGGGTCACTTCAAAATGTGTTCCGTATTTTTTTATCGATTTTCTTATTTCGCCAGGACCTTTTTCAGCCGTGCGTAGCGGGGGAGGGAATTTACCAGAGGCAGCTTGGGCTCGCCCTGAATGAGGGGCAGCACATAGTCGATAAACTCGTGCTTCAGGCCGTTTTGCTCCTCGTTGATCCACTCCAGGGGGACCTTCTTCTCGTAGTTTGCCACGGAGGCCAGGGGCAGAAGCTCCATCTCGCAGGTGTACTGGCCGTCCACATACACGCGCTTGAAGGCCACCATCTTGCCGGTGACGCCCTGGACTGCCGCTTCAACGGCGGTCTTGCCAGCGGTAAAGGCCTCGTTTACGTCGGTGGCGGAAGCCAGATGTGCGCCGCAGCGCTGGAGCAGGCTCAGCTCGATGCCGCGGACCTTCGCGCCGGTGCGCTCCTTGACCAGCTCGGCCAGGGTAGATGCAAGGCCGCCCAGCTGGGCGTGACCAAAACCGTCGGTAGCGGAGGTCTTTGCCTCGGACACAAAGCGTCCGTCCGCGTAGTGGATGCCTTCGGAAACCGCCACGAGGACCTTTCCGTTTTCGGCGTAAACTTTCTCCACGTCGGCATAGAATTTGTCCAAATCAAAATCACACTCGGGGAGATAAATCAGGTCCGGGCCGGAACCGAACTCGGTGGCCAGAGCGGCGCTGGCGGCCAGCCAGCCGGCGTGGCGGCCCATGATCTCCACGATGGTGATCATGCCGTTGTCGTAAACTCTGGCGTCCTTGTTGATCTCCATGCAGGAGGTGGCGATATATTTTGCGGCGCTGGCAAAACCGGGGCAGTGGTCGGTGCCGTAAAGGTCGTTGTCAATGGTCTTGGGAACGCCCATAACGCGGCACTCATAGCCCACAGACTCCATATAACGGCTGACCTTGTTGCAGGTGTCCATGGAGTCGTTGCCGCCGTTATAGAAGAAATATCTCACATTGTATTTCTTGAAAATCTCAAGGATCCGCTTGTAATCGGTGTCGTCCACTTCGGGATCGGCGATCTTGTAGCGGCAGGAACCCAGCTCGGAAGAGGGGGTGTGGAGCAGCAGCTCCAGCTCAGCGGGATCTTCCTCGTCCATAATGTAGAGCTTGTCCTCAAGCACGCCCTTGATGCCGTGGGCAGCGCCGTACACCGTGGTGATCTCCTCAGCGTCGAGAGCGGCGCGGATTACACCGTAAGCACTGGCGTTGATGACAGCGGTGGGACCGCCGGACTGACCGAAAATACAGGATCCTACAAGTTTCTCACTCATCTCTTTTTTTGCCTCCGTAATAATTATTAAGAAAAATTTGCTGCTTTTCTTGAATGTGCTTCTTGATTATACAACAGATTGAGGATATAATATAAATGCAAATTTGTAAATATGCCAAATAACCAAATTTGCAGAAAATTGTAAGGGAGTAAACTGATTATGCCTCTGGTAACAACAAAAGAAATGTTTGAGAAAGCCTATAACGGCGGATACGCCGTCGGCGCATTCAACGTGAACAATATGGAGATCGTGCAGGGCATCACTGAAGCTGCGAAGGATCTGAACGCACCGCTTATTCTTCAGGTGTCCAAGGGCGCCCGCGCTTATGCCAACCACACCTATCTGATCAAGCTGGTTGAGGCCGCTGTGATTGAGACCGGCCTGCCCATCGCTCTGCACCTTGACCACGGTGACAGCTTCGAGACCTGCAAGAGCTGCATCGACGGCGGTTTCACCTCCGTAATGATAGACGCATCCTCCAAACCCTTTGAGGAAAACATCGCGCTGACCCGCAAGGTTGTTGAATATGCCCATGACCACGGCGTTGTGGTCGAGGCCGAGCTGGGCACCCTTGCCGGCGTAGAAGACGAGGTAAATGTCTCCGCTGAAAATTCCTCCTACACCCGTCCCGAGGACGTTCAGGAATTTGTTGAGCGCACCGGCTGCGACTCTCTGGCTATCGCCATCGGCACCAGCCACGGCGCATACAAGTTCAAGCCCGGCACCAAGCCCCAGCTCAGATTCGATATTCTGGAAGAGGTCTCCCGCCGCCTGCCTGGCTTCCCCATCGTTCTGCACGGTTCCTCTTCCGTTCCCCAGGAGTTTGTGAAGATCATCAACGAGAACGGCGGCAATATGCCCGGCGCTATCGGCGTACCCGAGGATCAGCTGAGAAAGGCTGCTTCCATGGCTGTCTGCAAGATCAACATTGACTCCGACCTGCGTCTTGCCATGACCGCAACGATCCGCAAGTATTTCAACGATCATCCCGATCATTTCGATCCCCGCCAGTATCTCAAGCCCGCAAGAGCAGCAATTAAGGACATGGTCGCTCACAAGATCGTGGACGTTCTGGGCTGCGACGGAAAGGCATGAGCCACAGGTAAACAGAGAAAACATAGGAGGTGGCTGAATGGGCAAACATTCTGAAAAACAAAATGAGGCTTCCACAGTAAAAAGCCAGAACCCGGGTGGTCTGAACAGCGTTATTGTTATCCGGCTGATCATCGCCTCACTGATCTTTGCCGTATCACTGATCGTCAAAATGCCTTCTCTGGTCCGCATACTGCTGCTTGCCCTGTCTGTTGTGGTTTCCGGCTATGACGTGGCTCTTGACGCAGTCAACAGTGTGGAGTCGGGAGACTATTTTGCCACCCCCATCGTTATCGTATTCGTTGCCGTTATTTCCTTTTTCATCGGCTTTGGTCTGGAAGGCGCAGCCTTGATGATGTTCTATCAGATTGGCCTGATCCTGATCTCTTATGCAAAGGAACGCACGGTTAAATCGGCAAAGGAACTGCTGTGTTATTCGGATGATGAAACGGTGGAAAAAGTCACCGGCATTATTGAAGAAGAGAACGCCGGGAAAATGGCGATGGAGTCCACTGTGGGCTCTGCCGCGTCCTTCATTCTGAAGATCGCTCTGGGTATCGCGGTTTTGTATGCGGTGCTGATCCCCATCTTCACCAATCTGAGCTTTGCCGTCTCTATCCACAGGGCCCTCACCATTATCGTCATTGCCACGCCTTTGTCCGTTGTGGTGGCCATGCCCCTTACCGGGATCATCGGCATTTGCTACGGCGCGCAGTTCGGCGCTATCTTTAACAGTGCTGGGGCAATGGAAAAAGCGGCTGATGTGGATACAGCGGTTTTCGATAAGCCGGGCGTTTTTGCAGACGATCACCCCAGTCTGGTATCGGTCCAGTCCGATTTGCTGGATAAAAGCACATTTATGAATTTCGCCGCCCACGCTGTTTATTATTCCGAGCAGCCCTTTGCCAAGGCCATATCTGATGCTTTTCATCTTGACTATAAGCTGGATCTGATCTCTGATTTTCAGGATATTCCCGGCTGCGGGGTGGATCTGAAAATCAATGGCGCCCATGTCACGCTGGCTACCCGTGAGCTTTTCGCCAGCAGGGGAGAGGCTGTTCCTTACGAAAACGCCAAGGAAAACTATCAGATGTACTATATGATGGTCTCCGAAAAGTATGTGGGCAAAATCGCCCTTACCAACGAGATCTATGGTGAGGCCGAGCAGCTTGCACCGGAGCTGAAGGCCATCGGCTTTGATAAATGCATCCTCCTGACGGAAGACGGAAAAGAGGAGAGCGAGGCTACGGCCACAGAGCTGGAATTTGACGAATTCTACTGCGAGTGCGACACGGAGAGAAAGCTCCGCCTGATCAACGACCTGAAAGCAAGCAGAGACACGCAGATGATGTATGTCTACGCAAACGGCTTTGACGCCCACAGTGCGGCAGACCTGGATGTCAGAGTAAACAGAAAAGGCAAATTTGCCGATATTCTCGTCATTCCCGAATATATCGCCAATCTGCCTCTGGCATTGCAGCTATGCTCAAGGGTGCGTGAAGTGGCGGCAGAAAACGCCATATTTGCTTTCGTTATCAAGGCAATTCTGATTTTCCTCAGCCTGACCGGTTACTGCAACATCTGGTTTGCCATCTTTATTGACATGGTGGCGGCACTTGCTACCATCCTGAACTCTATCAGGGTGACAAGCCCGTCCCTGATCGGCATACTGAGATACAAAGCCGGAAAATAAAAAAGATACGATAAAAAAATGAGGATGGATTTTTATCCATCCTCATTTTTTATTCACAGTATCAATAAAACGGAGAAAAGCTCTTTGGCCCTGCTCATCCCGCTTGAATACGCCGGCGTCCTCCAGCACCTGCCGGAAAACGGCGCCTACCTCACAGTGGAGGATCTCCTCGGTATTCTCCGGGGTAAAGGCGTATTTTTCTCTCAGTTCATCCACCCAGTCGGCATGCTTGGCAAGTGTTTCGTCCGCCCGGATATCCGCATTATCCAGGATCGCCTGCCGCAGCTGTGCAAGCTCCGATTTCAGGCGGGAGGGGAGAACCGCAAGCCCCATGACCTCGATCAGGCCGATGTTCTCTTTCTTGATATGGTGCAGCTTTGCATGGGGATGGAAAAGCCCCAGAGGGTGCTCCTCCGTGGTCAGATTGTTCCGCAGGACCAGGTCAAGCTCAAAGTTTTCATCCCTCTTGCGGGCGATGGGCGTTATGGTGTTGTGGGGCACACCCTCCGTCTCCGCAAAAACAGATACGGCCGGATCGCTGTAAGCCCGCCATGCAGAGAGGATCTTGTCCGCAAGATCAATGATCCTGCCACTGTCCAGACAGGAAAGCCGGATGACGGACAAGGGCCAGCAGACAATACCTGCGTTCACGTCCTCAAATCCTATAAATTCAAGAGGCGTTTCCACGGCCGCTTTTGCCATAGGAAATTCATAGTGACCACCCTGAAAATGGTCATGGCTCAGAATGGAGCCGCCCACAATGGGGAGATCGGCGTTTGAGCCCACAAAATAATGGGGAAACTGCCGGACAAAATCAAAAAGCTTGCAGAAGCAGGCCCGGTCAATTTTCATGGGTGTATGCTCCCGGTTCAATACAATGCAGTGCTCATTATAATACACATAGGGGGAATATTGCAGATACCACTGGGAATCCGCAATGGTCACCGGGATGAGCCGGTGATTCTGTCTTGCCGGGTGATTCATTCTGCCGGCATAGCCCTCGTTTTCGCTGCATAGCTGACATTTGGGGTAATCGGTCTGGGGTGCATTTTTGGCTGCGGCGATGGCTCTGGGGTCCTTTTCCGGCTTGGACAGATTGATAGTGATGTCAAGGCTGCCATATTCGCAGTCATAGGTCCATTTCTGGTCCTTTTTGATCCTGTCCCGGCGGATATAATTGGTGTCCTGGCTGAACTGATAATACCAGTCTGTGGCCCTCTCCGGGCTTTGGGAATAAAGATCGAAAAATTTCCGGCGTACCTCATGGGGAAAGGGAGTCAGCGCACCCATCAATTTGGTGTCAAACAGGTCCCGGGCGACGCTGTTGTCCTCCAGTATACCCCGGCGGCAGGCATCGTCACAAAGAGCCTCAAGGATCTGGTGAAGGGGAGCGGTGATCGTTCCTTCGCCGTGGGCGCTGTCAAGCTCCATAAGCTCCAAAAGGCGGTTAAAGGCATAAACCCTATCCTCATCCTCAATAAGGCCGCAGTCCGCAGCGTAGTATACCAGTGCGTCAAGATATGCTTTCATACCCGTTCCTCCTGTAGATGACTGCCATGACGTCATCTGCATGCCTTATAATAATATTAATAGAAAACAAAATCAAGACACACTGAAAAACATACAGCTTCCGAGTATGCTATTGACAAAAAGAAAAACCTATTTTATAATCATTTCGTCAGGGAACGGGAAAGCCGTTCCATTCTCTTCTTCCCTTTTGGTTCGCATAATATCAATTAAACGAACTTCATACCGTAAAAAACGCCCTTGGGAGATGATCGCATGAATATAGACGAAATTAACGACGCGCCAGACATTTTGATGGAGTTTCTGGATTATCACTCCACCATACGGGGCCATTCAGACAAAACTGTCGCCGGTTACTATCTGGATCTGAAGATCCTGTTTCGCTATCTGAAACGCCGCAGAGGTCTGGTTGATCCCAAAACGCCTTTTAATGAAATTGACATCACTGATATTGATATTGATTTCATTAAAACCATTAAAATTGAAGAATTGTACCGCTACCAGTCCTTTTCACCTGAGTATCTGGGCACTTCTCAGTCGCTGTCTGCGGCCAGCCGCTGCCGCCGGACCTCTTCGGTCAAATCCTTTTTCAATTATCTGACCGTAAAGCGCCATCTGCTGGATTTCAATGTTTGCCAAGAACTTGACATGCCTAAGCGCCAGGCGTCTTTGCCCAGGTATCTTGAGGAATCGGAATGTGAACGTCTCCTGGCCGCATGTGAAGGTCCCTTTGCGCTGAGAGATTACTGCATTCTCATGCTTTTCATGTCCTGCGGCCTGCGGATCTCCGAATTGGTTTCTCTCAACACAACGGACATCTATGAAGACCACGTCCGTGTTCTTGGCAAAGGCAATAAAGAACGCATGGTTTACTTCGCTGAAGGCTGCCGGGAGGCTATCGACGACTATCTCTCTGTGCGTGACACAGAAAATCTTCCGCCGGAAGATAAAAACGCGCTGTTTATCAGCCGGGATCACCGGCGGATCAGCGTCCGGGGCGTACAAAAAATGGTGGATAAAAAGCTGAAGCTGGCCGGGCTGGACGCCAGCCGCTATTCGCCCCATAAGCTGCGCCACACTGCCGCGACCCTGATGCTGAAAAACGGTGTGGACACCAGAGCCTTGCAGGAGGTGCTGGGACACAGCAATCTGAACACCACGCAGATCTATACCCATCTGGACAACGCCTCACTCCACGAGGCGGCCATGGCAAATCCCATTGGCCGGAAGCATAAATCCGAAATTGAGGAATAAAAATTAAATAATCTTATATTAAAATGAGCGAGTGCATTTCACTCGCTCATTTTTCCGTTACCGGCTGCGCACCGCCGATATCAAATATGGGATAATGTGTTATGTAAACCGGTTTGATCTTCTTTGCCGATAAAAAGTCTTCTATGGTAGCTTTGTCAGGATGCCGGTCCAGTGTGCCGGTAAAGGCCAAAATATCGGATGCGATTTTGAAAGCCGCGCCGCCGATAAAGCCATAAGGAAAACCATCCAGGGCAATAAATCCCGGACGGATCACAAGGACGTCGATCCCGTTTTTTCTTGCGGCAGCCGCTATTCCCCTGTCCGATGTAATAATGGACTTTTGATCCACAACACAGACCGAACAGCGGGCATAGCCCTGTTTACAGGCGATCATACGGTATCCCTTTTTGCTTGTGAAATAATTCACTATATTCACGTAGCTCACGCCCGGCGCGGTCAGGATATTTTTCCCGAATGCACAGCAATTCAGCTGGGCGTCCTGGGGATATTCTGGTCCCTGCGTGATTTCCGCAAATGAAACAGCAAATCCCCTGCTCTGCATGGATTCTGCAAATTTACTCCCTTTCAGGTACGGAGCCAAAAGCAGGTCCTTCCCTCCCCTATGAAATACGGAGAGATCAGCATGTCCGGATAGCCGTTCATCCACGCAGGGATTATCAGGAACTTTTATTGCATCAATACCCCATTCTTTCAGTGGATTATTTAAAATATTGAAATATTTTCCCCCCAAAAGCACTTCTGACGCCCGAAGTGGGAGGTTGGGAGAGGCCACAAATTCAGCCATTTCTTCTCAGAACTGCGGCCAGCGCCTCGGCAATATTTTTTACCGGGATGAGCTCCAGGCCTTTAAATTCTTTCAATTCGTCCTTTACAGGGGCCGGAATGACACAACGGCGAAAACCGAGACGGGATATTTCGGAAAGGCGCTGGTTGATGACGCTGACACTGCGAATCTCGCCGGAAAGGCCCACCTCTCCGATAGCGGCAAGATCTGCGCCCAGAGGACGGTCCAGGAAGCTGGAGGCGATGGCAAGCACCGTGGCCAGGTCCGCCGCCGGCTCATCAAGGCTCAGTCCGCCGATCACATTGATATAGGTGTCGCAGCCCGAGACCTGAAGCCCTCCCCTTTTTTCTAATACAGCCAGGAGCATAGCCGCCCGGTTATAGTCAATGCCGTTGCTGCGCCGGGAGGCGTTGTAGCCGGAGGGGCTGACCAGGGCCTGCACCTCCGCCAGAATGGGCCGTGTGCCCTCCACAACGCAGGCCACGCAGGTCCCCGGGGCGTTTTGGGGACGGCCTGCCAGCAGGGCCTCTGAGGGATTTTCCACGCAGTTCAGGCCCTCCTCGTCCATCTCAAAAACACCGATCTCATTGGTAGAGCCAAAACGGTTCTTTACCGCACGAAGGAGGCGGAAGCTGGTGTTCCGCTCGCCCTCAAAATACAGCACGCAGTCCACCATATGTTCAAGTACTTTCGGCCCGGCAATGCTGCCCTCTTTGTTGATATGGCCCACCACGAAAACCGTCAGACCCTTTTCCTTGGTAAGGCGCATGATGCGCATGGTACACTCCCGCACCTGGCTTATGCTGCCCGGTGCGGAGTCCACATTGGCATCGGAAACGGTCTGAATCGAGTCGATAATGACGATCTCCGGTTCCAACTCGTCTATGCAGGCAGAGATACTGTTCATATCCGTCTCGGCCAGGACATATACTTCCGCGTTGTCCACGCCCAGCCGGACCGCCCGGAGCTTGAGCTGCCGCTCGCTCTCCTCACCGGTAACATAGAGGATCTTGCGCCCGCTGTCCACACAGCCGCACATCTGCAGCAGCAGCGTGGATTTGCCGATTCCCGGGGCGCCGCCCACAAGCACCAATGAGCCCACCACCGCGCCGCCGCCCAGCACCCGGTCCAGCTCGGCTATGCCGGTGGAAAAGCGGATCTCGGCGGACATATCCAGCTCAGAGATCTTCTTGGGCTTTGCTGTACTCCGCGTTTTTGCATAGGTGTTGCTCCTGCCTGCGCGGGAGTCGATTTTCAGCTCTGTCAGGGTGTTCCACGCGCCGCATGAGGGGCACTTCCCTGCCCAGTTTGCTGTCTCATTGCCGCATTCGCTGCAGCAGTATATGGTCTTTTGTTTGGGTGGCATATTAATCTCTCCTGTAGTATCTAAGCTTCTGCTGTCCCGCCGGTATATTGAAGAAAAGAGCACATAAGCACCAGGGCCAGGGAAAGCTGATAGCTGTCGTCCTTCAGTTTGAGGACGTCAAAATTATTGGACATAAAGCCGCACTCCACCAAAATCGCCGGGCATCTGACGTTGGCGGTAATATACAGCTTCTCCGATGCCGGTTCCGCTACCCGCCTGTTTTCCGGATCAAGGCAGGAGATCAGGTTGTTGTGCGTAAGCGTTCCCAGAACATCACTGCCTTCATTTTTAGCGTACAAAACCTGGGCTCCGCTGGGCTGGGCCGTGGGAAAACAGTTTTGGTGGATACTGAATAAAATGGCGTTGGGCACCGCGTTGATGATCTCTGTACGGTGTACCAGATCCTCATGCTCGCTGTATGAGGCGGCGTCGGTCCGCCAACTGTCATCCTCCCGGGTCATCACGGTCCCCTGACCCACAAACTCGGCAAGGGCGCGCAGCTTCAGGGCGATGGCCAGATTGATATCGCTCTCTTTTGTGCCGTCTGTGGATATGGCCCCGCCGTCTATGCCGCCGTGTCCCGGGTCGATCACCAGGGTGTTGGCGGCTATCATGCGCGTCTCTGTCTGAACCGCCACAGAATCCAGGTAAACGGCGATCACAGCAGAGACCACGCAAATGCACATAATCAAAATGAAAATATTTCTTGGGCTTACAAGCTTCATATTGTGATGCACAAAACCGCTCCCATGATAAAGAGGCAGATAATATTATATATGCTTCTCTGCCTCAAGTCAAATTTATTCCTTATTACAACAGAATACAGATCAGCCCGCCGCTGCCCTCGTTGATGATTCTTTGCAGCGTTTCTTTCAGCTTCTGCTTGGCGCTTTCCGGCAAGGCCTCGATTTTTGCGTTCAGCCCCTCTTCCGCGATATCGTTCAGGGATTTTCCGAAGATGTTGGACTGCCATATCCGGTTCACGTCCCCGTCAAAGCCCTGCAAAAGGAAGTTGATGATATCCTCCGAGGCGGTCTCGCCGCCAATGGCGGGCGTCACCTCGGTTTCAATATTGGTCATGAGCATATGGATCGCCGGGGCGCTGGCTTTCAGTCTGACGCTGTACCGGCCGCCCTGACGGACGATCTGGGGCTCCTCCAGCTGCATCTGGGCGGAGTCCGGCATCACGACGCCGTAGCCCTTTGTGCGCACATCTTCAAGGGCGGTGCGCAGCTTGTCGTAATCGGCCTTTACGGCGCTCATCTCTGTCAGGGTGGAGATCAGATCGGCGTCATTATTCACGGTGATCCCGGTCTGCTCGCTGATGGTACGGTAATACAGCGCTCTGGGAAGCTGCATGGAGATATTCATGGCTCCCCGGCCCAGGTCGTTTTTCTCCAGCTTCACACTGCTGATATTTTCATTCTGCCCCAGAGCGGAGATCAGCGCATAGCCGTCCTTGATCTTTACGGTGTCCTCCGCAGCTTCAAGGATACTGGAAAACAGGCCGGATTTCAGTTCGTTGCCGTCCGGCAGTGCGTCCAGCCATTCGGGCATGAAAATCCCCACGGATTTCAGCGGAAATTCCTCCAATACGGCCCGGAGCACCTGGGTCAGTTCCTCCTCACCGGTATTCAAGCAGTCGATACACAGGCATTTTACGTCATACTTTTCCGCGATCTCCGCCGCAATAGCAGCCGCCTCCTCCGACTGGGGCGCCGCGCTGTTGAGCAGAACCACAAAGGGCTTTCCGATGCTCTTCAGCTCCCGGATGACCCGCTCTTCGGGCACAAGGTATTTCTCTCTGGGAATATCGCAGATACTTCCGTCGGTGGTGATGACGATACCGATGGTGGAGTGTTCCGCGATCACCTTGTGGGTCCCCTTCTCCGCCGCTTCGGTCATGGTGACCTCATGGTCAAACCAGGGCGTGGTCACCAGCCGCTCCTCGCCGTCCTCAAACTGCCCGGACGCGCCCTCCACCATATATCCCACGCAGTCGATGAGCCTTACGGACATCTGTGTGTTCTCATCCAGCTTTACCGACACCGCGTCCTCCGGCACGAATTTGGGCTCCGCCGTCATGATCGTCCTGCCGGAGCCGCTCTGGGGCAGTTCGTCTCTGGCTCTCTCCCGCATGTAGGTGTTATCAATGCGCGGGATCACCATGGATTCCATAAAGCGCTTGATAAAGGTGGATTTCCCGGTCCTGACGGGCCCGACAACGCCAAGCATGAAAGCCCCGTCTGTCCTTGCTGCTATGTCACGATAGATTCCTGTATCCGTCATAATGAATGCCTCCGCTCTCATGTTCTCGTTTGTACGAGTTTATGAGCAGCGGAGGCATGTTATGACAGGCTATTCATCGTTTACTTCAGAAGAAATCCACGACCTGTCCGTGGGTTTCGGAGAGCGCAAAATTCACCTCAGGGAAAGTATTTTGCAGTAATCCCTGCAACGCAGCCATGACCGGGTTTTCCGTGCAGAAATGGTCGGCGTCGATCAGGTTCAGGCCAAGCTCAGCGGCCAGCAAAAACTGGTGGTACTTTATATCCGCCGTCACATAGGTGTCGCAGCCCAGCGTGAAGGCGCGCTGAACGCTGTCGCCGCCGGCGCCGCCCATAACAGCCAGCTTCTGTACCGGCCGGCCGGCGTTATAATACCGCAGGCCTTTTGTTTTCAAGGTCTCCTTGCAGCGGACAAGAAACTCTTCCATACTGACAGGCTCGGGTAGGGTCCCGATCCTGCCGCAGTTTTCCTCGTCCAGGCCTCTTTCTGCCGTGGCGCCCAGAGCGGAGATCAGCACGTCATTCACACCGCCCAGAGCGATGTCCAGATTGGTGTGCATGGAGATGACGGCAATGCCGTTTTCCGCAAGGCGAAGCAGCTTCTCCCCATCTCTGCTCTCATCCGTAAATTTCTTCAGGGGTGTAAACAAGAGCGGGTGGTGGGACAAAATCAGCTCAGCCTGCTTCTCCTTTGCCTCATCAATCACCCAGTCTGTCACGTCCAGCGACAGCAGCGCTTTTTTCACTTCCCTGTCGCCCCGGCCGGTCTGAAAGCCGGCGTTATCAAAGCTGCACTGCAGTTCCAGAGGGGCTATATTGCAGAGGAAATTATAGATATCCTTTATTCTCGTCATTTGCTTTCTCCTTCATTTCCCGCAGCTGGGCGCAGATCTGCTTTTTCAGCGCCAGACTGTCCGTCTGAGTCTCTCTTGCGCTTTCAAGTCCCCGTATTCCCGCTTCAAAACGGGAGATCAGCCCGTCCAGATATTCTCCGAAAAGGGCGTTTTTCCGGGCAAGGGCAAATTCACCGGTATACAGCTCCGCCAGAGAGAGAGGCGTGTTTTCCTTTATGCGCGAGCGGATGATCTGATAGATAATGCCGCCGTCTCTGACCAGTACTTCATCCAAAAATTCATATCCGTTGTAAGCAAGCCAATATCGGACCACCTCGGCCTTGGTCACGGGCTGAAGAATCAGGGTATAGTCCGGCGTCATGCACCACTCCGCCCGGTCAAGTATGCCGCAGATAGTATCGCCGCCCATGCCGGCGATCAGTATGGTATCTATAGCCGATGGGTCGCAGCCGTCCAGCCCGTCGCAGAGGAGAAAATCGATCTTGTCTGCGACACCGGCACTTTCGGCGGAGCGCCGGGCGGCCTGCAGGGGGCCGGGCTTAATATCTGAGGCGATGATATTACCTGTATAACCGCTTTTGGCAAGCTTTACGGGAATATAGCCGTGATCCGTTCCCACGTCAACAAGTCCCCTACCCTCGCCGATCAGCTCGTAGATGGCCTCCAGTCTTTTGTTCATAGAATCCTCCCTAAAAAAGAAAAGCCGGATAAATCCGGCTTTTGATCAGACAGTGAGAAGGAAAGCTTTCAGCTCTTCAATAAATTCGTCAGGGTCAACGCCGTGAACAGCGCAGGCCTGCTCCAGCGTCTCGCCGCTGGCCAGAGCGCAGCCCATGCAGTGCATGCCGATGGCCTGGAAGGCGGGCATTGCCTGGGGGCAGTTTTCAACGATCTCGGCAATAAGGGTCTCTCTCTTGATTTCCATTGAATACACCTTTCTTTTTTATTGATCAATGAGATATTGTTTATAAATGAAAGATTGGGGCGCTTTAAGCAAGCGCCCCAATCTTTTTGTCAGCAACTCAGGCCTGCTCTCTCATCTTGGCAAAGCACTCGCTGCAGTAAACAGGGCGATCAGACTTGGGCTCGAAGGGAACCTTTGCCTCGCCGCCGCATGCTGCGCAGGTTGCGGTGAAGAACTCGCGGGGACCACGGGCTGCGTTCTTGCGTGCGTCGCGGCAGGCCTTGCAGCGCTGGGGCTCGTTCTGGAATCCGCGCTCTGCGTAGAATTCCTGCTCACCGGCGGTAAAAACAAACTGATTGCCGCACTCTTTGCATACTAAAGTTTTGTCTTCGTACATTTTGAATCCTCTCTTTTGATAGATGTGCCGTTATCGGCTTTATTTGCGTTCAGCTAAAGCTGATTTCGCCAATTTTGGGGTTCCGCGCCAGCTTGTGCCTGATCCTTTGCACTGCGTTGTCCACAGACTTGGTGTCCTTCCCCAGCCGGGACGCAATGTCCTGATATGACAGCCCGTCAAGGAATAAATCAAGCACTTTTGACTCAAGCTTTGAAAGGCAATTTGATAAGGCGTTATAAAGTTCTTCCTTGCTCTCTCTGGCCAGAATCAGATCTTCAGGCATACGGTGAAAGCTTTCAGTGCCGGCCGATAACTGAGAATTGGATTCTTCTGAGAGTTGCTCGAACGACATGCCGTCGTTGAGCGGGAAATGCTTCATACGGGATGCGGATTTAATTGCTGAATACAGGCGCATTTTGATGCAATGTTCTGCAAAGGTTTTGAAAGACGAGCCGTTCATAGGGTCAAACTCTTTTATGGCGGAGAGAAGGCCAAACATTCCCTCCTGAATCAGATCTTCGCTGTCTCCACCGGCAAGAAAAAAAGGTCTTGAACATGCGCGGACAAGCTGCATGTATCTCTTTACCAGTTCTTCCTCTGCGATCCGATCACCGGAGACGGCCAGACCCTGAAGTTGAGCATCAGAAAAGCCAGCGTAGTCAAACATAGTTATCCAACCATTGTCACCAAATATACACCTTGCATTATACATCAAACTTGTTCAAAGTCAATAGATTTTTGCAAGTTCTTTGAAAATAAGCTTAAAAATCCATCTGCTGCTGGCCCATATACTCGATTCCCAGGTGCTCATAGGCCTTTCGGGTGACGCAACGGCCCCGGGGCGTGCGGGTCAGAAAACCGTGCTGGAGAAGATATGGCTCGTACACGTCCTCCAGCGTAACAGCCTCCTCATTGATGGTGGCGGCAAGGGTTTCCAGGCCTACCGGGCCGCCGTTATAATACTGGATGATGCTGCGAAGCATACGGCGGTCAAGGGCGTCAAGACCCATCTTATCCACCTCCAGGCTGGACAGGGCCATATCCGCCACAGCCCTTGTGATCACGCCGTCTGCACGGACCTGGGCATAGTCCCTTACCCGGCGAAGCAGGCGGTTTGCGATTCTGGGCGTACCTCTGGAACGGGATGCGATCTCAAAAGCCCCTTCCGGCTCAATCTCCACATTCAGAATGCCTGCGGAGCGGACAACGATCCGCGTCAGCTCCTCCGGGCTGTACAGCTCCAGGCGCAGAGAGACGCCGAAACGGTCCCGCAACGGGGCGGTGAGCTGGCCGGAGCGGGTAGTGGCGCCGATCAGGGTAAAATGGGGCAGATCGAGATGAATGGAGTTTGCCGAAGGGCCCTTACCTAAGATGATGTCGATGGCGTAGTCCTCCATGGCGGGATAGAGGATCTCCTCATAGGCCCGGTTGAGGCGGTGGATCTCGTCCACGAAGAGGATGTCCCCCTCGTTCAGGTTGGTGAGCATGGCCACCAGATCGCCAGGCTTTTCAATGGCCGGGCCGGAGGTGATACGCATATTTACCCCCATCTCATTGGCAATGACCGCCGCGAGAGTAGTCTTGCCCAAGCCCGGGGGGCCGTGGAGCAGGACATGATCCAGGGGCTCGCCCCGCATTTTCGCGGCGTTAATAAATATGCTCAGGTTATTTTTTGCCTTTTCCTGGCCGATATATTCATTTATGCTTCTGGGGCGGAGGGAGCCTTCACCGTTGTCCTCCGGCAGACTTGCCGTGGTGGTGATGATCTCGCCGTTGGTCTCCTCTGAAAAATTGATGCTCATGGGCTTCTCCTCTTACTTGACCATCTGCTTGAGTACAGCCTTGATGATCTGCTCCGTGCTGAGCGATGCCGTGTCTATTTTCTTTAAAGCCGGTGCGATCTCGGAGCTGCTGTAGCCAAGCACCGTCAACGCGGCCACCGCATCGTTTACGGCGCTGCTCTCCGCCGGTGTGCTGGGTACCGGCAGCTGCATTTCCACGGGATCATTGTCCTTGGCGATTTTATCCTTCAGCTCAAGGATCACCCGCTGGGCTATCTTCTTGCCGATACCGGGGGCCACGGTCAGGGCCTTTTCATTGTTGTTCATGATGGCCAGAGCCAATCCCTCCGGCGTGTTGGCAGAGAGGATGGACAGAGCGGCCTTGGGGCCAATTCCGGAGACAGAGACCAGCATTTCAAAGCAGCGTTTTTCGCTTTTCGTATAAAAACCGTACAGATCAAAGGCGTCCTCTTTAATGATCTCCGACACATACAGCTTTGTCTTTTCTCCCGGCTTGATACAGGACAGGGTATTCAGCGTCACATTCAGGGCATAGCCCACGCCGCCGCAGTCGATAACCGCAAGGTTCTGTCCGACTTCGACCAAATTTCCTTCTATATGGTAGAACATTCTTCTCTCTCACCCCTGTACAGTAATGATGTGGAGCTTCGTGCATGACACAGGGCAAGAGCCGCAGCGTCCGCCGCGTCGTCAGGCCTGGGCGGGGCTTTCAGATTGCAGAGGCGCCTGACCATATCCATCACCTGGGATTTTTCCGCCCGTCCGTAGCCGCACACAGCCTGCTTGACCTGAAGGGGCGTATATTCATAGATCTTCACCCCTGCCTTCTGGCAGGCCAGGAGGATCACTCCCCTGCCGTGGGCCACCGCAATGCCGGTGGTTATATTGGTGTTGAAAAACAGCTCTTCAATGGAGACCGCATCAGGCTTGAAGGCCTCCAGAAGCTGTGTAAGATCATCATAGATCTGCTCCAGACGGCTGGACAGGCTGGTATGGGCCGGTGTTGTGATCACGCCGCAGCGCACCAGGCTGTATTTGCTTCGGTCAGACTCGATCAGCCCAAAGCCGATGGTGGCAATGCCCGGGTCAAGACCCAATATTCTCATCATATCACGTCCTTAGCACTTTTTTCATTTTATCATAAACCGGACATGATAGCAACCAAAAACTACACCGGCGCCTTCCGACGCCGGTGCAAGAATCCTGTTTAGGCACGGGGATGGGCCTTGTTGTACACGTCCTTCAGCTGCTTTTTCACCAGCTGGGTATAGACCTGGGTGGAGGAGATATCCGCGTGGCCCAGCATCTCCTGAATGGCGTGGATGTCCGCACCGTTTTCCAGCAGATGGGCCGCAAAGGAATGCCGCAGCGTATGGGGCGTAATGTCTTTCTCAATATGGGCCTTCTTCTGATAATACTTGATGATCTTCCAGAAGCCCTGGCGGGACATACGCTCGCCGTTTACGTTGACAAACAGGGACGGCTCATCGGGCAGAGCGATCATCTGCGGGCGCACCAGCGTCACATAGTCGCTGAGGGCCTTGACCGCCTTGGCATACATGGGGATCAGTCTCTCCTTATCCCGGGTGCAGCAGCGGATAACCCCGGCGGCCAGGTTGATGTCTGTAATGTCCAGGTTTATAAGCTCCGTTACACGGATGCCTGTGGCATACAGCAGCTCCAGCATGGCCTTGTCCCGGTAGCCTTTCGCGTCCACACACTCAGGCTGTTCCAGCAGCAGATCGACCTCCTGGCTGGTGAGGATCTGGGGCAGCTTGTGCTCACCCTTGTCCGGAACCAGCTTTGTTGCCGGGTTTTCCGCTATGATCTGCCTGATGGTCAGATAGGAGTACAGACATTTCAGGGAAGCGATGGACCGCGATACCGTGGCTACGGACTTTCCCTGGCCCTTCAGCCAGTTTATGTATTCTGACAGCTCATCCTCCGTGGCCGATACGATGTCCGTATCCGTGTGCAGGTCAAGATACGCCCCGAACTGCCTGATATCCCGAAGATAAGAATTGAGGGTGTTTTCGGAAGAATTCTTTTCCTCCCGCAGATACTTTTCAAAAATCTCAATGCATTCGCTGTTAAGCATCCAAACGCCCTCCTTTCATTGTTTTATATCTTATTGATGATATATCCCGTCAGCCCGACAGCAACGGCCGCCGCCGCTGCGGCAAGAATATATGACCTGAACGGTTTTTTGACCTGCGGCCTGGCCTTGACTACCGCTTCCCGGACCAGGGACGAGGTCTGCATCCCACCGGAGCAGACCACAAAAAAGGCCGGAACCAGAACGCAGAGGAATGCGCAGATATCACGGTATTCGCTGTAATCATTCCCTGAAAAAAGCATGATCTGGGCCAGATATGCGATGAGCGCTCCGCAGCCGAAGCTGCAGAAAGGCAGTAAAAAAACGCCGAAAACGGTCATCGCCAGGAAAAACGACAGACCGACAGGCACGATCAGCAAACCATAAGCGCCGGAAAGGGGCTGCGCACTCCACAAATCGGGAAAATCCGCATAGACCAGGGAAACCACAATGCCTCCGGCAATAAAGAATACGAAGACCAGAAGAGAATAGTTGGAATGGATTTGCTGTCTATTCATTTCTTGTCACCGCTTTGAAACCGCGAAGCATAAAAATATGATTAACATAACTACGTTGTGGTAACAATATATTACAAAAGCCCGAATTTATCAAGTACTTTTTTCGATTTTTCAAAATTTTTTTCTCCTTATGTCAACTTCGAAATGTTTGTTACTGAACAGAAACAAGTTTTAGTATCAGGCAGTCAAGCCGCGTACAATATATAGGTTTACGTTTGTTGACGCAGTTTTTCAGAGAATAACGCTGTTTAATATTATGTAAACCAGTTTAACCCTTCTTCCTGCTCGGCCTGATGACATGTCTGTTACGGTTTCTCCGGTTTGCCGGCGCGAATAATCCGCCCGCAAGGCCGCCTGTCATGGTAAAGCTGACCACGCTCAGCACCCCGTCCGCGCTCAGATCTCTGCCCTCAACAATAAAGCCCAGCATGAGCAGCAGCACGGTCAGCACAAGGCCAATGAGCAGTCCGCACTTCCATCGCCCTTCCTTCGCGGAACAGGCGGAAAAGGCCGCCGCAAAGGCCGAGAAAAAGCTGAGGCCCGCGCTGAAATAGGCTACTGAGGAGGCGCTGAGATTCATAGTGCTGATGATCCCTGCGCTCAAAAGCAGCAAAATCACCGCTGTCATCAGCCATACAGCCCCCGCCTTCAAAAGAAACAGCAGGTCGGGCCTGTTCTTGTCGGATTCCATAATAAAGAAACACCCCCGTCAATTAAGATCGATACAATCCTATTTGACGGGGGTGTTTTTCATGCAAAGAATTATTTGCGCTTTCTATTTTTGGCTTCAGCTTCTGCAGCTTCCATCTTTGCGGTGGTGGATACGGCCCACTTCTTGGTCTGGATACGGACTCTGTCCTCACCGGTCTCAAAAGTGATGGTGTCCTCAGTGACCTGGACGATCTTGCCGACGATTCCGCCGATGGTGGTGATCTCGTCGCCGATGCTCAGACTGCCGCGCATCTCCTCGGTCTTTTTCTTTCTCTTATTCTCCGGACGGATAATAAGGAAATAGAAGATGGCGAACATGGCCACCAGCATAATAATCATGGACATACCGCCGCCGGCCGCTGTCGCATCTGCTGTGAGCAATAAAGTCATTGTGTTTTTACCTCCAAAACTGTGTTTCTTGTATTATACATGCAAAATACTTCAATTTCAAGATGCTTATATCCGATTATCCAAAATTTCTGTAAATTCATGCCTGAACTGGGCAAAGCAGCCCTGATCCAGACTGTCTCTGATCTTTGCCATCAGATCGTTGTAAAAATACAGATTGTGGGCCACGGCCAGGCGCATGGCCAGCATCTCTTCGGCTTTGAACAGGTGACGGACATAGGCCCGGGAATAACGCCGGCACACCGGGCAGCTGCATTCCGGGTCGATGGGCAGCAGGTCTCTGGCATATTTCTCGTTTTTGATGTTGATGATGCCCTTCCAGGTGAACAGATGCCCATGGCGGCCGTTTCTGGCCGGCATGACGCAGTCAAAAAAGTCAACGCCCCGGGCAACACTTTCAATAATATTTCCGGGTGTACCCACGCCCATCAGATAGCGGGGCTTATCCTTGGGCATATGCTCCTCCACCGCTTCGATGGTGTCGTACATCTCCTGGTGGGTCTCCCCTACCGCCAGGCCGCCGATAGCGTAGCCCGGCAAGTCCAGCTCCGCGATCTGCTTCATGTGACTTACGCGGATGTCCTTGAAGGTTGCGCCCTGGTTGATGCCGAAGAGCATTTGGCCCGGGTTCACCGCATCGTCCATGCTGTTGTACTCGTCCAGCGCCTTCTTACAGCGCTGGAGCCAGCGGAAGGTCCTGTCGCAGGAGCGCTGGACATAATCCCGGGGTGAAGGGATCTTGATGCACTCGTCAAAGGCCATGGCGATGTCTGAACCCAGGTTTGCCTGGATCCGCATGCTCTCCTCCGGGCCCATAAAAATGTGCCGTCCGTCCACATGGGAGTTGAACTTGACACCCTCCTCGCTGATTTTACGCAGCTGAGCCAGGGAAAAAATCTGGAAACCGCCGCTGTCGGTGAGAATGGGGCCGTCCCAGGTCATAAAGCGGTGCAGTCCGCCCAGTTCTTTGATGAGCCCGTCTCCCGGCCGTACATGCAGGTGGTATGTATTGGACAGTTCCACCTGGCAGCCGATCTCTTTCAAATCCCGGGCGGAAAGAGCGCCCTTGATGGCCCCCTGGGTGCCCACATTCATAAAAACCGGGGTCTGGACAAGTCCATGAGGGGTTTCAAATTCGCCGCGTCTGGCGCGGCCTTCCTGTTTAAGAAGTCTGAACAAAATCCATTTCTCCTATTCTATCATCATGGCGTCGCCGAAGGAGAAGAATCTGTACCGCTCCTCAACGGCGCACTTGTATGCGTTCAGCACATGCTCTCTGCCCGCAAGGGCGGACACCAGCATAATAAGGGTACTCTCCGGCAGATGGAAATTGGTGATCAGCGCGTCGATGCACTTGAACCGATAGCCGGGGTAGATGAAAATATTGGTCCATCCGGAGCTTACCGGCAGGCTGCCGTCCTCATTGGCAAAGCTCTCCAGCGTGCGGCAGGAGGTGGTTCCAACAGCGATGACCCGGTTTCCGGCCTTCTTTGTCTCCGTCACGATCCGGGCTGTGCGCTCCGGGATGATACAGAACTCCGAGTGCATCTCGTGGTTTTCAATCTCATCCTCTTTTACCGGGCGGAAGGTGCCCAGACCCACATGCAGGGTGACATAGCAGACATTGACGCCCATGGCTTCGATCTGGGCCAGAAGCTCCCTGGTAAAGTGCAGTCCCGCCGTAGGCGCGGCGGCGCTGCCAATTTCCCGTGAATATACGGTCTGATACCGCTCCGCGTCCTGAAGCTCCTCCTTGATATAGGGCGGCAGGGGCATTTTGCCCAGCCGCTCCAGGACTTCCAGGAAGATGCCCTCATAGTGGAACTTCACGATCCGGTTTCCGCCCTCGGCTACGCTTTCCACCGTGGCGGTCAGTTCCCCGCCGCCAAAACTCAGCTCCGTGCCGGGCTTTGTCTTTCTGCCGGGGCGGCTGAGACATTCCCAGCGTCCCTCGCCCAGGTCCCGGAGCAGAACCAGCTCCACGCTGCCGCCGGTGGAGCGGCAGCCGATCAGCCTTGCCGGCAGCACCCGGGAGTCATTTAAGACCAGGCAGTCCCCTTTTTTCAAAAACCTGGGCAGATCATAAAAGTGCTCATGGCTGATCTCCCCCGTCTGCTTGTCCAGGTGCATCAGCCGGGAGTGGTCCCGCTGCTGTATGGGTGTCTGGGCAATGAGCTCCTCAGGAAGCTCAAAATCAAAATCGCTTTTTTTCATCCTATATACGCTCCGGTAAAATAAAATCTGATGATATCCTCGCAGTCATAGCCGTAGACCGAGGCCATGGCATTGGCCCCCCACTGACTCATTCCGCAGTTGTGGCCCCAGCCGTCGCCGCGAAAAACAAAGCTGTATCCATCGCTCTCCACGGTAAAGCGGCAGTTATTGAGCCGGATCAGGGAATAGCTGTCCCGGCCCTCCAGCCGAAGGCTAACGCCCTGATCGTCAATATAGGTCATGGCGATCACATTTCTGTTTGCTGAGTACTCCGGAACAAGCTCCCTTACCGTGCCGATGGTATAGCCCTCTGAAGTGAGCTGCCAGGCCATCTCGTCGCCGCTGCGGTAGCTGGTCCAGTCTTTGATGTTATAGTCCACCGCATCCTCAAAGGGGTCGGTTTTTCCCGACAAATAGGGCTCGTTCACGCCGAAAACGTTGATCCCGTCCTCAGAGGCGCCGCCGGAGGAGGCAAAATAATAGATGTTGCAGATCTTCCCCTCGTAGCGGACATAGAGCCCGGCGGTTTCGTCAACAGCGGCGTCGGTGGTCCCGTTTGCCTCGGCATAGCCCCGGTAGACCTGGCTCTCCGTATCATCGCTCAGGTCAAAGTCGAACTCCCCATAGGCGTTCTGATTATAGACCACATAGGTCCTGGCGCATATGGCCTGGGCTTTCAATGCCTCATAGGGCCAGGAGGAGCTCATCTCATAGGGGATGACCCCTTTGACATAGTCCTCAAGTCCAACGTAGTTTACCACGTTGATCCGCCCGCTCTCCCAGGCGGTAAAGCGGACGCCGCCGTAATAGCTGTTTCCGTCAAAGCGGAAAGAGGGCTTTCCCCCGCTGTTTTCCGGCAGAAGCGCGAATCCTCCCGTATCGTCAAACAGCATGATGGGGGCAGAATCTTTGAGCAGCAGCGCGCTCTCTCCGGCGCTGTAGCTCTGCCCTCTCAGGCGGAAGAGGTCTTTTCGGTTCTCCGCCCCTTCACGGCTTCCGAAGCTGCCGTAAAGCACCCGGTACTCGCCGTTAATGTAACCCACAAAGCCGCCGTAAGCCAGGGCCGAAGTTCTGGCCTGGGCAAAGTCCGGATAGGCCCCGTCCAGCAGAATGTGCCAGTTCTGGCTCCCCGAAACGGTGAGAGAGGCGCCGCCGTAGCTGGAAATCTGCTGAAACTGCCGGTCTGCATCGTAAAAGCCCACAAGGAAGCCCTCCCCTGCGGGATTGGAGACAGAGGCGCTGTACATGCCGTCGTCCCCGTAGCGCAGGCCGATCTTGACAATATCCACGTTTGCAGGCTCATTTTCAAACAGGCTGCCGTCTGTATAGCCGCTCCTGTCGATTGCTGTGGACGCGGCGGACAGGCTCCCCTTTTCCGGCCCGTCCTCCGGCATGGCCGCAAAGGCGGCGTTTTCGCCGGGCGGGAGCAAAATTACTGCAGTAAAGAAAATGAGTATAAAGGGAAGAAAATGTCGTTTTGGCATAAAACCCCCCGAAGAGCTAAGATTGATATATTATATCAGAACAAATGACGTATTTCAACTTGAACCGTAATAATCCCGGGCTATGGAGAATAAGTTCTTTTCAGGAAGTTTTTTCATAGGAGGGTATTATGCTTAAAACACCATTGTTCAAGGGCTCCTGTACCGCGATCATAACGCCGTTTACCGAAAACGGGATAGACTATGACCGGCTGGAAAAAAACATCGACTTCCAATTCGAAAACGGGACCACCGCCCTTGTGGTCTGCGGCACCACCGGCGAAAATCCTACCCATAGCGAGGATGAACACAATGAGCTGGTCCGGTTTACCGTGCAGGCCAGCCGTGGCAGGATGAAGGTCATCGCCGGTGTGGGGAGCAACAACACCAAAACCGCGCTGAAATATGCCCAGAACGCCCGCTATGCCGGCGCGGACGGTATACTGATGGTGACGCCCTATTATAACAAGTCTACCCAAAAAGGGCTGATCGAACACTTCAGCTATGTGGCGGATCGGGTGGAAATTCCCATGATCCTCTACAACGTGCCCAGCCGCACCGGCATATCCATCAGCGCGGAGACCTATAAGGTCCTGTCCCAGCACCCCAATATCAACGGCATCAAGGAGGCCTCCGGCGATTTCAGCCTGATTGCCAAGGTCAGAAGCCAGTGCGGAGATGATCTGTTCCTCTGGAGCGGGAACGACGACAACACCGTGCCCATGATGGCGCTGGGCGCCCTGGGCGTGATCTCCGTGGCCAGCAATATTGTCCCGGCGGTAACAGCCAAACTCTGCGCTTTGTGTCTTGAAGGAGACTTTTCCGCCGCCACTGCGCTGTACGGCAAGTATGCCAAGCTCTTTTCCACGCTGTTTATCGAGACCAATCCCATCCCGGTAAAGGCCGCCATGAAGCTTATGGATATGGACAGCGGAATCCTCCGTTTGCCGCTGGTGGAAATCAGTGAGGGGAATCTGGCAAATCTTAAAGCCGTCATGCGGGAAAGCGGGCTTAACGTGTAAAAGCTGCCGTTATAGCAGCGGCAGCTTTACTTCATTGATTTTTATTTTGCTGACAGCAGAGCGGTCAGCGCTGCACAGGGCTAAATGGCAGCCGTAAATCAGGCTGTGGTGAAAATACAGCATACGGCCATCAAGGCAGGCTGTGTTGCGCTCCAGTTCCACAGTGAAGGAAGAAAGGGGCGTTTTCAGCCCTGTGCCGATATATTTTACCGCGCTCTCCTTCATGCACCAAAGCTTGGTGAAAGCGTATGCCTTATTATCGCTCTCTTCGATAAATCGCCTCTCCGGAGCGGTGAAATACTTTTCCGAGAGCCTCCTGTCGCAGTCCCTTTCGGTCTGAATATCGAGACCCACCGGGCTGTCAGATAAAGCACAGGCGGCAAAACTGCCGGAGTGGGACAGATTGAAGGATATGCCGCTGTCCACAAGCTCCGGCTTGCCGTCTTTGCCACAGGAAATGTCCAGCGGCGGCAAGAGCTCCGGCGCGGCAGATTCAAGGGCTTTGATGAGCAGCAGCTCCGCCCCAAGGCCCTGCTTGCGGGCCAGAACGTTTTTCTGCCGTATCAGCTTTTCCCGCCGGTAGGGAGAAAGAGAATATTCTCTGTCCGGATCAAGGCCGGAAACATCGGCAAAATAAACTTCCAGCATCAGGCGCGCATGGCGTTGATGGTTTTGGCGATCAACTCATTCAGCTCCACGCCCATCATCTCCGCGCCGCGCCGAATCACATCTCTGGAGCAGCCGGCGGCAAATTTCTTGTCCTTGAATTTCTTCATCACGGACTTTGCCTCCATATCGGAAATGCCGGTAGGCCGCATCAGGGCCACCGCGCCGATCAGGCCGGTGAGCTCGTCGGTGGCAAACAGCACCTTCTCCATATATTTTACCGGCTCCACATCAATGCAGATGCCGTAGCCGTGGCTGATAACCGCGTGGATGACTTCCTCGTCGATATCCAGCTCATGAAGCATCTCGTTGGCTTTTACACAGTGCTGCTCGGGGTACAGCTCAAAATCAATGTCGTGGAGCATTCCCACCGTGCGCCAGAAGTCCACGTTTTCCGGGTCGTATTCCTTGGCAAACTCCCCCATGACCTTGGAGACGGTCTCCGCATGCTGGATGTGGAAGGGCTCCTTGTTGTATTGTTTTACAAGCTCTTCGGCCTGTTCGGGTGTAGGTATGTAGCTCATATTAATCTCCATTCTGCCGCAGATGCATCAGCACAAACAGCAATTAAAATCTCCCTCTGCGGCGGAATGGAGATTTTTGGCATGTGCCGCGGTTGCCGCTTCAGCGGCGAGCGGCACGCCGTTTCAATCTGGATCGTGTGAATTTTCACTCGATTTTCCTCCCGTTTTTCCCTATGATACACTTTTGCTCCGTGCAAATCAAGTAAAAACAGAGCCGTTTTTCGCGGCTCTGTTTTCATCGTCAGGGCTTTGCCGTAACATCGGGAGAATTGAGCATATCGTTTCTGCCGTTGTTTTCGCCTTCGAACATGTCCTCAATGTCTCCCACAACGCCGTCGTTGAGGTTGTTGGTCACATGGGGGCTGACCTCTCCGTTGACGTTAGGGCTGACGTTGGGGCTGACTACGCTGGGAGTGACCTCGGTGTTTACCTCAGGCGTGACCCGGGGGCTTGTGACCGGATTGTCCACGATTCTGCCGTCACCGCAGGCGCAAAGCAGCGCCGCGATCATCGCGGCCATGGCGATATATGCAATAATCTTCTTCATGTCTTTCCTCCTTGTTTGTTGACAAGCATAGTATTTGTCTGCGTTAAAATAATATGTATAGAATTTTTCGGTGATTGATAATTCCCCTTGCTTATGCTAAAATCCAAAATATGAAAGAACTGAAGAAAAATCAAATATTTACTGTCGGAATCGAGTCCTATTCTTCCGACGGTTACGGCGTATGCCGTGTTGAGGGACGTGCTGTATTCGTGCCCCGGGCCATTGTGGGCGAGCAGTGGCGCATACGGATCGTCAAGGTAACATCATCGGCGGTTTTTGCCCGGGGCGAGGAGCTGCTCTCCCCTTCTGCCTGCCGGGTGGAATCGTCGTGCCCCTATTTCGGCAAGTGCGGCGGCTGCGATCTCTGCCATATGCGCTATGATGAGGAGCTGAACTTCAAGCTGAGTCGGGTGAACGACGCCCTTACCCATATCGGAAAGCAGAGCGTCAGAGCCACCGAAATTCTCGGCAGCGAAAAAACCGAGCGCTACCGCAACAAGGCCATTTTCGCTGTGGCGGAGAGCGAAGGATCTGCCGCATACGGCTTTTTCCGGGAGCGCAGCCATCAGCTCATCCCCATAGACAAATGCCTTTTGCAGGACGAGCTCAGTGAGAAGGTCGCCGCTTCTGTCGTGCAATTCATGAATGAAAACGCCATTCCCGCCTATGACGAGGAGAGTGGGCGCGGGGTAGTGCGGCATGTATTCTGCCGCCGGGCACTGCATACCGGCGACGCCGTGGCCTGTATCGTGGCTGCACGGGGCTTCGGCTCCGCCACCGGCAGACTGGTGGAGGCTTTACGGCAAAGCTGCCCGGAGCTGAGCGGGATCGTGCTGAACATCAACAAGAGCCGGGGCAACACCGTTCTGGCCGGAGATTTTTACACCCTTTGGGGCCGGGATGACATCACGGACAGTCTCTGCGGTGTGCGCTTCAATATATCGCCCCAGTCTTTCTTCCAGATCAATCCGCCCCAGGCGGAAAAGCTGTATGCCAGGGCTGTGGAATACGCCGCTCCCGCCAGGGATTCTCTGGTTTTCGACCTGTACTGCGGCGCGGGCACCATATCCCTGTGCCTTGCCCAGCGGGCCGGGCAGGTCATCGGCGCGGAGATCGTGCCGGAGGCCATTGAAAACGCCAAAAAGAACGCAGAAATGAACGGCATCAGCAACACGGAATTTATCTGCGCCGATGCGGGACAGGCCGCCGCAGAGCTGGCCGCCAGGGGCCTGAAGCCCGGCGCCGTTGTGGTAGACCCGCCCAGAAAGGGCATGAGTGAGGAGGCCGTCGCCGCCGTCGCCTCCATGGCGCCGGAGCGCATCGTGTACGTCTCCTGCAACCCCGCCACCCTGGCCAGAGATATCCTGCGGTTTAATTCATACGGCTATACTCTGGAAAAAGTCACCGCCGTGGACATGTTCCCCAGGACCTGCCATGTGGAGAGCGTGGCTTTGATGATATAAGCACTTGGAAAAGTGGATATCAAAGGCTTTTCGTACCAGAGTTACTAAGTGAAAAATTTATGGCGTTGATGAGTTTGATGATTTGTAAACATTCTCTGAGGAGAGCATAGCATCGAAAGAAGAAAGTGGAGTAATCATATGCAAAAGATTGATAAAACTGACACGCTGGAAACGATCCTCACCAGAGGTAAATTTGAGGTTGACTATTATCAAAGAGAATACCGTTGGGGACGTAAGCAAATTGAGCAAATGCTGATGGATTTTTATGATACCTTCAGGCAGTATTATGACCCGGCTAATCACAGCTCCCCTTCCGAAGTTCAGAAATACGGCTACTATTACATGGGAAGTATTATCTGCACCGATGAAAATACACGTCAGATTATCGACGGTCAGCAGCGCTTGACCTCTCTGACGTTGCTCCTGATCTATTTGCGAAATCTGCAAAACCAAACCACCGGTGTTCCCTATCTTCCGATCAACATAGATGCACTGATTTACAAAGATAACTTCGGTACAATGTCCTTTAATCTGGATGTACCTGAGCGGAACGACTGTATGCAGGCGCTGTGGGATCAAAACAAGGCTTATGCCTCAGATAATGAGAGCAACAAAAATCTCCTTGCACGTTACAGTGATATTGAAGATTTGTTCCCGGACGATCTTAAAGGCGAGGCCCTGCCATATTTCATCTACTGGCTGAAAGGGAAAGTCATTCTGTTGGAAATTGATACGCCATCGGAGGATGAAGCCCATACGATTTTTCTGACCATGAATGACCGCGGTCTCAGCCTGAACAGCGCCGAGATGCTGAAGGCCTTTATCATTCAGCAGGTAGATGAGGCGGACCGTGACTCGGTCAACAAAGTATGGCAGCAAAATATTACCCGTATTAAAAATGCCTTTGACTCCGAGAGCAGCGGCACAGTCAAAGCTGAAGATGTTGACTTCATTTCCGCCTGGCTTCGCGCCAAATACGCAAATTCCATCCGTGAAACGAAGAAAGGTGCGGAAGATCGGGATTTTGAGCTGTTAGGTGAAAAGTTCCATACCTGGGTTCGGATGAACGCACGGTCGGAAATGCAGCTAACGCAGCCGAAGCAATACAAAGAACTGGTCACCATTGAAATGACCATGATGACCAACTTATACCTGCGCATAAAAACATATTCCGAAAAACTGACGAAAAGCTTTGAAGCAGTTTATTATAACGCCCATCGGGATATTACTTACCAGAATTATTTGATTATGTCGGCAGTTCGGGTTGATGACGCGCCTGCGGTTGTCGACCAGAAAATCAAGATCGTTGCAAGCTTTATTGACATTTTCGCATCTACCCGCATTTTTAATTATAAAAAGATAAACTGGAATACTAACAAGAATCTCCTGTTCCGGGTCATGTGCCAAATCAGAAATCAGGATATCAAAACCATCGGCATAAAACTTGTATCCACGCTGCAGCGCATGAACGAAACGCTGGACGCTATTCAGGATTTTGAGCTCAATCAGTTTACCGGGCGATATATGCTTCACATGCTGGCCAGATTGACCGACTATGTGAATGTGCGCATGGGTCTGGCCTCTCAGTTTGAAAACTATGTAGACCGGGATCCAAAGACTTCCTATGATATTGAACATATCCTGCCGGATGATTATCAAAGCTACAAAGATTTGTTCAATGACGAAGAGGACTTTAAAAACAACCGCAAAAAATTCGGCAACCTGATTCTGCTGACCAGTGATCACAACCGTAGCTATCAGGCTATGCCGTATGATAAGAAGGTTGTTCAGTACATGGGCGATAATATTCTGGCGCAGTCTCTGAATGCCAGAGCCTATCAGAACAACCCGAAGTTTCTGGCATTGTGCAGCGAGTACAATTTTAAGGCTTACTCCCAGTTCGATAAGACCGCAATCCGGGAGCGGCTCCAGCTCTACACTTCCCTTGCAAAATCAATCTGGAATCCTGCCATAATCAAAGAGCTGGCCGGTGGCTGGGATGATGCGACCGAAATCGCTATTCAGAGCGGAAACTCCCGGCGTTTTACCGTTGAATATGGCTCAGGCCGAAGCTGGGCAGATGCGCAGAAATACGGTTTTGTGTCTGCCAACGGCGACGGTGGAACACTGCTGGCCAATATCAATGTGGAGGATGTTATCTTCTGTCACATTGCCGGCAAGGGATTTGTCGGTGTTGGTACATGCATATCCCGCGAGATGCCGGCCTCTGACTTTTCTGCGGATGATTCAGGTGTCAAAAAGATTATTCTGGACTGTACATGGGTAGATGAAGCAGCACGGGCAGCCATTGACCCTGCAAGCGAATATTTTATCGGTGTCAGATGGATACGTACTGTTTCTGTAGACGACGCCTATTGGGAAAAAGGCATGACAAGCCTTCCGATGGTTGCGTATATGATGAATGATGAAACCACGCACAATAAAGTACTACAGCATTTTCATATAACATTAACTTGAATCGTGAATTGGGGACATTATTCAGCCGCAAGATGTTCCCGTGCGCCGATGCGCATTGACATGAATGAGCATTTCAAGTTTGGGAGAAAAGCCGATGGAAAAAGAACAATACGATAAACTAATGGAAGCAGCATCGAAACACGCGTACATGAGCATTGCGGTCAACGAGGACGGAAGCCCGGTTCGGGGCGGCTTCGTTCCCTGGGAGCGAAGCACATCGGCCTTCAATATGCGTACGCCAGAAGTGACCCTTTCCGTGTCGGATCTTCAGGATGAAAAGATCATGGATGCGCTCCGCAGCTGTGATCTTGCCGGCTGTTATCTTTTCACAGCCTTGCCGGATTACAGCTTTCTTTCTGATTTCACAGGTCTCTGGGATCTGTTTATTCTCCACGGGGAGAATATCCGCGATCTATCCTTCCTTCGGTCCATGTCGGAACTCTTCATGTTTTATCTGGAAGACGCCACCCTGCCGGATCTGCGGCCCCTGGTCGACTGCTGCAATGCGAGCAAAAGCTTTGCCGGGAAATGTCTCGGTTTTTATCGCTGCCGGGTGGAGGACACCTCCGCTCTGTCCGACGTGAACTGCATCCTGTCGGAATTGCTGGTCTGGCCCGTCAGCGGAGATACCCGCGAGCGGTGGAAAACCGCCAGAAAACCGGGTGTTTTTAAGTTTTATGAACAACAAAATCAGGGTTGATTTTTACCCGGAGACGAGGAATAACTATGGGTACAACGAAAAAACAACTGACAACATGGGAAGCGGCCTGTATCATCACGGGCTACGGGATCGGTGCGGGCGTACTCAGTATGCCCTATATGGCAGCGCGAAACGGCATCATCCTCTCCACGCTGATCCTGATTCTGGCGCTGCTTGCAAGCTATGTGCTGCATTTGATGATCGCGGAAATCGCGTTGAAGGAGGGTAACGGCGGGCAGATCATCTCCTGTCTGAACCGTTTTCTCTTCCGGGGAAAGGGAAAGCAGATCCTCACGGTCTTTTTCTTCGCGCTGATGGCGGTGATCCTGGTGACCAATCTTGCAGCGTACATCTCCGGTGCGGAGGAGATCATCGTGGGACTGCTCCCCATCCCCTCCATCGCGGCAAAGCTGCTGTTTTATGTGGTCGCGGCCTCTGTGGTGCTGTTCGGTCTGAAGGCGGTGGGCGTTTCGGAAAAGATCGCCGTGACGGTGATCTTCGCGCTGATCGCCGCTCTGGCTGCCGCCTCTCTTCTGAATATCCGCAATCCCCTGAGCCTGTCCGCCGGTTCTCTCAACGACGCACTGGCCTATTACGGTCTGGCCATGTTCGCCATGTCCGCTTTCTTTTCCGTGCCCCAGGCCGTGGAAGGGCTGGGCGGCGACACGAAAAAGATCCGCAAGGCCGTCTTTCTGGGCTTGCTGAACAACTTCATTCTGATTCTGGTCATTTCCGTCTGCTCCCTGCTCTCCTCCACGGAGATCACCGAGCTGGCCATGGTGGGATGGAGCGCGGGAATCGGTCTTTGGGCGCAGGTCATCGGCGGACTCTTTACCGTTCTGGCCATGCTGACCACCTATTGGTCCCTGTCCCTGGCTCTGGGCGGCATTGTCGACGACATGCTGCACACCGGCACAAAGATCAGCTGGCTTCTGGCCACGCTGCCGTCTCTGATCCTGGTACTGTTCAATGTAGCCGGTTTTCTGGATCTCATGCGGACCGCCGGCGGCCTGATCGCCATTATTATCGCCGTCATGGTGGTTCCCGCCTATCACAACGCACGAAGAGACGTGCCCGAAAACGATCTGCTCCGGCACAGCGCACTGCCGCTGGAAATCCTGATCGTTATCGCCTACATCCTGATGGCTGTGGGAAGCGTGGTCCCGGTATGAAGCAAACACTGTTTACCAACGCCCTTATTCACACAGGCCGGACCGAATCGGAAATTTTTTCGGCCATGCTGGTGGAAAAGGGCCGCATCAAGGCGTTGTATTCCGCCGAAGAAGCCGCGGACTACGCCGGGAAGGCCAAAGTTGTGGATCTGCAGGGCAAACATGTCTATCCCTGCCTGATTGACGGCCATGTGCATATGCTGCTGACCATTGCGGTAATGGCCATGGGCTTTAATCTCTGCCAGATCACCGCCGGGGGCGTGGAGCCACACACCATGAAAGGCGTGGAGGAGCGGCTGCGCAGTTATGTTTCAGGGCAAAAGCCGGACGCCGTTATCGCCTGCAATAATTATATTATGACAGCCATCGACGAGCACCGTATGCCCACCAGAGAAGAACTGGACGACTGGGGCGACGGACGGCCGGTCGTCATCTACAATATTGACGGGCACAGCACTTCCCTATCCACGAAAATGCTGGAGCTTGTGGGCATCTCTCCCGAAGGGCACAGCGGCGTACTGCAGGGGGAAGAGAACGAGCGGGCCCAGGGCCGCATCATTGACACGGTAAGTTCGATGATCACGCTGCCGGTTCTGGCTAAGGGGATTGCCAAATTTCAAAATACCTGCGCCTCTTACGGCATCAGTGTCGTGGGCGCATTGGAGGGAAACGGCGATTCGCCCAAAGACCCCACTACCGGGCTGATTGCCAGACTGGCAAGGCATTTTGATGTGGGCGTCCGGCTGAACCTGCAATATGTGGACCTGGAGCGGGTCAAGCCCTATCGCAAATGGATGAACCGCCCGAGAGTCGGCGGCTGCGGCGACTGGGAAATGGACGGCTCCATCGGCTCCCACAGCGCGGCTTTCTCTGTTCCCTTTTCCGATACAGGCAAAACGGCCCCCTGTTATTACAGTCAGGAGTATGTGGATCAGCTTGTTTTGGCCGCGGACAAGGCCGGGTATCAGACGGCAAGCCACGCCATCGGAGAAGCTGCCGTTGAACGGCTCCTCCACGCGCTGGAGCAGCTGGATTCTCCCCGTATGCACCGGATCGAGCACTGTGAATTTGTCAGTGAAGAGAGCTTCCACGCGCTTTGCAAGGGCAAGTACGCGGTGATGATGCAGCCGGGCTATTCCTGGATCGACAAGAGATACCTGCACACCTATGAGCGGTATCTGCCGCCGGAACTCTTCCGGAAAATGAAGCTGAAATCTTTGGTCGATGCAGGCGTCTGCGTGTGCGGTTCTTCCGATTCTCCTGTGCAGGATATGGACCCCTATCTGCAAATGCTGGGCATGGTGCAGTTTTATCACGAGGAGGAATCCCTTTCCCCCTTTCAGGCTTTCCGCTGCTATACCGCCAACGCGGCAAAGAGCATTGAGGAAGAAACTGTTCGGGGCACGCTGGAAGTGGGAAAAGCGGCGGACTTTTTCACCGCCGGCCGGGACTTTTTCACGCTGACTCCCCGGGAAATCGTGGATTTCCGTCCCCTTGAGACCTGGTACGGCGGCAGAAAATACCGACAGAAAAAAGGAACTGTCCCGGAGCTTCTGGTTATGCTGCTGAGAAAACCGAGGAAAATATAAAACCGACCGGCAGCAGAATGCACAAAAATAGGAAGGCTAAGGAAAACACAAACTTTAACCAGTATAGCAAAAAAATTATAACGCTTATATGATATAACGATCAGCAAAATTGTTGACAAAAGCCGGGTCCCAATATACAATAAGTGGAAAGTATAGTTAAAAAATACATTTTATTGATAGCCCGGACCCAAAAAACAACTGAGGGGAAATAAATACTATGTTTCTTGGTAAAAAAACACAACATACCGGCCGTGAAGTAACGAGGGCAGCCGACTCATGGAAAAAATACGAGGCAGAAAAGCTTCAATTTCCTTCATATGACAGAACTCGGCTTGAAAAGCCCAGCCGTTATGCTTTTGACAACAAAAGAAAATGTTACACATTGCAAAGTGATGCGGACAAAAAAACGGCAGTTATCATGTGCGCCGGCGACTTGATGTGCGAGCCGGTCATGAGCAGATCGATGATGGTTCAGGATAGCCAAAAGTTTTTCTTTGAACATGCCTTTGAAAAAATAAAAAATGTGCTGAATACATCCGATCTCGCCATTGCTAATCTCGAAACAACAGTGACGCCGTTGGTCCCTTATGCCCATGAGATGCACAGATTTGACGGACGTTTCCACTGCAACGCCCCGGTTGAATATCTGGATGGGTTGAAATACGCCGGGTTCGACGCCTTTGTTCTGGCAAACAATCATAATGCAGACGCTGGCGTAGAGGGAATATTTGATTCCATAAAAAACATTGATCAAAAAGGCTTTCTTCATACCGGGCTATTCACTTCTGAAGCAGATCCACGGGCTTTGATTGTCAGTGTTAACGGTATAAAACTGGGCATTCTCTCCTATACTGAACACATAAACTGTGATTTAGACAAAAAAATACTGAATGAGCTGGGGCAGAGCGTAATTGTCAACAGATACTCACTGCCAAAGCTGAACGCAGATATTGCTGAGGCGAAAGCGGCCGGAGCAGAATTTATCCTGTGTTACATTCATTTTCGCTGCAAAGAGTATTCACATCAGGTTACGGAACATCAAGTTGAAGTGGCAAAGGAAATGGCCAACTCTGGTGTGGATTGTATAATGGGGTCCCATTCTCATTCCCTGCAGCCATATGACGAAATTATTACCAAAGACGGAAAACGCGTCCCGGTTATTTTTTCGTTGGGTAACTTCATAACAAGCGATAACACCTCGATGATCACCAGAAAGAATGTTATTTACAGGCTTGAGTTGAAGAGGGTGCACGGAAAAGTGGTGATTGCGGACGAATCCTACATTCCCTGCAGAGTAGTAGAAGACTTCGGTTCACAGGGTTTTACTGTCTGGCCGACTGAAAAAGAATGGACTGACGGCAAAGAAAGATCTTTATTAATGACTGCCGAAGACGAGATCAAAGCCGTTATCGGTTCAAAAATAAGAATGTATCATAACCGGCCGACCGTTTTAGACGTGGAAGAGGACAGCGCTGAAAATGATTGCTGGAATCCTCCTGATGGTCCACGGCAATTTCAGCGCCCGCAAATTTCGATAAACGAGGTTTGCCAGGTATTAAACATTAGCAAGCCAAACATGAGTGAAGAAGAGTTGTCCAAAAAGAGACATTTGGCCATCGTTAAAGCATGCATAAAGGAAGGCGGAATAGCGCTACTGAATTGGGAACAGGATTCCAATGGCAACTGGGTGCCCGCGGGTACCTTGAGTAGTTCAGAATACATCAATACAGAGATTGCCAGATCCAAGGGAGCTGCTTTCGCGATTTCCGCTGTCAGAGAGCGCGTAGAGGGCGTGCCTACCTCCTTCCTGCCGGAGGGGATGACCGCAAGAAAAGCATGGGAAGAACTCTGCCGCTACATTAAGAAGAAATATCATCCCTGGACCATTACGGTGACCGGAAACGCGGGCAAGACCACGACCAAGGATATGGTTTCCGTTGCACTCTCCTGCGAAGAAAAAACGCTCTATGTCAGGAAAAACTTCAACACCTGGAGAACTGCGGGAGAAACCATTTTGAATCTGGATAACAGTTTTAAAAATTATGTCCAGGAATGTCACGAGCCGCATACCCAGGATATTTCCTACATGATGGACGCGGACGCCTGTCTGATTACAAATATCGGAAAAGCGCATCTTGATGAAGTAGGAAATTCTTTGGACAAAAGTAAGGAAGAAACGCTGAAAATTCTTACCCATTTAAAGTCCGGCAGTATTCTATTTTTAAATAATGACTGTCCTATTCTCCATGACCTGGATTTTCCGGAATACCGTGTTGTCAGGTACGGAACAACTGCAGAAGAATGTGATTATTATGCAGATAACATTGAGACGGATGGACTGTCCATGACCTTCACTGTTCATGGAAAAGACGGAGCATCAGAAGCAGGCGTTTTACATATGGCAGGTGTCCATAATGTAAATAATGCCGTTGCTGCCTATGCCGTAGGACGGGAAAAGGGGATAAACGGCAAGGAAATAATGGAAGCCCTCTCTGCCTATCGGCCGGATGGATTGCGGCAAAATCTACTGAACGCAAAAGGGTGTACAGTCTTGGTGGATTGTTACAGCTCTACGGTAATCTCGTCTGTTAAGGCTGCTGAAACACTGTGCGGTCTTCCTGTCGCCCCGAGACGCAAAAGGATTATGGTGCTGGGCTATATTCCCGCTCTGGGTATCGGCTCAGAGGAAGCCCATAAGGAAGTGGGTGAGAAACTGTCAAAACTAAGTATAGATACCCTCATCTGTTACAGAAAAGATTCAAGAATAATTGCCGATGTATGTAAAAACGCCGGCATGGAAACCCATTATTTTGAATATCACAAGGAACTGATCCAATGGCTGAACAAAAATGTTAAAGCCGGCGATGCGGTACTGTTTAAGAGCGGTACGGCTGCTCATTTGGAACAGGTTGTGAACGCTGTTTTTGGAACCAAAATTGTTCCGGAAAACAGCATGGAATCAGACCGCATGCAAAACGGCGGAGATTTTTAATCTGATCTCACCCCTGTGTATACTTTCTATTTTAAAGAAAGAAAAAGCAAAAATAGAGAAAAGGAGAAGAATAATGCAGGAAGAAAGGAAAGAAGGAAGCGTCCAGGAACAGCAGCTTGAAAGAAAGTTATCTCCCCTCAATGTATGGGCTTTAGCTCTGGGCTGTATTATTGGCTGGGGCGCATTTGTAATGCCCGGGAATACATTTTTGAAGAATGCAGGTCCTTTGGGCACAGCTATTGCGATAAGCCTTGCCGTGATCATCATGATAATTATTGCTTTTAATTATCATTACATGATCGACAGGTTTCCGGTAGCTGGAGGCGAATTTACATACTCTCAGAAGGCTTTCGGTAAAAAGCACGGGTTTGTTTGTTCCTGGTTTTTAGGTCTGTCCTATTTGGCAATTGTTCCGCTTAATGCGACAGCCCTGGCATTGATTGGCAGGAATCTATTGAACAACATATTCCAATTCGGCTTCCATTATAATGTAGCGGGATATGATGTATATTTCGGTGAGATTCTGTTGGCTGTTGTGGCCCTGATTGTGATTGCCATGACCAGCATCCGTGGAGTGAAAACCTCCGGCGTATTTCAGACTGTCCTCACTTTTATGCTGGTTGGCGGCGTAATAATTGTCGCGATATCTGCTTTATTCAATGAAAATGCCAGTTTTTCAAACCTGTCACCTGGATTTTATGAAAGCAGCGATGGCGGAACTGGCGGAGCATCCTTGTTGGGTGTTCTGGCTGTCTTAGCCGTGGCGCCCTGGGCTTTTGTCGGTTTTGATACCGTGCCACAGGCGGCAGAAGAGTTTAAGTTCTCCCAGAAAAAGACCAAGGGTATTATGATCGTTTCCATTATCTTTGGCGGGCTGGTGTATATTATCAATAATACTGTCACCGCAATGGTCGTGCCTGAACGATATGGCAGCTGGGTGGAATATATTAATGATTTGCCTAATTTAAGCGGTCTGGAATCTCTGCCTACCTTTAACGCTGCCTATCTGCTTATGGGAAAAGCCGGACTGATATTTTTAGGCATAGCTGTTTTGGGTGCAATTCTTTCGGGCATTATTGGATTTTACATGGCCACAAGCAGACTACTTTATTCCATGGCAAAAGAAAATGTGCTGCCAAAGTCCTTTGGAAAACTGCACCCAAAATATAACACGCCTTATATCTCCATTCTTTTTGTGATGGTCATCTCTTTGGTCGCACCTTTCTTTGGCAGAACAGCATTGGGGTGGATCGTAGATATGTCATCCCTGGGAGCAGCCATCGGCTATGGCTACACTTCCCTTGCCGCTGTAAAGTTTGCCAGAGAAGAGGGGAAAAAGTCCATTGTCGCCACCGGTATCATTGGCGCAATAATGGCTGTGATTTTTATGGTTTTATTGCTTATTCCCCTGCCGGGAATCAACTGCTCTTTGGGAAAAGAATCTTATATTTGTCTGATCTTATGGATTGTTTTGGGCATTGTTTTTTATCAGTACAGTAAAAGATATAAAGCAGAATAGAGAAATCGATTTAAGTTCAGGTCCAGACTCCCATGAAAAGTAGACAAGTCTTCTTTTCATCATGCGTCAGCGCGTCGGAGTCTGCATGAGACGTCTTCTGCGCGTTTCAAATAGTATTTATCACGATATAAAAAGCAATCAGCCGGCTCATTGATTAAGCCGGCTGATTGATTATTATGCCTTGGGAAAACGCAGCGTGATGCTGGTGCCCTTCCCTGGTGTGCTTTGCAGGTCGATCTTTGCGTTGTGTACCATTGCAGAGTGCTTAACAATGGAAAGGCCCAGGCCGGTGCCGCCTACTTCCTTGGAGTGGCTCTTATCCACCCGATAGAAGCGTTCAAAAACACGGCTCTGGTGCTCCGGCGGGATGCCTATGCCCGTATCGGACACGTTGAGCACAGAAAATTCCCCTTCATTGCTGACGGTGAGCTTTACACTGCCATTCTCTTTGTTGTACTTGATGGCGTTTTCACAGAGATTATAGATCATGCCGCCCACAAGCTGCCTTACGCCCCATATGAAGGCCGGACTGCCGCAAAGGGCCATAGAGACGTTATTCTCCTTCGCCTCATTTTCAAGGCTGTCTATCACAGAGCCGGACAGCGCATAGAGGTCGATCCTCTCCCGCTGCATGTCCTCCGCGCCTTCATCCAGGCGGGAGAGGCGGATAATATCTTCTACAAGAATAATAAGCCGCTGGGCCTCGGAATAGATCTGACCCGCGAAACGGGCTGTATCCTCGGGCTTGACCAGACCGTTTTTCATCAGTTCCGCGCAGCCGGAGATGCTGTGCAGCGGCGTTTTCAGCTCGTGAGACACGTTGGCGGTAAATTCCCGGCGCAGCTGTTCGGCGTTTTCCCGCTCGGTGATATCAAACAGCAGCAGCGCCACGCCCCCGAAAATTCCCCCACTGATGATGGGGCTTGCGTCAAGCTGATACTCACGGCCTGTAAGGCAGAGCTTTGTCTCCGAACGCTGCCCTGTTCGCACCTCATCAAGGAGTTTCTGCATCTCAAGAGAGCGGTTCACCGTCAGAATATCCTGGCCCACGCAGCTTTTATCCGCATCAAGGATGGTTAAAGCCGCGTTATTGATGCTGAGTATCACGCCTGTGGAATTGAGCAGCACAAGGCCCTCGCTCATGTTGCTGGTGACGGCCAGAAATTCATCCTTTTTCTGTTTAAGCTCCAGAGCCTGGCCTTTCAGCTGGCGCTGCTGGCTGTCGATCCGGCGGAGCAGGGGCGAAAGCTCATCGAAGCCCTCGTTGTTCAGCGGCTCATCCAGATTCAGCTCGTTCAGGGGCCTGACCACGGACTTTGAGACCCGGGAAGCCAGCACCAGCGCCAGGATCACCGCGACAAGAGAAACCAGAAGAATGGGCTGGATCATGCCCAAGACGATAGTCAGCACACTGTTCTGGGTGATAGCCAGACGGATAACGGAACCGTCGTCCAGGCGCTGGGCGGAATACAACAGCCGCTCCATCAGGGTGCATGAATAACGGGAGCTGTGACCGAAACCGCTGGCCATGGCCTGTTTGACTTCTTCCCGCTCCAGATGGTTTTCCATGGTGCCGGCGTCACTGTCGCTGTCAAAAAGAACCGTTCCGTCCGCCCCGATCCAGGTGATGCGGTAGCTTTGGGTGTCAAGCCCGTCGAAATAGTCCGCTCCGTTTTCCTCAACGCCCCTGGCGGCCAGCCCGGCCTCTATCCGCAGCTGGTCCTGCTCCACCCGTGAGAAATAGTCGTAAAGAATACCCATAATCAGGGTGACAGAGGCCAGAAACACCACAAGGGCGACCAGACAAATGGCGCGAAATATTCTTTTTGTCATTGAAAATCCCCCTTATTCTCTCCTGTCCGGTTTAGCGCTGTGCTTCTTCATGCCGTCCGGTGATGGAAAACAGCACCCAATTGGCGATGTTCACCGCGTGGTCGCCGATCCGTTCAAAATACTTGGCGATCATCAGCAGGTCCAGTGTCTGCTCCCCGTCCGTGCCGGGCTTACTGAAAAGCTCGATCAGCGCAAACTTGATCTTGTCAAAATAGTCGTCGACCACATCGTCATAGCTTATGACAGATTTGGCCGTGACCGCGTCCTTTTTCACAAAAGCGTCTATGCTGTCCGTCACCATTTTGATCACCGCAAGGGCCATATCATGGATATACCTGGTGTCTCCCCCGGCGGAGATATTGGCCATGGAGATGATCTCCGCGATATCCGACGACTGATGGCCGATGCGCTCCATATCCGTGACCATCTTCAGCGCGGAGGAGATAATGCGAAGATCCTTCGCCACCGGCTGCTGCTGCAAAAGCAGCTTCAGGCACATGGATTCAATATCTCTCTCCTTCCGCTCGATCTGCGCAGAAAGCTCCGAAACCTTCTTTGCAAGAGCAGCATCTCCGTCAAGCAGGGCTTTGGCGGACATGGCAATGGCGTTTTCGCAGAGGGAACCCATGCTGATCATTTCCCTGTTCAGCTCTGTGAGCTGTTTGTCAAATCCTGATCTCATCAACCGAACCTCCCTGTAATATAGTCTTCTGTCTTCTTGTTCTGCGGCATGGAGAACAGCTTTTCCGTATCATCGTACTCAATCAGCTCTCCCAGAAGGAAAAAGGCGGTTTTATCAGATATACGCACAGCTTGCTGCATGTTATGGGTTACGATGACGATAGTATACTGCTTTTTCAGCTCCTCCGCAAGTTCTTCTATCCTTGCTGTGGAGATGGGGTCAAGAGCCGATGTAGGCTCATCCATAAGCAGCACCTTCGGCCCGACAGCCAGCGCCCTGGCGATGCACAGTCTCTGCTGCTGGCCGCCGGAAAGACCGAGAGCGGATTTTTTCAGCCGGTCTTTCAGCTCATCCCATATGGCCGCGCCTCTGAGAGACTGTTCCACGATCTCGTCCAGCCTGGCTTTGGACCGGACGCCGTGGGTGCGGGGGCCGTAGGCCACATTGTCGTAAACGCTCATGGGGAAAGGATTGGGCTTTTGAAAAACCATGCCGATGTCACGGCGCAGTGAATTTACGTCCACAGAGGGCGCGAAAAT
This sequence comes from Candidatus Limivicinus sp., assembly GCA_051866735.1. Classification (GTDB taxonomy): domain Bacteria; phylum Bacillota; class Clostridia; order Oscillospirales; family Oscillospiraceae; genus Limivicinus. Next base: position 40,580 of record JBJDXP010000002.1, read on the forward strand.
ATCCTGTCCCTGGTATTTTACCGTTCCGGTGATTTTCACCCCCTGAACCAGGTCGTTCATCCGGTTCAGCGTTTTAAGAAAGGTGGATTTTCCGCAGCCGGAGGGGCCGATCAGGGCGGTGATGCTGTTTTCCGGGATCTCCATGCTGATCCCTTTCAGGGCCTGGGTCTCGCCGTACCACAGGCAAAGGTTTTCTGATGTAAGGATATTACTCATGTGTCTCTCCGTTTTTTGAAAAATTTACCCGTAAACTGAGCTGCCAGATTGATGAGCAGAGTCAACACCATCAGGATTGCCGCAATGGCAAAGGCCACCTCAAACTCACCCTCCTCTTTTGCATACACATACAGTGCCACCGTCAGCGTAGCGCCAGCACTGGACAGGCCGTCTATAAAGCCGTTCAGCGCGTGTGCAAAACCGGCGGTGAAAAGCAGCGCAGCGGACTCGCCCAATATTCTGCCTATAGCCAGGATACAGCCGGTCACAATACCGTCAACGCAGCTTGGCAGCACCACGGTGTAGATCACGCGCCACTTCCCCGCGCCCAGACCAAAGGCGCCCTCACGATAGCTCTGGGGAACGGCCTTCAGGCTCTCCTGGGTGGTACGCATCACCGTTGGCAGATTCATGATCACCAGCGTCAGCGCGCCGGCCAGCAGTGAGGTCTGAAAACCGAGGAACTGGCAGAAAAAGAGCATACCTACAAGACCGTAAATTACCGAAGGGATGCCGGAAAGGGTCTCTGCGGCATACTCGATGACGCCGACCAGCTTCTTGTTTTCCGCGTACTCCGTCAGGTAGATCGCAGCGCCTACGCCCAGGGGGAGCACCACCACAAGGCAGGCGATGATGATATAGATCGTGTTTAAAATATCCGGCAAGATACCGATGCTGTTTGAAAGATAGCTGGGCTTGGTGCTCAGGAGCTTCCATGTGATATTGGGAAGGCCCTTTATCAGCACATAGCCTATAATTGCCACCACCAGCGCGCAGGTAACAAAGACGGAGAAATACATCAGGGCCTGCATTGTACCGCCGTATATTTTCCGTCGCAGGGGGTATTTTTCCTTTGACATGCTCAGTCCTCCTTCTTATGCTTCAGTATAAGGTTGAGTCCTGCATTGATCAGCATAATGAACAGGAACAGAACAAGCGCGATAGAAAACAGTGCCTGACGGTGGAGGCCGGAAGAATATGCCATCTCGCTGGCTACCGCCGTGGTGAGAAAACGCACACTCTGAAACAGTGAGGGCATGTTTGCCGCATTGCCGGAGACCATCATCACAGCCATTGCCTCACCCAAAGCGCGGCCCACGCCCAAAACAATAGCCGTGGCGATGCCGCTTTTCGCAGTGGGGACAGATACGCGCATATAGGTCTCCACTTCCGTAGCCCCCAGGGCGAGGGAGCCTTCCTCATATTCCTTGGGTACTGCCTCAAGGGAGGTCATGGACACATTGATGATTGAGGGAAGCACCATCACAGACAGGACAATGATTGCCGCAAGCAGGCTTGCGCCGTCCGGCACATGGAACAATTTCCTTATCGCCGGAACAAGAACCAGCATACCCACAAGGCCGTAGACCACGGAGGGGATGCCCGCCAGCAGGCTGACCGCGCTGCTGACAAGGCTCTTCATCCTTGGCGGAGCCAGCTTTGCCAGGTAGACGGCGGTAAAAAAGCCGATGGGTACACCCAGCAGCAGCGCTCCGGCAGTACCGTAAACGCTGGAGAGGATAAAAGGAAGAATACCATAAGCCGGTTCCGCGTAAGTCGGCGCCCACTGGGAACCGAACAGAAACTCCACAATGCCGATTTCTTTAATAGCGGGAATTCCCGCAACAAGGAGATACATGCTGATAAGGAGAACACACAGTACGGTGATCATTCCCAGAAAGAAAAAGATGCCGTGTACGATGTCCTCAACCAGTTTTTTTCGGTTTGTTGTTTTTTTCATCATGATTCAAAAAATACAAAACACGGCACTTTCAAGCTGAAAGTGCCGGTTTGATTATTCTTTCTGTCAGTTTACAGCAACTGCTCCGGCGTCTGCGATGATGGATGCGGCGTCTGCGGAAGTGATGTAGTCAAAGAAGGCCTGGGCTGAGGGAGAGAGTTCCTCGCCCTCGCGGGTCACCAGAACGAAGGGGCGCTGTACCAGATAGCTGCCGTCCTTAACGGTCTCCTCAGAGGGAGCGACGCCTTCAACCACCAGAGCCTTCACCGTGTCGCCCACAGAGGCGAGAGAGGCATAGCCGATGGCGTTGGGGTTCTGCGCTACAGCGGTGATCACGTCGCCGGTGCTGGTCAGTTCCTGGCGGTAGACGCAGGCGTCAGCGGTCTTGGTGATGCTCTCAAAGCCGTCTCTGGTGCCGCTGCCGGCCTCACGGCCGATCACAACGATCTCCGCGTCAGCTCCGCCAAGCTCGCTCCAGTTGGTGATCTCGCCGGTATAGACCTTTGCGATCTGCTCAAGGCTCAGCTCACCGATGGGGTTTTCGGGGTTAACGATGACAGCGATGCCGTCCAGAGCAAGGACAGTGGCTTTCAGGCCGTTAGCTGCTTCCTCGTCCTTCAGGTTACGGCTGGAAAGACCGATGTCGCAGCGTCCTTCGGTCACGGCGGTGATGCCGCTGCCGGAGCCGGTGGGGTTATAGGTGAAAGTTACATCGGGGTTGGCTTCGGTGAAGGCCTCGCCCAGCGCGCCGATGACCTTCACCATGGAGGTGGAGCCGTCGGTGGAAACAGAACCGCTGAGCTTTGCTTCGGGGGCAGTGCTTTCAACAGATTCAGGGGCTGCAGAAGGGGCAGTGGAGGCGGCAGGTGCAGCGGCGTTGCTTCCGCAGCCGGAAAGAGCCGCTGCCAGCATTACTGCCGTAAGAACAATTCCCATAATACGCTTTTTCAATTTGTAGATCTCCTTCGATATTTTCTTATAATCCTTTCCGATTACGTCCCTGATGATAATCCATCCAGGTAAGCTCCAATATCGCGCTGGTGTAAAAAACATGTAAACCGCGTTGAGAAAGGAAAACGTTTCAAAAATTGAAAAAAATGCTTGAATTGTGCTGGCCTATATGGTATACTTTCCAATGCTGTTAATTCGTAAAATATCGAAAGGATTGAAATAAATGTCTGTACTCACCATCATTCTCACCGTTTTTCAGCTTCTCTCCGGCCTGGCCGTCACCGTTGTCGTTCTGATGCAGAGCGGTAAGAGCGCAGGACTTTCCGGCGCCATCTCCGGCGGCGCGGAGACCTTCCTCTCCAAGGGCAAGGCCAAGACCTGGGACGCAAAGCTGGCCAAGGCCACCAAGTGGTTCGCTCTGGCCTTTGTTCTGCTGACCCTGCTGCTGAACCTGATCTGATGTATTGATGTATATCAAAACCTGCCCGGTCGAATGACCGGGCAGGTTTTTTGCTCTTGTTCGAATTAAAGCACAATGGTTGTAATCAAGCCAACGCAGCCAATCAGCGTGCAAACAATACCGCCAAGGCGAATATGCCACTTGTACAATGTAGATGGCGTATCCGATGAAGTAGTTTTCCAACTCTCTGTCAAATCAAAAAATACCGCTGGGAAGAAAAGCATAAATAACCCAATGAACAAAAGAAATTTACGCCCAAGCAAAAGCATTTTGTCGCCTCCGTCCCTTTTTATTAAAGACAGCCGCTTTGAAAACCTGGTACAGCGCAGTAATACTGTTTCCAGGCCACATGAGCGGCTGTTTCTTATTCCCAATTTTTCCACACGTCCGGGCAGTAGCCCACGGTGGCCTGCTTACCGTTGCGGACGATGGGGGTTTTGATCAGATAGGGCACTTCATAGAGCTTGTCCATTTTTTCCTCTGTGGAGGCCAGGTACTGGAAAAGCGGATAGTCCTCATCCTCCGTATTGACCATGGCGTCCAGGCCAACGGCGTTTTTTACGGCGCTCAGTTCTCCCCTGCTCATGCCGTATTTGATCACGTCCACAAACTGATATTTGATTCTGCGCTCCTTGAAGTAGCGCTCGGCCTTTTTGGTGTCAAAGCACTTGGCCTTGCCGAAAATCTGTATATTCATCGCTTATATCTCTGAGATCACAGGCAGGATCATGGGGCTTCTTCTGGTGGTCTTATAGAGGTAGCCGGAGAGGTTGTTCTTCACCTTGCTCTTGATGGTAGTCCAGTCGCTGATGTGCTGGGCCTCGCAGGCGGCGACGGATTCCAGCGTGACCCGCTTCAGTTCGTCCATCATGGCCTCCGCTTCCTTGACGTAGATAAAGCCGCGGGTGACGATCTCCGGATCGGCGATCAGCACATGGTCCTGAGAAGAGAAGGGCATGACCACGACCACCATGCCGTCCTCGGCCAGGCGGTGCCGGTCGCGCATAACGACGCTGCCCACCTCGCCCACACCGCTGCCGTCCACCAGGACCGCGCCGGAGGGCACCGTGTTTTCACAGGTTATGGCCTTTTTGGTGATCTCAATGACCTTGCCGTTTTCGCCGATGACCACGTTTTTGGGCTGCACGCCCATCATCTTGCCGATCTCCGCGTGCTTTACCAGCATGCGGTACTCGCCGTGGACAGGGATGAAATACTTGGGCTTTGTGAGGGCCAATATCATCTTCTGCTCCTCCTGGGAGGCGTGGCCGGACACATGCAGGTCGGTATGCCGGTCATAGATGACCTCCGCGCCCTTGTGGAACAGCTCGTCCACGACCCGGCTGATCATATTCTCGTTGCCGGGAATGGCGGAGGCGGAGATGATGACTCTGTCCCCGGCGTCGATACGCACCTGCTTATGCTCGGAGAAGGCCATGCGGTACAGGGCGGACATGGTCTCACCCTGGCTGCCGGTGGAAATGATGACCACCTGGTTTTTGGGGAGCTTGTTGATCTGCTCGATATCCACCATCACATTTTCGGGGATATCCATATAGCCAAGCACCGTGGCCACACGGAGCACATTCTCCATGCTGCGCCCGGTTATGGCCACTTTGCGCTTGTATTTTGCCGCCACATTCACGATCTGCTGGAGCCGGTGCACGTTGGAGGCAAAGGTGGTGATGATGATACGCTTGTCGCAGCCCATGAACAGCTTGTTGAAGCTCTCCCCCACCTTGCGCTCGGAGTCGGAATGTCCGGGCTTTTCCACGTTGGTGGAGTCGCTGAGCAGGGCGAGAACGCCGTCGTTGCCCAGCTGGCCCAGCCGGACCAGGTCGATCATTCCGCCGGAGATGGGCGTAACGTCGATCTTGAAGTCGCCGGTGTGGATCACCGTGCCCAGCGGCGTGCCGATGGCCAGGGCCACAGAATCCGGAATGCTGTGGTTCACATGGATAAACTCAATAGTGAAGCAGCCAAGACGGAAGACAGAACCTGCCTTTTTCGTAAAAATCTGGGTGTTGTACAGCAGGTCGTGCTCCTCCAGCTTCAGCTCAACCAGAGCCGCCGTCAGCGGTGTGGTGTAGATGGGGATGTCCAGATCCTTCAGAACATAGGGAACAGCACCGATGTGGTCCTCATGGCCATGGGTCAGGATAAGACCCCGTATGCGGTCAGCGTTGGCTTTCAGATAGCTGATGTCCGGCAGAACGATGTCGATGCCGTACATGTCTTCATCCGGGAAGCCCATGCCGCAGTCCACCACAATTATATCGCTGCCGAACTCGTAGGCGGTCATGTTCTTGCCGATCTCGCCCAGACCGCCCAGGGGAATAATTTTCAGTTTAGATATCATATATCCTCCATTTCTGTAAAATTGCACGCAAAATCTCAGCCACGCCTTCCAGCTGCGGCGAGGTTTGCTTATGTACATTTTCAAATTATATCCGGTTTAATGATTTTTAATATTGTATGAGGGAGAAAATCACATCTCCGTTCGTCCCTCGATAGCCCGATTCAAGGTTGCGTCGTCCGCAAACTCAAGATTGGAGCCCACAGGGATACCGTAGGCCAGACGGGTCACCCTGATATTGAAGGGCTTGAGCAGCCGGGAGATATACATGGCCGTAGCCTCCCCTTCCGTGTCCGGGTTTGTGGCCATGATCACTTCCTGCACGTCAGACTCCGCCACCCGCACAAGCAGCTCCTTGATGCGGATATCGTCCGGCCCCACATGGCTCATGGGAGATAACACGCCGTGAAGCACATGATAGGTGCCGTTATATTCCCGCCCCCGCTCGATGCTGAGCACGTCCCGGGGCTCAGACACCACGCAGATGGTGGATTTATCCCGCCTGTCGCTGGCGCAGATGGAGCAGATCTCCCCCTCGGTCAGGTTTTGGCATACAGAGCAGCAGCGGACATTGGCTTTCGCCTCGGTAATGGCGTCGGCAAAGGCTTTGGCCTCCGCGTCGGGCAGAGCCAGCACATGAAAAGCAAGGCGCTGGGCGCTCTTTCTGCCAATACCGGGAAGAGACGCGAATTTATCAATCAGGTTTTCCAAAGACGCAGGAAAAAACGACATAAAATATTTACCCCGAACAAAAAATGTAATCAGGCCTCTCTGATGGCGCTGACGGCGGCAGCCCTGTCCGCCTTTCCGAATACCGCGCTGCCGGCCACAAGAACATTGGCTCCGGCCTCTTTCACCAGCTTTGCCGTAACGGCGTCCACACCGCCGTCCACTTCCAGCTCGCACTCTGGGCAGCTTTCATCCAGCATTTTGCGCACCGCGGCAATTTTCGGCAGCTGGTCGTGCATAAAGCTCTGGCCGCCAAAGCCCGGCTCCACCGTCATCACAAGCACAAGATCCACCAGGCCAAGATAAGGAGCAACGGCCCCGGCAGGGGTTTTGGGCTTGATGGTCACGCCGGTCTTTTTTCCCAGGCTCCTGGCCTTCAGGAGAGCCGCCTTGATATTCTCTTCGCTGTCCGCCTCCACATGGACATTGACCAGGTCCGCCCCGGCAGAGCAGAACTGCTCCACATAGCGCAGGGGCCGGTCGATCATCAGGTGGACGTCGATAAACATGTCCGTGGCCTTGCGCAGGGATTTGAGCACAGGGATACCGATGGATATATTGGGGACAAACTGCCCGTCCATCACATCAAAATGGACATAATCCGCCCCAGCGATTTTGATTTCCGCCACCTCTTCACCCAGCCGGGCAAAATCTGCGGAGAGTATGGACGGCGCGATTTTTATCATCAGATAATTCTCCTTTTCCCCATAAAGACCATTATGGTTTATTATACTACAACTTAATAGATTTTTGCAATACTCTTGACTGACAGAATATTTCGATATAAAATAAAATAATAAAAAAACAGTGACGGAGGAATGCAATTTGCCGAAACCGAAAAAGAAAAAGAAGTCTGTCAGCCCGATTTATACCTTTGCAATCACCTGGCTGATTCTGTCTCTCATCATTCCTCTGTATAAAATATGGGGACTGCTGATCACCGCCGGCCTTTGCTGCTTTACCGCTTTTATCGCCGGGCGCATCTCCGCAAAGCACAACGCCAAGGAGGAGGCCGAGGAGCAGCAGTTCAAACAGGGCGAAGAAAAGCCCGCCGCCCCGGAGAAAAAGAGCTACGGCCCGGAGATCGATCCCATTATCGAAGAGGGCAACCGGGCGCTGAGTGAAATGGGCCGGCTGTACATGTCCATCAAGGATGTGGAAGTGCGGCAGAAGATCAATGAGATTATGCGCATCACGGACAAAATAACCCAGGACGCCATTGAAGATTCCTCCGACATTCCGCAGATCAAGAAGTTTATGAACTACTATCTGCCCACCACCATCAAGCTTCTCAACGCTTACGACAGGATGAGCGCCCAGGGCATAGAGGGCGAAAACCTTGACAAGAGCATGAAGAACATCAACGAGATGCTTGACGCCGCCATTGTCGCCTACAAAAAGCGTCTGGACTCCCTGTTTGCCAATCAGGCCCTGGATATTGAGACGGATATTGAAGTGATGAACACCATGCTCGCCAGGGAGGGTCTCTCCGGCGGGAGCGATTTTAAGATCAAAGAGGATTTTTAATATTGAAAGGAACGTTTCAACATGAGTACTGATAGCTACATTCCCAGCCTTACCCTCGAGCCCAACGCCGCCGCGGCAGTGGAGGAGGCTCCCGCCCCTCAGGCTGTTAAAGAGGACATCCCCGTTGAAAAACCCGAACTGAGCAAGCTCTCCCCTGCCGAGCAGGCCGCTGTCAAGGAGTTTGCCGAGAAAATCGACATTCTCAACACCGAGCAGGTCATGAATTACGGCAGTGCCGCTCAGAAAAACATCACCGAATTTTCAGACGCCGCCCTGAGCACCGTGCGTACCAAGGATCTGGGCCAAGTGGGCGACATGCTCAGCGACCTGGTGATCGAGCTGAAGGGCCTGAATTTTGAGCCGGAAGAAAAGAAGGGCTTACGCGGCCTGTTCAGAAAGAGCACCCAGAGCATCGCCTCACTGAAAGCCCAGTATGATAAGGCCGAGGTCAACGTGGACAAGATCGTGGAGTCCCTGGAAAAGCACGAGATCACGCTGATGAAGGACATCAGCATGATGGACAAGATGTACGAGCGCAACCAGGAATACCTGAAGGAACTGACCATGTACATTCTGGCCGGCAAGATCAAGATCGAGCATCTGCGCAATGTGGAGCTGCCCGAATACCAGGCCAAGGCCAGAGAATCCGGCCTGCCCGAGGACGCCCAGGCGGCCAACGATTTTGCCAATATGATCGGCCGCTTTGAAAAGAAGATCCACGATCTGGAGCTGACCCGTACCATCTCCATCCAGATGTCCCCCCAGATCCGCATGATCCAGAACAACGACACCCTGATGGCGGAAAAGATCCGCTCCTCCATCGTCAACACCATCCCCCTGTGGAAGAGCCAGATGGTCATGGCCCTGTCCCTCCACCACTCTGAGCAGGCCATGAAGGCCCAGCGCGAAGTGACGGATGTGACCAACGAGCTGCTGACCAAGAATGCCCAGGCCCTGCACCAGGGCAGCGTCAGCGTCGCCAGGGAGGCGGAGCGCGGTATTGTTGATCTGGATACCCTGAAGAAGACCAACCAGGAGCTGATCGCCACGCTGGACGAAGTCCGCCAGATTCAGGACGACGGTCGTGCCCGCCGCGCCCAGGCCGAGGAGGAGCTGGGCCGCATCGAGGGCGAACTGAAGCAGAAGCTGCTGGACATGAAGGGCTGATAAACAGCCCGGGAGAAACCAATGAATTTTTTGAAAAAACCCTTTGTAGCGGTGCTGCTTTCCGCGCTGATCATCTGCTCTTCCACCCTGCTGTCTGCGGATATCAAGCTGGGCAAGGAATGCCAGAATATCACCGACGGCTTCTATGAAGGCGTGGTATACGAAAACTATCAGCACAAAAGCGTCGCCAGCCAGATCAGAAACATCTGCGGTGCTGCGGACGGCATGGTCACCATCGCCAACAACTACGATATCGACGCCGACGCTGTCCGTGCCGCAACGGACGAGATGAAAAGTGCGCTGAGCTTTGGCTCCGTCTCTTATCTCTACGGTCTGTATGAAAATCTTCTCAACGCCCTGAATCCGCTGGAGGATCAGCTCAGCCGTGCAGAACTCAGCGACAGGGACGCCGAAGGCTTTGCCCAGTATTCCTCCACCATAACCGGCGCCCAGTCCGTCATCAACAGCTCTGGTTACAACGAGAGTGTCCGTGCTTTCTATCGCGACGAGATGCACTTCCCTGCTGATTTTCTGGCGGAGCTTGTGGGGGTGGACCTTCCGGAGCTTTTTGAGTAAAATAAATCTATGATGAAAAAATTCTTTTCCTTTATCCTTGCCCTGTGTCTTTGTCTGAGCTTTGGGGCCAGCGCTTTTGCTGTGGTGGATCAGAGCGACAGCTACTACGTTGCCGACTATTCCAATGTTCTCTCCAACGACACAGAGCAGATGATTATCAACTATAACGGCTCCCTTGAGTACCAGTGTCAGGGCGCGCAGATCGTTGTGGTCACGGTGGACTATCTGGACGGCATGTATTCCGATGAATACGCCTATCAGCTCTTTAACGACTGGGGCGTAGGCTCCGCTGACTACAATAACGGCATGCTTTTGCTGCTGGCCATCCAGGAAAACAAAGCCTGGCTTGCCTATGGTATCGGTCTGAATTCCCTGATCGACAGCGAACAGGTAGATTCGATGCTGGACAAATATTTCTGGAAGGACTTTGACCGGGGCAACTATGACGAAGCGGTCACCAGTCTTTTCAACGCCCTGCTGACCTGGTATGACGAGCAGTATGACGCTGCGGTCGTTCAATCCGGAACTTCCATCAGCTCAGGCAATGAATACTATCCCGGGTACAGTGAACCCAGTTTAGGTCAGAGACTTTCCAGCGCCATCGGCTCCATCATCAGGATTCTGGTGGTCATTGCCGTCCTCTCCCTGATTTTCGGCGGCGGCAGAAGAGGTCGCGGAGGCGGCTCCTGGCTCCCCTGGTTTCTGCTGTTCAACTCCCGGAACAACAGGCGCAGAGGCCCCTGGGATGACGACCACCGCGGCGGCCCCAGAGGTCCCGGCCCCGGCGGCTTCGGCGGCGGTGGCTTCGGTGGAGGCGGCTTTGGCGGCGGCAGCGGAGGCGGCTTCGGCGGTGGATTCGGCGGCGGCAGCGGCCACGGCGGCGGAGGTTTCTCCGGCGGTGGCGGCGGACGCCGGTAAAAATAACAATATCAAAATAAGAGGTACAGAGAAATGTCAATCGAAAAGGGACGCGCATATTTCCGCAGCTTGGGGATAGAGGACAGAGTACAGGAATTTACCGTATCTTCTGCCACCGTGGAGCTTGCGGCCCAGGCTCTCGGTGTTGAGGGCGCAAGAATAGCAAAAACCCTCTCTTTCAAAACTGCAGACGGATGTATGCTCATCCTTGCGGCGGGAGACGCCAGAATAGATAACCACAAGTTCAAGGAAAAATTCCATTTCAAGGCGAAAATGCTCACCGCTGACGAGGTTTTGGAGCTGGTGGGCCATCCGGTGGGCGGCGTGTGCCCCTTCGGCATCAACGAAGGGATCCCCGTCTATCTGGACCAGAGCCTTCAGCGCTTTGAGACGGTGTTCCCCGCCGTGGGCAGCGCCAGCAGCGCCATTGAGCTGAACCTGGAAGAGCTTTTCGAATACTCCAAGGCCTTGGAGTGGATCGACGTTTGCAAGCTCCCGGAAGCATAAGTCAACGAAAATAATATAGCCAATCCCTGTTTTTTCTCGCGCGGCTGTCTGCCGTTTTAGAGAAAACAGGGATTTTTTCTAAGCAGCGTGGCAATTCCGGAAAAAATTCGATCTATAGTAGTGAAGGCCTTCAGTAAACAAAGGAGGGGCAGTATGAATGACCGAGAAATTGTAGACCTGTATTGGCAGCGCTCAGAACAGGCGATTACGGAGACGGACAATAAATACGGCAAGTATTGCCGCATTGTCGCCTACAACATTCTGGAAAATACGCAGGATTCCGAGGAGTGCGTCAACGACACCTGGCTTGCCGCCTGGAATTCCATGCCCGTCAACAGGCCGGAGCGCCTTAACGCTTATCTGGCCAAAATCACCCGCAATTTTGCGCTGGCAAAAGTGGTGAAACGATCGGCAAAGAAGCGCGGCGGAGGTGAACTGGAACTGGCTTTGGAGGAGCTGGACGACTGTGTCCCTTCTGACTACTGTCTGGAAAAAGAAGTCGAAGACAGGGCCCTTGCCGAGAGCATCAACACTTTTGTTGACCTTCTCCCGGAGGAAGAGCAGCTTATTTTTATCAGCCGGTATTGGTTTTTCGCCAGCGAGCGGGAAATTGCCGAAAAGCAGGGATGCAGCCGGAGCCGAATCAGTGCCATGCTGAAACGCAGCCGGGACAAATTGAAGACGTATCTTTTACAGGAGGGCTTATGCGCGATTCTGAACGATTGATAAAGGCTATGGGTGAACTGGATGAGGGAAAAATCGAAAAAGCAAGCCGCTTTCTCGGCTATGTGAAAGAACCGGGAAAAACAGGCCGCTCCCGCAGCCAGGCCAGAAGGATCCTGATCCTTGCTGCTGTGATCGCCCTGATTTTGTCGCTGGGGATCACCGCCTATGCCGTGTATTCCCATTGGTCTAAGGGATTGGAGCAGCACTACCATCCAACAGAGGAAGAAAAAGCGGCGGCGGAATCCAGCGGTCTTTCCACAAACCCGGAATATGAAAACGGAAAAGAGGCTGTCAGCGCCACGGCCAGCGGCGTTACGATCACGGTACAGCAGACTGTCATGGACGGTTCTTTCGCCCAAATTTCCCTTCGTATAGAAGGCTATGCACTTCCGGAAGGAAAATACCCCAGTATAGGATATATGGAGGTCACTGTTGGCGGGGAACACTTTCCTATGGCTACCGGCTATTTTGTTGAGGAATATGACGAGGCCGGAAACCTGATATTCTGCGGAGAGGACGGAAGTCTGGAATATGTCATTTCCGCGGGAGGCCTTGACGATCTGAACAATTTTGAAGGAAAAGAGATACAGGTCGTTGTTCAGGATCTGGGCATCGGAGACAAGGCGCAGCATTTTACAGAAGTGGAAGGAACTTGGGTGCTGACCTGGACCATGAAAGCCTCCGCAGAAATCAAAACAGCGACGCCGGGTGTTGAAATCGGCGATACGGGCGTCATTTTGGAGGAAGTGGAGCTCACTCCCCTCTCTGTGCGTGTCCTCTATAAGACTGACGGCGTGTGGGAGGGCTATGAGACAATGGAAGTCTTTGACCTTCAGCCCATCGGCGTGCGCCTCCTTGACGGGACTGTGCTGCAAAAAGTGTTCGGTCCCGGTGGGAAAACCGGTTATACCGACCTTGAGTCTTGTCTGCTTGAAATACAGTCAAGCGCAGACCGTATTCTGGCACCTGACCATGTGGAAGCCCTGATTTTCGCCCGCGACTATCCCTGGGCCCGGGAGCTGACGGAGGATGAACTCTATATTGTCCCGTTGAGCTAAGGATTCAAGAATCTCATTTGCAATATCGGGCACTTTGTGAGATACTATAGAAAAACCGTTCCGGAGGTCTTGCCCATGAATATTGAAGAGATTCTTGAACAGCAGCGCGCCTATTTTCACAGCGGCGCGACCCTTCCTGTATCGTTTCGCATTGAAAATCTCAAAAAGCTGTATGCCGCCGTGCAAAAATACGAGCGGGAGATCAGCGAAGCCCTGACCGAAGATCTGGGGAAAAGCGATTTTGAGGGATTCATGTGCGAGACGGGGCTGGTCTTGTCTGAGCTTCATTATATGATCCGCCACACCCGCAGATTTGCCCGGGAGCACCGGGTACACACGCCCCTGGCCCAGTTTGCGTCCAGAAGCTATCAAAAGCCCACGCCTTATGGGAACACCCTCATTATGAGCCCCTGGAATTATCCTTTTCTCCTGACGCTGGATCCCCTGGCCGATGCCATCGCCGCCGGGAATACGGCCATTGTAAAGCCCAGCGCCTATTCTCCGGCCACCAGTGCGGTGATCAAAAAGCTCATCAGCGAATGTTTTGATCCCCAATATGTGGCTGTTGTGACCGGAGGGCGGGAAGAAAACGCCGCGCTGCTGGAGCAGAAATTTGACTTTGTTTTCTTCACCGGAAGCCAGAGCGTGGGAAAAGAGGTACTGCGGCACACGGCCGAGACCCTGACCCCCGCCGTTTTGGAGCTGGGCGGCAAAAGCCCCTGCATTGTGGACAGCACGGCCAAAATTCAGCTTGCCGCAAAGCGGATCGTTTTCGGAAAGTATCTCAACTGCGGCCAGACCTGCGTGGCCCCCGATTATATCCTCTGCCAGCGCAGTGTGAAGGACCAGCTTGTGGAGGAGATCAGCCGACAGATCAAGGCGCAGTACGGAGAAGAGCCCCTGTCCAACCCGAATTACGGCAAGATCATCAACGAAAAGCACTTTACCCGAATCTGCGGTCTGATCGACCGGGATAAAATTGTACACGGGGGTAAGGTTAACAAAGAAACTCTGCAAATTGAGCCCACGGTGATGGACGGCGTCACCTGGGACGACGCTGTGATGCAGCAGGAGATCTTCGGCCCGGTCCTGCCCGTGCTGACCTTCGATACCTTTGATGAGGTCTACGCTCTTCTGGCCAAGCGGCCCAAGCCCCTGGCCCTTTATCTGTTTTCCGAGGACAAGGGTCGGATGGAGGAGGTCTCGTCCCGCTGCTCCTACGGCGGAGGCTGCATGAACGACACCATTATCCATCTGGCCACCAGTGAGATGGGCTTTGGCGGTGTTGGTGAGAGCGGTATGGGCGCCTATCACGGCAAGGTAGGCTTTGAAGTGTTCTCCCACACCAAGAGCATCGTGGAGAAAAAGACCTGGCTGGACCTGCCCATGCGCTATCAGCCCTATAATAAGGGGATTTACACCAAACTTTTGCATTTGTTCCTGAAATAGCAAGAAAAAGGCCCTATGCACTTCATTTTGAACTGCATAGGACCTTATCTTTTCTCCTTATTTCAGGATGACCTTGTTGGAATTTTTCTTGCCGCGCCAGATGACCACGCTGTTTTTCAGCTCATCGGCGCTGAAGCTTCTGCCGATGTCCGTCACCTTTGTGCCGTCCACAGACACGCCACCCTGCTGGATATTGCGGCGGGCGTCGGACTTGGAGGAGCAGAGCCCGGTTTTGACCAGCAAACTCATGATGTCGATGCAGCCGTCGGTCAGATCCCCATCGGAAAGCTCGGTGGTGGGCATATTGTCGCTGGCGCCTGCACCGGAGAAGAGCGCCTTTGCGGAGGCTTCCGCCTTCTTTGCCTCTTCCTCGCCGTGGACCATGCTGGTCAGTTCAAAGGCCAGGATCTCCTTGGCCCGGTTGAGCTGGCTGCCCTCCCACTTGTCCATCTCGTCGATCTGCTCCAGGGGCAGGAAGGTCAGCATACGGATGCACTTGAGCACGTCCGCGTCCGCCACGTTGCGCCAGTACTGGTAGAAGTCATAGGGGCTGGTCTTGTTGGGGTCCAGCCACACGGCGTTGCCCGCGGTCTTGCCCATTTTCTTGCCCTGAGAGTCGGTCAGCAGGGTGATGGTCATGGCGTGGGCGTCCTTGCCCAGCTTGCGGCGGATCAGCTCGGTACCGCCCAGCATGTTGCTCCACTGGTCGTCGCCGCCGAACTGCATGTTGCAGTTGTAGTGCTGGAACAGGTAGTAGAAGTCGTAGCTCTGCATGATCATGTAGTTGAACTCCAGGAAGCTCAGACCCTTTTCCATGCGCTGCTTGTAGCACTCGGCCCGGAGCATGTTGTTGACGGAGAAGCAGGCGCCCACCTCCCGCAGCAGCTCCACATAGTTCAGGTTCAAAAGCCAGTCGGCGTTATTGATCATCAGGGCCTTGTCCTCAGAGAAATCAATGAACCGCTCCATCTGACGCTTGAAGCACTCGGCGTTATGCTCGATATCCTCCCGGGTCAGCATCTTACGCATGTCGGTACGGCCGGAGGGGTCGCCGATCATGGTGGTGCCGCCGCCGATTAGGGCGATGGGCTTGTTGCCGGCCATCTGGAGACGCTTCATCAGGGTCAGGGCCATGAAGTGTCCGGCAGTAAGGCTGTCGGCCGTGCAGTCAAAGCCGATATAGAAGGTGGCCTTGCCGTTGTTGATCATTTCCCGGATCTCATCCTCGTTGGTCACCTGGGCGATCAGTCCTCTTGCGACCAGTTCTTCATAAATTCCCATATCCATTACCTCTTTCAAAAGTTTATTTGTTCTTAATGAGTTCCTCGGCCAGCTGAGCAGCATAGTCGATCAGCTCGTCACAGCTTACGCCTGCCTGCTTCAGCTCAATGCATCGGACACAGCCGTATTTCTCCCGAAAGGCTTTGACAAGTTCCTTGGCCTGCGCGGCTGTTTTTGCCTTGGTTTCCGGATCTGCCGGGTCCTTCTGCTGGACCATGCCAAGGACCATCGCCGCGCCGGCGATCGCTCCGCAGATTTCCCCGCTGCGCACTCCCCCGCCAAAGCCGGCGGATACGGACAGGGCAGTGTTTTCGTCCAGTCCGATATATTCGCTGGAGGCGCCCAGCACGCTCTGGGCACAGTTAAAGCCGCTTTTGTGGAGCTTTTCCGCTTTTTCTCTGATATCCATAATCTTCTCCTTATAAAAAAGCCCCCTGTCCCTTCAGGACAGAGGGCATTGATATGCGGTACCACCTCTGTGTATCTCCGCCTCGCGGCGCAGACCTCACGGAGTGCAAAGCACTCCCGCGCTTTACCGGGCGCACCCGTCACAGCCTACTTGCCGATCGCTTTCGGTGTGCCGCTCCGAACCGTATTCGTTCTGCCCCTCTCCCCCTCTTCCAGCAAACGAGGTCTCTCTGTGCAGAGGATTAACAGACTACTTCTGTTCTTCATCGCGTTACCTGTGGATTATACAGTATACATTATTTTCTGTCAAGCCATGGCTTTCTTAAACTTTTCCGCGGCGGAAAGCTGCTCCTGGGCGCTGGCCAGAGTGGTGGCGGTAACATTGTCTCCGCCATGGAGCCGGGCAAGCTCCTGCTTTCTGCCTTCGGTATCCAGCGGGCGCACCTGGGTGTAGGTCCTGCCGCTCCGCTCCTCCTTGGAGATGACAAAGTGGCTGTCGGCCATGGCGGCGATCTGCGGCAGGTGGGTCACGCACATGACCTGCTTGCCCCTGGACACGCAATATAACTTTTCCCCTACCCGCTGGGCGGCGATACCGGACACGCCGGTATCAATTTCATCAAAAATCATGGTGGAGACCGGGTCATTTTCCGCAAAGACGTTTTTCATGGCCAGCATGATCCGGCTCAGCTCGCCGCCGGAAGCGATCTTGCTGATGCGGCCCATCTCTTCGCCGGCGTTGGCGGACATGATAAAGCGGATCTGGTCCATTCCGTTTGCGTCAAAGCCCAGCTTGTTTTCCACCGGGGCAAACTCCACGGCAAAGCGCACCGAAGGCATGTTCAGATCCCGCAGCTCGGATATGATCCGCTCTTGGAGCGCCATTGCGGCCTCATGCCGCTTGCGGCTCAGGTTTTCGGCGGCAACCTGGCACTGCTTTTTCTGGGCTTCCAGTTCCTTGTTGAGCTTTACCAGTCGCTCATCCGCATACTGGATATCGTCCAGCTTGTCCCGGCACTGCTGGAGATAGTCCAGCAGTTCGGCCTCATCCTTGCCGTATTTCCGGTTCAGCTTGTTGAGAAGAGCAAGTCTGGTCTCCAGCCGGTCATATTCCTCCGGGGAAAAGTCCAGGCTCTCCTTGAAATCCCGAAGGAGCTCCGCCGCGTCGGTAAGGGAAAACACCGCATCGCTGATGCTGTTTCCAGCCTTTTCCAGCTCGGGCGCGATAGCGGCGGCCCGCTGGGCATAATATTCCGCGTTCTGTGCCAGAGTCAGGGCGTTTTCCTCCCCGCCGTACAGGGAGGAATAGGCCTCGTCAATGGCCTCCGTCAGCTTTTCGGCGTTTCTGAGCAGGTCCCGTCGGGACGAGAGTTCATCCATTTCCCCCGGCTTCAGCTCCGCTTTTTCCAGCTCATTGATCTGGAAGCTGAGACTGTCGCTCAAACGGGCCTTCTCCAGCTCGTCCATATTGAGCTTGGCGATTTCCTTTTCAATGGCCCTGTATTTTGCATACTGCCTGCCGTATTCCCCGATGCAGTCCTCATAGGAGCCAAAGCGGTCCAGGTATTCCCTGTGCCTGCGCTCGTCCATCAGCTGGCGGCCGTCGTTCTGACCGTGGATATCCACCAGCAGGGCGGCAAGCTCCTTCATCTGGGCGGCGGTGACAGGGGCGCCGCACACACGGCAGGAGCTCTTCCCGTCGGCGCTGATCCGGCGCTGTAAAATCAGCTCGTCCTCCGCCTCGATCTCGTTGTCGCGGAGCCACTGCTCCGTAGTCTCCTCCAGGTCGAAGACTGCGCTGACCAGGCCCTTCTCCGCGCCGTGGCGCACCAGTTCGCGGCTCACCCGCTCACCCAGGACAGCGCCGATGGAGTCGATGACAATAGACTTACCTGCGCCGGTCTCACCGGTGAGTACATTCAATCCGCCCGTAAAGCTGATGTCGGCCCGCTCAATGACCGCAATATTTTCAATGTGAAGCTCATTTAACATATCTGTGCTCCCCACACCGGAAAGGCCGGTTACAATATGGTCTCTATCTCGTGATAAAACCTGAGCGCGGATTCATTGTCCCTCATGGCGAGAAAGGCCGTGTCGTCTCCTGCCAGCGTGCCCACAAGGTTTTCAATATGCATCCCGTCGATGGCGGAGCAGGCCGCCGGGGCCAGGCCCGGCAGTGTCTTGATCACCAACAGGTTCTGTGCCAGATCGAAGGACACAAGACTTTCCTTCAAAATTTTCCGCAGTCTCTCGCTGGAGTCGTCCTGTTCAGGCTTGGCGGCCTGAACGTAGCGGTAATTGCCGTTGGGGCCAAGCTCCTTTACCAGGCGCATGTCCTTAATGTCCCTTGAGAGCGTAGCCTGGGTGCTCTTGATTCCCCGCTCCGCAAGGGCTTGCATAAGCTGGTGCTGGGTCTCGATGTCACGCTCTGAAATGATTTTCAGAATAACGCTCTGTCTGCCCGGTTTCATCAACTTCCCTCCTGTTTTCTATCAAGTCAATTTTTCATATGCCAGTTCGTAAAAGCTCTTCAGTCCCATATCCACCATCAGCGTGCTGTGCTCCGACCGCTCCGCCACGATCATGTCCCCGTTGACCAGGTCCATCACCGGGTTTCCATCCACGGAAAGGTAGGCCCTGCGGCTGTGGAGCTTTTCCGCTTTTACGCTGATCCGCCGTCCGGGACCAAGCACAAAGGATCTGGCGCTCATCATGTGAGCGCAGATGGGGCTGAGGATCATGGCGTCGGCCTCCGGCTCGACGATGGGGCCGCCGGCGGACATGGAGTAGCCGGTGGAGCCGGTGGCCGTGGAAATAATGACCCCGTCGCCGGAAAAGCTGGTGATCCGCTCCCCGTCACACCAGGCGCTGATCTTCACGCAGTCTCCATAGCCATGTACCACCGCGTCGTTGAGGGCATAGTCGGTATAGATGGCTTTGCCCTCCCGGAGCAGGGACACGTCCAGCATCATTCGTTTGCTGATTTTGTATTCGCCCCTGGCCGCTTTGACGATCAGACCGATATTCTCAGGCTCCAGCGTGGTCATAAAGCCCTTGGTCCCCAGATTCACACCGAGAAGCGGGACCTCAAGGCCTTTGATTTGCCGGGAAACCGCAAGGATCGTCCCATCACCGCCGATAATGATGATCATCGCGCAGTCCGGCGCCACGTCACGCAAATGCAGCGTCTCCATATCTTTCGGAATAACCGGGTCATTCTCTTCGGCAAACACCGGGCACACGGCTGTTTCAAATCCAGCGTCATTCAAAAGCTGAACGGCCTGGCGGGTGATGTTCAGCTCCGCATCGCGGAAAGGATTCGGACAAATGGCAATCAATTTTGCTGCTCCCTTTCTATCAAAGTACATGATGGGATGCTTCCACCACAGCGTCCACGTCGATCTCCACAGGCTCCAAATTTCCGTTTTTCATATGACAGATATACTCAATGTTTCCCTCCGGGCCTTTTATGGGAGAAAAATCCAAACCCTGAACGGAAAGCCCGATTTCCGGGGCAAAGTCCAGGATCCCCCTGACCACCTGGCGGTGCACCGCCTCGTCCCGGACAACACCTTTCTTGCCCACTTCATCCCGGCCGGCCTCAAACTGAGGCTTGATGAGGCAGATAATGTCCGCGTCATCCTTCAAAAGCCGCTTCACCGCGGGAAGGACCAGCCGGATGGAGATGAAGGACACGTCCATGACCGCCAGGTCAAGCAGTTCAGGGATCTGCTCTTCGGTGATATACCGCAGGTTCGTGCGTTCAAGGTTTACGACTCTCTCCTCGTTTCGCAGCTTCCAGGCCAACTGGCCGTAGCCCACATCCACGGCGTACACCTTCGCCGCTCCGTGCTGCAATAGCACGTCGGTAAAGCCGCCGGTTGACGCGCCGCAGTCGATACAGGTTTTTCCGGCAGGGTCCACCGGAAAGACCTTCAGCGCCTTGTCCAGCTTAAAGCCGCCCCGGCTGACAAAGGGGATAGCCTCACCCCTGACCTCGATCTTGGCGTCGGGGGCCACCGGCATTCCCGGCTTGTCCGCCCGCTGGCCGTTGACAAAAACAAGGCCGCTCATTATGGTGGTCTTTGCCCTCTCCCGGCTCTCGGTATAGCCCTGGTCAAAGACCATCTGATCCAATCTGACTTTTTTCATTGCGTTTTTCCGTTATCCGAACAAATTTCCAGAACAGAACGGGCGATCCCCTCTCCGTCCAGGCCGTAATCGCGCAGAAGCTCCTGCACGCTGCCGTGGGTTACGATACCGTCTCCCAGGTTCAAAAGCTTTATTCCCTTCAGAGGGACCCGGCTCTCCGCGACAGCGGCGGCCAGCTGCTCTCCCACTGAGCCGGGAGCGCAGACCTCCTCCGCCATAAGCAGACGGCCGGTCTTTTTCAGGGAGTTCAGCGTCAGTTCAAAGGAATTGGGCTTGATGATCCCCAGCTTGACGATCTCCGCGCTGATCCCCTGTTTTTCCAGGATAGCCGCGGCGGAAAGTGCCTGGTTTACCATGGTTCCATAGCAGACCAGGGTCACGTCGCTGCCGGAACGGAGGATCTGCTCCGGCTCCAGAGAGGAAGCCCTATATTCGCCTTCGCCGCCTCTGGGGTAGCGCACCGCAACAGGGCCGTCGATCTCTTCAATGGCATAGCGGAGCATATCATGGAGCTCCGAAAAGCTCGCGGGGCAAAGAACCGACATTCCCGGCACGGAGCAGAGATAATTCACATCAAAGACGCCGTGGTGGGTCT
The DNA here is from genome assembly GCA_051866735.1 of Candidatus Limivicinus sp. GTDB lineage: Bacteria > Bacillota > Clostridia > Oscillospirales > Oscillospiraceae > Limivicinus. The sequence goes on from JBJDXP010000002.1 coordinate 61,397, forward strand.
CCCCGTCGCTGCCAACAAGCCCGGCCCGGTCCACGGCAAAGACCACATGGAGCTTCTGCAGGGCTACATCATGGATCAACATGTCGTAACCGCGCTGCAGGAAGCTGGAATACACGGCGAAAACCGGCACCGCGCCCTGCTTTGCCATTCCGGCGGCCATTGCTGTGGCGTGGCCCTCCGCGATGCCCGTATCGAAAAAGCGATCCGGGAAGCGTTTGGCAAAGCCGTCAAGCCCGGTTCCCCCGGCCATGGCGGCCGTAATGGCCGCGATCATTTTATTCTGCTCTGCAAAGGCGCAGAGATATTCTCCAAATTTGGAAGAGAAGCTGTCCCCCGACTTTTCAAGCTCCCCGGTCTGCGGGTCAAACTTTCCCACGCCGTGGTACATGTCCGGGCGCTCCTCGGCATAAGGGCAGCCCTTCCCTTTCGTGGTCAGAACATGCAGCAGTACCGGCTCGCGCATATCCTTTGCCCAGCGCAGAACCGTCTCCAGCTTGTTCACATCATGTCCGTCCACAGGGCCAAGATAATAAAGGCCCATTTCTCCAAAGGTATTTCCCGGCAGCAGTCTGGCTTTCAGCCATTCCTTGATCTTATGGTTAAAACGGTACAGAACCGGAAGTCTGCTGAATACTTCCCTGTACCAGCGCTTGAAGCTGATGTAGCCGGGCTTCACCCGCATATCCTGAAGCATTCTTGCCATGCCGCCCACATTCTCATTGATGGACATGTTGTTGTCGTTGAGAATGATGACCATGGGCTCCCCGCTGGCCGCGGCGTTGGCCAGACCCTCATAAGCAAGGCCGCCGGTGAGCGCCCCGTCGCCGATCACGGCCGCCACATCGTAATCCGCGCCGGCCAGGGTCCTGGCTCGGGCCATGCCCAGGGCTACCGAAACGGAATTGGACGCGTGCCCCGCGATAAAGGCGTCGTCGTCCTTTTCATAGGGCTTGGGAAAGCCGGAAAGGCCACCATGCAGGCGCAGGGTGGAAAATGCCTCTTTCCGGCCGGTTATGATTTTATGGGAATAGCTCTGATGTCCTACGTCAAAAACAATTCTGTCATAGGCGGTATCGTATACACGGTGCAGCGCTACAGTCAGCTCCACCGTGCCTAAATTGGAAGAAAGATGACCGCCGGTGTGGGACACGCTCTCGATAATAAAAGAGCGCAGCTCGTCGCAGAGCGGACGCAGTTCATCAGCATTCAGTTTTTTTACATCGTCTGATGAATTGATCTTATCCAGTATACTCAAATCAAACCCCTGATTTCAGAAGGGTGCATAAATGCCTTCCTTTATTTTTTTCTTAGGGCAAGGGAATCCGCCAGGCTGAACAGAAAGCCGGTATCCGCAAACACGCCGTCAAGGACGCTCTTTGCGTAATCGGTGAGCTTAATCACCATGCGCTCGCACTCCTCCTGGCCGTAGAGTACCATATAGGTGTTTTTGCACTCCTGGGCGTCGGAGCCGATGGGCTTGCCCAGCTCTTCCTCGGTACTGAGGACATCCAGCATGTCGTCCCTGATCTGAAAAGCCATGCCCAGCGCCGCGCCGAACATGCCCGCCGCTTCCAGCATTTCCTCATTTCCGCCGGCGGCGGCAACACCCATCTGGCAGGCGGCCGTCAGCAGTGCGCCGGTTTTGCGGCTGTTGATCTCATCCAGTTCCCGGGCGGTGAGCTTTTTCCCCTCGCCCAGCATATCCAGATACTGTCCGCCGCACATGCCGTCCAGGCCTACCGCCCCGGAAAGTATCTCCGCGCAGGCAGCGCGCCGCTCAGCAGGAAGACCGCTGCGGAGAATGGTGCCGAAAGCCTCTGCCTGCAGGGCGTCTCCGGCCAGGGTGGCGGTACACTCACCGTAAACCACATGGTTTGTGGGCCGGCCACGGCGAAGCTCGTCGTTATCCATGCAGGGCAGATCGTCGTGGATCAGGCTGTAGGTATGCAGCATCTCCACGGCGCAGGCCACAGGAAGGGCCGCCTCCACGTCTCCGCCGGAAACGCGGCAGAATTCCAGCACCAGCATGGGCCTGATCCGCTTTCCCCCGGCCATCAGACTGTACCGCATGGCCTCAGCCAGGCCGCCCTGGGGAAGCTCCTCATGGGCTTTGAAATATCCGTCCAGCGCCTTGTCGATCATCGCTTTATATTCTTTTTCTGTCATGTCACTGTTCACCCTCAAAAGGCAGCTCCACAGGCTCCCGGTTTTCGCCCTTTTTGAGCTTTACCACCTGCTGCTCGGCGTCGTCCAGCATGGTCCCGCAGGATTTGATCAGGGCTGTCCCCTCCTCAAAAAGGGTCAGGGATTCCTTCAAAGGCAGATCACCCTTTTCCAGATGGCGTACGATCTCGTCCAGTCTGGCGAGGGACTGTTCAAAGCTGAGTTTTTTTGTAGCCATAGCTCTCTCCTATCGTTTATCCGAAACGGATTCTACCAGACAATCCGCGCTGCCGTCGGCAAGGCGCAGGGAAATATGTTCTCCGGCTTCCAGTCCTTTAATCGACCGGACAGGCTCTCCGTCCGGCCGGGAAGCGATGGAATAGCCTCTTGACAGCACCCGCAGAGGGCTCATGGCGTCAAGAGACGCGGCAAAATGCACATAGCTCTGCCGCTTTGCCGAAAGGACCCTCTCCTGGGCGGAGATGAGCCGGTCTCTCCCGTGGTCAAGCTCTATGCGCCTGTTGTCGATGTATACAGACGGGTCTGACAAAACCCTTTTACTCTCCAGACTGCTGAGACGCTCCTTCAGCCTGTCCAGCAGCTTTGTCATGGCCTGGGCAGAGCGGATATCGTAGCTTCTCAGCACATCCAGCATCTCGTTTTTATCGGGTACGGCGATTTCCGCCGCGTTTGAGGGCGTGGAAGCACGCCTGTCGGCCACATAGTCGGAGATGGTCACGTCCGGCTCGTGTCCCACAGCGGAAATTACGGGGATCTGGGAGGCATAGATGGCTCTGGCCACCCGCTCGTCGTTGAAGGCCCACAGGTCCTCGATGGAGCCGCCGCCCCGGCCGGTGATGATCAGATCCGCCACCTTAAATTCGTTTGCATAGCGGATGGCTCCGGCGATCTCTGCCGGGGCTTCCGTGCCCTGGACCCTGACCGGCAAAAGCAGCACTTTTGTCATGGGCCAGCGGTGGCCCAGAATACGGATCATGTCGTGTACCGCCGCGCCGGCCGATGAGGTGATAATGGCGATCCGCTCCGGAAAGGGCGGCAGGGGCTTTTTATGGGCAGGCTCAAACAGGCCCTCCGCGGAGAGCTTGGCTTTCAGCTGCTCAAAGGCCACCTGCAGGTCCCCTGTGCCTTCCGGCATCAGGGCATTGCAGTACAGCTGATACGCCCCGTCCCGGGGAAAGACGGAAACACGGCCAAAGGCGGTGACGCCCATTCCGCTTTCCGGACGAAAGCGAAGTTTGGAAGCGCTGCTTTTGAACATGACGCAACGCAGACTGCTCTCGCTGTCCTTCAGGGTGAAATAGTGGTGCCCGGAAGGGTAGATTTTATAGTTTGACAGCTCCCCTCTCACGCAAACATCCGCAAGAAAGGGGTCGCGGTCCAGCAGATTCTTGATCCGGTTATTGAGCTCCGTTACGGTGAAGGTCTGCTTTTCCATCTTACTGCTGTTCAGACTGTTCGGGCTGTTCAGACTGTACAAGCTGTTCGCCCAGCTCGCCCCGGACGAAGCCGCCCAGAACACCGTTGACAAAAGCCACGGTATCCGGTTCGTCATAGCCCTTGTCCAGCTCCACCGCCTCGTTGATGGCGGCGGCGTTGGGGATATCATCCATGTAAAGGATCTCGCAGATGGCGCAGCGCAGAACGGCAGCCGCCGTTTTGGAGATGCGCTCCACCCTCCAGCCCTTGGAATAGCGCTCGATAAAGCCGTCCAGCTCGCTTCGGTTCTCCGCGATCAGGCCGGTGAGACGGCGGATATAAGCCATCTGTGTTTTATCGGGAACTTCGGCAAACAGCTCGTCCTCTGCCGCAAGGCTGGCATAGTGTTCCTCAGAAAAGAAATCGTCCAGAAGCTCCGCCGCCTCCATGCCGTTAGCGGCCGCGGCAAAGCTGAGCTGTATGGCGATCTCCCGTGCTGTGGTCCTTGTCATATCTGTTCCTCCAGATCTTTATTTCTCAAAGGAAATGCCGGAAACATGGACGTTGACCTGGGAATGCTCAAAACCGGTGGTGGAAGAAATGACGTTCATGACCTTCTCCTGCACACTCTGGGCCACCTTGACGATGTTGCAGCCGTAGCTCACGGTGATAATGGCGTCCACCACGATCTGGTTGTCCACAAACTGGATCTTTACCCCTCTGGACACGGTCTTCAGGCCGATCAGCTCGGCCAGCTCCGCGCCGGCGGTATTGGCAAGTCCGGCAACGCCCTCCACCTCGGATATGGCTGTGCGGACCATGCTGGAAATCACTTCTTCGGAAATATTGATGCTGCCGTTTTCCTCCTGGCAGGTAATGTAATTGTCGTTCATGGTAATCCTCCTATATGATGTCACAGTATTTTACCACGTTGCCTGGAAAAAATAAAGTATAATTATTGAATTTCCCATGAATACATGAACTTATCCCGCCTCCCGGACAAAATCCGGGCGGCGGGATAACAGAACAGCTCAGGCTTTTACCTGGATGATACTCAGTTGAGACGCCTCATATTCGGTCTCGCTGCAGATGATGTCGGTGATCCTTGCCACCGCGTCCTCGCTCAGGCCCTCCTCCGGCGCGGGCACCGCCACGGTGATCCTCCCGTCTCCTATGTACACAACGCAGTCAGAAAACTCTTTGGCGATCAGCAGATTTTCGATCTGGGCCTCCTTCATGGAGGTGGTAGCCATGGCGGAAATGGCGCTCATGGCGCTGTCGATGGTCTCCTGCGAAGCCGTCTCTGCTGTAGCCGCCGTCTGCAGAAGCTGCAGAGCCTCATCCCGGGATACCTGCCGCGTCAGTCTAGCCTCGGCAAAATAGCTTGCCGCCACACTCTCTTCGCCCGACAGGGCATTGGCCTGGGCCATTGCTTCATCCTCAGCGGATACCATCTCCGCGTCCGGATCGCCCCACCGGTTGTTGTAGGACCAGTTGAGCAGCACCGCCGCGCATACGAACAGCAAAACCGCGATCATCGTAATGTTTCTTTTCTTGTTTTTCATATTTGCTACTCCTCCCTAACTTTAATCCGCCAGCTTAAGTATGGTTATCCTGTCTGAGCCAAAACCAGTATATGCGCTTATGGCCCGGATAATATCCAATCTTACGGCGGCATTTTCCGCACCCCGGCATACAACGACCACCCCGTTTTCCGAGATGATCACCTGCGCTTCTCCCACGCCCTCCACGGAGGAGAGCATCTGCTGTATCCGCTCGTCACCATCTGTCCCTTCGCTCTTTACGCTTCCTGTGGGGAGCAGCATGAGAATGATCCCCAGGACAAGGATCAAAAGCGGATATTTGAATTTATCCAGAAGCTCCATTGTCCTTGCCTTATTCATTGCCGCTCCATTTCAGTTTTTCCGCCGGGATCCCCAAATCCGCAAAGATCACATCCGCCAGACGCTTTTTCTCGCTTTCGCCGCAGCCGGAGCGTATCTCCGCCGATTCCGGCACCCAGACGCCCTCGCTGTTCCAGAAAGCCCTCACATTTACCTGATCCACATCAATGCCCAGCACTTCCGCTTTGTCCATAATATATGCCTCACATTCCTGCTCTATGACTGTCCGGTTCATGCTGTCTCTGACCTCACTGCCCTTTTCCTCCAGCTGTTCCCCCATCTCCCGGTATTTTGCCAGCTCCAGGGAATATTGGGACAGATTCAGGCTTCCCAGAGGCAGAAGCACCGTCATCACCAGCACAACGGTGCAGGCAATGGCCGCCGCTTTTTTTACGCCGCCCTCCGGCATTAAGCCAAGGGCTATCCCGCAGAACAGGGACAAGCCGCACAGCTGCCGCAGAACCTCGCTCATACCGCCGCCACCTTGATTGCCGCCATAAAGGAGATAAAGAGCATGATCCCGCAGCAGCCCACCAGGCCCAAAAGCATGGCCATGGCCGTTCCGATGTCATTGAGCAGAGCGGAAAGCCGGCCTCCCGGGACCATATCTGCCACGGCGGCGGATATTTTGTATAGGAACACCTTCACCGACAGCAGGGCAAAGGGCCCTGCGCACAGCGCACATACCGCCACAAGGCAGAAAACCCCTGCGGAGTTTTTGATGACGGAAGCCGCCGACAGGACCACTGACGCCGCGTCCGACAAAATCCCTCCTACCACCGGCAAAGAGGAGGAGATGACCGTCTTTGCGGTTTTCACCGCCGCGGCGTCGGTACTGCCGGTGATCAGGCCCGTCAGGCCGATATAGGCGCTGAATACAATCGTCAATCCAGTCATCAGCGTTGTCGCTGTCCATTTCACCACCCGTCCCGCCGTGCTCAGCAGCGCGTTGGGGCTGATGCTGCCGGTAATGGATATGGCGATAAAGCAGTAGATCAGGGGGATAATAAGCTTCTGCGACAGGCTCATCAGTACATCCAGCGCAAGGCATACGGCGGCGTATTTCGCCGAGGAGGACGTGACCGCGCCGCAGGCAGCCGAGGCGGAGAACACCGCCGGCATGGCCGCCTTGGAGTAGTCCGACAACCGGTTCAGCGCCGATGTTGCTGAGGACACGATCCCGTCCATGCTTCCGGCCAGCATGACGGACACCGCCACGCAGGCGGCCATGCTGATGTACTCGCCTATCCCCTTGTCCGCGCACACGGACATCCCTACAGCGCAGAACACCGATATGGCTGCAATGGCAAAAACCGATTTCAGCTCGGCTTTTATGGCTGCGCTGATTTTTTCCAGCAGGCTTTTCCACAGTCTGGACAGCGCGCCGCCCGTGTCGTAATCTCCGCTGAGCTCCAGCTCTCCGCTGATCTCTTTCTCATCCCCGCCCAGTCTCTCCTCCACGGAATAAACGCCCAGATCCTCCGCTGCGCTGTCGTACAGCTCCTCGGCATAGCAGGTTGTGGAGAAAAGGGGGATTATCAGCAAAATGGCGATCAGCTTTTTCAAATCATCCCCCCTATCGCCGTCAGCATACTCATCAGCAGCGGCATGATGATGCACAGCGCGCACACCGTTCCCGCAAGCTCCACGGCGGAGGCCGCCGCGGCCTGTGACGAGTCCTTGCAGAGATCGGAGGTCATTTTGGTGATGATGGCCACGGCGACGCATTTGATCACCGGTTTGATCAGGGTCTCGCTGACGCCGAAGATGCGCTTCACCGTCTGGGCAAGCTCCGTAAAGCTCCTGGCAAAGCCCAGCGCCGCCCCCATGATGAGAACCACCGTGCAAATACTCAGCAGCAGCGTCATCTCCGGGTTTGTCCGCCGGAGAACGATGCCGATCAATGCCGCGGTCAGCGCCAGCGCCGCCGCTTTCAGAATCAGCTCCATCACAGTCCGAACAGCGTCTTTATCATGGTGAAAAGCTCGCTTATCTTCTGTACCACGATCATCAGCACCACCACAAGGGCGGTTATGGTGGTCATCAGGGCCTGTTCATCCCTGCCGGAGCGCTGGAGGAGGATATTCAGTACGGCTACCAGTATGCCCACTGCGGCAATTTTGAAGATCAGATCAACATCCATGGTTTTCTCCTAAAGCAAGAGTATAATGATAAATCCGCCGGCGGCGGCGCTGAGACCGAAGAAAAGCTTTTTGGTCTGGGGATAAGCCTCCCGCAGCCTTTCCTCCCCGGCTCTCAGCTCCGACAGGCAGGCACTGATCACAGTCAGCTGCTCAGACAGCTCGTATTTTCCCAGCACCGCGCCCACTTTCTTTACTGTTTCCAGCTCTCTTTGATTGAGACAGCGGAGAAGCTCCTCCGCCGCCTGGTTCCACAGGGAAGCAAAATCCTTCTCCTCCAAAAGAGGCAGCGCGTTCCCCACAGCCCGGAAAAAGTTCCCGGCTTCCCCGGTACATTGGGCTTCCAAAAGCCCCAGAAGCTCCGGCATGGGGGTCAGTCTGCTTCCCAGCTCTGCCCGGATCAGTTCAAGGCCCCGGCACAGCTCTGCAAGGCAGTCGATCTCCGCCTTTCTGCGCCCCGTCAGGTTCAGCGCCAGCAGGAAAATGGCGCTGATGATCGCTCCTATACCCAAAACCTTCATAGCAGTCTCTCCGTCCGGTAACGCCGCTCCCCTTTTTCCAGGCTGATCACGATGGCATGGCGGAAGATTCCCTGTTTTAGAAGCTCACAGTATACCGGCCGTTTTTTCAGCTCATCCGTCCCGGCGGCATGGGCGCTGGCCAGCAGGCCCACACCGCAGCCGTATATATCCATAAGCACCTGAGCGTCCTCCTTTTTTGTAATCTCGTCCATGGCGATGATCTCCGGATTCATGCCCCGTAGCAAAATCATCGCCGCCGCGCCCTTCGGGGCCCCGGTGATTACGTCGCTGCGCCTGCCCAAATCAAACTGTGCCATACCGCCGTCAAAAGCCGACAGTTCGTTTCTCTCGTCGATCACGCCAAACCTTGTTCCGCCGTCAGACAGACGGCGTATGATCTCCCGCAGGGCTGTGGTCTTGCCGGTTCCCGGTGGGGAGAGGATCAGCGTGTTTTCGTAGCCCGCGGCAAAAAGCTCCCTTATCACCGTGTCACATATGCCTCTGTGCTCCTGGGGTATGCGTATGGCCAGGGAGGACAGATTCCGGAAGCCTTTGATCTCTTCCCCGTTCATTACCGCCTCGCCGCAGATCCCTATGCGCAGTCCCCTGCCGCTCACATACCCCTTGGCGATCTGTCCCATAGCCGTATGTACCGAGGCCCCTGTGGCTTTCTCCATGGTGCGGATCAAATCCGTCTCTGTCAGCAGGTCACCGCCCAGGCTGTGCTCGGTCCCCCGGCAGAGAAAGCCCGGCCGTCGCCCCGCCCTCAGCCTGATCTCCTCGGCATGTCCCAGGGCGGTCCGCCGGTATTCCTCCACATATCTGGCCGGTAAAAGCTGCATGGCCTGCTCATGGTTGTTCATCGTCTCACTTCCTATGGACAATCTATGCGCCGGGGCATGAAATATTCTTGAAACTTGGGGTTGGTTGTGATATGATGGCAAGCATGAATAAAATCGGTTTTTGGAGGAATCACCATGGAAATGAAAATCATCTTCGCCGGCGCCATTTTTCTCGGCGGCTGGCTTTGGTTCTATCTTTTTTTAAGACAGCTTCTTTTTAATCTCTGCACCGCCTTCCCCCTGATCAAGGCCATGAATACGGCCCAGCCTGAGCTGATTGCCATCGGCGCCAAGCGGTACACCATTGTCTCCGTCTGCTCCTGTCTGGTGGTGTGCGCCATCGTTGTGGCAGTGGTCGTCATTTTCTGCCCCCTCTATCTGCTCATCAGCTTTTTTGTGGGCGCTCTTGTGGGGCTGCTGATGTATATGACCAAGCTGAGTCCCAAAAACCGGCCCATGTTTGACACCTTCTGCAGCGCCTATTACCGTTTTGTCCCCGACGACGAGCTGCGCACCCATATGTATAACAAAAACCCCCACAAGATGAAGGTCAGACTTCATACCATGGGAGTAAGCACCGATTGGGTACCCAATTTCAAGGACAAGGATTAATAATTAATATAGTAGAAAAGATAAAAAAGCAGCTGCTCACGCCTTTTGTGAGCAGCTGTTTTTTTGCTGTGAGTCAAAGCTCCGCCGTATCCCGCAGTTCGATGATCGTGCCCTCCGGGGCAATCACTTTACAGAGCTTGCTCCCCAGCACCGCATAGACGGCCTTTCCATCCTTGCGCCGGAAATGGTCATATCCCGCGCCGGTGATGCGCTGTGCCTCCTTCTCCACATCCTCCACCAAAAAGCAGATGTGGGCGATCCCCTCCGCTTCCTTGTCCATGGGGGAAAAGAGGGCTTTTCCTTTGGGCGTCTGCAGCTCGATCATCAATCCGTCCGGTCCACGCAGCCAGGTGTTATAGGCCCGCATGTGGAAATTTTCCGTCTCAGAAACAAGAGAAAAGCCAAGGATCTGCATATAGAAACGCTTTGAGGCCTCATAATCATTGGTCTGAATACAGACATGGTGAACCTGCATTTCAATCCTCCCTAAAAATAAAATAGATCTTCAAACTTCTTATCCAAGGCAATGCACAAAACCAAAGCCAGCTTGGCCGTCGGATTAAATTGACCTGTCTCAATAGAGCTGATAGTATTTCTTGACACACCCACCATCTCTGCAAGCTGGTTCTGTGAAAGTCCTTTTTCCATCCGGGCCGATTTGAGTCTGTTTCTTAAAACAAGGCTGTCATCCATAGAAAACACCTGCGATGCTAAGAATGTACAGCCCCAGGAAAAACACGCACAGTACCGTATAAAGCATTGCTACAGCCAGTTCATGTTTTCTTTTGAGCTTAATGTATTTTACCAGGAATTTTGTTCCCAGTATACTGAAAAAAATGACCCAACAGCCAAAATTAACCCGTTCGGTGAATACGACCTGCAAAACTGACAGAACGCAGCAAGCCAATAATCCTACGGTATTGGAGATTGATCCCGCATTTTTTATTACCTCCAGCTCCGCGATATCTCTGTTTTTATTTTCTGCGCGGCTTTTTTCCAGAATTTCTTCTTTGTTCATCGTGGTTCCTCCGCTTCTATGTCAAGTTTTCTTGTCAATTGCATTATATCACCGCCAAGTTTTCTTGTCAATTGCATTATATCACCGCCAAGTTTTCTTGTCAATCGTTTTCAAAATGACGGCAGGGCTATTATTAGCCCTGCCGTATGAAAAAGTCATTCTGAATGGGGAGGAACAGCGGGGAAAACCGCAATGCGATAAAACCAGCTTGTTTTCAGCCTGACTTATACTAGACTCCCATAAAAAGTAGACAAAGTCTGCTTTTTATAGCGCGTCAGCGCGTCGGAGTCTGCATGAGACGTCTTCTGCGCGTTTCGCGCAGAAGGGCGACGCTTTAAGCGGCGTCTTTCCGATAAAAAGTGTCTACTTTTTATCGGAAAAAGTATTATTCATCGATCTGAAGCGCGTCATAACCGGATTCGCCGGTACGGATGCGGACCACATCTTCCACGTCGTAGACGAAGATCTTGCCGTCGCCCAAGTTGCCGGTGTGGAGCGCCGCGTTGGCCGCAGCTACCACAAGCTGAGGATCCACCTTGGAGACCACGATGTCGACCTGAATTTTGGGGGTCAGGTGCATGCTCATCTCAACGCCGCGGTACTGGCCGGACTTGCCCTTCTGTGTGCCGCAGCCCATGACGCTGGTGACGGTCATGCCGGTGACGCCGATGGCCTCCATGGTGTCGCGCAAGGTTCCGAAGCGCTCCTCGTTGCAGAGGATACGCACCAGAGTATAGCGCTTCTTGCCGACAGGGGTCTCTCTCACGGAGCCGGACAGGTCAAGGGTAAAGGGCTGGAGACCGGCAACCTCCGCGGGGCCGTCGGACTTTGCGCCAAGGTGTGCCTCCAGGGGCAGGAAGTCGGCATAGGCGCTTGTCAGGCCGTGTTCGGTGATATCCAGGCCCTCGATCTCCTCCTGGGCGCTGACCCGCAGGCCGTTGGCCGCCTTGATGACCTTGAAAACCACGAACATGCAGATCACGGTATACACCGCGATGGCCGCAACACCGGCCATCTGGACAAGCAGCTGATGCACACCGCCGCCGTAAAACAGGCCCTTTGTGCCGTAGCTCTCGTTGCAGGCAAAGAGACCCACGGCGATGGTGCCCCACATACCGTTGACGCAGTGGACAGCCACAGCGCCCACAGGGTCGTCAATGTGGAACTTGAAGTCCAGAACTTCCACAGCTACGTCCACCAGAATACCGGAGACAAGGCCGATGATGGCAGCGCCCAGGGCGTCCACACTGGCGCAGCCGGCGGTGATGGCCACAAGGCCCGCAAGAGAAGCGTTCAGGCACATGGACACGTCGGGCTTGCCGTTTTTGAGCCAGGTGTAGATCATGCAGGTAACGGTAGCCACAGCAGGGGCGATGGTGGTGGTGCCGAAGATCTTTGCCATCTCGTCCACGTCGGCCGCGGCCGCGCCGTTAAAGCCGTACCAGCCGAACCAGAGGATAAACACGCCCAGAGCGCCCAGGGTGATGGAGTGGCCGGGGATGGCGTTGGAAGTCACGGAGCCATCCTCGTTTTTGGTGTACTTGCCGATGCGGGGTCCCAGGATTGCCGCGCCCACCAGCGCGGACAGGCCGCCCACCATGTGGATAACGGAGGAACCGGCAAAATCAATGTAGCTCAGCCCGGCCAGCCAACCGCCGCCCCAGACCCAGCCGGCCTCAATGGGATAGACCACAAGGCTGATAATGGCGGAATAGATGCAGTAGGCAGAGAACTTGGTGCGCTCGGCCATAGCGCCGGACACGATGGTGGCCGCCGTGGCGCAGAACACCAGCTGGAACACAAAGGCGGACCAGTCAAAGCCCTCAAAATCCGTAAACAGGGTCAGGTCGGGCTTGCCGATCAGGCCGAAGAAGGTGTGCTCACCCATCATCAGTCCGTAGCCCAGCAGCATAAACACCACCGTGCCGATGCAGAAGTCCATCAGGTTTTTCATAATGATGTTGCCGGCGTTTTTCGCTCTGGTAAAGCCAGTCTCCACCATGGCGAAGCCGCACTGCATAAAGAATACCAGCGCCGCGCCGATCAAAAACCATATTGACATATCCATATTCTTTTCTCCTTTCGAATACAAAAAGGGCAAAGGCGCCTGATTGAAATCAGACGCCTTTGCCTGGTATAAACTGTTTTCTTGTTTCTCTTACTTTACGCTGAACAGGATATCGCCGTAGGAGGGATAGGGCCAGTATTCAGCGGAGGTGTGGGTCTCCAGCTCGTCGACCACAATACGAAGCTCGTTCATGGCGGCAAACACCGTGTCTTTATAATATCTTGCCAGCTCCAGGGTATCTTCGATGTTCTTCACGTCCATCACCGCGTATTCCAGAGCCTGGGTCTTTTTGACCGCCTCAGCGGTCAGGGTGCTGATCTTTGCGGCCAGGTCGGTCTCAAAGCTGCAGTCAATACTGTCGCTCAGTGACTTCTTTGCCAGGGCAGTATCGGCAAGCTTCTTGGAATAGGCGCTGACTGCGGGGAGGATGTCCTTCCAAACCATGTCCAGCATGGTCAGGGCCTCGATGTGCAGGACCTTGCAGTAGCCGTCCAGCTTGATCTCATATCTGGAGTGCAGCTCAACGGGGGTATAGATCTTGTGGCGGGTGAAGAGCTCCACGTTCTTCTCGGCCAGATAGTAGGGAACGCAGTCAGGAGTGGACTTCAGGTTCAGAAGGCCACGGCGCTCTGCCTCTTCGATCCAGGCGTCGTCATAGCCGTTGCCGTTGAAGATGATGCGCTTGTGCTTTGCAATCACACTCTTGATCAGCTCGTGCAGGTCGTTTTCAAAGTCTTTGGAGTTTTCCAGAATATCCGCGTACTGGCGGAGGGACTCGGCCACGGCGGTGTTGAGGACCACGTTCGCGCCGGAGATGGAGGCGGCGGAGCCCAGCATTCTGAACTCAAACTTATTGCCGGTGAAGGCAAAGGGAGAGGTGCGGTTGCGGTCGGTGTTGTCCTTGGGGAACTTAGGCAGTACGTGTACGCCGACTTTGATCAGTTCCTTTTCCTTGCTGCCGTAGGGCTCGTCTTTCTCGATGGCGCTGAGAATGCTCTCCAGCTCGGTGCCAAGGAACATGGACATAACAGCGGGAGGCGCCTCGTTTGCGCCCAGACGGTGGTCGTTGCCGGCGGAGGCGACGGAGATGCGGAGCATGTCCTGGTAATCGTCCACAGCCTGGATGACTGCGCACAGGAACAGCAGGAACTGGGCGTTTTCATAGGGGGTATCGCCGGGATCCAGCAGGTTCACGCCGGTGTTGGTGGTCATGGACCAGTTGTTGTGCTTGCCGCTGCCGTTGACGCCGGCGAAGGGCTTCTCATGGAGCAGGCAAACCATGTCGTGCTTCTTTGCCACCTTCTGCATGATCTCCATGGTCAGCTGGTTGTGGTCGGTGGCGATGTTGGTGGTGGTGAAGATGGGGGCCAGCTCGTGCTGCGCGGGGGCAACCTCGTTGTGCTCGGTCTTGGCCAGAACGCCCAGCTTCCACAGCTCCTCGTTCAGTTCCTTCATAAAAGCGGCCACTCTGGGCTTGATGGTGCCGAAGTAGTGATCCTCCAGCTCCTGACCCTTGGGGGGCTTTGCGCCGAACAGGGTGCGGCCGGTGTACATCAGGTCTTTGCGTTTTTCATATACGCTTTTATCAATAAGGAAGTACTCCTGCTCGGGACCGACGGTGGTCTTGATAGAGGTCACGTCGGTGTTGCCGAAAAGCCGGATCACTCTCATGCCCTGCTTGTTGATGGCCTCCATGGAGCGGAGCAGCGGGGTCTTTTTGTCCAGCGCTTCGCCGCCGTAGGAGCAGAAAGCGGTGGGGATGCAGAGCACGCCGTCTTTGATAAAGGCGTAGGAGGTGGGGTCCCAGGCGGTGTAGCCTCTGGCCTCAAAGGTGGCGCGCAGGCCGCCGGAGGGGAAGCTGGAAGCGTCAGGCTCGCCCTGGATCAGCTCCTTGCCGGAAAACTCCATGATGACCTTTCCGCCGTCTACGGGGGAGATGAAGCTGTCGTGTTTCTCGGCGGTGATGCCGGTCATGGGCTGGAACCAGTGGGTGAAATGGGTTGCGCCCTTTTCGATGGCCCAGTCCTTCATGGCGTTGGCCACAACCGTGGCCGCCGCGCTGTCAAGCCGCTTGCCTTCATTTATGGAACGCTGGACTTGCTTGAACACGTCCTTGGGCAGACGCGCTCTCATTACCGAATCATTGAAAACCATTGAGCCGAATACATCTGTGACTGTGTTCATAAGCTTACCTCGTTTCTTCATTTCTAAAAAATATCTATTGAAAACAAATAGCGGCAAAGAGGCCATGCACTATACTGCACGACGCCTTTGCCGTTTCAATATGGATGGATTATAGGACGGTATTGCCAAATTGTCAATACCCATTTTGTAAGTTTTACACTATAACCAAAAATTTGTCGATTTCCGGGGGAAATTCTTGTCCTCTCTTGCATGAGGCGTTATAATATTATTTATCATAAGCAGGGGTGATGGCTTTGGATGACAAGCGGGTAAGAATATCGGACATTGCCGAGGAGCTGGGCCTGAGTACGGCCACGGTTTCCAATGTGCT
The DNA here is from genome assembly GCA_051866735.1 of Candidatus Limivicinus sp. Lineage (GTDB taxonomy): Bacteria > Bacillota > Clostridia > Oscillospirales > Oscillospiraceae > Limivicinus. Next base: position 76,618 of record JBJDXP010000002.1, read on the forward strand.
GCACGGAAAGACCAAAAAGATCTCCGACGAGACCGTGAAAAGAGTGCAGGCCCTGCTGGAGGAGCGTCAGTACATCCCCAGTATGGCCGGAATCCTGCTGGCCCAGAACAGCTCCCGCATTATCGGCATTATGATCAACGACCACGAGAAATACGAAGGCCGCGCCCTGGAAGACAGCTATATTGCCTCCTCTCTCAACTACCTCTCCGCCGAAATTGAAAAGAGCGGGCAGTTTATGATGATCAAAAAGACGCGGGATGTGGAAGAGATCATCAAGTTCTCCTCCATGTGGAACATGGACGGCCTGGTCATCATGGGCTTTTGCGACCAGGACTATGCCACCCTGAGAGACCGGATGCGGATCCCCTTTGTGGTGTACGACGGCTACTGTCAGGACACAAAACGCATCTGCAATATCAGCATTGATAACTACGGCGGCGGCTATCAGGTGGGGGCCTGTTTTCAAGGTCTGGGCCACCGGCGGGCCTTGTGCATCGCCGATAACTGCGAATGTATGGACAAGGAGCGCTTTGAGGGCTTTCGGGCCGGTTTTGGTGAGACTGGCTCCGCCTTTATGCTCATCCCTAACCGGAAGGAGCAGCGTCTGGCTTTTTACAGGGAAAAGCTTCCGGAGCTCAGAAGCTATTCCGCCGTTTTTGCCGTCTCCGATTATTACGCGGCGGAGCTGATCCAATTTCTCCGGGATAACCATGTCTCTGTCCCCGGGGAGATCTCCGTGGCCGGTTTTGATGACGCGCCCATTTCCACCCTTATCTCCCCTGCCCTGACCACCGTCAGTCAGAATCTCTCGCTGAAAGCCCAAACCGCCATCCAAAAGCTGCGGGAGCTGAAAGAGGGAAAAGAAGTCCCCACAGAGATCATTTTGCCGGTGGCGCTGATCGAGCGCGCCAGCACCGGAAAGGCCAAAACTGAATAATACACGCGGGATAAGCAAATATGCACAAATCCCGCGTTGATTTTTTTGTTGTGGGTTACGCGTTTAACCTTTGAAATTTCCCTGCCGGGCACATACAATAAGGGCAGTTCGATGTATCGGAGGCCCAATATGACAGAAACAGCAGAAAAGAAAAGCTTTTTCCAAACCGTGTGCGCCCTGGCGATCCCTGTGGCGCTCCAGTCCATGCTTCAGGCTTCCTTCAGCATCGTGGACCAGATCATGATCGGCCAGCTGGGCAGCGTGAGTATTGCCGGCGTGGGCCTGGCGGGGAAATTTTCCTCCGTGTACTCCGTGATCGTCTCCGCTCTGGGCACGGTGGCGGGGATCATGATCTCCCAGTACATGGGGCAGGAAAACCGGCGCGAGGTCAAGCGCAGCTTTACGGTGAATCTCCTGTTCATGGCCGCGCTGGCCTGCGTCTTTACGCTGCTCTGCGCCCTGTTTCCCGTTCAGATCATGGGCCTGTATTCCAAGGATCAGGAAACTGTCCTCTCTGCCGCCGCTTATCTCTCCATCATCTCGGCCACCTTCCTCCCCCTGGCCGGGGCGACCATGCTCTCCACCCTGTTTCGCTGTATGGAGAAAGCCGCCCTGCCCCTGTATGCCAGCATCGGGGCGGCGGTGACCAACACGGCCTTGAATTATCTCCTCATCTTCGGCAAACTTGGCCTCCCCGCCTTGGGGGCCGAGGGCGCGGCCTTGGCTACGGTAGTCTCCCAGGCTGTAAACTTCGCGGTTATGCTCCTTTTGATGTTTAAACAGCGGAAGCTTTACGCCCCGGCGCTGAAAGAAAAGGCCGGTTTTTCCGGCTTCAACTGGAAGCAGTACGCCGCCATGCTGCTGCCGCTGCTGGTCTGCGAGTTTATGTGGAGCCTGGGCGAAAATGTGTACGCCGTGATCTATGGGCATATCGGCACCGACGCCATGGCGGCCATGACCCTCATCAACCCTGTGCAGGGCCTGATGATCGGCGCGCTCTGCGGTCTTTCTCAGGCCGCGGGCATCCTTATCGGCAAGCTGTTGGGAAACGGTGAGTACGACAGCGCATACAAGGCGGGAAAAAAGCTTCTGCTCTACGGCTTTGCCGGCTCGGTTTTTCTCTCCGTGCTGATCGTACTGGCAAGCCCCTTCTATGTGAAGATCTACCGGGTAGACGAAACCGTCCGGCATCTCACCACGCAGATTTTGCTGGCCTATGCCCTGGTCGCGCCCTTCAAGGTAGGAAACATGATCCTGGGCGGCGGCGTGATCCGCAGCGGCGGAAGGACGGATTTTGTGATGGCCATCGACCTGATCGGCACATGGCTCTTCGGCATCCCCCTGGGGCTGCTCTCCGCCTTTCTCTTCAGGCTCTCAATCCCCTGGGTGTATTTCATTCTGTCTTTGGAAGAGTGCGTCCGTTTCGGCCTTTCCCTTGCGGTGTTCAAAAGAAAGCGCTGGATGCGCAGTCTCAAAGCATGAAAAAAGATCCACGGGAGAACATCCCGCGGATCTTTTTTCATTTCCATCTAATTTAGAAGATGGCCACGACAGCGCCGTTGTAGGTGTCGGCAATAAAGTTCTTGACTTCATCGGTCTGCAGGGCCTTGACCAGAGCCTGGATCTTCTCGCTGTTCTCCTCGCCGGTGCGGCAGGCGATGATGTTGGCGTAGGTCTGGGCGGCGTCGCCGGAGGCGTCCTCCAGGGCCAGAGCGTCGGAGGCGTGGAGACCGGCCTGGAGCGCGTAGTTGCCGTTAATTACAGCGATGGTGCCCTCGTTGCTGTTACTGAGCTGGGCGGGAACGGTGTCGGCCTGGACAGCCTGAATGTTGTAGCCGCCGTTGTCGACGATGTCAAGGGTGGTGACGCCGGCTTCTGCGCTGGCATCCTCAGGCAGGGTGATCAGGCCCTCCTGCTGGAGCAGGAGCAGAGCGCGGGTCTCGTTGCTGTCGTCAGCGGGGATGATGATGGTAGCGCCGTCGGCCAGGTCAGCCAGATCGGAAATGCCGTTGCCGTAGATGCCGAAGGGCTCGTAGTGGATCAGGGCTGCCACGGAAAGATTGGTGCCGTTGGAAGCGTTGAAGCTGTTCAGGTAGGGGGTGTGCTGGAAGTAATTTGCGTCCAGAGTGCCGTCGTCCAGAGCGGTGTTGGGCAGAACATAGTCGTCATAGATCACGATCTGAAGGTCATAGCCTTCGGCAGCCAGGGCGTCCTTGACCTGCTCCAGGATCTCTGCGTGGGGGGTTGCGCTTGCGCCCACAACGATAGGCTCAAGTTCAGCGGCGGCGGGGGCTTCGGATTCTGCGGGGGCCTCGGAGGCAGCGGGGGCTTCGGATGCTGCGGGGGCGCTGCTGCTGCCGCAGGCGGCGAGAGTGAAAACTACCAGTGCAAGAGCGAGAATGAGTGCAAATGTCTTTTTCATTTTTATGTTCTCCTTATCATTTTTTGAATGTGATGTTGTGATCTTACTTTTCATTGACGCCGCGCCACATTCGAACACGGTGCCAGTTGGCATGGGTCAGAAAATATAATAATTCGTTCATTGTCTTATCCTCTTATCGGTCTTATGGGCGATTCTGGTGCCCACTTCCTGGATCACCTGAACGATCACCACCATGAGCAGCACGCAGATCCAGGTGATATCGTCGTTGTTGCGCTGATGGCCGTAGATAATGGCGATTTGACCAAGGCCTGTGCCGCCGATGGTGGCCGCCATGGCGGAGTAGCTGAGGATCGTCACCATGGAGATCACCGCGCCGGTGATCAGCGAGGGCTTCGCCTCCGGCAGAAGCACCTTGAATACGATTTGAAAATTGTTGGAGCCCATGGACTGGGCGGCCTCAATGACGCCCGCGTCCACCTCTTTCAAAGAGGACTCCACCATGCGCCCCACATAGGGAGCAGCGGCAATGATGAGCATCACAATAACAGCTTTGTTTCCCAGGGCCGTCCCCACGATCAGCCGGGCCACAGGGAGCATGGCCACCATCAGGATGATAAAGGGGATGCTTCTGAAGAAGTTGACGATGAAGCCCAGGATCCGGTTCAGCCATTTTACCGGGTGGATACCGCCGTCGTCCGTCACATTAAGAATGACGCCCAGGGGCAGGCCGATCACATAGGCGATGGCCGAGGAGATCAGGGTCATATAGATGGTCTCCCATATACCCAGCTGGATAAGGCCGTTGTCCCACAGCTTATAAAACATTTCTGAGAGCATGGATTAATCCTCCTCCCGCCATTTTACCTGGCTGTTTCTCAGCCAGACGATGATTTTATCCGCCTGATGCTGGTCCTTGGGCAGCTCAATGATCATCTGCCCGTGGATAACACCTTCAAACTCCTTGGTGTCCGCAAAGAGGATGTTCACCGGGGCCTGGCACTCCAGCACCATCTCCGAGATCACCGGAGCGTTGGAATAGTCTCCCTCAAAGGTCAGCCGGAGCCGGCGGCCGCCGGTGGTGTCCAGCACGGTCCGTTCCCTGGGGATGATCAGATCCCGGGCGATCTGGGAGCGGGGGTTAGTGAACACCTCGCTCACCTTCCCTTCTTCAGCGATCCGGCTGTGGTCGATGACCGCCACCCTGTCGCAGATCTGGTCGATGACCTTCATCTCGTGGGTGATGACCACGATGGTGACGCCCAGGCTGTTGTTGATCTCCCGCAGCAGCTCCAGAATGGAGCGGGTGGTATTGGGGTCAAGGGCGCTGGTGGCCTCGTCGCAGAGCAGATACTTGGGGCTTGTCGCCAGCGCTCTGGCGATGGCCACGCGCTGCTTCTGGCCGCCGGAGAGCTGGGACGGATAGGAGTTGGCCCTGTCGGCAAGGCCCACCATGTGCAGCAGCTCCATAGCCCGCGCTTTGGCCTCTTTCCGGCCTACCCCGGCGATCTCCAGGGGGTAGCAGACGTTGTTCAGCACGCTTCTCTGGGCCAGCAGGTTAAAGCCCTGAAAGATCATGCCGATGGACTGCCGCAGCTTCAAAAGTTCCTTGCGGGAAAGCTCAGTCACGCTTTTCCCGTCGATGATGACCTGGCCGTCCGTTGGCTCCTCAAGCAGGTTGATACACCGGACAAGGGTGCTTTTCCCCGCGCCGGACAGACCGATGATGCCGAAGATTTCCCCGTCGTTTATGGTCAGGTTGATGTCCTCCAGGGCCACGATCTCCTTTTCCTGGGTGCGGTAGGTTTTGGACAAGTGCTTTAGTTCGATCATTCAATCAACTCCAAAATGAAAAGCCGGGAAGCTCGCATGCTTCCCGGCTGTAATGATTCAGGCTAAACTGAAATTCAGGCGGATATGAAACATGGCGAACCGGAATTTTGCGCGCGGCACATCATGCACATGCGGAACATGCACATCATCCCCATCATCATGCTGTTAAGACCAAAGGACTTACGCATATCGGTTCGCTCCTTTCAAAGGTTGTGGTGATTATAATTCCATCTTCCCCACTTGTCAAGAGGGTTTTTCCATTTTTCCGCATTAAATCGCAAAAAATTCGTTGACAGCGCCCATGGGCAGGTTTAAAATCTGGTCCATTAAGTAAAGAATATCCCTTGGAGGTGCGTTTATGGAGCTTGGTTTTGTCAAGCTGGCCGCCGCCTGTCCCCAGGTGACGGTTGGCGATGTGGAATTTAATCTCACAACGGCAAAGGCCGCCCTTGACCGGGCCGAGGCCATGGGCAGTGCGCTGCTGGTGCTGCCGGAGCTGCATCTGACCGCTTATACCTGCGGCGATCTGTTCTATTCCGATCTGCTGCTCTCCGCCGCCCGCAAGGCACTGGACGCCTTTCGGGAATACAGCCGGGGCAAGCACTGTGTGACTGCCCTGGGCCTGCCCCTGCGGCTTGGGGGCAAGCTCTATAACTGTGCCGCCGTGGTACAGGATGGAGCAATCCTGGGCCTTGTCCCCAAGAGCATCCTTCCCAACTACGGCGAATTTTACGAAAAGCGGCAGTTCAGCTCCGGCAACGAGTATTCCGGCCCCAATGAGATCAGCCTCTGCGGAGAGAGCGTCCCCTTCGGCACAGACCTGCTTTTTTGCTGTAAGGAGATGGAAGAGCTGGTTATCGGTATTGAGATCTGCGAGGACCTGTGGGCGCCCGTGACCCCGGCTACCGACCTCTGCCTCTCCGGGGCCACCGTCATTGCCAACCTGTCCGCCTCCAACGAGCTGATCGGCAAGGACGACTACCGCCGCCTGCTTGTCTCCTCCGCTTCCTCCCGGCTCATCTGCGCCTATGCTTACGCCAACGCAGGCAGCGGTGAGTCCACCCAGGACATGGTGTTTTCCGGGCACAGCCTCATTTTTGAAAACGGCATGAAGCTGGCGGAGAAAAAGCCCTTTGCAGCGGAGACCGATTTTATCTCCACCGAAGCGGACCTGTTCCGGCTGAGAAATGAGCGCCACCGCAACACCAGCTTTTCCGGCAGAAGCGGAAAAAGCTGCCGCCGCGTTCCTTTCTCCCATCCGCTGCACGATGTGGAGCTCACCAGACTGATTCCCAGACACCCCTTTGTCCCCGCTGACAGCGAGACTCTGTCCGAGCGGGCGGAGGCCATCCTCAGCATCCAGTCCCACGGCTTAAAAAAGCGCCTGGAGCACATTCACTGCCTCAAGGCGGTCATCGGCATCTCCGGCGGGCTGGACAGCACCCTGGCGCTGCTGGTGATGGTCCGGGCCATGGATATGTTAAAGCGGCCAAGGACGGATATCCTCGCCGTCACCATGCCCTGCTTCGGCACCACGGAGCGGACCCGCAGCAACGCCCAGGCGCTCTGCGAGGAACTGGGCGTCAGCTTCCGCCAGGTGGATATCACCGCCGCCGTCAGGCAGCACTTTGCGGATATCGGCCAGGACCCGGAAAAGACCGACGTGACCTTTGAAAACTG
>JBJDXP010000003.1:0-4710 GCA_051866735.1 Candidatus Limivicinus sp.
ATATCCTCGGGCTGGCCGAAGCGCTTCATGGGGATGGTGTCGCCGACGGACTTCTTGGCGAAGTCGGGCATGCCGGCGGTCATGTCGGTCTCAACAACGCCCGGAGCGATGCAGTTGACGCGAACGCCGTTGGGAGCGAAGGAGTAAGCCATGGACTTGGTCATGGCGATAACAGCGGCCTTGGAGGCGGGGTAGGGCAGACCGGTGGGGGAGCCGTAAACGCCGGCGACGGAGGCGGTGTTGATGATGCAGCCCTTGGTCTTCTTCAGGTAATCAATGGCGTACTTGCTCATGTTGAAGACAGCCTTCTGGTTCAGGTTGCAGACGGCGTCCCACTCGGACTGTTTCAGCTTGGTGAGCCAGGTGGGGCAGTCGGTACCAGCGTTGTTGATGAGCACGTCGATGCGGCCCCACTTGGCAACGACTTCCTTGTACAGATCCTGAGCTGCCTTGTAATCGCACAGGTCGATGGCCTTGGTCATGACTTCGTAGTCGGGGTTGATCTCCTTCAGCGCGGCCAGAGCCTTTGCGCCGGTCTCCTCATAGTGGCTGAGGAAGCAGACCTTTGCGCCGTTGGCCAGAAAGCCCTTGACGGCTGCAAAGCCGATACCACGGCTGCCGCCGCTGATGACTACTACTTTGCCTTTGAATTCGTTTTCAAACATGTTGAAGTACTTCCTTTCTTCTCAAATAAAATTAATGTTGACTGACTTAGGGGCCTTCCCAAACCCCGTTACACGCCACCAGATATTTTATTCGTGCGACAATATTTTAACAGTTTTCCAGGGCCATAGACCGCCAAAATATCCTTTTCTTTCGCATATACATGCGCCAAAAAATAAACTTTTACCAGCAAAAATACGATAAAACCCCATATTCCGACCTTGCCGCGCCGATGCCGGGGAATGGGCCCCGAAAAAAGGGCGGAAAAGGCCCGTGCGTCTGGTCAAACAGGGAATATGGGGTATTTTATGTCAGTCGTTTCCAGGGTCGGTTTTGCTGAAATAGCTCTTGGGCATTTTGTCGGTGATGATGCCGAACAGGTCCATCATGTAGCAGAAACACAGCTGCATCCTGTCCTCAGACTTGTTTTCCATTTCGGCCAGCAGACCGCTCATGGCGTCATTGGCCACCTCGGCCAGCAGGCCGGTCAGATGCACTACCGGCGGCTCGGAGGTGACGAAAAACTGCTTACGCTTCAGGTAGGGGTTGGCGATCATGTAGACATAGGTGCCGCTGTTCATGCGGCTGTCGGCGATCTCCAGGGCCGTGCCCTTGTCGGGGATGAAGCGGTAGCGGTGGAAGGGGCCCAGGTTGATGAGGGTGTTGGGCTTGAGCCGGTACTCCAGCCCGTTTACTGTCATGGTGCCGGTGCCGGAGCGCACCAGGAGAAACACCTCGTCCCTGTTGTTCACATAGGGGGTGGGGGCGCTGATCCGGCGCAGCCGGGCCTGGATGTTGTCCGGCAGCACGTTTTCCACAAAATAGTCATGGGAACCGAAAAAAATCGGCTTGGCAGGGACCTTTTCCGGTATGCCCTGTTCCTTTTCAAATACGTTCTTACTTACCATTTCTGCTTCTCCTGCCGGTGCGCAGCTTCCTGAACTCGCATGGAGTCATACCGTTGATGCTGTAAAACACTCTGCCCATGGTCCTGTCCGAGCCGAAGCCGGACTCGATGGCGATATCCACTGTGGGCAGGTCCGTGGTGGTCAGCAGGGCCTCCGCGTAGCGTACCCTAAACTGGGACAGCACCTGCTTGTAGCTGGTGTTCAGGCGGGACTTAAACTGGCTGCGCAGGATGCTGCCGGAAGTATAAAGGGCTTTGGCCAGCGTCTCCACATCAATATATTCGGTCAGATTTTCGTAGAGATAGCTGATGGCAGAGATCAGCGTCTCGCTCATGATCATGCCCCGGTAGATGCTGCCGTCCTTGCCGTCGCAGAGCATCTGCTCCCGGTAGCTCTGGGGCGTCATGCCGGTCAGGCTCTTGAAGCGGCGGAAAAAGGTGATGTCCATGTTGAAGCCGGAGATGGAGGCGATATAGTCAAAGGGGAGGCTGTCATAGAGAAAATAGGTGGTGGCCAGCACCAGCCGCAGACGGCTGAGATACTGGTTGAAGTTCATCCCCGTCACCACCAGCAGGGCGTGGTTCATGGCCGACTCACTGGCGCCTACAGCCTTGGCCACCTTTTCGGAATTCAGATTTTCCGCGCTGTGGGCGGCGATATACAGGCTGGCCCGGCGGCCAAGGGGCATGTCGCTGGTCTTGTACTGGTCCCGCATCCTGCCCGCTACCCGGTTGTACAGGATCTCAATTTTCCGCAGATAGGAGCTTCGGATCACCGCAGAGCCCCGGCTGCCTTTTTTGCAGAGCTCCCGGAACTGGCAGAAAAGCCGCTCGATATCCCGCAGCTCCTGCCCCTCCGGGCCGATGACCGGGATGCCGTTAACGATCTCCGACTCGTTGGTGGCGCTGATCTGGCGGAAGAGATAGTAGCTGAGGAGCTGGTAATCGTAGGCGCATACCCAGATGCACAGCGGATCGCCGAAGTCCGGGCAGATGGTGAGCACCTGGGTGGCCTGGATCCAGGCCATGCAGCCGGTCTCCACATGAAACTCCTCGCCGTTGATGATAAAAATCCCTTTGCCGCTGCGGACAAAGACAAAATAGCTGTCCAGCTCCATTACCGGGTACATCTCCTCGGTGATGGTGTATTCCTGCAGCGCCAGGTACTTGTCCGGACCGCAGAAAACGCCGCTTCTGGGCTTTTCGCACAAGGGCCTGCTCTTTTTTTTCATGAAAACCCCACACCTCGCTTTATACGGATGAAAAACGCTTTTGTTTTTTTAACTATAGATTACCAGCACTTGCGAAAAAAAGCAAGTTTTTCCCATGGATTCCCATCCCGCGATTTTCTTATACTATCTGCCGCATAGCTCACGGTTATTCGACCGGGGGACGGAAAAGAAAACTCCCGGGCGAATTTTCGCCCGGGAGAAAATGACAGGATGGGATTACAGGTCGTAAGCCACGTGGAAGCCCTGATGCATAGCATCGCTGGACTGGCCGGGCTTAACGGCGTCGCCGATCACATACACCTCGGGCACGAAGGTCTTCAGTTCCTCGGACAGAGGATCGTACTTTCTGGAGCCCAGACCCAGAATGACGTAGTCGAAGCACTTGAGCCACTCTTCGCTGCCGTCCTCAAGATGCTGGATCTTGACGTCGTGCTTGACAACGTCGTTGACCTTGCCGCCGGCGTTCATCTGGATGGTGTACTCGTTGATCTCCATAACCTTGGAGTTGACGAACATCTTTGCACCGTGGTGACGCAGTGCTTCCATGGCAACGCTGCGGTTGGGCTGGCAGACACCGGTCATCATCTGAGGCATCATCTCAACCAGGGTGATGTCCACATCGCCGTTTCTGAAGTTGGGGGTGTAGATGGAGTGGGGACGGGCATCGTTGAAGATCATCTCGGCGGTCTCGCAGGCGACCTCGCCGCCGCCCAGGATGCAGACACGGCCGTTGGGAATGGTGACCTTGCGGCTGAGAATGTCGTGGGTGGTGATGGCCTTGGCAGGATCGACGCCCTTGATAAAGGTGGGAATGAAGGGCTTTGCGCCGGTGGCGACAACAACAGCATCGGGAGCAAACTCCTTGACCAGGTCAACGGTGGCTTCCTTCTTGAACTCGAACTTGACGCCGGCCTTCTTGGCGCGGTAGTTCAGGTGGACGAGCCACTTGGTCATCTCCTGCTTGCCGGGAGAGACAACAGCCAGGTTCAGCTGACCGCCGATGCGGTTGCTCTTTTCCCAAACGGTCACATCGTGGCCGCGCTCGGCAGCGGTGACAGCGGTGTACATACCGCCGGGGCCGGCGCCGATGACCAGCAGCTTCTTGGGCTTGTCGGTGGGATTGAAGGGGAAGTCATACTCGCAGCCAACCAGGGGGTTGATGTGGCACTTGCAGACAGGGTGCATGGGGTTCTCGGGGGTGATGCAGCGGCCGGCGCAGGAACCGCAGGGAGTGATGTCGTCAAAGCGGTTCTCGTAGGCCTTCTTGGGCAGGTCGGGATCGGCCAGCAGGGGACGGCCCAGAGTCACGCCGTCAACCAGACCGCGCTCCACGATGTCGGCAGCGTAACGGATGTCGTTAATCTTACCCACCACGAAAACAGGAATGTTGACAACCTTCTTGATCTCGGAGGCTTCGTAGACATTCTTGCCGATCTTCTGGCTGTGGGCGGGCAGGATGTTCTGGAGACCCTCGTACTGAACGCCGCCGGAAACCTCCAGCATATCCACGCCGGCTGCCTCAAACTTGGGCGCCAGGTACAGCATCTCTTCCAGAGAGTTGCCGCCGGCAATGCGCTCGTCGCCGGAAACACGCAGAACGATGGGGAAATCGCGGCTGACGTTTCTGCGGACCTCCTCGATGACCTCGAGGATGAAGCGGGCGCGGTTGTCGATGCAGCCGCCGTACTCGTCCATGCGCTTGTTGCGCAGGGGGGACAGGAAGGCGCCGGGCAGCATGTAAGCGTGGGCAGTGTGCAGGGCGATACCGCCGCAGCCGGCTTCCTCAGCGCGGCGGGCGGCCTGGCCGTACTGCTTGACCACCTTATGGATCTCGTCAATGGTGATCTCTCTGCAGACATGGCCATTGGCGTTGGTGTTAACAGAGGGGCCCAGGGGCTTGATGCCCTT
>JBJDXP010000004.1:0-4709 GCA_051866735.1 Candidatus Limivicinus sp.
TCCGTCAGCGCCTCGATATGCTCCAGGCGGCGGGTGCCGTAGTTTTTAAAGCGGTAGTGCATGGGGATGATGACCTTGGGCATCAGTTCCTCCGACAGACGCCAGACCTCCTGGGCCGGAAGCGCGGTGCAGCTGCCGGCGCATACCATCATCACATCTGCGCCGAACATGCGTCCGGCCTGTTCCCCGGTGGGTTTCGTGCCGATGTCGCCCGTATGCACCAGCTTCAGCCCGTCCGCCTCCAGAATGTGGACAAGGCTTGTGCCCCGCATCCTGCCGCTTACCGTGTCGTGGTCCACGGAAAAGGAGCTGATGGCAAAGGGGCACTGGCTCTCCGGCTTGCCGGACAGGGTCACCGCCTCCCGGCAGTTGTGCCCGTAGTGCTCATGGCTCACCAGTACCTTGTCCGCCCGCAGGTTCAGCCTGGGGTAGCCATAGGTGTATTTGTAGTTATAGGGGTCGATCACCACGGTATACCCCTTGTGTTTTATGGAAAAGCATGCGTGTCCCAGCCATTGAATTTCCATCCTTATCCCTCCATTACGTGCATGGCCCGGATCTCCGGGTTTTCGATGTGTTCCATAATATGGAGCGCGTGAGGCTCCAGATAGTCCCAGTTTCCGCAGCTCAGCCCCTGCTTCTGCAGCTGACCGATGACGGCGGCGCAGATATCCTCGATGACGGCGCTTTTCAGTCCGCTCCCCTCCTTGTCGTTGGGGCCGGTCAGCAGAAATTCCAGGGCGTCCTTCATCTCTCCCAGCAGGGGCAGGGCCGCCATGCCCCGCAGCTGCCATTTATAGTAGGGCATGTGGGCGCGGTTGAGAAGATAGATCACGGCGCAGGCGGCGTTCACAAACTCGCTTATTGCCAGCATTGCCGCCCCCTCTTCCCCGTGGCCCAGGCAGCGGCGGTAGTTATACTGCCCGGACTGGGCCATCAGCGCGCAGCCGGCGGCCAGCTTCTTTTTCCGCACGTCCTCGGGCATCCCATGGAGAAGGGTCTCCCTGATTGCGGAAAATTTTCCCTGATCGTCCCGCCAGACCTGGCCGTTGGTGGCCTCCGCCAGGGCCCAGGAGGGCAGGCTCATCCACTGCTGCCAGCACGCCGGCGCGCCGGGAGAGCCGGTATAGCGGCGGTAAAAATCGCTGATGCGCCGTACGCCCAGGGACTTCTCCCCCAGGGCGCTGCGCTCCCCGGCCTTTCCGCCTGTCAGCTCCCGGTAGGCCCGGGAGAGGGAAACGCCGATTTCAATATCCGTCTCATCGTCGATCCAGAGGCAGAAGCCCCGCTGAAAATCGTGGTCCCGGGAGAGCTCATCGTCAAAGCCGAAGCACTCCGAGCCGTGGCCCGCAAGGCCCACGGCGATGCGGCCCTCATCGGCGGGAAAGCGGCTGCGGATCATCTCCGCCCCCTGCTCGGCGTAAAAGGCTCTGGCCTCGTCAAGTCCCCGCATAGATCTTCTCCGCCCTTTCCTTCAGCTCCTTTGCCCAGAGGAAATAGCCGAAATAGTCAAAGCTGGGGGCGCACTTGGAAATGCTGAAGGCGTGATAGCCGTCCCGGGGCAGCCCCGGCGTGTTCAGAACTTCCCAGGCCCGCTCCATGCACTGGCCGATCCGCCGGTCCTCATGGTCCTGCCGGTCATACAGCTCCGCCATGTTGCAGAGGGTCACGGCGATCTCGTTTTCCCCGGCGGGCAGCCGCGCCATGATCTCCATAGCCAGCTTGTAATAGCGCTCCGCCTCCTCATAATGCCCCGCGTCAGCGCAGGACAGGGCCATGTTGTTGTAAAGCCCGGCAAAGCGGTAGTCCATGGGGTCCAGGTTCTGGGCATATACCCGGCAGACATGGGAGAACATCGGGATGGACGCCTCCGCCTGGCCGAAGCACTTCATGGTTGTGGCGGCGTTGAGCATAACGGTGGCGCCGGACAGGGTCTGGCCCATGTTGTGTTCCCGGATGAGCCGAAGCCCCTCCTCCACGGCCATGAGGCCCTTTTCCTCATTTTTGCTGCGGCGGTACTGGCCCATCAGCTCGCTGAGCATACTCAGCTCACCCCGCCAATCCCCGGCCAGGGCGGCTTTTTCCCGCTTTTCTTCCAGAAAGCGCTCCGCCTCGCTCTCCCGGCCCTGTTCATAGAGCGCGTCCAGTTCCTTGATAACCTGCGGCACGTCCAGCGCCCGGGGACAGGGGCGCGTGTCCGGCACGCCAGTATATTCTCTCGCGTCAAAGCAGCATACAGGTTCCATCAGAGATTGCCCTTTCTTTTTCTAAGGTGTATAATGATACATTATATGCAGAAAATAGCAGAAATGCAAGTTGGAGGCTGTAGCATGAGCAACAGATTGGCAAAAGAAAGCTCCCCCTATCTGCGCCAGCACGGGGAGAACCCGGTGGACTGGTACCCCTGGTGTGAGGAGGCTTTTCAGCGGGCGAAGCGGGAGGACAAGCCCGTTTTTCTCAGCATAGGCTATTCCACCTGTCACTGGTGCCATGTGATGGCCCACGAGTCCTTTGAGGATGGGCAGGTGGCGGAGATTCTGAACCGGAGCTTCATCCCGGTGAAGGTGGACCGGGAGGAGCGGCCGGACGTGGACGCGGTTTACATGCAGGTCTGCACCGCCATGACCGGCAGCGGCGGCTGGCCTCTCACCATTATCATGACGCCGGAGCAAAAGCCCTTTTTCGCCGCCACCTATCTGCCGAAAAACAATGCGGGCCGGCAGGCGGGACTGCTGCCCCTGCTGTACGCCGTGGCCTCCCGCTGGAAAAACGGCCGGGAGGAGCTTATCCGCACCGGAAACGACATCACCGCCTATCTCAACCGCCCAAGCGGTGGAAAAACCAGCTTCCCCGGCGAGGAGGATATCCGGCGGGCGGCAAAGCAGCTGGCGGACTCCTACGACGCGGAGTACGGCGGCTTCGGCTCCGCGCCCAAATTTCCCTCCGCCCACAACCTGATCTTCCTTCTGCGCTACGCCGCTCTCAGCGGGGAGAAAAGTGCAAGACTTCAGGTGGAAAACACCCTGCGGCAGATGTATAAGGGCGGCATTTATGACCACTTCGGCGGCGGCTTTGCCCGCTATTCCACTGACCGGGAGTGGCTGGCCCCCCATTTTGAAAAGACCCTGTACGATAACGCCTTGCTGGCCCTGGCCTATACCGAGGCCTGGCAGGACGGGCACATGGCCCTGTACCGCACTGTGGCGGAGAGCACCCTGGACTACTGCATCCGGGAGCTTCGCCACGAAAAGGGCGGCTTTTTCAGCGGCCAGGACGCGGACAGTGAGGGGGGCGAGGGCGCATACTATCTCTTCACCCCCGCACAGGTCAAGTCCGTGCTGGGTGAAGACGCCGGACGGCACTTCTGTGAGTGCTACGACATCACCGAGGAGGGCAATTTCCAGGGAAAAAGCATTCCCAACCTGCTGCTGAACACCCGCTGGAACCTGCTGCCCGAGGGCTACGGGGAATTCCGGGAAAAGCTGCTGAATTACCGCCGGGAGCGGATGGCCCTGGGCCTGGACGACAAGGTGCTCACCGGCTGGAACGGCCTGATGCTCATGGCCCTGTCCCGGGCGGCCTGGGCCTTCGGCGAGGAGAAATACCTGCGCGCGGCAAAAGCCCTGGCGGCGTTTATGGAAAAAGAGCTGGGCCGCGGGGCACAGCTGAAGGCGGTATACTGCCGGGGGGAGGCAAGGCTCCCCGCCCAGCTGGACGATTACGCCTTTTATGCTCTGGGCCTTTTAGAGCTGTACCGGGCGGACTTTGATCCGGCCCACATCGTCCTGGCCAAGGCGCTGGCGGAGCAGATCCTCGACCGCTTTGCCGATGAAAAGGGCGGCGGCTTCTTCCGCACCGCCGAAGACGCGGAGGCGCTGATCGTCCGCCCCAAGGAGATCTTCGACGGGGCCATGCCCTCCGGCAACAGCACGGCGGCGGTGCTGTTCAGCGCCCTGTGGCGGCTGACAGCGGAAGTCAAATGGCGGGAAGCGCGGGAAAAGCAGCTGAGCTTTATCTGCGCAAATCTCAACCGCTACCCGGCGGGCTGCGCCTTCGCCCTGTGCGCGCTGATGGACGATGTGTACCCCACCCGGGAGCTGATCTGCGCCGCCCCCGGTGAGGAAGTGCCGGAGATGCTGAAAACCGTCACCGGAAAATACGCCCCGGAGCTGAGCGTGCTGCTGAAAACGCCGTCCAACGCCGGTGCGCTTGCCCAGGCCGCCCCCTTCACCGCGGACTACGCCCCCAAAGACGGCAAAGCCGCCTTCTACCTCTGCGCCAATGGCGTGTGTCAGCTGCCCCTGACGGATATTGAGGGGTAAAAGAACCCGTCATGATGCCCACAGCCTCCCCCTGTGGCCCGGAGGGCCGGATGAGGTAGCTTTCCCGGGCGGGGGCAAGCCCCGCCCCTACGATCGCACCACAAAACATGGTTGTAGGGGCGCATCATGATGCGCCCGCCAAAAAACCACTCTGTCATTCTGAACCCCGTATAGCTATGCTTGTCGTTCTGTTCACGGGATTCTTCGCCGCTTCGCGGCTCAGAATGACAGGAAAATAAAAAAGTGACAAAGGATCCCGTATGCAGAAGAAAAACCTTCTGTTTACGGGATCCTTCGCTTTAAGGTCCGCATCACCTGGTGATGCGGACCTTTCAGCTTGTCAAAGAACCCCGGTTTTAACTAAGCTAAAACCGGGGATTTGGCGTA
>JBJDXP010000005.1:0-4698 GCA_051866735.1 Candidatus Limivicinus sp.
GACTACGGCCCCGGCCGGGTGATGGTCTCCCTCCACGCCGAGGTCCGCGGCGACGGCAACATCTTCGACCTGCACGACGCCATCGACACGGCGGAGACCGAGCTGAAAGAGCAGCTGGGCTGCATCGCCACCATACATATGGACCCCATCGAGGCCGACAATACCGAGGTCAGCCAAATGCGCGCCGCCGTAGCGGAAACGCTGAAGGAGCTGGACGATGTGATCAGCATCCACGATTTCCGTATGGTCCCCGGCCCCACACATACCAACCTGATTTTTGACGCGGTAGTTCCCGCTGACTATAAGAAGAGTGACGAGGAGCTGGCCGCTTCCATCCGCCAGCACATCCACCAGACCTGGCCTGACCGCTACGCGGTGGTCAGCATTGACCATTCCTACATTTAACAAATCATTTTCGGGAGATCATCTATGCTTACAGTAAACGACCTTTCCATGCAGTTCGGCTCCTCTGTGCTGTTCAGCCGGGTGGACCTGCAGTTCACCGCCGGCAACTGCTACGGCATCATCGGCGCCAACGGCGCGGGGAAATCCACCTTTATCAAGATCCTCTCCGGCGAGCTGGAGCCCACTTCCGGCAGTGTGGTGCTGGACCCCAAACGGCGTATGTCCGTTTTGAAGCAGAACCAGAACATGTACGACGCCTTTTCCGTTATGGACACGGTCATCATGGGCAACCAGCGGCTCTACGACTGCGGCAAGGAGAAGGACGCCATCTATGACAAGCCGGACTTCACCGACGAGGACGGCATCCGGGCCGCGGAGCTGGAGGAGGAATTTGCGGAGCTGGGCGGCTGGGAGGCCGAGTCTGACGCGGGCCGCATTCTCCAGGGCCTTGGCGTGGACGTGAGTCTGCACCAGAGCCTGATGTCGGAGATCGACCCCCGGCTCAAGGTGAAGGTGCTGCTGGCCCAGGCGCTGTTCGGCCACCCCGACGTGATACTGCTGGACGAGCCCACCAACAACCTGGACCTGGCCAGCGTGGTCTGGCTGGAGGATTTTCTGATGGACTACGAGGGCACCGTCCTTGTGGTCAGCCATGACCGCTATTTCCTCAACAACGTCTGCACCCACATTGTGGACATCGACTACGGCAAGATCAAAATGTATGTGGGCAACTACGATTTCTGGTATGAATCCAGCCAGCTGATCCAGAAGCTGGTCCGGGACCAGAACAAGAAGGCCGAGCAGAAGATCCAGGAGCTGCAGACCTTTATCGCCCGCTTTTCCGCCAACAAATCCAAGTCCCGCCAGGCCACTTCCCGCCGCAAGCTGCTGGACAAGATCACCGTGGAGGAGCTGCCCGCCTCCAGCCGCCGCTACCCCTGGGTGGGCTTCAAGGCAGACCGGGAACCGGGCAAGGACCGGCTTTTCGTCACCGATATCAGCAAGACCGTGGACGGCGTAAAGCTGCTGGACCGGGTGAACTTCACGGTAGGCCGGGAGGACAAGATCGCCATTGTAGGCAAAAACGAGCTTGCCGTCACCATGCTCTATAAGATCCTCATGGGCGAGGAGGAGCCGGATACCGGCAGCGTCAAATGGGGCGCTTCCATCACCACGGCCTATTTCCCCAAGGATCTGAACCCCTATTTCGACAACTGCGACCTGGACCTGATCGACTGGATGCGCCAGTTTTCCGAGGACAAGCGGGAGAGCTACCTGCGCACCTTCCTGGGGCGTATGCTCTTCTCCGGGGACGATGTGTACAAGCCGGTAAAGGTCCTGTCCGGTGGGGAAAAGGTGCGCTGTATGCTGAGCAAAATGATGCTATCCGGCGCAAACTTTCTGGTCTTTGACCAGCCCACCAACCACCTGGATCTGGAGAGCATCGCCGCGCTGAATAACGGCATGGAGGCCTTCAAGCACAACATCATCTTCTCCTGCCACGACCACCAGCTGACCCAGACCGTGGCCAACCGCATCATTGAGATCACCGACACCGGCATTATTGACCGCATGTGCAGCTACGACGAGTACATGAACATCAGCGGCCTTGAACAGCAGCAGCGCTGAACCGAACAGCTTATCACAAGGGGCGTCCACAGGGGACGGCCCTTGTTTTCTTGCGCTTTGGGACAAAGCGTGGTATGCTTAACACGAAAAAAGGAGCGATACTGATGACCGAAAAGCTTTATTATACCGACAGCCACATCCATGAATTTTCCGCCCAGGTCCTCTCCTGTGAAAAGGCCAAAAAGGGCTTTGCCGTTGTTCTGGACAAAACCGCCTTTTTCCCCGAGGGCGGCGGGCAGCCGGCGGACACCGGCTTGATCGGCCCCGCCACCGTCCGGGACGTGCAGGAGCAAAACGGCGAGATTCTCCATTATACCGATCAGGCGATGACGCCGGGTCAGGAATATGCCTGCGCCCTGGACTGGGAGCAGAGGCTCTGCCGGATGCAGAACCACTCCGGGGAGCATATCGTCTCCGGAATCACCCATAAGCTCTACGGCTTTGACAACGTGGGCTTTCACATGGGTGCGGAGTGCATGACCATCGACTTCAGCGGCGAGCTGAGCTGGGAGCAGCTGACCGAGATCGAGACCCTGGCCAACCAGGCCGTGCGGGACGACCTGCCAGTAAGGGCCACTTTCCCGGACCCGGAGGCCCTTTCTTCCCTGGAATACCGCAGCAAGCTGGAGCTGACCCGGGATGTGCGCATTGTGGAGATCCCCGGGGTGGACCGCTGCGCCTGCTGTGCGCCCCATGTGAAGCGCACCGGGGAGATTGGCCTCATTAAGCTGCTCTCCGCCGAGCGGCACCGGGGCGGCGTGAGGATCGAGTTGGTCTGCGGCATGGACGCGCTGAGGGAATGCCGGCTCATGCAGGAAAACGTCACCGCTATCTCCGGTCTCCTCAGCGCCAAACGGGCCAAGTCCGCCGCCGCTGTGGAGCGGGTGCTGGCAGAGCAGGCCAGGCTCAAAGAGCGGGTGGCCGAGCTGAGCATGGCCCTGGCGCAGATGAAAGCGGAGAGCTTCAGTTATACGGAGGGGAACATCTGCGTCTTTGATAACGTTCTGGACGAGGTGGCCCTGCGGGAGCTGGTAAACCTGCTGGTGGAGAAGTGCGGCGGCATGGCCGGAGCCTTTTCCGGCAGCGATGAGACCGGCTACCTGTACATCATCGGCAGCAAAAAAATCGACCTTCGGGCACGCAGCCGGGAGATCAATTCCGCCATCAACGGCAAGGGCGGCGGCACCCCGGAGATGATAAGGGGCAGAGCCGCAACAACTGGCGAAAATATACAAAAAATGATGAAAAACCCCAATGTTTAGACAAAAAAGCGAAAATTGTATAACAAATTATTAACGATTTTTTAATGATTTGGGAATAACTGGTTAAAATCGAATTGACATTACCACCCCCCTTTGATAAAATATTCTCAGAAAGATGGCGAGGAAGATCTGCCATAATCAGGGAACAAAAAAATCAATATAGGGGGGTTTTTTTTGAAAGATCTCAAACACCTGATCTACTTCGAGGATCTGCTTCAGGAAGCCAACAACGCACTTGTCCAGCAGGCCAAGGCCGAGGGGAAATACGCCATTGGCTACACCTGTTATTTCATGCCTGAAGTACTTCTCGACCTGCCCGGCTGCTTCTCGGTAAGACTGAGAGCGCCGCGCTGCACATCGCCGGACATCGCGACCTACTACATGTCCGCCCGTGTCTGCCACTATGGACGCAGCCTGTTTGAGCGCGCGCTGGAAGGCGGCTTCAACTTCCTGGACGCTCAGATGGCCACGGAGACCTGCACTGTCACCTGCCGTTTCCAGGAGCATTTGCAGAGGATGGACATCATCAAGAACGATAACTTCTTCTGCGAATTTATCGACGTGCCCTTCAAGCGGACGGAGAACAACTACGAGCATTACCGCGAGCAGCTCCGTTACCACGTTCTGGGCAAGCTGAACGAGAAGTTCGGCATCGACGTGTCTGACAAGGCCTTGATGCAGGCCATCGAGCAGCACAACGAGGTCTGCCGCCTGATCAACGAGATCGGCGACTACCGCAAGCTGGATAACCCCACCATCACCGGCTATGAGTTCCAGGTGATCCAGCTGGCCACCCTGGTCTGCCCCAAGTACCTGATCCTCGACAAGCTGAGAGAGACGGCCGAAGAGATGAAGACCCGCGAGCCCGATCCCAAGCCCAACTTCCGCTGCAAGGTTGTTCTGGCCGGTTCCGAAAACGACGACCCGGACTTCACCAAACTCATTGAGAGCTGCGGCGCCCTGGTGGTCTGCGACCGCCACTGCTACGGCGCGGTGGAGAGCCGCCAGCCCATCGTGGTCAAGGAAGGCCAGGAGCCGCTGGACGCCATTGCCCGCCACTATCTGGACACCAGCAACTGCCCCCGCTTCATGCCCCAGGACGAGATGCGCGAGCGGAAACGCCGCTTGGCCGCACTGGTAAAGGAATATAACGCCGACGGTCTGATCATCGCCTCCAACAAGTTCTGTGAGTACTGGAGCTATGAGAGAGTCATCGACACGGTGGTCATGAAGCGCGACTTCGGCATCCCCGTCTGCTCCATCGAAAAAGAATACATCAATTCCGCCTCCGGCCAGCTCCGTACCCGGTTCCAGGCCTTCGTTGAAAGTGTTGAGATCAAGAAGATCCAGGAGGGCAAGTGATATGGCATTCAAGAAAAAGCTCGATTTGAAGAACCTTGAC
>JBJDXP010000006.1:0-4662 GCA_051866735.1 Candidatus Limivicinus sp.
AACCCAAGGTGCTGTTGCTGCCCCAGGCCAATCCCAATACCAGCCGTGTCCATGCATATCTTCGCAACCGTGGCATTGATTCTGACCTCATTGACTTCTGCATCCAGACGGGGCGGCTGTATGAAAGCACTCCCCACCACAATGCCGTTTTCGTAGGGCTGGACAAGTACAACAAGCCCCGGTACGCCAACCTCAGAGGCCTGGGGACAGACTTTGTAGGTGATGCCAGCGGGAGCGACAAGCGGTTCTCTTTCAGCATCCCGTCACCGGGTAGCGATACCGTCCACCTCTTTGAAAGCGCAATTGATCTTCTGTCCTATGCCACCCTCGTGAAAATGAACGGCGGCAACTGGAATCGAGAGCATCTGGTTTCGCTGGCAGGCGTCTATAAGCCAAAGGAGGAGTTGCAGGAAAGCTCCATGCCACTGGCGCTGAAACGGTATCTGTCAGAGCATCCCAACATCCGCTTCATTACCCTTCGCCTGGATAACGATGCCACCGGAGGACGGGCGGCAAAAGCATTGGTTTCCATGCTGTCAGATCGGTATGAGGTATCCGTCCAGCCGCCGCCCTACGGTAAGGACTACAATGACTATTTGTGTATGCTGTTGGACCTTCCCGTTACCCACCGGATGGGTAAGGCGCAGGAGCGCTGACCATTTATTTTCAGGCAGTCCCCCGTTCGACCCAGAGGGAGAACGAATCTGCATTATACCAGCAAGCATCGTCTTTGGTCACCCAAAGACAGCTTGACAGGGATAATCCCTGTAACCCTTAGTGAAAGAAAGGACTTTTCTATGAGCAAAAATGAAGTCAGAAAGAGAAATAATCGTGTTCAGGTACGGCTGGATAACAAGGAACACCAAGCCTTTTTGAAGGCTGTGAAGCGTTCCAGGCTGTCCCAGGAAGTGTACCTTCGCCACCTTATTAACGGTGTTGTTCCGCAGGATGCACCGCCCCCGGATTACTACGCCATGATGCAGCAGCTTTACCGTATTGGTAACAATCTGAACCAGATTGCTCAGAAAGCGCACACCCTGAATGTCATTGATGTCCAGCGGTACGATGCCGCCGTTTCTCAGTATGAGGCAGCGGTGAAGGAAATCACGGAAGCTGTTGTATCTCCCCGCCCCATCAAGTGGTAGGCAATGGCTGTCACTTCCATCTGGAGGGTCAACGGCTGGCTGGGCAAGGTTGTGGTCTATGTAGAGAACCCAGAAAAGACTACGAACCCGGCTTTCTATGAAAACGAGGATATGACGGAGCGGGAGTGTCAGGGGCTAGACGATGTTATCGCTTATGCCGTCAGCAGCCACAAGACGCAGCAAGTTAATGAGGAACTGGGTGCCCTTAAGTGCTTTGTGTCCGGGATCAACTGCAACCCCAGCACAGCGCGGGAAGAAATGATGGCGGTGAAAAAGCACTTTGGGAAGGAGGATGGAACCATAGCCTACCACGGCTATCAGTCCTTTGCTCCCGGAGAAGCCACCCCGGAGATAGCGCACAAGCTCGGTGTGGAGCTTGCACAGAGGTTATGGGGTGACCGTTATCAGGTGGTGGTTGCCACCCATCTGGATAAGGCGAACCATCTGCACAACCACTTTGTCCTGAACACAGTCTCTTTCGTAGATGGCATCAAATACTATCGTTCTGCCAAAGACTATCATGACCTTCAAACTACATCGGATGCCCTGTGCCGGGAATATGGTCTGTCCGTCATTGAGAATCCCCAGCCGGGGAAATCCAAGCACTACGGAGAATGGCGGGCGGAGCAGGAGCAGCGCCCCACATGGCGGGGCATTGTCCGTTCTGACATTGATGAAGTTGTTCGCCAGTCCATGACAGAGCGGCAGTTTTTTGAGAACCTCCACCGCAAAGGTTACGAGGTTAAGGTGGGTAAGGACATTTCCGTCCGCCCACCGGGGAAGGAGCGGTTTGTCCGCCTTGCCCGGAACTTCGGTGAGTCTTACACGCTGGAGGGCATCCGCAGGCGGATTCTGGAACAGTCCAGAGCAGTGCGTCCCCTGCCAGAGCCTGCGCCCAAACGCAAACACTATCGTGTGTCCGGGAACTGGCAGTCACGCAAAAAGGTGACCGGCTTCCGGGCATTGTATTTCCACTACTGCTATCTGCTGGGGGTGTTCCCCAAGAGCAAGCAACAAAACAAAAGACGGCTCCACTTTCTTCTCCGGGAAGATCTTATCAAGCTGGATGCCATCACACAGGAAGCAAGGCTGCTGGCGGAGCATCGAATTGATACCGCTGAGCAGCTTTCTTCATATCAGGGCGAACTGGAAAGCAGAATCGCGGCTGTATCCGATGAACGCAAGCAGCTTTACCGAAAACAGCGCACCGTGGCTGTGAAGTCGGATGAAGCCGCTTCTGCAGAGGTCAGTACCGCCATCGCCACGCTTTCCAGGGAACTGAGTCAATTACGCCGGGAGGTGAAATTATGTAGCGATATTGCCGTCCGTTCCGGTATCCTGCCGGAACGCATACAGGAAATCCAGAAATCTCAAAGAAAGGAACAGAACGAACATGACCAATTCAGGCGATGCGGCAGAGCAAATCGTTAGAATGAGTTTGGAGGGTACGGAGGTTGCCCTGAAACTCTCCGGCTCTGCAGCAAAAAATATCGCAGCGGCGCTCTACACCATTGCGAAAAACGCCGACAGAAACAAAACCAAAGGACACCAGCGGCTCAGCGCCATGCTGAAAAGCGGCAAGGAGCTGAAGGTGTTCACCATCAGCGAGGAGCATCTGAAGCGTTTCGCCCAGGAGGCAAAGCGGTACGGTGTTGTCTACTGCGCCCTCCGGGGTAAGGAGAAATCCGCTGACGGTATGGTGGATGTAATGGTCCGGGCAGAGGATGCGTCCAAGATCAACCGCATCGTGGAGCGGTTCAAGCTGGCTACCGTGGACACCGCTTCCATCAAGCACGAAATTGAAAAGACCCGTCAGGAAAAGGAATCCGCCCCTGCTGCTCCCGAAAAGGCCGCACCCCAAAAGGATGTGGATGATAGGATTTTGGATGAGCTTCTGGGTGCGCCCATTCAGAAGGAGCAGCCGTCCCCGGAAAACCCTACGGCGGCAAAGACGGAAAAAAGCCCTCCGTCCGAGCCTACCTCCGGGACGCAAAAGAGAACCGCCGAGGGTACTGCTAAGGAATCCCGTCCCTCCGTCCGGGAGGAACTGCGGGAGATTAAGGCAGCACGGCAGGAAAAGGCGGAGATTCCCAAACAGCAGGAAACTGCCCGCCCCAGCAAGCAGCCATTGCCCACGATGAATATGCACCAGAATCCGGGCAAGAAAAAGCCCAAAGTGAAAGCGAGGTAATCCATGAGTAATTTCGATGACATTTTCAGCGGTCAGGGGGATAAGCCCAGATGGAACGACCAGCCTTTTGACAAGGAAGCATGGGCGGCAAAAAAGCAGGAGGAGCGTAAGGAACTGTATGCCCTTGCCGATTCCACCGCGACAGAGGTCAGCAAAGATGGTGACAGATTCCGGCAGTATCTGGATGTGCAGGCCCGGTTCAGCCGGTACACACCCACCAATGCGCTGCTGATCCTGGCGCAGATGCCGGAGGCTACCCAGCTCAAGGACTTCGACGGCTGGAAGGAAGCTGGGGTGTCCGTCCAGCGCAAGCCCCGGAGCGTGAAGATTCTGGAACCCGGCAAGGAATATGACCGGGAGGACGGCACCCGGGGCACCTCTTTTGAGGTCAAGCGGGTATTCGATGTGTCCCAGACCAGAGGGCGTGTTCGCTCTGCCCCTGCTGTGAAGCTGGATGACCGGGTGCTGTTGAAAGCCTTGATTCACTGTACCCCCGTTCCCATCCAGACGGTGGACTCCCTGCCCAACAATATGGGCGCAATGTATGACCATAACCAGCAGGCGATTTTCGTGTGCCGTGGCATGGGCGCGGAGGACATTTTCCGCAGCGTGTCCAAGGAGTTGGCCCATGCCGAGCTTGCGGGAATGCGGCAGGACTATAATCGCAGCGATGCCGCCTTTGCCGCTTACAGTGCTTCCTACCTCCTGTGCAAGCGGTATGGTGTGGATGTATCGGATTATAATTTCAGCCGCCTGCCTGCATCCTTCCGGGAGAGCAATCCCCAGCAGGTGCGGGAGACCCTGACGGAAATCCGGGACACCGCCAACCAGATCTCCACCAGAATGTACCGCGCTCTGGAGCAAAACCGCGCTCCAAAATCCAAGGAACAGGAGCGGTGATGTATGGCAAAGGAAGAAAAGCGTGTTTTGGAGCTGGATAAGTATGAGCATGGTGTGGTCATCAATGCCCTGAATGAAATGCGCAACGACCTGATTGGGGAGGAGCGCCCCACGGATATTGTGGACGAGGTACTTCTGAAAGCCATCGACGCACCCACCAAAAAGGTAAGGGGAAAAACCCGTGAAGAACGATGAACGGCGCACCATAAAAATCCTGTGCATCCTTGGTATCATTCCGGTGGTGTGGTTGGCTTTGCTGATAGCCCCTTTTGCGAGTGGTGGTCTAGCAGAAATTGTAGCCGAGTTCCCGGCGGCAATGGAGAATCCCTTTCATATCGAGCTATGTGAGGACAGTCAAAAAACTGTCCTTATTTTTCTGCTCATTTATGGATTGGGAATCGGTGTGGCTTTGTCCTCCCGGCGCAA
>JBJDXP010000007.1:0-23520 GCA_051866735.1 Candidatus Limivicinus sp.
TCCTCCATTATACAGATATTCGGGGATTTTGAAAAGTTTTTTGACAGACTGAAAACCCGGCGTGACTTTCGTCACGCCGGGTTTACATTGCTTGTTGGGTTTTCTTACTTGCCCATGTTCATCTGAGCAGCGACTTCTGCGGCGAAGTCCTCCTGCTTCTTCTCGATGCCCTCGCCCTTCATGAAGCGAACGGCGTCGACGAACTTGACGGAGCCGCCGAGAGCCTTGGCTGCGGTGGCGATATACTTCTCCACGGTCAGGGAGTTGTCCTTTACGAACTCCTGCTGGAGCAGGCAGTTCTCCTCGTAGAACTTGTTCAGCTTGCCAAGCACGATCTTCTCCTTGACCTGCTGGGGCTTGGAAGCCATCTTGGGATCCTGGTCCATCAGAGCCAGAGCGACCTTCTTCTCCTCAGCCAGCACTTCCTCGGTGACGTTGCTCTTGTCCCAGAAACGGGGATTCAGAGCCGCGATCTGCATGGCTACGTCCTTGCCGATCTCGGTGGCGTCGATGCCGCCTTCAACAGCCAGGTTCACCAGAACGCCAATCTTGCCGCCGGCGTGGACATAGGCCACGGTGGTGTTCTCCGCATAGCGGACAAAGCGGCGGATCTGCAGGTTCTCGCCGATGGACATGACCTTCTCGGGCAGGATCTCTGCCACGGTCAGCTCGGAGCCGGGGTACTTGCAGTTCATCAGAGCGGCAACGTCTGCGGGGTTGTCCTTGATGACGACCTTGCAGATGTCCTTAACAAAAGCGACAAACAGATCGCTCTTGGCGCAGAAGTCGGTCTCGCAGTTGACTTCGACCATGGCGCCCACGCCGCACTCGGGGCAGACGGAAGCGTAAGCCATGCCCTCGGCCGCGATGCGGCCGGCCTTCTTTGCGGCCTTGGCCAGGCCCTTTTCACGCAACCATTCGACTGCCTTGTCCATATCGCCGTCGGTCTCGGTCAGGGCCTTCTTGCAGTCCATCATGCCGACGTTGGTCATCTCGCGGAGTGTTTTAACATCCTGAGCGGTAAATGCCATAATTTTTCCCTCCTGTATTATTCAGAAAAAGGGGCGTGGAATGCGCCCCTTTCAGTTTGTTTGATTACTCCTCAACGGGGGCTTCTGCCTCTGCCACGGGCTCTTCAGCCACAGCGTCGGCACCCTGACGGCCTTCCTGCACGGCGTTTGCCATGGTGGAAGAGATCAGGCGGATGGCGCGGATAGCGTCATCGTTTGCGGGGATAACATAGTCCACTTCATCGGGATCGCAGTTGGTATCGACGATTGCGACGATGGGGATGTGCAGCTTGCGGGCCTCGGCAATGGCGTTGTGCTCCTTGCGGGGGTCAACCACGAACAGAGCGCCGGGCAGCTTCTTCATGTCCTTCACGCCGCCCAGGTACTTCTCCAGCTTCTCCATCTCGCCCAGGTGCTTCATGACTTCCTTCTTGGGCAGCATATCGAAGGTGCCGTCCTCCTGCATCTTCTTCAGTTGAGCCAGACGGTCAACACGGGTGCGCATGGTCTTGAAGTTGGTGAGCATGCCGCCCAGCCAGCGGGCGTTCACATAGTACATGCCAACGCGGGAAGCCTCTTCCTTCACAGCGTCGGTGGCCTGCTTCTTGGTGCCGACGAACAGGATGGTCTGTCCGTTCTCGGCCAGCTGACGCACGAAGTCGTAAGCCTCTTCCAGCTTCTTCACGGTCTTCTGCAGGTCGATGATGTAGATGCCGTTACGCTCGCAGTAAATGTACTCGGCCATCTTGGGGTTCCAGCGGCGGGTCTGGTGACCGAAGTGGACACCGGCTTCCAGCAGCTGCTTCATGGATACTACTGACATTTGATTTCCTCCAATTTTTTGTTTTTTTCCTCCGGGAGTTTCAACCCCTCCGCCAAACCGGAAAACCCGGCCACATGGGGGAAAGTCCGCTCCCGTGCGAAATGCCCTGATATAATACCAGAAAAATTCCTGATTTGCAAGCCCTAAAGCAGCTTTTTTGCAGAAAAGATTTTATTTTTATTTGATTTACAAATCCATAGAAAAGGTATAAAATATTGAAGTATAAAATGACTGGAGGCCGCAACATGCTCGACGACAATTTTATTTCCGTATATGACAAATTCAAGCTCCATTTCTACCGTCAGGTCTTCGAGCTGGTGCGGGAGAGGGACGGCTCTCTCTCGGCCATGGAGGCCTTCTCTCTGGAAGTGATCAACATGCTGGACAAGCCCACGGTGGGCCAGTTCGCGGAGTTTCTGAACATCTCCCAGTCCAACGCCACCTACAAGGTGAACAACCTCATCAAAAAGGGCTATCTGGAGCGGCAGAACTCCCGCACGGACCGGCGGGAATACCACCTGATCCTGTCGGAAAAATTCTATAAATACATAGGGCTTCTCAGCAGCTATGAGCATGTGGTCATGGAGCGCATCAAGGAGCGCTTCCCCAAGGAGGACGTGGAAAAGCTGGACCAGATGCTGGAGATCATCTCCGCAGAGCTTATGCCCGAATGTGAAAAATAAGTAAGGAATAAGGCCAAACTGAATATTTTTTGAAGGGAGCTTTTTATGAAAAAAGAGACCGGCACATTAAACCAGGGTCTGAAGCTGAATTACAAGCGGACTTTCCTCATCGGCTTTGCCTTCTTCGGCATCCTGCTTCTGTGGCAGGTGTACGACTCCTGGTGCCCCACCTTTCTGACGGATATCTTCGCCAGAAGGATGTACAATATCTCCTCCGCGGAGCTGAAAGCGGGCGACCCGGACAAGATTTTGAACGTGCAGTGGATCGTGGGCATCATCATGGCCTGCGACAACCTGGCGGCCCTGATCCTGCTGCCCATCTTCGGCAGCCTGTCCGACCGGACCAAGACCCCCATCGGCAAGCGTATGCCCTATATCCTTGTGGGCACCCTGGTGGTGGCCATCGCCTTCCCCTTCATCCCCCTGTTCTTCCACTATAATAACATTCTGGGCATGGTCATCATGATGGCCATCGTTCTGATGTTCATGATGATGTACCGCAACCCCGCCGTGGCCCTTATGCCGGACATCACCCCCAAGCCCCTGCGGGCCAAGGCCAACGGCGTCATCAACATCATGGGCTACTTCGGCGGCGCTTTCGCCACCGTGCTGGGCATTTTCCTGAAGCTCAGCGACTATATCAACTCCCCGGACCAGGCCCGCAACGTCTGGACCATCGAGATTCCCTTTATTGTGGCCTCCGTTCTCATGGTCATCTCCGCCCTTGTGCTGTTCCTTACTATTAAGGAAAACAAGATTGAGGAAGAGATCAAGGACGAGCTGGAACTGGGCGAAAAGCTTGCCGCGGTGGAGACCCCCATCGACGACGACAAGCCCATGTCCAAAGCCAACAAGAAAATGCTGCTGGCCATCCTGGCGGCGGAATTTCTGTGGTTCATGTCCGATAACGCCATCGGCACCTATATCGGAAACTATGTCATCTATTATCTGAACTCCGTGTCCAGCGCCACCATGTTCTTGACCATCATCGGCGGCGTGGCCTCCGTTGTGGGCTTCGGTGTGGCCGGTATCATTGCGGATAAGATCGGCCGCAAGTGGACCATCTCCTCCGGTCTTGCCGTCACCTTCGTTGCCCTGGTGGTCATGTGCTTTGTCACGCCCACCGGCCGGGCCACCGGCGCCCACGGCGAATACGCTTTCCCCAGCCTGCTCTTCGTAGTCTGGGCAGTAAAGGGCTTTGGTATGGCCCTGGTCCACAACTGCTCCTTCCCCATGGTGGTGGAGCTGTGCTCCTCCAAGAAGATCGGCAAGTTCACCGGCTATTACTACACCGCCAGCATGTCCGCCCAGACCATCACCCCCATTCTACTGGGTCTGGTGTTCAAGGCCACTCTGGCTTGGCGGGCGCTGCCCATCTACGCCATGATCCTCACCGCCCTCAGCTTCATCGTGTTCGTCACGCTGGTCAAGAATGTCAAGGCCAAAAAGGTCCCCAACGCCAAGGGGCTTGAGGCCCTGGATTCCGGCGACTGAACCATAAATAACGCTTTACAGACCGCGTCCTGAACAATTTCAGGCGCGGTCTAAATTTCCATTCTGTTCATTACTATTTTGGGAATTGTGGTAAAATAAATTCATATATTTTCTATGAGAGAATTGAGGTGTGTTTTGTGCGTATCAAGGAAAAAAGCGGAAGGAAGGGCGGCCTGCTCTGCGCCGCCGCGGCAGCGGTCGGTCTGCCGCTGATCCTGCTGGCCCCGGGCCGGGCCACAAAACGGCAGAAAGCCCCCTTTATGGGCATGAACTTTGCCCACAGAGGCCTGCACAGCCGGGATAAAAGCGTACCGGAAAACTCGCTGGAGGCCTTTGAACTGGCCTCGCGGGCGGGCTACGGCATGGAGCTGGACGTTCAGCTCTCCAAGGACGGCCAGGTGGTGGTCTTTCACGATGACACGCTGGAACGGGTCTGCGGCGTAAACGCCCGGGTGGATGAGCTGACATATGAGGAGCTGAAAAAGCTCCGGCTCTGTGGCACGGAGCATACGATTCCCCTGTTTTCCGAGGTTTTGAACACCATCCGGGGCAGAGGGCCGCTGATCGTGGAGCTGAAAAACGGCAAAAGAAACCGGGAGCTGTGCGAAAAGACCTATAAGCTCCTGTCCGATTACCGGGGAGAGGTCTGCATCGAGAGCTTCAACCCCATGATCGTGGGCTGGTTTCGCCGCCACGCGAAGGATCTGGTCCGCGGCCAGCTGGCCATGCCCGCGTCATACTACGACGGCATCAAAAAGCCCCTGGCTTTTCTGATGAGCCGAGGCTTTACCAACATCCTTTGCCGCCCCCAGTTCATCGCCTACCGCATCGGCAAAAAGCCCCTGACCGTGCGCCTTGCGGAAAAGATGGGCGCCATGAAGGTGGCCTGGACCTCCCACGAGCCGAAAAACGAAAAGGGCAACGACGCTGTGATCTTTGAGTTTTATAAGCCCAGGGTGAATTATAAGTAAAAAGTGGGATCCCGCGAGCCGTGCTTCAAGCATCGGCTTGCGGGATCCTTCACTTTGCTGATAACTTTATTTATGTTTTCCTCCGGCCTTCATTGACGGCTCACCGCAGGAGCTGCCTCATCTTGTCCAGCGAGCTTTGGTCCGTATCAAAGGCGTAGGTCTGACCCTCCTGGTTGGTGTAGCGCAGGAAGAGACCGTATTCCCTGCCGTTGGAGGGATTAACCAGCTTGACCGACCAAAACTCCATACGGGAGCCGTCCCCATAATCCAGCACGGCGGCAGGCGCCTCCTCCGGCGCTTTGCCCAGACGGCCGGATCCGGCGCTCACGATCTCTCCGTAAATCGTATAGACGGTCTCCGGCGGGATATGGACCGGCTGTCCGTCCAGCTCCGCCCGCAGGCCCTCGTGCTCATAGGCATAGACCGTGCTGTTGGATAGATCGCTGATAAAATCCCGGTAGCGGAGCTGATACCAGCTGGACCACAAAATGGGGGCCGCGGCCAGCAGGAGGACCAGCACGCATATTGCCAGCGCCAGCCACAGTCCCCGGTCTTTCCGGCGTCCGGGCCGGGATCGGACCTGTTGGTACATGGCACGCCCTCCCGTATTATTCCTCCTCCAGGTCCTCCGGCAAAACGGCCATCAGGTCATCCTTGCTGGGGTTTTCCATCATGGCCACCCGGTTGGACTGGCGGACGATCATGTCTTCAAAGCGGTTGCGCACATCACGGCCGTTGCCGAAGTTTTCGTTCCGCTCCTCGTAGAGCCGGTCGAACAGTTCCCGGGCCGCCTTTTCGCTCTCCTCCGTCAGGGTATAGCCGTTCTTGTCGCACTGGGCGCTGAAAATGGCCATGAGCTGCTCGCCGGTGTAGTCCGGGAAATAGAAATACTTGTTGAAGCGGGATTCCAGGCCGGGGTTGGAGGAGAGGAAGTCGCCCATAGGCCCGCTGTAGCCCGCCACGATGACGATCAGATCGTCCCGGTGGTCCTCCATGGCCTTCAGAATGGTCTCGATAGCCTCCCGGCCGAAGTCGTTCTCTCCGCCGGAGGACAGGGAATAGGCCTCGTCGATGAACAGCACGCCGCCCAGGGCGGATTTGATGACCTCCTGGGTCTTCAAGGCGGTCTGCCCCACATAACCGGCCACCAGGCCGGAGCGGTCCACCTCCACAAGCTGACCCTTGCTGAGAACGCCGATGGCGGCGTACAGGCCGCTGATGAGCCGGGCCACCGTGGTCTTGCCGGTGCCAGGATTGCCCATGAATACCATGTGCAGGGACATAGGCGGAACAGGCAGGCCGTTTTCCTGCCGGAGCTTTCGCACCTTCATCAGGTTTACCAGGCTCTTGACATCCTTTTTCACCTCGTCCAGGCCCACCAGCGCGTCCAGCTGTTCCATCAGCTCTTCCAGGCTGGGTCTGGGCTGTTCCTCCGTCTTGCCCTGAGCGCTCTTTTCCTCCCCGCCGGCGCTCTGGGTCTGAAGGCCGTGCTTTTCCACAAAACTGGGCTCCCCGCTGGTCACATAGTCCAGCGGATTCAGGGCCTCTTTGCTCTTTCTCACGCCGCTGGTGTCGCAGATGGCGGTGAGCTTGTCCGTGCACTCGGTGATATACTCCGCCTCGGCGTAGGTCACATCGTCGTCCGTGGCGGCAAGGTAGAGCAGAATGTTGGTGAGCATACGGATAAAGGTGCGGGAGGACTCCCTTCCCCGTTTGGCGTCGCTCTCCGCCAGATCCCAGAAGAATACCGGGGGTAGGAACACCTCGCTCTCGCAGACGGAGCTGGTGAGGGTCCACAGCAGCCACTGGGGCTTGGGGCGATTTTTGGAGTAGATCTGGTTTGCCATGTCCACATGGCGCTGGGTGACGCCCCCGGCCCGGCTCCAGAGTCCCAGAGCGCACTGGGTCACAAACTTGTCCAGCTCCTCTGCCAGACTGCTGCTGCCGATGCGGTAAAACGCGTCGGTATTGGCGATATAGATTTTATGAAATTCCTCCGGCGAGCGGTTCCATGTGGTGGGCATGAGGCTCATCTCCTGTATGTTTTTATTACTAATTTCATTATAATCCAAATCCATCCCCGGTCAAGAAATTTCTGCCGGGCCGTCAAGGCGTCGACAAAGCTCGACGCCTTGACGGCTTATTCAGGAGTATTCACAAATACTCCTGAATAAGTATGGATTGAACGCCGAAAGGGGACTCCCGTCCCCTCTCTGCGCTCTCCCCATGCAATTCGATACACTGCCGATAGCTTTGTCTACAGGCTGACGGGTCGCAAAGTACGGCCCGGCAGTTTATCCTTTGGGGCAGAAGCGCACGGCGGCGCTTTTCTTTTCCTTTTTGGGCATGAGCTTTGCCGTGTCCGGGGCCCGGCAGGGGCAGGAGGGCCTTTCCTCCTTGCTGTCTGACACCCGCTTCCACACCTCTTCAAAGCCGAAAAAGCGCTTTTGCCATTCCCTATCCATCTTCATCACTCGCTTTGAAAAAGTTTTTCGTCCTTTCCAGTATATGAGAGCTATTGCAAAGCGGTGAAAGATGTGAGATAATCAGGAAAAGAACATAACACCAGGGAACGGAGGATTTCTATGCCAAGATTTTTTATGGCGGGAACCAACATCATGGGCGGCATGGCGATCATGACCGGCCGTGACGCCGAGCATGTGCGCGTGCTGCGTCTGCGCCCCGGCGAGGACATGATCATCTGCGACGGGAAAGGTACCGACTATAAGTGCCGCTTAGTGAAGGCGGACAAGGAGCAGGTTGAGGCCGAGGTGATCGAGATCGTCCCCTGCCCGGCGGAGCCGACCGTACAGGTGGCGGTGCTCTGCGGTCTTCCCAAGGGGGACAGAACCGACTATATCATTCAAAAATGCGTGGAGGCCGGGGCTTCGGAGATCATGTTCTTCCAGTCCGACCGCTGCGTGGCCAGGCCGGACAAACCGGAAAAGAAGCTGGAGCGCTGGCAGCGCATCGCCGAGGAGGCCGCCAAGCAGTCCGGCCGGGGCATTATCCCGCAGGTGAGCTGGGCCGGGGAATACGCCGACGCGCTGAACGTGGCAAACCAGAAGGAGCTTGGCCTCTTTATGTATGAGACCGGGGAGCGGGAAGCGCTGAACGCGGTGCTGGAAGCCAATTCCGATGTAAAGACCGCCGCCATCGTCACCGGGCCGGAGGGCGGCTTTGCCCCCTTTGAGGCGGACTTAGCCCGCATTGTGGGACTGCACATCTGCTCCATGGGCGAGCGCATCCTCCGCTGCGAGACCGCGCCGGTAGTCGCCGTCTCCGCGCTGATGTACGCCACCGGAAATCTGTCCTGATTTTTGAATATTCAAATGACAAAAGCCTGCGTTGAAAACGCAGGCTTTGTCATAAGCAAAATTACTTGATGCCGTACTTCTTGTTGAACTTATCAACACGGCCGCTGGTGTCGACCAGCTTCTGCTTGCCGGTGTAGAAGGGGTGGCAGTTGGAGCAGATCTCAACGGTGATGTTCTGCTTGGTGGAGCCGGTCTCGATGACGGCGCCGCAGGCGCATCTGATGGTGGTCTGCTGATACTTGGGATGGATTCCTTCCTTCATTGGTAAAAAACTCCTCACATCATGTGCTGCCATGATTGTGCGCAAAGGCATAGTTACATGGCGCAAGGTGAATTGTAACACAGCACAGCCGTTAATGCAAGGATTTTCTTGCTTTTCCGGCTGTTTTATTTTTCCGGCAGCACGCTTACGGCTTTGCCCGCGTTCAGGAAATACAGCACGCATTCCTTCACCGGCTTTCCGCAGATCCGCTCCATGGCGGCGGCGTAGCTTTGAAGCTGGACGGTGTAGTGCCGGGCGCGCCGGGCGATCTCTTCCGCGGTTTTCACCCTGTCGGTCTTGTAGTCGATCACCGTGAGCTGTCCCTTTTCCTCAATGCAGCAGTCCACAACGCCCTGGAGCAGCAGCTGCTCCCCGGCGGCCGTGCCGAAGACCTGCCCCGCGTCACAGAGCAGGGAGAATTTGAACTCTCTTTGTATGCTGTCGGCTCCCAGCATCCGTTTTCCCAATTCGGAGGCAAACAGCTTGCCTATGGCCCCGGCGTCCACGGCGGCCGCCTCCCGGTCCGAGAGGAAGCGGGCCGCGCGCAGCCGTTCGATCTCTCCTCTGATCTCTTCCAGACTGCCTGTTTTCGCAAAGTCCATGTATTGCAGCACCAGGTGGGTGGCGGTGCCCCGCTCCGCGCCGGTGACGGGCTTGTCCTTTCTGGTAAAGTCCGGCATACGGAAGCTCCGCTCCCCCTTGGGGGAGATATCTTCCGCGTCCTCGTCGGGCTGTCGGTGCCCTTTCAGGCCGGTGGCCGTGACCTTGGAGGGCAGGGCCTCCGCCTCCCGGTGGGGGTAGCTGAAGGACAATCTGCGCTCCAGCTCTTTCCGGCTCTCTTCGTCGGCCTTGTTTTCCTCCGGCCTCTCCTCCGCTGCCGCAGATTCCTTTCTTCCCGGGTTTCGGATGCACAGCTTCAGCCTGTCGCCGCAGACGCACTGGGCGTTGACGAGCCAGACGAGAGGAGAAGAGGCCGAGGCCAACAGCTCCGGCGACATGGGCAGGCTCACAGCAGCCCCGGTCTTTTCCACAAGCTGCTCCGCGTTTTTCACCGCCGCCGTCATAAACAGACGCTCCTTGGCCCGGGTCAGGGCCACATACAAAAGCCGCATCTCCTCCGACAGCATCTCCCGCTCCAGACGGAGCTTAATGGCGTTTCTGGCCAGGCTGGGGTATTCCACCCGCCGTTCCAGATCCGTGACCTTGGGGCCAAGGCCCAGCTCCGGGTGGACCAGCACCGTGTCCCGGCTGTCCTGCTTGTTAAAGCGCCGGGCCGTGTCGCAGAGGAAGACCACCGGAAATTCCATGCCCTTGGATTTATGAATGGACATGATCTGCACCGCGCTCTCCTCCGCGCCGCCGGTGGAGGGCTCCAGCCCCTTTTCCGCCTGGCGGCGAAGCCACAGCACAAAGCGGTGCAGGCCCCGGTAGCCGCTGCTCTCAAAGCGCTGGGCCAGCTCTATAAGCTCCATCAGGTTTGCCCGGCGCTGCTCCCCGTCGGCCATGGCGCTGCAGAGGGCCAGCAGATCCAGCTCGTCCAGCAGCCGCCACACCAGCTCACCGGCGGACATGTCCGCCGCCATATTGCGCAGCTCTTTCAGTTTTTCCGCAAAGCTCCGGCATTTTTCATCGTGCTCCGCCGCGGCGCAGAGGGCGGTGTAGAAGTCCTGCTCCCGGTCCTCCGTGCGTATGGCGGACAGCGCATCGGCGCTGAAGCCGAAGCAGGGGGAGCGCAGCACGGCGATCAGGGGGATGTCCTGATGGGGATTGTCGATGACGGCCAGCATGGACATCATGGTGGAGATCTCCACCGAGCTGAAAAAGCCTCCGCCCTGGCCGGAGCCTACCGGGATGCCGTACTGGGCAAGGGTACGGCGGTACACCCCGCCCACATTGTTTACCGAGCGGAGCAGTATGGCGATGTCGCCGTATTCGATAGACCGCTGTATGCCGTGGTCCGTCACCGTCTGGCCGGAATCCACCAGCTCTCTTATCTTCTCCGCCACCATGGCGGCCTCCAGGGCCGTCTTGTCCGGAGACTCCTCGTCCTCCGCCGCGCCGCTCAGCTCCAGCAGCATCAGTTCCGGCGGGGGCACGCTGCCCGGATATTGGGCGCCGGGGATGAGCTTTGCCTTGTCATCATAGTCGATATCGCCTAAGCCCCTGGACATGCAGCAGCCAAATACCCCGTTTGCCGCCTCCAGCACCTCCCGGCGGGAACGGAAGTTCTCGCTGAGGATAATGCGCCGGGGCTCTCCGGCTGCGGCGGAATCATCGTCCGCGTAGCGCAGGTATTTTTCCGTGAAAATCTCCGGGTCCGCCAGGCGGAAGCGATAGATGGACTGCTTCACGTCCCCCACCAGGAACAGATTTTTCCCCTCCCGGGAGATGGCGTAGAAGATGGCGTCCTGTACCCGGCTCACGTCCTGGTATTCGTCCACCATGATCTCCGTATAGCGCTGGGAGAGCTGCACCGCCAGCGCGCTGGGGCTGCCGTCTTCCTCGGTGAGAAGCCGGGCGGTCATGTGCTCAAGATCCGCGTAATCCACCAGACCCGCCCGGCGTTTTTCTTTGGAAAACGCCCGGTCAAAGTCCAATGTCAGCTCCAGCAGGGCCTCCATGGCCGGGGCGGTGTAGGCCATCTCCCGCAGGAGCTTTTCTGAGTCGGAGTACAGGCTGTCGCCCAGGGCCTTCATGTCCTTTTTGCAGGCGTCCCAGCGGGATTTCACCAGGGCGGCCAGCTCCGGGTCCGGGGGATTTCTCAAAACCCCCAGCCGGGGGAAGGTGATGGGCAGAATTTCTCTGGCCTTGTCCCAGCCCATGTCCAGCCGGCGCTGCAGCTCCCGGATGGCGTCCCCCGCCTCAGCCAGGGCGGGCAGGTAGGCCTTGCAGATCTTCTCCTCCCCCTGCATCAGGCCCATGAGCCGGTCCAGCTCCCCGCTCCAATAGGCGGCGGAGCGCTTTGCCGCGTTCAGCACCTCGGCCCCCCAGGGGGTCTCCGCCGCGTCCGACGCGCCGGAGTGGAGCAGCTCCACCTGTTCCCGGGCCCATTTTTCCGGGCGGGCGTGGCTCTGCATTTTGCTGTGCAGGGTCAGCACCAGCTCGGCAAGGCGGCTGTCGTCCCGGCCCGCGCCCACCGTGTCCGCAAGGAGAGTGAAGCCCGGGTGTGCTTCCGGTTTTTCATAGCAGGCATCCAGCACCCGCTCCAGGGCGGCGCGCTTCATGGCGGCGGCCCCGTCCTCGTCCGCGATCTTGAAATCCGGGGCAAGGCCCAGAACATGGCTGTACTCCCGGAGCACCTTAGCGCAGAAGCTGTGTATGGTGCCGATCTGGGCCTTCTGGCACAGGGCACTCTGCCGCCGCAGACGGCGGCTGCCCGGGTCCCTGGCCAGGGCCTGGGCCAGTTCCTCCATGATCCTGCCCCGCAGTTCCCCGGCGGCAGCCCGGGTGAAGGTGATGATCAGGAAGCTGTCGATATCCGCCGGATTCTCGGGGTCGGTGATGTAAGACATAAGCCGCTCGGTGAGCACTCTCGTCTTGCCGCTGCCCGCCCCGGCGGACACCAGCACAGCGCTGCCTCTTGTATGGATAGCGGCGTATTGGGCCGCTGTGGGTTTAAATTCACTCATCGCCTCTGCTCCTCCTCAAGCATATCCCAGACCTGGTCCGCGCCCAGCTTGGGCATATAGCGGCAGCGTTCGCCGTTTTGCCCGTCGGTAAAATGGCAGGCGTCGGAAAAGTCGCAGTTGAGGCAGGCGTTCTCCTGCTGGCTGCGGTAATAGGGGTCGGCGGAGATGCTGCCCTGCCGGAGCTGGGCGGCCATCTCTGTGAGTTTTTCCCGGATATGCTTTCCCAGCAGGCCCAGTCTTTCGGCGGAGGCGATGCTGTCCGCCGTGGGCTTCCCGTAGCGGAAGCGGATGGGGATATAGCGTTTATCCTCCCCGTGTTCCCAGGCCTCCTTCACCGCCGGATCGTCCAGAACAATGCCGCTGCGCCGGGCCTCCTCGGCCCGCTTTGTCTCCAGCTCCTCATCCGCTTCGTCCCGGGAGGCGGAGAGCATCACGTTTCTGGCCGGCACATACATCACCCCGGCGGGGACGATCTCACGGCCGTAGCGGCCCGCCCCGTCCTTTTCCAGCGCAAAGAGGTAGAGCAGCATCTGCAGGCCCATACCGTACCAGACGTCGGACAGGGAGAATTTTTTCCGGCCGGTCTTATAGTCCACCACCCGCAGATACAGCTTCCCCTCATGCAGCCAGCCGTCCACACGGTCGGCCACGCCGGTCAGGGTCAGTGCCCCTTCGCCGCCGCCCAGTTCCACCGGTAGGATATCCGCCGCTTTGGAAAAGTCCAGCTCAAAATCTAGGGGGACAAAGTCCGACTTTCTCAGCTCCGCCGCCATTTCCCGCACCACCTGGTACACGTCTGCGGAAAGGCGTTTGAACAGATAGATAAAGCGCTGGGATTTCTCCTGAAAATCGTTCAGCTCCGTGTGGACATATTCCTCCACATGGCGCTGGGTGATTTTTTTCAGCTCCTCGTCCGACACCTGGGCAAAGCCGCCCCGCTCCGCTGCGTCCCGGGCGGTGCCCTCCAGCACCCAGTGCATGAAGGTGCCGATCTCCGGCGGTTTGAAGCCCGCCGGCTCATAGGGCTTGGCCTTCAGGCCAAACTGGCAGAAATAGGCAAACTTGCAGGTGGAAAAGCGGTCGATCCGGGAGGCGCTCAGCCGGAGCTTTTTCCCGTACAGGGCCTCCACCGCGGCGGGGGACAGCCGCCCCCGGCTCATCTGCGCGGCGGCGCTCAGTTTCTCAAAGCGCTCCGGCTCCTTATCCCGGAAGACCTCCGCCGCCGCCTTCTCCCGGGGGCTGCCGCCGTTCAGGGCGTGGGCCGCCAGGCTCAGCGCCGGGGCCGGGGCGGACATGCGGCCCTCGACGATATCCGCGTGGCGCACAGGCAGGTCAAAAAGGGCTTTGGCACGGTTGAACACAAAGGCCGGACGGAGGGCCGCTCCGTCAGCGTCAAAAAGGGGATAGCACATGCTCAGACTCTCCGACGGCAGGCTCAGGCAGTTGTAGATCAGGGAAAATTCCCGCCACAGCTCACCCTCTCCCGCGCCGCCGATGTCGATATCCAGCTCCAAAAGCCGCCTCCGCTCCTCGTCGGAGAAGATGCCCCCGTCCTCCTCGGCCCGGGGCAGGCGCTGATCCGTGGCCCCCAGGACGATCAGATGCTTGATGTTCCTGCGGCGCATACGGTCAAAATCCCCGGCAGAGACCCGGTCCAGCGACACCGGGATGCTGCCCACGTCATATTGGGAGAGCATGGTGACAAACAGCCTGCTGAAGGCCGTCATATCCATCTCCATGTCCCCTAAGATCTCCGCGCTCTGTTCCAGGGCGGAGACGACAATATCCCAAAGCTGGGCGTACTCCTGGGCCAGGCTCTCCCGGCCGCTCTGCTCCAGCTCCGCACTCCGGCGTGAAAGCTGCTCGGGCAGCTTCAGCTCCCGGAGGTATTCCGCCAGCGCCGACGCCTGTCCGGCGGCGGTCTCCGCCAGCTCCCCGCTTTTTTCCAGCTTCAGCAGCGGCTCTGCCAGCCGGCGGCGCAGGGCGTTGATGGTCTCCAGCCGGGCCAGGGCCTCCTCGTCGTAGTCTCCCCCGTAGCCGTCCGGGTGCTGCCGCCAGTCTCCGCTGCGCTTCCAGGCTCCGGCCCGAAGCTGCCATTTAAAGACATAGTCCCCCAGCAGGTCACATTCCTCCCTGTTCAGGCCGGACAGGCCGGTGCCCATGTAGCTGAGCACATCGTCCACGTCCCAGCCGCCCTGGAGGATCTCATAGGCCCCGCCGATCAGCGCCGGCAGGGGCTTTGACAGCAGCTCGCTCTTTTTCGTCACAAACAGGGGCACCTCATAGTGCCGGAAAATGCTCTCCAGGGCGGTGCGGTAATCCTCAAAGCCCCGGACCGCCACGGCGATATCCCGCCAGCGGCAGCCCCCGTCCCTGACCAGCGCAATGGCCCGGGCGGCGGCAAACTCGCACTCGGCGGTCAGGCTCTCCGCCG
The DNA here is from genome assembly GCA_051866735.1 of Candidatus Limivicinus sp. Taxonomy (GTDB): domain Bacteria; phylum Bacillota; class Clostridia; order Oscillospirales; family Oscillospiraceae; genus Limivicinus. Next base: position 14,624 of record JBJDXP010000007.1, read on the forward strand.
AATAAAGCTCCACCGTTTCACTTTGCCCCTCAAACCGGGCAGAGGAATAGCTGAACATGTTGTCCGCAAAGAAGCGCAGGGCAGGCGCTTTGCCGGCAGGCGCGTCGAAGTGTTTCTGCACACATTCTATGCCCAGCTCCCCGGCATAAGATGAGAGTATGCGCCCGGCCCGGCGGGACAGTTCAAAGATCTCGTTCTCCCCCTGCAGCTCGTCCACCGTCAGGCAGACTGTCAGCTCCGCGCCCTTTTTTATCAGCGCGCGGATGACATTCAGTTCCTGGTGGGTAAAATCAATAAAGCCGTCGATGTAAATATGGTTTTCCGGCCCGATGTCGCTGTCGGCGATCTGACTGGCCAGCACATCCAGCCGGTCGGCCGGGTCGGCGCGGCCGTTGGCCACCGCCGCGTCATAGGCCTCCAGCACCAAAGCCATGTCGCAGAGCTTGTCGCCCAGAGCGCCGCCGCAGCGCTCCCCAGCGGAGAGCAGGGCCTCCGCGCTCACCCCGGCGGACTTCAGCTCGTCCACCGCGGAGAGCAGCATCCCCTGCAATTCCGCCTTGCGGCGGGCCGCGCCGTAGACCTTCAGCCTTGAATACACATGATCCAGCGCCAGGGCCATGCACAGCATCCGTCCGCCCTTATCCAGCATGCTGGCCGCCGCGCCCCCCTGCCGGGACATGATCCGCCGGGCCAGCCCCGTAAAGCTGAACACCTCCGCGTACAGCGACAGGCTGTCGCCGCAGCGGCGGCACAGCTCCCGCTCCGCCTCGTGGCTGTATTGCTCGGGCACGATGAGCATACTGCCCCCCCGTCCCTGGCGTACAAAGGCGTCGATCTCCGATATGACGGCGGCGGTTTTGCCGGTGCCCGCCTTGCCGGTGAAAAGTCTGAGCATATCTGTCCTCCGAAGCATTTCTTTTTACCCATTTTATCAAATCCGGCCCCGGCTTACAAGCCGCCTTGTTTATTTTCGCACAGTACTTGAATAAAGCGGAAAAATGTGATATAAAATAGTTTATGTTTTTTTAAGGATGTGATTTGGCGTGAAAATCTCTTCAAAAATGGAAAAATGCGGTCTGTCCCCCATGCGTAAGTTTAACGGCTACGCGGCGGAGGCGGTAAAACGCGGCATCAAAATATACCATCTGAACATCGGCCAGCCCGATATCATTACGCCCGACGCCTATTTTCAGGCTATGCGCGAATTTTCCGAGCCGGTCCTGGCCTATGCCCCTTCCCGGGGTCTCCCTGTGCTGCTGGACGCGGTGCGCGGCTACTATGGCAACATCGGCGTTGAGCTGGCGGACGAGAACATCCTTGTCACCACCGGCGGCAGCGAGGCTTTGCAGATGACCATGGCGACCATTCTGGACGACGGCGACGAGATCATCATTCCCGAGCCCTTCTATCCCAACTACCACACCTCTGTCACCCTGGCGGGCGCCACCATCCGGCCCCTGACCACCTACCCGGAGGAGGGCTACCGCTACGCCGTGAGAGAGCGCATCGAACCCCTCATCAACGAACATACCCGGGCCATCATGATCACCAACCCCGGCAACCCCACCGGCGCTGTGCAGTCTCCGGAAGAGCTGAAGCTCATGCTGGACATTGCCAAAGAGCACGAGCTGTTCATCATCTGCGACGAGGTATACCGCGAGTTCACCTACGGCGGCGAGCCCCTGACCAGCGCCCTCCAGTACCCCGGCTATGAGGACAACGTGATCGTTATCGACTCCGTCTCCAAGCGCTTCTCCGCCTGCGGCGCACGCATCGGTTTGCTGATCTCCAAGAACAAGGAATTTATGCAGCAGGCCATGAAGTGGTGCCAGTGCCGGCTCTGCGCCTCCACCACCGACCAGGTGGCCGCGGCGGCGCTCTACTCCGTGGACAAAGATTACTTCGCCTCCGTGCGCGAGGAATACAAGCTCCGCCGGGATACCCTGATGAGTAAGCTTTCCCAGATCCCCGGCGTGGTCTGCAAAGAGCCCAAGGGCGCTTTCTATGTGATGGCGGCCCTGCCCGTGGACGACGCGGACAAATTCCAGCTCTGGCTGCTCAACGAATTTGAGGACAACGGAGAGACCGTGATGTTCTCCTGCGGCGAGCCTTTCTATGCCACTCCCGGCAAGGGCCTGAACGAGGTCCGCATGGCCTATGTGATCAACAAAGAGGATATCGCGCGGGCCATGGACATTCTGGCCGTGGCCATAAAGAAATACAACGAGACACACTGAAAATCGCACAAACAAGGGCAGCGGGAATTGACCGCTGCCCTTGTTTCAGCTTGTCAAAAAAGTCCTGTCAGGACTTTTTTGACCGCTTCAACCGCCGAGCGTTTTGAATCCTTCAAAACGCTGCTTCGCCCAAAAAGCTTGAAATTTCAAGCTTTTTGGCGGCGGGTTATTGTAACGCGAGGCGGGTCTTAACCCCCTCGCGCTCCCCCGCGACTCTGTTGTCGACGATTAAAGCATAGTTTTTTTGACAGTCTCAAACAAGATATTAATATTAATATTACAGAAAAATGGGCTTGAAGCAGCTGATCAGGGAGAAAATTGCGCCAAGGCAATAAAACCAAGCTCTTTGCCGTCTAATGAATGTAAACACACAAGGCCTGTGTGCAAAGGAGAGTGATTATCACGAGAGATCTGATCAAAAGCGCCCGTTCCGGCGATACGGAAGCCTTTATCGCCCTGATCGAGGCGCACCGTCAAAGCCTGTACAAAGTGGCAAGGGGATTTTTCAGCGAGCCTATGGATATCGAGGACGCCATCTCAGAGACGGTGATCTCCTGCTGGGAGCATCTCTCCACTTTGAGAAAACCGGAAACCTTCAAGACCTGGCTCACCCGCATACTGATCAACAAGTGCACGGATATCAAGCGCCAGAGAAAAAACATTGTGCCCCTGGAGCTGCTTCCGGAGACCGCGGCCATAAGCCCGGCCCCGGACGAACTGGACTTTGAATCCCTGATCCGCCCCCTCAGCCCGCCCTACAGGGTGGTAATGATCCTGCATTACAGCGAAGGCTATAAGGCGCGGGAGATCGCGGAGATGTTGGGGCTACCTCTGGGCACGGTGACCAGCCGGCTGAAACGCGGGCGGGAACAGCTTGCCGGTATTCTGGAAGGAAAGGAGTGCGTTTAAATGGGCATGGACGAGAAAAAACTGTACGAGGCCTTTCGCCGGGAGGCGGACATCCCTCCTGAGCTGCAGCAGCGGCTCGGGCGCACCTATGAGCAGCTCCGGCAGCTCAGCCAGCCGGAAAGGGAAAACACAACGCCGCACAAAACAACACGCCGTTGGATCAAAACTCTCCTGGTGGCCGCGGTCATCATGTCGCTGCTGACCGTCACAGCCTTTGCCGTGGGGGTGCACACCGGCTTTATTGCATCCGCCTTCGGCACAGGCGTATCCAGCCGGGAGGGCTACGAACGGGTGGATGTGGATCCGGACCTGGCGGAAAATCTGATTGGGGAGTATATCGCCCAGGTGGGGACTGTGGTGGAGCTTGGCGATTTCACTTTCACCATCGACAGCGCGGTCATGGACCAAAACGGTCTGGCCTGCATTCGCTATACCGTGGAAAATCCCAATGGGCTTGAGGCCAAAGACATCTATTACGCCGAGCGCGGGGAATTTCCTCCCTATACCCTGGTCTACGAAACGGAGCAGGGCCAGATTTTATCGGACGAGACGCTGGAGGACGAGACGCTGCGCAGCGAAACCCGGCGGACCTTTGTCGCCTATATCACCCCCTTTGCGCCGGTGGCAGCCGATGAGGGACTGGTGATGGGAATCACGCTCTGGCTGGACGCTGAAACCGCCGGTCCCGCCGTCCAGGTCAGTATTCCGGCGGAGGCCAAGGCGGGTGCGCTGGCCTTCACTGGCGGCAATCTGCGCGCCAGCGTATCTCCCATCGGTATTGAGATCGGAATGCCGGACGCTGAAGCCATCCTCCCCCAGGAGGGGGCGCAGGCCGATCCGGCCTCCCCGGTGCCTACGCCGGACATGTCCTATAACCTAAAGCTCAACGAACTGCGCATCGTTTACACCGATGGCAGTGAATATGTGGTCATTGACGGCGGCAGTTATAACGCCAGCAAGGGCTCAGCCCATGACAAGACCCTCCGCTTTGTGTTTAACCGCCTTGTGGACACGGACAGCATCGAAACCCTGGTCATCAACGGCGTACAGCTCAGCAAATAAACGCTTTCAGTACAACAAAAATCCCGTATCAAGAGGAAACTGCCTCTTGATGCGGGATTCTTTGTTGTTACACTGCTGCGCTTTATCTTTCCACATTCTCCCGGGCAAGGTTTACGGTGTCCCGTATCTCCCTGCCGGAGATGAAGTCCTCACTTGTCATGATCTGCGCGCCCACATTGGCCATGTCCCGCAGATTGCTCTGCTGGATCTCCTCCGTATTGGAGGAGGTGCAGTCGCTGAGTACGGCCACATTGTATTCCAGGGATATGCCGTCATAGCAGGTGGTACGGATGCAGTTGGGGGTGGTAGTGCCCGCAAGGACAATGGTATCTACGCCCAGGCGGCGCAATATCAGGTCCAGCTCCGTATGGAAAAAGGCGGAGTAGCGGGGCTTGATGATCCGGTAATCCCTGTCGCACAGGCCAAACTCCTCCGGCATGCCGGCGGAGATCTCCTCAGGACAGTCCGGCGACATGGCCCTGCCGCCCTCGCGCCAGCTTTCGAAGCGGGTATGCTCCACATCGCTGCCGTCCGCCCGGTAACGGCGGGTGACAAAAAACACGGGGATATCCTGCTCCCGGCAGTGGTTTATCACCGCGGCGCAGGCGGGCACCGTGGCCTTCGCGCCCCGGATGCACTGGGCGGAGGCCTCATTGATAAAGCCCTTCTGCATGTCGATAACGATCAGTGCTGTCTTTGTGTTCATCTTTTTTGATAATTGCATATATGCCTCCGTTTTTTATCTGTAGTAAGGCTGTCAATGTTGTAGCTACCGTATCAGTTTTTCTTCCTTAGCGGCACTTTTCCGCCACTGAGGATATAGATCAAATCTGCTGCCGAACCTTCATCAGAATAAATGATTTTGATAGAGAACTTTGCTTTTTTGCTTGGGGCATTGTCCCATCTCCAGTTGTTGCTGAGCGTTTTTACTAATGCTACGAGAAACAAATAGTTACAATCTATCGCTATATGGCAAAGATCTCATATAACTATCCATCCACTCCCAATCGGGAATATAGCCATCATCAGAAAATTCGTGTGTTTCATCAAACACAATACCATCAGCATTGCGTTTAACAGGAAGCTTTATAGTAAAATCTTTTCTGAAATGGGCATTCAACTCTCGACCAAATGCTTGATATTTGATCTTGCATTCATTTCGGATGAGCGTGGCAATGAACAGTTTAGTGTGATCCGTCAAAGGGACTTTCTCCTGTAAAACAGCTACATTTTGTGCAGTATAAAACGGCTTCTTTTGAATGAAGCAAGAACCCAAAAAGCTACCACCCAAAGCTAACGACATTGCTCCTGCAGGAAACGGCTCTTCTCCTTCTATTTCATCCACGAAGCCTACAACCCCATTGCCGTTACTATCACGGGAAACATAGTTGTATTTTGGCTCATTACTCGTAGTAATGACTGCATCTATTCCATTTCCCATACTGCAAATCAAGATGCGATGAAGAAAAAACTCATGCCAAGTTTTTGTGTTTAATTCGGGCGGTGTTTGCTCAGTAATTGCTGTTTTTAGGGGTTTATGGTGCAGAGATAAAATGTACTTTTCCATAAATGCCCAATCTGGCGTAATGGAATCAACACTTGGTAGTAAAAGAGTTTCGGACAGGTATTTATCTTCCGTAACTTTTCGTCCATATGTGTACTTGTATTGATTTGCCATTAAGATGGTTCTGAGAAACAAATAAACTGCAGGTTTTCTGTGTTCAGTATTTTTTAGTAAAAGAATCTTTGCTGAATCGCCCACGACGCAGCCATATGGCTGAAAAGCAACAAACCCGGCAGAACCAGTCCTTGCAACGGTAAGGCAAGGTTCTTCTACATAAGTGTAATTCATTACTTTGCAATAATCTTTGCTTATATAGCCGATACACCCATTATTATCAGCTCCACTTTGGACTGCAGGAAAACTACCGGGATTATCTTCGATTTCTTCCTTAGTAATTCCGCTGCCATTATAGCCTTTTGATAATCTTTGATGTCCTTACCAACGGTTTTTAGCGCTTGAGCGTAGCTAAATTCTCCCGTTTCAGTGTTTCCAACACGATACTTGTCACCAATTCTGTTAATTATATCAAATCTATTCATAGTTGATCTCCTTTGCTCATCCGTGTTTATGTTCCAATGCCAGCCCAATCAACCGATCTGCCTGATCTGCCATGAACAGAGGGATGTTCAGCACATCATCATCCAGCTTCAGATTATCCAGGGAGAACCGCACACGGAGCTTGACTTGATCCGGGAACAGCTCCTTAAATTTCTTGAGGCTCTTGCTGGTCGTGTTGGCTTCGGACTTGACCTCAACAGGGAAAATGTCATTTTCCCGTTGAATGAGGAAATCCACTTCATAAGGCGGATTATTCTGGCTCCAATAGCGGGGAACCACCTCAAACTGCGTGATCAGGGTCTGCAACACAAAGTTTTCAGTCAAAGCGCCCTTGAACTCGGTAAACAGTCGGTTGTCCTCTCCGAAAGCCGTAGGGGCCAGCTGGGCCAGGCGGCGGAGTAGTCCCACATCCACCAGATAAATCTTGAATGCGGACAGATCGTCGTAGGCAGCCACTGGCAGGCCGGGAGCAGTGCTGCGGTAGATCTTATGCACCAGTCTTGCATCCACCAGCCACTGCAAAGCATCCTCGTATTCCCGGGCTCTTGCGCCCTCTTTGACAACTTTGTAGATAAACTTCTTATTCTCCCTTGCCAGCTGGGACGGGATGGACTTCCAAATCATGGAGATCTTCGGAAACTCGCTGATATTGGGGTGCTTGGCAAAGTCACGCTCGTAGGCACCGATGATCCCAGACAGGGCTTCCTGCATGGCGGAGACATCCCGTGCTTCCGTCCACATGAGCACTGGTTCCGGCATGCCTCCGGTGACATAGTACATCTTCAGTTTTTCATAGAGCGGATTGAAAAAGGCATCGGGAATCGGCTCGATGGTATCCACACTCTCCAGATACTTGGCCAGATTTTCGTCGCCGTTGGCAAGGAGAAATTCTGTGAAGGTCATAGGATCAATCTGCATGAAGTTGACCTTGCCCACAGGGAAAGAGGACGGTTTTGCCAGTGCAATGCCCAGCAGAGAACCGGCGCAGGCAATATGATATTGCGGAGCGTTCTCGCAGAAATACTTCATGGAGTTGATGACCTTTGGGCAGTCCTGCACCTCATCAAAGATGATGAGCGTCTTTTCTGGGACAATCTTCTGACCACTGGCCAACATCAGATTTTGCAAGATGCGATCCACGTCCTTGGTGGTTTCAAAGAACTGCTTATATTCTTCGTTTTCGTCAAAGTTAAAATAGGCAGTATTTTCATAATAACGTCTGCCGAATTCTTTGAGAGCCCATGTCTTGCCCACCTGGCGTACGCCCTTTAAGATCAGCGGTTTGCGGTAGGGGGAATTCTTCCAATCCAGCAGCTTTTTCAAAATCAATCGTTCCATAGATGCACGCCTTCACACTTTTATTGGAGTTTCCGTGTTTCTCAACCACACTTTTATTATATGCGGGAGGTCCGAAAAATACAAGCCCCATCACAAAATTATTCGGATTTTATGTGTGCTTATTCACACTTTTATATCAATAATCAGAAGAAGTTCTTGTAGGGCAATAAAGAAGGGCCGGATTTCACTTTTCGTAAAATCCAGCCCGAATCCCAAACCTGTACCAGCAATTGCATTTATTCTTTGACCACTTACCGCTTCGTAGCCATGGAGCTTGCTGCGAAGATTATTATTTACCTGCTCCACTTCCGCTATACGGAGTTTTCCACGGACAGACTTATACTCCGAGAGTTCCTGTGTGCCCCCCGCCAGCTGCACTTTGAGAGCGGCAATAGTGCTTTTCTGTTCAGCGATGGTTTTCTTGGACTCCTTCAGGAGCTTTTTGCGCTTTATCTTTCCACATTCTCCCGGGCAAGGCTTACGGTGTCCCGTATCTCCCTACCGGAGATGAAATCCTCACTTGTCATGATCTGCGCGCCCACATTGGCCATATCCCGCAGATTGCTCTGCTGGATCTCCTCCGTATTGGAGGAGGTGCAGTCGCTGAGTACGGCCACATTGTATTCCAGGGATATGCCGTCATAGCAGGTGGTACGGATGCAGTTGGGGGTGGTAGTGCCCGCAAGGACAATGGTATCTACGCCCAGGCGGCGCAATATCAGGTCCAGCTCCGTATGGAAAAAGGCGGAGTAGCGGGGCTTGATGATCCGGTAATCCCTGTCGCACAGGCCAAACTCCTCCGGCATGCCGGCGGAGATCTCCTCAGGACAGTCCGGCGACATGGCCCTGCCGCCCTCGCGCCAGCTTTCGAAGCGGGTATGCTCCACATCGCTGCCGTCCGCCCGGTAACGGCGGGTGACAAAAAACACGGGGATATCCTGCTCCCGGCAGTGGTTTATCACCGCGGCGCAGGCGGGCACCGTGGCCTTCGCGCCCCGGATGCACTGGGCGGAGGCCTCATTGATAAAGCCCTTCTGCATGTCGATAACGATCAGTGCTGTCTTTGTGTTCATCTCGTTCTCCTTTAAGAAAACAGCGCCGCAAAAACTTCGCGGCGCTGTAATAAGCGGTATTCGATTAACGCTTGCTGAACTGGGGAGCGCGACGGGCTGCCTTGAGACCGTACTTCTTACGCTCTTTCATTCTCGGGTCGCGGGTCAGGAAGCCTG
>JBJDXP010000008.1:0-4613 GCA_051866735.1 Candidatus Limivicinus sp.
ACCATCTGCTCGCTGGTCATCACGGTGCCGCGCTTGGGCAGGTGATAGCACTTGTCCTCCTCGTTATACCAGTCGGACACAGCGCCGTCGATGGCGATCTTGAAATCCTCGCCGGGCTTGTAGCCGGCCTTCTCAATGGCGGCCACCAGGGCCTTCAGGGCGTCCTCGTCGCTGTCCAGGTTGGGGGCATAGCCGCCCTCGTCGCCCACGCCGGAGGCGGGGACCACCTTTTTCAGGGCGTGGAACACCTCGGCGCACATGCGCAGGGCTTCCTTCCAGCTCTCCGCGCCCACAGGCATGATCATAAACTCCTGAATGTCCACATTGGAGCCGGTGGCGTGAGCGCCGCCGTTGAGGACGTTCATCATGGGCACGGGCAGAGTTTTGGCGTTGACGCCGCCGATATAGTTGTAAAGGCTGTTGCCGGTGGCCTGGGCCGCGGCCTTGGCGCAGGCCAGGGAGGCGCCCAGAATGGCGTTTGCGCCCAGACGGGTCTTGTTGGGGGTGCCGTCTATCTCAATGAGCATTTTATCAATAGAGGTCTGATCCAGAACGTTCAGGCCCAGCATGGCCTCGGCGATCTCGCCGTTGACGTTCTCCACGGCCATCTGCACGCCCTTGCCGTTGTAGCGGCTCTTGTCGCCGTCGCGCAGCTCGCAGGCCTCGTACATGCCGGTGGACGCGCCGGAGGGCACAGCGGCCCGGCCGATGGTGCCGTCGTCCAGCGTGACCTCCACCTCCACGGTGGGATTGCCCCGGGAGTCAAGGATCTCCCTTGCCATAACGTCTACGATTTCAAAATACTGTTTCATCGGTAAACCTCCTGTTATGCATATGCAGAGATTATACCCTATTCCACAGAAAAAATAAAGAGTCATATGGTGAAAAACCGCCGCTGTCCCCGGCAAAGCACATGGCCTCAGCCTCTGCGTATGGGCTGGCCGTCGTCGGTGATGGGGCTGCCGCTCTCGTCCTGCGCATACTCGTGCCGGCCGCCGTTTTCGTCGTACCAGTAGAAGTGGTTGGCGCGTCCCTCCCGTCCGTCGGCAAAATGATAGATGATGGCTGTAAGGCGGCCCTGATCATCATAGTCGTAGGTGTAAAAGCAGCCCCCGCCGTCGGGGAAGGAGATATTCCATTTGATCAGCAGGCCTCCGGCATCATATGCAAAGGTGCTTGTCTCCACTAGGGTATTGTCTTGATAATCCCGCTTTACGGTCTGGCGTCCCTGGCTGTCAAATTCGTATTCCCCGCGGTAATCAAGGGCCGCAATGCGGTCCCAGTCACGGGGATCGGCGCTGACGATGCTCCGGCGCTCCTCCACCCGGCAGCCGTTTTGGTCATAGACACATTCCCGGGACAGAACCACCGGCTCGTGGTCCCAGCCATAGCTCTGGTAATCGTTGGTCGTGATCACGGTGGTGGTGAGACCACCGGCGTCCCGGGAGTAGCCTGCCGCCTGCCGCTCCACGCCGAACAGCTCATAGATACTCAGATTACTGTTGCAGATCTCCCACACGCCGTCCCAAAGGCTCACGGCATTGGAGCCATCTCCGGCAATCAGGGCAAGAGCGCTGCTGCCGTCGGAAAAATCCAGATAGATGGGGTCGCTATGGGTGCAGCCTGCGGGCAGACCATTCAGAGGATTTTCTCCCTCAATGGGCGTCAGAGCGGTTTCCAGGGCCCGGAGGGCCGGGGGTTCGGTAAGCGTATAGCTTTCTCCCAGGTCGCTGACATACAGTCTTGCAGAGCGAAGACCTTGTACGCGCCGCTCATACTCGGCCTGCTGGAAGTCCCCGAAGCCGGAGCCTTCAATAAGCTCATACCGGATAAGCTGCTGAAGCGGCTCCATGGGGAAGCTTCTCTCCGCCACCCAACGCGTTCCGCTCTCCCTGCGGAGATTGACGCTGCGGCAGTAGACCGGCTCGCCGTTCAGCTCCGTCTGCTGCCAGCCGGTCTCCGCCTTCGGCGTGCCGGTGAAGCAGACCCAGCCCGTGATCACCTCACCAAGACCGTTGTTTATCATCAGGCTGTCCACATACCGAAAATCGTCAAAGTATTCCTCCAGCAGCCCGGGGTATTGCTCCTGCAGGAAGCAGTTCATTCCTCCGAGCACGTCCTCCGGGTCAAATTCAAAGCTCAGGCTGTCGTCCACCAGACTGAGCTCTTCAGCTGCCGCGGCCTCCGGGGCAGGGCTGGCCTCCGGAACAGGACTTTCCGCAGAAACCGGATTTTCCGACAGCGCAGGGCTCTCCTGGGCCCCGCCGCAGCCCGATACCGCCAGCATGGCCAGCAGCAAAACGACACAGATCAGATTCTTTTTCATTTTTCTTCCTCCCCGAATGCGGCAAAGCGGATGCTGTCCGCAGCTTTTTCCATGGCATTTGCGTCGTATATTCTGGTAAAGAGCAGCACATAAGCGTCCTCTGTCTCAAACAGAATATGGGGCGCTGAACGCTTTTCCGGGCCGTTCATGGCGCAGTATACCGTCTCCCCCTGGGCAGTCTCATAGCGCCAGACCCGGGAATATTCCGCATACTCCGCAAAGAGCCATAGCCCGGTATACAGGGCGTTTTTGGGGATATAGTGCAGCTCACCCTCTTCAAGGGATACCCGGAATGCCCCGTTGCCGTAGACCTCCGCGTCGGGATGATCCTTTATGCCACTGCTCTTGTCTCCGGGATTGACCAGACCGTACTTTTCGCAGAGCCGGTCCATCTCGGCGCTGATATCCTCATAGCCCGGCAGACCGTAAGGACCGGTGTAGCGGCTGCCGTAGAAATTCGCGGTGTAGAAGCTACTGAACTCCCGGCAGGCCTGGAACATGGGGCTGTTATAGAAGGCCTCCATCACCTGCAGTGCGTCCCGGTTTTCCGCCGCACCCCGTTCTGCGCCGATGATCTCCTCTGCCCGGGTATTGCTTTTCAGCAGCGCGTCCAGGTCCACACACTCGGCAAAGGCCTGGGCGCTCTCGTGGCTTGCAGTGTCCGGGAAGGTCAGGCTGAAGCTGATAAAGCGGCCCTGGCCGTCCTCGTAATAGATCATGGTCCTGCTCTCCAACGCCGCAAAGCTCAGGGCATAGCCCTTTTGGGTGGTATACTGCCATTCCTCGTACTCCCTGCCGGTGTCTATGGAGAGACTGTAAGGGTAAAGCGCGCCTTCACAGGTCCGGTTCACCGCGTAAATGATCTCCGTCCCCTCCAGGTCAAAGCTTCCCTCCAGCTTGAAGGCCCCATCGGCAAAGACATAACCGCCGCCGATCCGGTTCCCCTCGGGGAGAAAAGGCTCTGCCCCGGTCAGCGCAGAGAAGTCTTCCTCGCCCACAATCGTCACCTGGTCTGTATACAGACGGAGCGCGTATTTTTCAGAAATCTCCTGAAGCTTTTCCCACATGGCCTCATCCTGCACGCCGTAGATGAAACAGGTGCTGCGGAGCCTGTCGTCATTTCCAGCAAAGGATAATTCCCGGTCGATCCAGCCGTCACCCTGCTCCGCTGTCATCTGCGCGCTGTACTGCTCCCGGAAATACTGCCACTCTCCGTTGGCTTTGAACTCGTCGGAGCCGGTCAGGCCGTTTTGGGAAATGAAAATACGCCCGCTCTCCGCCCCGCTCTGCTCTGTGCCCGTGTTCTCCACCGGGGGCGGGATCAGCCGGGCGGTCAGGCCGAAAACCTCCGCCGCGAAGGCCGTGACCGCCATGGTCGCCGCCACCGCCGCCGCGATCAGCAGGGTACGCCGGCGGGTTTTGTGCCTGCGCCGGGCCTTTTGCTCCAATGCTTCAATAAAGTCCGCCGCGGCCAGGACGTAAGCGTCGTCCACCTCTCCGACGGCTTCAAAAATTAAATCTCTTTTCAACAAAATCCCTCCTTTTCCAGAAATGCGCGCAGCCGCTGACGGCTGCGGTAGAGCCGGGTTTTCAGACTGCTCTCCTTTACGCCCAGCCGGGACGCCAGCGTGCGCAGCGGCATCACGAACCAATACCGGGCCAGAAACAGGTTCCGTTCCTCCTCCGGGAGCGTCCCCAGAAAGCGGTCGATAGCCCCGGCCAGCTCCTTGGCCTCCACCGCGCCCTCGGTATCAAAAGACGAGGGAAGGCACTCCGAAAGCTCCTCCACAGCCAGAACCGCCTCCCCGCCACCCCGCTTGGCGGCCAGGTTCTTCCGGAGCCTGGACAGCGACACCCGGCGGCAGAGCTTGCCCAGAAAGGCTTTCAGACTATCGGGCCAGGTGGGCGGCATAGCGTTCCAGGCGGCCAGGTAGCTGTCGTTCACGCTCTCTTCCGCGTCCTCCCGGTTGGAGAGCACGCCGTAGGCCACCGCGTAGCAGTAGCCGCCGTAGGCCGCGTCCGTCTCGGCTATAGCCCGGTCCGACCTGCTCCAGTACAGACTGATAATCTCTGTGTCCGTCATTTGTTTCGCCTCCTTCACCTTGTTCACCCTTCAAGTCGCATTTTTTGGAAAAGGGTTTCACTTTTGTTGAACAAAAAGAAAGTGCGGTAAAAAACCGCACTTTCATGATTGTACTATTGGCTTATTTCTTTGCAAGACCCTTCTGGCGGGCATACTCGGCAGCGCCCAGAGCGCCCATCAGCTGCGGGTCGGTCTTCAGCTCGA
>JBJDXP010000009.1:0-23080 GCA_051866735.1 Candidatus Limivicinus sp.
TGACGCCCTTCTCTTCCTTCATCTTGTCGATGAGCTGCTCGAAGTACTTCTTGCCAACTTCCATAACCACGTCGGAGAACATCTGGATGAAGCGGCGGTAGGAGTCGTAAACAAAACGCTCGAAATTGGGGTCGGGGTTGCCCTTGATCATGGCGGCGACAACGTCGTCGTTCAGACCCAGGTTCAGGATGGTGTCCATCATGCCGGGCATGGAAGCGCGTGCGCCGGAGCGGACGGAGACCAGCAGGGGGTTATTCAGGTCGCCGAACTTCTTGCCGTTGATCTGTTCCATGATCTCGACGTTCTTCATGATCTCGGCCATGATCTCGTCGTTGATCTGGCGGCCGTCCTCGTAGTACTGGGTGCAGGCCTCAGTGGTGATGGTGAAACCCTGGGGAACAGGCAGACCTATATTAGACATTTCTGCCAGGTTTGCGCCCTTGCCGCCCAGAAGCTCGCGCATGGATGCGTTGCCTTCGGAAAACAGATAAACATACTTTTTGCTCATTGTTTGCGTCCTTTCTATCATGAATTAAAATTTAGCGATTGGTAGGCAAAAACACGGAAAAACACCCATGCTTTGCCACTGATTAGATTATCATAAAAACGACAAATTAATCAATGCATTTTCCTTACAAATCACAGCCCCGCATATTGCCGATTTCATCCGCAATTTTTGCAAAACTACCAATATCCAGGATTTCCCCCCGGATTTTCGTATCAAAACCGCATTTTGTCAGGCATTGCTCCACCGCTGCCTTGTCCAGCCCCAGTCCGGAGGACAGAGCATTGACCAGTGTCTTTCTCCGCTGGTTGAAGGCGGCGCGGATAATTTGAAACAGCAGCGCCTCATCCCGTACCGGCACCGGCGGTTTTTCCCGGCGGCAAAGGCGGATGACGCTGGAGGTGACCTTGGGCTGGGGCACGAAGCAGGAGGGGGGCACGTCGAACAGCAGCTCCGTCTCCGTGTGCCACTGGACAAAGAGACCGAAGGCGCCGTAGTCCCCGCTGCCGGGTCCGGCGCAGATGCGCCGGGCCACCTCCCGCTGGATCATGACGGTGATGGTCTCAAAGCAGCCCGCCTCGATAAAGGCGGTGAGCAGTGGACTTGTGACATTATAGGGCAGATTGGCGCAGACCACGGGGCGCAGGCCCTGAAAATGCTCCTTTACCAGCTTTGGCAGATCCTGCTTCAGCACGTCGCCGAAGATCACTTCCACATTGCCGCAGTCTCTCAGGGTCTCGGCCAGAACGGGCTTTAAGGCCTTGTCCAGCTCCACGGCCAGCACCTTGCCCGCCCGTTTGGAGAGCTGCTCCGTCAGACAGCCGATTCCCGGGCCCACCTCCAGCACGCCGGTGTGTTCATCCAGGAGCGCGCTGTCCGCAATGCGCTCCGGCACCCAGGCGGCGGTGAGGAAATTCTGTCCCATGGACTTGGAAAAACGGAAGCCGTGGCGGCCCAACAGCTCCCGGATCTCCTTACTGTTCGTTAGTTCCATTATTTTTTACCTGCGCTTTTCACTTTCTTGAAGCGCATCCACTGCATACAGGTGCAGGCCACGGCCAGAGCCAGGATCAGGATGGACC
The DNA here is from genome assembly GCA_051866735.1 of Candidatus Limivicinus sp. GTDB lineage: Bacteria > Bacillota > Clostridia > Oscillospirales > Oscillospiraceae > Limivicinus. The sequence continues at coordinate 1,588 of JBJDXP010000009.1, forward strand.
AGATGTTCACCGCGCCGACGGAGATCACGACCCAGGCCGCGGCAGCGCTGACAAGGGTCCAGAATACCGCCATAATGAGGCAGAAGGTACTTTGCTTCATAGTATATCCCCTTTTTCTTTTTTCAACAGTTTTTCAAAGGCCTGGCGGGCGCTGTCGTGGCCCGGCTCCACAATGACCTGGACATTGCCCCGGTAGCGGAAGCCGCTGTCGCGCAGCAGCCGCTGCATGGCCTTGTTTTTCCTGTGGGTATCCACGCGGATGCTGCGCCGGTCAAAGCGCCTCGCTTGCTCCTCCACGCATTTCATCATGTACTCCGCCATGCCGCTGCCCCGGTATTCCGCGGCTATTGCCGCCCGGTGCAGCACGCAGTAGGGCAGATCGGCGGTCCATTTCCCGTCGGTGATGGCCTCATAGCACTTCTCCTCCCGGGTGGAGAGGGTGAAGAACCCGGCGATCTCCTGCCCGTGGAGCAGCACAAAGCACTCTCCCCTGTCCATGTCGAACAGGAAGGCCTTTTCGTCGGGATAAGGCCCCTGCCACTGGTCCACTCTGTGTTTTTTCAGGGAGGCCCGGGCGTCGCCCACGATGCGGAGGATGTCCCCCATGTCCGCCGGGGTGGCCAGGCGGAAGGACAAGGGCTCCGTAAGCTTTTTGCGCCGGGCGTCCTTTTTGATCTCCTCCAGCAGAGCCAGGTCTTTTTTGTCCGTAAGGCTGAGCTTTTCAAACATGTCGGGCCGCTTGACCATGGTGCGCTCAAGCTGCTTTTTCCGCCGCCACTGCTCCACCTTGGCGTGGTCGCCGTTTAAGAGTACCTCCGGCACGGCCCGGCCCTCCCAGACCTCAGGGCGGGTGTACTGGGGGTACTCCAGCAGGCCGTCCCAGTGGCTCTCGCCGGTGTAGCACTGCTCGTCCGCCAGCACCCCGGGCACCAGGCGGCACACCGAGTCCGCCACGGCCATGGCCGCGATCTCCCCGCCGGTGAGTACAAAGTCCCCCAGGGAGATCTCCTCGTCCACGCACTGCTCGATAAAGCGCTCGTCTATCCCCTCATAATGGCCGCAGACCAGCACCAGATGGTCATAGTCCCGCTTCAGCCGCTTGGCGGTCTCCTGGGTGAAGGTCTGCCCCTGGGGGGACATGTAAATCACCCGGCTGCGCAGGCCCTGTGTAGTTGACATAATATCATCAAGGCAGGATTTCAGCGGCTGGGCCATCATCACGCAGCCGAAGCCGCCGCCGTAGGGGTAGTCATCCACCTGGTTCTGCTTATTTTCCGTATAATCCCTGATTTGTACGCAATTGATTTCCACAATGCCCTTTTTTGCCGCTCTGCCGATGATACTCTCGTGCAAAACGGCGTTCACCGTGTCCGGGAACAGGGTCATGATATCGATCCGCATGAGTTTCACATTCCTTCTATCAGATGCACGGTGATGATCCCGTTCTCCGCATCGGTTGACATAATAAATTCGGGTACAGCCGGGATCAGGTGCTCCCGCTCCCCTTTCACCACATACACATTGCTGGCCGGGGTCTCCATCACGTCGGTAAGCTTTCCGATCTCGTTGCCCTGCTCGTCCACCACGGACGCGCCGATGATGTCCTGGAGGAAGAAGGCGCCCTTGGGGAGTCTGGCGTCGGTCCGGTCAATGAACACGGTCCGGCCCTTCAGCGCCATGGCGGCGTTCACGTCCTCCACGCCCTGAAGCTTTGCGATGAGAAAGCCCTTGTGCACCCGGGCGGAGAGGAGCTTCACTTCCCTTTTGTCAATGAAGCAGCGCTTGAAGCTCTTCAGAAACTGGGGGCTGTCCAGCCATACCTCGATCTTCACTTCCCCGGCCACGCCGTGGGTGTTCACGATGCGCCCCGCCTCGATATACCGCTTTTTCTCCATAGGCTGCCTCCCATTCGAAACAATTTTTCAAAACAATTTAGTATACCACGTCTTTCCCTTTTTGCCAACTGCTGAAACGCAATATCCCGCCGGAGAGAGCAAAAAAGGCGTCGATAAAAACCGACGCCTTCATATTTGGAAAAAATACCGCTCTCATACTAGACTCCCTTGAAAAGGAGACAAAGTCTACGGTCTGAAAAACGGCAACCCCTGATGGAGTGCCGTATTATGGAGTGCGGTCAAAATGAAATATTGCTTACGCAATATGAACTTACGCAATATGAAATAGTCCTGACGGATTATGAAATATTTTGCCCAAGGGCAAAATGTGAAATAAAATTCGTTCCTTCATATGCCGCAGGCATATTTCATACGCGGAGCGTATTTCATATTACGAAGTAATATTTCACTCGTTCCGCAAGGAACGAATTTCATTGAAAAAGACGATTGCTTTCGCAATCGTCTTTTTCACCCGGGGCCCCGGTATTCGGTTTCAAGCCGAGTTACCCCGGACATAAAAAAACGGCAACCCCCGATGGGGTCGCCGTTTTGTTGGTGCGCGAGGCGGGACTTGAACCCGCACGCCCGGAGTGAGCACTAGAACCTGAATCTAGCGAGTCTGCCAATTCCACCACTCGCGCATCTCTGGAACGCTTGATTATAATAGCATCACCTTCGCCGATTGTCAAGAGAAATTTGCGTCTTTTCGGCAGAAAAATTTTCTTTACTTTGTTTCCGGGGAATGCTATATTCTACTTAAATTGAAAAATGTTAAAGGAGATGCGCTATGAATATCGATCGTCCTGCCCTGAAAGGGCGTGCCAAAGCCCTTGTCATCGGTTCAAAGCCCAGTCCCATTTGGGTGGGCCTTGTCTATCTGCTGCTGACCATCATCGTGTCCTGGCTTTCCTCCCGCATTATAGGCATTTCCCTCACTGCCCAGGAGTTCACCAATTATTACAACGCAATTCTTTCCGGCGACTACGACTATATCTACAATCTCCTGATTCCGCGCCTGCCCAGTCTCGCCGCATGTCTGGTCAACCTTGCCCTGCAGCTGGTGATAGCCGTGGTCTCCGCTGGCTTTGTGCTGTTTTTGATGAACACCGTCCGCCGCACCGGGGCCTGCTTCGGCAACCTGCTGGACGGCTTCGGCATGTTCGGCCGCATCATCCTCCTGAATATTCTGACGAATCTTTTCGTCATGCTCTGGTCCCTGCTTTTCGTCATCCCCGGCCTCATCGCCATCTACCGCTACCGTATGGCCCTCTATCTGCTGCTGGATCATCCGGAGATGTCCGTGATGCAATGCATCCGGGAGAGCAAAAAGATGATGAACGGCCACAAGGGCGAGCTTTTCGTCATGGACCTGAGCTTTCTCGGCTGGGCCATTCTGGAGACTATCCCCGTCATCGGCTATGCCGTACAGGTCTGGACCACGCCTTATGTCAGCATGAGCTATGTGCTGTACTATGAGGCGCTCCGCGGCGCGGAGCCCGTCAACGACGCCGGAAACGGCGGTACCTGGCGGGAAACGCCCCCCTGGGAAGGCTGACAGAACAAACCGGCTTTCTTTATTTTTATAAGAAGATGCTGCGAAAAGGGAGCCCCTGGCCTGGCCGGAGGGTCCCTTTTCATCAGCTGCATCAGCGGTCTTCCCTTATACCGTCTCCGGCACACATTCCTCAATCTCCGTCACCGACACCTCAAAGGCGGTTTTTTCCACCGCCCCCTGGTCGGTGACTTTTATGTACCGGCGGCTCTGTATCCGGCCTTCAAGACACACCACCGTGCCCACCGTCCACAGCGCCGCCTCCCTGGCCCGGGCGCCCCAGCAGATACAGGGCAGGTAGTCCGAGCGGCCGTAATGCCGGTTCACCGCCAACATCAGATCGCAGATATCCCGGCCCATGGGCGTACAGCGCAGATTGGGTGTCTTGCACAGGGTGCCCCGCAGCCGGACTAAGTTGCTGTCCTCCTCGTCGCAGAAAAAAAGCTCCCGGGCAAAGACCGTGATCACCAGCTTTGCCCCTTCCCCGTGTCGGTTGTTGAAGGTGCGAAGTTCCCCTGCGACGCAGAGCTTCTCACAGCCGCCCACTTCCAGTGCCGCAAGCTGCTCCTGCCGGATCACCACGTTCACCCGGTCCAGATTCCCGGACAGGCGGCTGATCTCCAGCGGGAAGGTAAAAAATTGCTGTCCCCGGCTGGAATGGGAGTAAACGGGACTGCCGGCGATGTGCCCGCACAGTCTCGTGTAGTTGTTCTCGTTATTCATGTCCATGACAGGCTCCGTCCTTTTCGTTGAGATACTTAAATCTATTCACACACCGGACTTGAATATGACCGGAAAAAACGATATAATGCAGTCACAACATAAAAAGGAGAAGCACTATGGACATAAAAGAAATTCTTGAAAAATGCGACCACACCCTGCTTCGGGTGGACTGCACCAGCGAGGAGATCCGCGATCTCTGCGACCAGGGCATCAAATACAACTGCGCCAGCGTCTGCATCCCGCCCTGCCATGTGGCCGGCGCCAAGCGCTATGTGGGCGACAGGCTGAAGATCTGCACCGTCATCGGCTTTCCCAACGGCTATATGACCTCCGCCGCCAAGGCCTTCGAGGCGGCCGACGCCATCAAAAACGGCGCGGACGAGATCGACATGGTCATTAACCTGTCTATGGTAAAGGACGGTTGCTGGCAGGATGTGGAAAAGGACATCATGGCCGTCCGGGAGGCCACCCGGGGCCATATTCTGAAGGTCATTATCGAGTGCTGCCTGCTGACCGACGTGGAAAAGGTCCGCATGTGTCAGATCGTGGCCCGCTGCGGCGCGGACTATATCAAAACCTCCACCGGCTTCTCCAAGGGCGGCGCCACCCGGGAGGACGTGAAGCTCATGCGGGAAAACTGCCCGGAGAGCGTGAAGGTCAAGGCCGCCGGCGGCATCTCCTCTATTCAGGACGCGGAGGATTTCATCGCCCTGGGCGCTGACCGTCTGGGCACCAGCCGCATTGTGAAGGCCGCCATGGAGCTGGAGAACGCCGAGGGCGCACCGGAGGAAAATTACTGATGGCAGACCGGCCCGAAAAGGGCGCGCCGCTTGCCGGAAAGGGCAAATCGGTTCTGGGCCTTGTGGTGGGCGCTGTGCTGACGGTGTTCTGCGCGCTCTACGCCGTGCCCCGGTACGGCAATACCGGCGCGGTGCTGACGGCTCTGGCTCTGGCCGTGACCGGCTATAACGCCTATTTCGTCTTCGGCGGGAAACACACCCCGCCGGAGGTCAGGCAGCAGGCCGAGGAGGAAAATGAGCAGGCCCGGGAGGAAGCCCGGGCGCAGATCATGGCGCTGGAGGAACAGTACAACAGCGGCCTTGTCAGCTATGAGGACTATATCGCCAAACGGCAGGAGATCATTTCACAGCTGTAAAAAACCGGTGCAGCAGCGTACACAGGGCCACGCCCGGGATGGACAGGGCAAACCACATCAGAATGAACCGGGGGCAGATCTGGCCCAGAAGGTTAAAGGGCAGGGAGGAGTAGTCCCAGACCTGCCAGTGCAGCCGGAGATTGACAATGCAGCCGGCCACAAATTCCACCGTGGTGATGATGCAAGTGCTGAGGAGCCACTTTTTCACCAGGCTCAGCCCGCTGCCGCTGACAAGATACATCAGCGTAAAGCAGATTCCGCCGCACAAGAGCATGGTCCAGTGGGTCCAGCCCCGCCATAAGATCTCGGTCAGTCCGTAGAGTATGCTGCCCAGTGCAAATACCGGCAGAAGTTCCATAAAATATCACCCGGGACTATCTTTTCCCGGCCCGGGCCTTTTCATCCCCCGGAGGGACGGAAAACTTCTTTGAAAAAGGCCTTGACACGGGGAAAAATATCTGGTATAGTAACAAAGCTTAAAACAAAGAAGGTACGGCATCCCCGGCCTCACCCGGCGGTCAAGAGAACCAGCTGCGGTCAATAAAAGCATTGTCCCTCCCTTGGGATTACGGTGTTTTTACGCGCGGATGCTGTGCATCCGCGCTTTTTTCGGAGGTGTTTCACAATCGCAACCGCTGTTCATCAAATAAACGAAGAGATCACTGACAAGGAGATACGTCTTATCGGAAACGAGGGCGAGCAGCTTGGCATCATGTCCGCTGAGGAGGCTCTCAGGATCGCTACCGAGCGGGATCTGGACCTGGTCAAGATCGCTCCGGGCTCAAATCCCCCCGTCTGCAAGATCATGGATTACGGCAAGTACCGCTTCGAGCAGACCAAGAAGGAAAAAGACGCCAAGAAGAACCAGCGCGTCATTGAGATCAAGGAGATTCGCATGTCTCCCGGTATCGGCGACAATGACTTCAACACAAAGCTGAAAAACGGTCAGAAATTCCTGAACGACGGCAACCGTGTGAAGGTCTCTGTGCGCTTCAGAGGCAGAGAGATGGCCCATACCGACATCGGCGAGGTGCTTCTGCGCAATTTTGCCGAGAAGTGCGCCGACATCGCGAATCTGGACAAAGCCCCCAAGTTAGAGGGCCGCAACATGTCCATGTTCCTCTCTCCCAAGCCCCAGACCCCGCCGAAGAAGCCCGCAAAGCCCAAGACCCCCAAGACCGGCGAGAGTGCCGAATAAGCAAGTATGATGCAGGCCTTCGCCTGTTATTCACCAGTTACGGAAGGAGAAATTAATCATGCCCAAACTGAAGACCCACAGCGGTGCCAAGAAGAGATTCAATCTCACCAAGACCGGCAAGGTCAAGCGCGCACACGCATATAAGAGCCATATCCTCACCAAGAAGGACACCAAGCGCTGCCGCCGTCTGCGTTCCGAGGCTTATGCCGATGCAACCAACGAGGCAACCATCAAGAAAATGATCCCTTACAAATAATTAAGGGCTGACGTGTAATAGGAGGATAAACAAATGGCAAGAGTTAAAGGCGCAATGATGACCCGCAAGCACAGAAACAAGGTTCTTGGTCTGGCAAAGGGTTACTGGGGCAACAAGTCCCGTCACTATAAGATGGCTAACGAGCAGCTGATGAAGTCCGGCCGCTACGCATACGTGGGCCGCAAGCAGAAGAAGAGAGACTTCCGTAAGCTGTGGATCACCCGTATCAGCGCAGGCTGCAAGATGAACGGCATGAACTACTCCACCTTCATGCACGGTCTGAAGCTGGCCGGTGTGGACATGAACCGCAAGATGCTGTCCGAGACCGCCATCCACGATCCCGCCGCCTTCACCGCTCTCTGCGAGCTGGCGAAGAACGCACTTTAATCTATAGTGATAATACAGAGTCCGCTGCCGGGAACCCGGCGGCGGACTTTTTACTATGTCTCTGGGCCGCCCTTCCCTCTGTCATTCTGAGGAACGCAGTGACGAAGAATCCCGTGAATAAAATACCAAATCCCCAAAATTAAGACAAAACCCATTTCTTTGAGGCCAAAGAAACGGGTTTTGAATCCCAAAGAAAGCCTCGGGGGCGGGGATTTCGTTTTCCCCGCCCCCGGCCCCCCACCCTTGAAACGACAAAAGAGGGGGTGTGTCCCCCTCTTTTGAATCTCCCCCAACTGCGGTGGAGGATAAAACATGCCATGCCTTTTTACGTGCGTACTACACAGACTCTCTAAACCTACTCTGTCATTCTGAACCGCGAAGCCGTGAAGCATCCCGAAAACAGAAGCACCAGTCGCAGCCCGTTCCAATTATTCTTTCTTGCCATTTCCGGGCGGATGGTGTATCATCTTTCCCATGGAAAACACAAAGACAAAAAAACTGAATCTAAAGGCCCTGTACCACCTGTGCCCGGCGGCCCACTGGACGGCGCTGGTCAGTGGACTGCTGATCCTGCTGCACCTGGCCACACGGGGGAACCACCAACTGATGGTTTGGCTCTCTGAAAACCTGGTGCGTCCGATACACGGCTTTTTGGCCCGGCTCTGCTCCCATGCGGCCTTTTCCGTGGCGGAGCTTGTGATCTGCCTGACCGTTATCAATGTATTAGTTTACATAATCTTCGAGATTATACGCTTGATCCGTCGTCCAGACAGGCTTAAACGAGTTTGCATAATTATTATGACTCTGCTGGCGCTCCTGCTGCTGATCTACGCCGGATTCTGCCTTTTGTGGGGCGTCTACTACTATGGGGACGATTTTCAGGCCAAGAGCGGGCTGGAAGCGGAGGAGATCTCCGTGGAGCAGCTGTCGGCGGTGACGGAATATTTCGCCGGTCTGGCCAACGAATATTCCAAACAGGTGGAGCGGGACGAAAACGGCCTGTATGCGGCGGACCGGGCGGCGATCCTGGCCCGGTCTCCGGAGGTGTTCGACGCGGTGACGGAGGAATTTCCCTGCCTGGACGGCCCGCGGGTACAGGCAAAGCCCTTTTTCCTGTCCCGGATCATGAGCTATCTGGATTTTACCGGCTTTTTCTTCCCCTTTACGGCAGAGGCCAATGTGAATGTGGATTTCCCGCCCAGTCTGTTTGCCTCCACGGTGGCCCATGAGCTGTCCCACCAGCGGGGCGTGGCCAAGGAGCAGGAGGCCAATTTTGTGGCCGTGCTGGCCAGCCTTGAATACGGTGACGCGGATTACTGCTATTCCGCCGCGCTGCTGGCCTATACTCATCTGGGAAACGCCCTTTATAAAGCGGACTATGAGGCCTGGCAGCAGGTCTACGGCAGCCTGAACCGCTATGTTCTGGCGGATTTTGCCTGCAACCGGGAATACTGGAAGCAGTTTGAAACGCCGGTGCAGACCGTCTCCAACACGGTCTACGAGGGCTTTTTGCAGAGCTATGATCAGAAGCTGGGGCTGAAAAGCTACGGCGCCTGCGTGGATCTGCTGGTGAATTATTACTATGAGACGGCTCTAGTAGTCTGTAACACTTAAAAATGGCATAATCTGCGGCGTAGGATTCCGTGATGCTGCGTTGTCGTCCTTGACGGGCGCCAGCCCGCCTGCGTCCTCCGCCTTGCCTGACGAAATCCTACTTGCAGCTTATATCACAGTTAGGTGTTACAGACTACTCGCGGCGAAGTGAGCCGAAGGGAAAAGAATTTTCCCAAAAGGGGAAAATAAATCTTGACAAACAGATAAATATGAGTATAATAATCCTTGCGTTTAGCGGGATTGTGTAAAGGTAGCACAGCGGACTCTGACTCCGTATGTGAGGGTTCGAATCCTTCTCCCGCTGCCACGTCGTCGCAAGCTACATATCGCTTGCGACGATTTTTTATGCTTTGCATGAAAAAGTCATCACAAGCTCATTCCGCTGCTCCTCCTCTCCAAATTGCACCCACTTCGTTGGGCTGCAATTTGGTACAGAGTGTACGTTCCAGGAAGTCCGCCCAAAAGGGCGGGCTGTTTTGCTTTTACTGAGGGTGCGTGATTCGAACCCTCACATCAATTTCAATAAGCGCGAGAAGCGACGAAGGCGCTTCGTGGGTTCGAATCCTTCTCCCGCTGCCATAAAAGACTTGGGAGGGCCGCCGCCCAGGGCCACGATGCAGTCGGCTCCGCTCTCTTTAAACAGGGCCGTAGCCCTGTCCACCGTCTCCACAGAGGGGTTTTTCTCCGTGTCGGTAAAGGCGGCGGCAGAGATGCCCACGGCGGCAAGCCTGTCTATGCAGGACTGCACCGTGCCGATCTTGGCCAGATGGGGCCCGGAAATGATAAAGGCGCGGGTCGCGCCCATCTGTTTCAGAACTTCAGGAAGCTTTGCAATGCTCCCTCTGCCTGCGATAATATTTTGCGGAACAGAAAAAGAAAAATCGTTCATGATGATCCTCCTCAGCAGCAATCTATTTGATCCGAAAAGTAATTTGCCGATTTAACAAGCTAAACAAATTTGAAAAAATATCACGGATCATGCCGAAAGTCAATGAAAGAAATGGCTTATTTTCGCATTTTTTGTTGAGATTTCTTATTAAGGTCATGCTCTTTTTGTATTATACTGAATGCATTTGACACATTTGCACAAGAAATTAAAGTCAGGCTCATTCAGTTTTTTGTGAACCTGCCCTCTGTTGAATTTATTGAGAAAATATTTATTTTCCGGCCCTGTTCCCTGCTCTGCCCCGGCCTTGAATTTGTCCGGGAAATCCAATATAATTCCTTTTGTTATCGGAGGAGTACTTCATGGATTACAGAAGCTTTGCGGAAAAATACGCCCTGACGCTGAACGCGCAGCAGGAAGAGGCTGTACGCGCGGCGGAGAACAATATCCTGCTGCTGGCCGTGCCCGGCAGCGGCAAGACCACCGTGCTGGTGGCCCGGCTGGGCTACGCCCTTTACTGCCGGGGCGTCGCGCCGGAAAACATTCTCACCATGACCTATACCGTGGCCGCTGCCGCTGATATGCGAAAACGCTTTGTGTTCCTGTTTGGGGGCGAACTGGCGGACAGGCTGGCCTTCCGTACCATCAACGGCGTGTGCGCCAGGATCATCCGCCAATATGAGCAGAGCCGGAACACCACGGCCTTTGAACTTCTGACCGACGAGAGCCGGATCGCCGCCATGCTGGGAGAGATCTGCCGGGAAGTGCTGAACGAATACCCGGCCGACAGCGACATCAAAGCCATCCGCACCAAAATCACCTATGTGAAAAATATGTGCCTGAAGCCGGAGGAGATCGAAGAACTCAACCAGGAGATCAAAGGCTTTCCTTCCATCTACCGCGCCTATGTGGACACCATGAAGCGGCAGAGGCTGATGGATTATGACGACCAGCTGGTCTATGCCTATAACATTCTGCGGAGATGTCCCGACCTTCTCGCTTCCCTTCGGCAGAGATACCGGGTTATCTGTGTGGACGAGGCCCAGGACAGCTCCAAAATACAGCACTTGATCATCCAGCTGCTGGCCGGGCCGGAGGGCAGTCTCTTCATGGTGGGCGACGAGGACCAGAGCATCTACGGCTTCCGGGCGGCCTACCCCAAGGCTCTGGCGGATTTTGCGCGCAGCCGGAAAAATGCCCGGGTGCTGCTGATGGAGCAGAACTACCGCTCCACCCGGCAGATCGTCCGGGCGGCGGACAGCTTCATTCAGCAAAACAGCGACCGGTACCCCAAGCACATGACCGCTGTCCGGGGGGACGGCGCCGAGGTGAAAGAGTTGGCCGTTAACAACCGGGCCGGGCAGTATGCGTATCTTCTCCAGGCGGCGAAAGACTGTGACCGGGAGACGGCCGTGTTGTTCCGGGACAACGAATGCGCCCTGCCCCTGATCGACCTTTTGGACCGGAAAAACATCCCCTACCGCTGCCGCCAGATGGACATCAGCTTTTTCACCAGCCCCGTGGTGCGGGATATCACGGACATCATCCGCTTCGCCCTGGACCAGACCGACGGGCAGCTGTTCATGAATCTCTACTATAAATTAAATACCCGTCTCAGCAGGCAGGAGGCCCAGGACGCCGTGCGGCGCTGCCCGGAGAGCATGTCGGTGCTGGAATATCTGGCGGAGGACTTCCCTCTCTCCGGCTTCAAGCGAAAGCAGTGCCGGGCGCTGCTGACCCATATGAACAACATGCTCACGGAAAACGCGGGCTCGGCGGTCTACCGCATCGTCAAATACATGGGTTACGGAGAATATCTGAAGCAACGGGAGATAGGCGAAGGCAAGGCCGAAATTCTTCGGGCCCTGGGCAATCAGGAGCCCTCCCCTGCCCGTCTGCTGGACCGGCTGGAGGAGCTGAGCGGCATGATCCGCTGTCACGAGAACAGCGACAGCAAGTTTATCCTCTCCACCATTCATTCCAGCAAAGGGCTGGAATACGACCGGGTCTTTCTCATGGACGTGATCGACGGTATACTGCCCTCTCAATCCGCTGCTGAGGACAGAGCGCTGATGGAGGAGGAGCGGCGGCTGTTCTATGTGGGCATGACCAGGGCCAAAAACGAGCTGGACCTGTTCACCTTCCGGCAGGCAGAATTATCGTCCGCCTTCTCTGCCTTCCTCTTCCCCAAAAAAGCCGAAAAGCCCGCCGTCCCCAAGCGCGGCGGCGCTGCGTCCATCCGTCCGCCCTCCCCCGACCAGGCCCTGCACTGGGCCGCCAGGGATTATTTTCCCGGGGTCAGGGTCTGCCACAGGCAGTTCGGCAAAGGAAAGATCATCGCGAAAAACGAGGATGTCCTGACGATCCGCTTTGAGCAGGGAGAGGATCGGAAGCTGTCCCTCTCCGTCTGCCTGAAAGGGGGCAGCCTTTGGCTGGACAGATAAAAAGCGTCTTTTGCCCGCCGTCCTCGCCGCGTTGACGGAGGATATTTTATATGGTAAACTGTAAGCAAACCACGATTTGGAGGATATCCTATGATATACAGTGATTTTCACGGGAAAAAGCTGTCCCTTTTAGGCTTCGGCACCATGCGTCTGCCCCTGATCCCCGGCGGCACCGCCGCGGATATCGACCAGGAGCAGGTGGACAAAATGGTGGCCTACGCGCTGGAAAAGGGCGTGAATTATTTTGACACCGCCTACGCCTACCACGGTGGCCTGTCTGAGATCGCCATCGGCAAGGCTCTCAGTGCCTATCCCCGGGAGAGCTTCTATCTGGCCGATAAGTTCCCCGGCCATCAGATCGCCAGCAGCTACGACCCCGCCGCTGTTTTTGAGGACCAGCTGAAAAAATGCGGCGTGGACTATTTTGACTTCTATCTGCTGCACAATGTAAACGAACACTCCATCCGCACCTACAAGGATGAGAAGTGGCATATCGTGGAGTATTTTATTGAGCAGAAGCGGCTGGGAAGGATCAGGCACCTGGGCTTCTCCTGCCACGGCGGCGTGGAGAACATCCGGGAGTTTCTGGACGCCTTCGGCGAGCATCTGGAGTTCTGCCAGATCCAGCTGAACTATCTGGACTGGAGCCTGCAGGACGCCAAAGGCAAGTATGCCCTGCTGACGGAGCGGGGCGTCCCCGTGTGGGTCATGGAGCCTGTGCGTGGCGGCAAGCTGGTGCGTCTCCCCGCTGCCGACGCAGAGCAGCTCACTGCCCTCCACCCGGGCGAGAGTGTGGCCTCCTGGGGCTTCCGCTGGCTTCAGGGCCTGCCCAATGTGAAAATGGTGCTCAGCGGCATGTCCGCCTTTGAGCAGATGGTGGACAACGTCAACACCTTTGATGAGCGCCGCCCGCTCTCCCAAGAGGAGAATAAGCTGCTGTACTCCATCGCCGACAAGCTGAAAAACGCCGTGCCCTGCACCGCCTGCCGCTACTGCTGCGCCGGCTGCCCCAAGCAGCTGGACATCCCCACGCTCATCAGTCTCTATAGCGAAACCAAGCTGGAGCCCAGCTTTAATATCAGCATGAGACTGGACGCTCTGGACGAGAGCAAGCGGCCCCAGGCCTGCATCGGCTGCGGCAAATGCCGGGCCATCTGCCCACAGGGCATCGATGTGCCCGCTCTAATGAAGGAGATGCCCGCCGTGTTCGCCACCCTGCCCAACTGGGCGGAGGTCTGCCGCCAGCGGGAAGAGGCCCAGAAAAAACTAAAAGGTTAACGCATTACAAAGCGCAAAAATCAAAGGTAGAGTCCAAAAATGGGCTCTACCTTTTTGCTTTAGGCAAAGTTAAGCAGCATTTTCGGCCCGCAGGCCGAAAACAAATTTCAATCCGTTTTTCCCGGCGGCGTGTACGTCGGGAAAAACACTTTGCGCGGAGAGAGTGCCTTTTTGTGTGCCGTAAGCGCGCAAAAAGGCGCGGTTCGAAGCGATTCCCCTTCGCCGGCAAAGTCAAAGACTTTGCCGAAGAATTGAGGTAGAGTCCGTTATTTCGGACTCTACCTTTTATCTTTAATGAGTATAGCGCCGGGCGCTGTCAGTAGCTTGTGTTTTTCTCTCCGGCGGGCATAGAATATGACTGCAAAAAGAGGTCATTTCCCTGAAAGGAGTTTTTTTCATGACAAGAACACCACTTTGTGAACGCAGTCTGCCGGACTACACCCGGGCCAATGAGATCGCCAACATGGTAACGCATATTGTAGGCGGCGCCATCGGCGTGGCGGTGCTGGTTTTCGCGGTGCTGATCGCCGCTTCCCATAAAAATCCCTGGGGCGTGGTCAGCGGGGCGATCTACGGCGCGTCCATGATCGTCCTCTACTCTGTCTCCAGCGTCTACCACGGGCTGAAGCCCTCCATGGGCAAAAAGGTGATGCAGGTCATCGACCACTGCACCATCTACCTGCTCATCGTCGGGACCTACACCCCCATTCTGCTCACCGCCATCCGCCCCGCTCACCCGGCCATCGCCTGGGTCATCTTCGGCGCGGAATGGGCTCTGGCCGCCTTTGCGGCGGTGTTCACCGCCATCGACCACAAGCAGTATGGGAAGCTGTCCATGTGCTGCTATATCGGCATGGGCTGGCTGGTGGTGCTGGCGCTGAAGCCCACGCTGGACGCTGTGGGAAAGGCCGGTTTCCTCTGGCTTCTGGCCGGCGGCATCGCCTATACCGTGGGCGCGATCCTTTACGGCCTGGGCAAAAAGAATCCCGCCCTGCACACCGTATTCCACCTCTTTGTGGACGCGGGAAGCCTGCTGCAGGCCATCTGCATCCTGAAATACGTGCTCTGAATAATCAGGATACCATCAGCGCCCCGTCGGAGATGAAGTAATCATAGGCGTAATAGTAATGCTTTTCCGGCGTAATGCCGTAGTGGTACTGGAAAAGCTCGCTGACGGTCACCAGCTGGTAGCCCTGCTCCAGGAGCCAGGGCACCAGGATCTCCGCCGCCTGGACGCTTTCCTGATAATTGGAATGCATCAATATGACCTGTCCGTCCAGGTCCCCGGCCTGCTTGACGTTGTTCACCGTCCGGTCCACATCCCGATAGAGCCAGTCCTGGGTGTCCACGGACCAGCCCACGAAAATCTGCTCGTATTGGTTCAGGATGGATTTGACCACGCTGCCCTGGGGCGGGCGGATCAGCGCCGGGTCTGCGCTGATGGCCTTTTCAAAGGCCTCTCTGCACAGCCGCTGGTCCTCCGCGATGGCCTCATCGCTCTGGCCGGGCAGGACCTTGTGGTAATAGCTGTGGGAGCCGATCTCACAGCCCAGCTCCACGGCCCGTTTATCGATCTCCGGGTATTTTGCAACGTTGCAGCCGATCTCAAAAAAGGTGGCTACAGCGTTGTTTTTTTCCAGACAGTCCAGGATCAGGGGGCTGTACTCCCTGCAGGGGCCGTCGTCAAAGGTCAAAGCCACCATGGGCTTGTCCGGGTCGATGGCCCTCGCTTTCGTTTCCTCTGCCGCCGGTTCGCCGCCTCCATCCGCCGAAAGCTCGTCCTGCCGGGGCCTGTCCGTATTTTCCTTTCCGGCTCTGCCGGAAAATAGCCCAGCCAGAATGAGGAGGACAAAAAGAGCCGCCGCCGTAACCGCCGACAGATTGATCCGCTTTTTCGTCTTTACCGCATGCATACCCACACCGCCCGTTCTGTAAATCATTTATAAGATAAGATTATTATAAGACCACTATACTATTTTGTGTCCTTAATTCCTCTTAATACGCCTTAATTTATCTTAATGCGCAGAGGCGAAAAGGTCTTGTAAAGCCCGTTTTTTTTCGTTATAATCGGATTATTGATATGCCAATTTAATCTTGAATCAAATCTCAGATTTCTGATGGCACATCAATAATCCGATTTGATTGCCGTTTTGCTCCCCAAATCATTCACGAATGGTTTGGGGCAGCAATAAATGGGAGGTGCCGGACATGGATCAATATCAACTGAAGGAATACATCAATGCCAACCCGGACACAAAGCTTCGTGATCTGGTGGCCCAGCTGTTATATGACGAGATCGTTGCCCTGCGTATCAGCCCGGGGGCGAAACTGAATGTGAACCAGATCTCCGCTTCTCTGGGCATATCCCGCACACCGGTGACGGAGGCCATCGCCAAGCTCACCGAGGTGGGCTTTGTGGTCAGCCATCCGGGGCAGAACGGCAACTTTGTGCTGGATCTGAATCTGAACGACATGATCAGCCTCTACCAGGTCAGAACCGCCATCGAGAGCGAGGCCGCCGCCCTCTGCGCCCACAACGCGGACGACGCCACGGTGCGGGAGCTTTCCAATCTGGCGGAAGCCTTTAAAGACAGCGTGATCCGCAAGGATATCCGGGGCATGAAGGACACAGATATGCCCTTCCACCGCCTGATCATTGACTCCTGCGGCAACCCCTATATCCGCCAGAGCTACGAGCTGCTGCTGCCCAAGCTCACCATGTACCAGTCCTCCATGCTGGAGTTTATCGGCCGCAGCAATAATGAGAATAACCCCTGGATGTCCAGCGTGAAATTCAACCACACCTCCGTGGTCTCCGCCATCCGGATGCGTATGCCTCTGCTGGCCCGGCAGTCCATGGCCGACCATGTGGACGCCAGCATGAATTTTACCACCCTCTCCGGCAACGGGGCCGACCCCTTCCTGTTCCTCCGCGCCCGGCACGAGACAGACTGAAGATGAATATGAAAAAAGAGCTTCCTCACGGAAGCTCTTTTTTCATATTCATTGCATTATCAGTTGACGCGCTCGCTGCCCCAGAAGAACAGGGCCACGGTGCCCGGGCCGGTATGGCTGCCGATGGTGGTGCCGATATTGTAGATCTCCACCTTGCCGTTGAGCTTGGGGAAGCGGGCCTCCACCAGGTCCGCCACCTGCCGGGCATCCGCCAGGCAGGCGGAGTTGCAGATATAGCACTTGCCGTCGTAATCCAGGCCGTCTCTTGCGCACTCCTCCATCTTGTCCACAATGGTACGGATGACCTTTTTCTTGGTGCGGATCTTGTAGCGGGGGATCAGCCTGCCCAGATTGTCCATATTCAGCAGCGGGCAGATATCCAGCATACCGCCGAAGAAGGCCGCGGTTTTGGAGATCCTGCCGCCCTTCACATAGAAGCTCAGGTCCGTGGAGAAGAACCAGTGGTGTACCTTCAGCCGGTTTTCCTCGACCCACTTTGCCAGCTCTTCCGCGCTCAGTCCCGCATCCCGCATGTCGGCGGCCCGGTCCATCAGCAGGCCGTAGCCGGAGGAAGCGCCCAGAGAGTCGACCACATAGACATTCCGCTCAGGAAAGCGCTCCTTGACGATAAGCGCCGCGTTCCTGGCCGCGTTGACCGTGCCGGACAGGCCGGAGGACAGGCTCACATGGACAATATCCTTGCCCTGCTCCAGGAAGGGGGTGAAGTAGTCCACATACTCGCCGATGCTCACCTGGGCGGTGCGGGTGTCCGCGCCCTTACTCATGGCGTCGTAAAACTGATCAAAAGGCACGCTCTGGCCCAGATCGTCAGGATATTCCTTCTCGTCCAGGAAATAGTGGAAGCAGATATAATGAATGTCCCGGCTTTCAAAATGCTCGTGGGTCAGATCCGCAGTGGAGCAGCAGCTCAAAACATAATCGCTCATAACGATTCTTCCTTTCATTAAGATAAGCCGATTTTACGGCGGCGGCACGCAAATCGCAAACTACTCCCCCCAAATTCCGTTCTACAGTTAAAGAAAAGAGCCGGTAGAGTTCTCTCCACCGGCTCTACGATTTGTAGACCGCTTTATTTTGTGCCTTTTTTCCAGGGTTTTTTCGGTTTTTTGCGGATATTGCAGCTGAGAAAAACAATGATCTCCGCCGGGATGGCGATGAGGAAAAGCTGCCAGGGCATGGCCAGGGGCACAAACACATACAAGATCACGAAAATGGACAGCACAAAGGCAGCCAGGGCAAACTGCAGGTGCCTGGCCTTTTTGAACACGCAGTCCAGGATCATATAGGTGAGGATGGCGATGGAGCCGCCCACGATGAATACCCGCCACTCGATGATATCCAGCAGCCACATGGTGACAAACACGGTCAGCGCCACGGTCATCACCGCGATGACGGCGATGGAGATGATGACGTTCACGCTGTAGCTGCGGGTACTCTCCTGCACCTCGTCTCTGGGGGCTTCCCAGCTGTCGTGGTTGGAGAGCAGATAGTCCACGCTGACGCCGAAAATCTCCGCCATCTGCAGCAGCACATAGGCGTCAGGGATGGCCTCGCCCCGCTCCCACTTGGATATGGTCTTATCGGAATAATTCAGCTTGGCGCCAAGCTCCGCCTGGGTCAATTCCTTTTCCGTGCGCAGCTTGATAATATTGCTGGCAGAAATCAATTTAAGCTCTGATAGTTGCAAGATTCTTCTCCTTTATGCCGTTTTTATACGGTATACCACAACGGAAAACTTCTCCTCCGTCTTTGGGTAAATGATTCATGTTTTTTCTATTTTAAATTTTTCTGCGCCGCAAGTCAAGTTATTCTGTTGTCGTATCATTGACAAACCCTGGGGAAGATTTTTGCGGGCGAAAAAACAAAAGTCCGTGATTGATTATAATCTATAAAAGTGGTACAATTTTTAATATTCTTTAAAGTTTTCATGGCAGGCGATGGAAAAACCGGCCTTTCTCCCTTTTTGGCGGAAGACCGTGGTTGTTTTCCTTCCAGCGACAAAGGGGTAAAGGAGCAGAAAATGGCAAAAAAGAAGAAAAACAATCAGGTCCGTGATCTGAAGGCAGTCATCCGGAACAACAAGCAGACCTTTATTATCTGGGCCGTGCTGCGTCTGCTGGTCATTGCCGTTATGGTGCTGTCCATCCTGCGCGGCGATTATGACAGTATGTTCGTCTGCCTGCTGGTGCTGGCGCTCTTTCTCATTCCCGCTTTTATCCAGAAGAACTTCGGCATTGAATTTCCCTCGGGCCTGCAGATCGTCATCATGCTGCACATCTTTGCCACGGAAATTCTGGGCGAGCTGAGCTGCTACTATGTGCGCTACCCCAACTGGGACACCATCATGCACACGGTCTGGGGCTTTCTCTGTGCCGCCGTGGGCTTCTCCCTGGTGGACATTCTGAACAAGGACAACCGGACCCACTTCAGCCTGTCCCCCGCCTATCTGGCCCTGGTCGCCTTCTGCTTTTCCATGACCATCGGCGTGATCTGGGAATTTTTTGAGTTCGGCATGGACGTGATCTTTCTCAAGGACATGCAGAAGGACACCATCGTATACCACATCTCCAGCGTCATGCTGGACGAGACCAACAGCAACATCCCCATCATGATCGACGGCATCAATTCCGTCACCGTCAACGGCCAGGACTTAGGGCTGGGCGGCTATCTGGACATCGGCCTGTACGACACCATGGAGGACCTGTTCGTCAACTTCATCGGCGCGCTGGTGTTCTCCATTATCGGCTATTTCAGCGCGAAGAAGGAGAGCATGCGCAAGTTTGCGGACAATTTCGTCCCCCGACTCCGGGAGGATGACGGGGACGGAGAGGATGAGACAAAGCAATGAGTCTTGCCAACCTGCCCCCGATCCAGTTCATTTTCGACATACTCTACTGCGGCATGTGGGTTTTGGTGATGAACTTCACCTATCCCTACCGTTTCAGCCGCCGCGTCACCTATTTGCTGGAGATCGCCTGGCTTTTGTTCAACATTGTGGTGACCAGAAGCCTGCCCTTCATGTCCGCCATCCGTACCACCCTCGGCTATTTTCTGTTCTTCGCCGTATGTATTTTGGTTTACGACGCCCCCTGGCCCAAGGTGCTGTTTACCTCGGCGACGATCCTCCTGCTGGTATTCACCAATGAAATTATCGGCGTGGCACTGTATTGTCCGCCCGAAGCCCTGGCAGGCACACCGGAGCTGCTGAGTACAAAAGGACAGATTATGTTTTACGGGCCCTATCTGGCGGTGGGCGCGCTGCTGTTTTTCCTCCTCTATCTGTTTCTCAACCGGTATAAGTTCAGTCTGGGGAAAAATGACTGGCTTTTGTTCGCGGTGTTCCCCATAAGTCAGGCCTTTCTGATGTTCGGCTGGCTGGACGCGATCCGGACCACGGCGGACGAGAGCCGGGTCGTTCTCTTTATCATCGCCATCCTGGCCGCCGTCATCGCCGATGTGGGTATCTTTCTTGCAGTCCGCCATATCTCTCAGCAGGCACAGCTAAAAGCGGAAAACGAGCAGCTGGCCCTCCAGGTGGAGGCCCAGGAGAAGCACTACGCCGACCTGACCGCCCAGTATGAGAGCATCCGCCGTATGCGCCACGACATTGCAAACCACCTGGACACCATGCAGAGTCTGCTGGAGAGCAGCCGCAGCGGCGTGGCCGCCGCCTACCTCTCCGAGCTGAAAGCCAGTGCCTACGACACCACCCTGGGCATTTGCGAAAATCCCATTATTGACGCCTTCCTGCACAACAAGATCGAGTGGGCCAGAGCAAGCGGCGTGGAGATTCGTGCCCGGGTCTCTCTCAGCGCCGGGCTGACCGTGAGCAATGTGGACCTGGTCCGGGCCTTCGGCAACCTGCTGGATAACGCCCTGGAGGCCTGCGCCGGAATCGCGGGGGCCTGCGTTGATCTGCGCTGCGCCCAATTAAACGGCTGTCTGGTTATCCGCTGTGAAAATCCGGTCACCGGCACGGCTGCAGAAAAAAGCCGCCGGATCCCGGAGCTGGACCGGGGCGTGGGCAGCCGGGTGCTGAAGGATCTGGCGGAAAAATACAACGGCAGCTTGAAGCAGGAACGACAGAAGGGCGCCTTCCGGGCCGAGCTGATTTTGAACATGAATTGATGAAAATGATAAGCATAGAATAACCGGCGGTTCCCGATTGGGAGCCGCCGGTTCAGCTTGTCAAAAAAGTCCCGACAGGACTTTTTTGACCGCTTCAACCGCCGAGCGTTTTGAATCCTTCAAAACGCTGCTTCGCCCAAAAAGCTTGAAAAGTCAAGCTTTTTTGCGGCGGATTATTGTAACGCGAGGCGGGTCTTTTCTCGCTGAGGCTCGGTCACGCTGCAGCTCTGACATGCCACCGGCATGTCATTCACTACCGCAGCGCCGCTTCGCTACCCCTCGCGCTCCCCCGCGGCTCAATTTACGACGATTAAGCATAGTTTTTTGACAGCCTCAACCGGCGGTTCCCGTTTTCGGGAACCGCCGGTTTGTTTTTGATATCCTTATTTCCGCTTGGTCTGGGCCTTGGCCAGAAAGCTCTCGTTATTGACGATGAACCGCTGGTGGGTGCCCTCGCCGATCTTCTCGTCCCCCGCCCAGGCGGTGACGATAAAGCCCAGCTTGCGCCGGTCCACCTCGATCAGCTCGCTCTCGGCCCGGACGGTCATGCCCACAGGCGTGGCCGCCAGATGGGAGATCTCCAGCCGGGTGCCTACCGTGCCCTGGCCTTCCTCCAGATAGGGCTGGACGGATTCCAGCGCCGCCTTTTCCATCAGGGCCACCATTGCCGGTGTGGCGAAGACCTCCAGGGCGCCGCTGCCCATAACAGCGGCGGTATTTTCATGGGTCACGGCCACTTCGGCCCGGCCCTTCAGACCTGTCTTCAGTTCTGCCATGGCTTATTTCAGGTTGGCTTTGATCACTTCGGCCAGTCTCTGGATGCCTTCGATGATGCGCTCGTCAGGCATGCAGGAGTAGTTCAGGCGCATGCAGTGCTTGTTGCCGCCATTGGGGAAGAAGCCCTCGCCGGGAACATAGGCCACCAGCTTATCCAGTGCCTGGGGGGCCATGGCCTTGGTGTCGATATAGTCGGGCAGCTCCACCCAGGTGAACAGGCCGC
>JBJDXP010000010.1:0-4479 GCA_051866735.1 Candidatus Limivicinus sp.
CCAATGTCCCCGGCGCCTACGCCAACGGCTACGACGTGATGATTGCCAAGAAGATCTGCGAGGCCAACGGCTGGGAGCTGGAGATCGTCTCCAGCGCATGGGATTCCCTCTGCCCCGCCGTTCAGTCCAAGACCATGGACTCCAACATTGCCGGCCAGTCCATGACTGCCGACCGCATGGCTGAGGTCGATATGGCTGGCCCCTACTACTACGCCACCATCGTCTGCGTCACCACGAAGGACAGCCCCTACGCTTCCGCCACCTCCATTGCCGAGCTTGCCGGCGGCAAGTGCACTTCCCAGTCCGGCACCATCTGGTACGACTCCTGCCTGCCCCAGATCCCCGACGCGGAGCTGCTGGCCCCCGCTGAGACTGCCCCCGCTATGATCATGCAGCTCCAGACCGGCACCGTTGACTTTGTCTGCACCGATATGCCCACTGCCATGGCTGCCGTAGCCAAGGACGACAATCTGGTCATTCTGAACTTCTCCGGCACCGACGGCGACTTCCAGTTTGCCAGCGAGGAAGAGCGGGCCGAGAACGTGAACATCGGCATCTCCGTTCTCAAGGGCAACAGCTTCCTGCGCGAGGCCATTGACAGCGTGCTTTCCCAGATGACCGAGGACGACTTCAATGCCCTGATGGACGAGGCCATCGCCATTCAGCCCGAGGTTTAAGCCCTTAATTTAAAACAGCGCGGCTCCTCCGGCCCTGTTCCGGGCCGGAGGCTGCCGCTTTTTCAAGAAGGAGTGCAGTCCATGGATAAACTGGTCAAGCTGGGGCAGGATATGGCTCTGCTGTGGAGCAAATACCGGCCCATGTATCTCAACGGCGTTCGAAATACGCTGATCTTAGCCCTTGCCGCCACCGTAATCGGCTGCATTATCGGCCTGATCTGCGGCATTCTGAACACCATCCCCTATTCCAAAAACGACCCGCTGCCCAAGCGCTTTCTTTTGAAGCTGATCCGGGGCATCGTGCGTATTTATGTGGAGGTCTTCCGCGGCACCCCCATGGTGCTTCAGGCCGTATTCATCTACTATGGCCTGCCCTATTTCAGCGGCGGTTCCATCGCCTTTCAGGGCAACTCCGGCATTTGGCTGGCAGCGCTCATTGTGGTCTCCATCAACACCGGCGCATACATGGCCGAATCTGTCCGTGGCGGCATTATCTCCATTGACCCGGGCCAGACCGAGGGGGCCATGGCCATCGGCATGACCCATGTGCAGACCATGGCCAACGTTATCCTCCCCCAGGCTTTCCGGAATATCATGCCCCAGATCGGCAACAACTTCATCATCAACGTGAAGGACACCTCCGTCATGTTCATCATCAGCTTTACGGAGTTCTTCGCCGCCCACCGCTATATTGTGGGCGTGAACAACATGTATTTCCCCTCCGCCGCCATCGAAATGATCGGCTATCTGACCATGACCCTGATCGCCTCTTTCCTGCTGCGCTGGGTGGAGAGGCGGATGGACGGCGCCGACAGCTACGAGCTGGCACAGGACGACCAGCTGACCATGACCGCCGGGACCTACAAGCACCCGGACAAGGGCACGCCCTTTGACGAGCGGAGCAAGGAATACCGGGACAATCTGACGGAGTCCATGAAAAACCGCAACTTTACCGCGAGAGGAGAGCGCTGAGATGGGTGAATTGATCTTACAGGTAAACCACCTGTCAAAGTCCTTTGGCAGCAACCTGGTTTTAAGGGACATTGATTTTACCGTGGAAAAGGGCGACGTGATCAGCATCATCGGCGCTTCCGGCTCCGGCAAATCCACGCTTCTGCGCTGCATCAACCTGTTGGAGACCCCCACTTCCGGCGAGATCCTCTATCACGGCAAGAACGTGGTGGGCCGGGGCGTGAACGCTACGGAATACCGCTCCCATGTGGGCATGGTGTTCCAGTCCTTTAACCTGTTCAACAATATGACCGTGCTGGAAAACTGCATGGTGGGCCAGACAAAGGTGCTGAAAAGGGGCAAAGAAGAAGCCCGTCAGCACGCCATGAAGTATCTGGAAGAGGTGGGCATGGCCCCTTACATCAACGCCAAGCCCCGGCAGATCTCCGGCGGGCAGAAGCAGCGCGTGGCCATCGCCAGAGCCATGGCCATGGACCCGGAGGTTCTGCTCTTTGACGAGCCTACCTCCGCCCTGGACCCGGAGATGGTGGGCGAAGTGCTGAGCGTTATGCAGCGCCTGGCCGAGGAGGGCATGACCATGCTGGTGGTGACCCACGAGATGGCCTTTGCCCGGGATGTGAGCACCCGGGTGGTGTACATGAATCAGGGCGTTATCTGCGAGGACGGCAGCCCGGAGGAGCTTTTCGGCAATCCCCAGAAGCAGGAGACCCGGGACTTCCTCTCCCGTTTCCGCAATAGCTGAACTAAAAAACGAATGTTGACCAACGCGCCGAAAAGGCGCGTTGGTCAGCTTGTCAAAAAAGTCCTGTCAGGGCTTTTTTGACCGCTTCAAACGCCGACCGCCCGGAGCATCAAAATGCTCCGGGCGGTCGCTTTGTTCTTTACTTTTTTGCTTCTTCGGCCACGATGCGGGCCATGTCGTCCCACTTGCACTCCATATCCCGGACCAGTTTGAACTGGGTGCGGGCCCGGTCCAGATTGTGCTTTTCCCGGTCGATGGAGAAATATTTGTCTCCGTTCAAATAGTCCGTGAGAAAGCGCATGCCGCATTCCAGGGTCATGGTATAGGCCCCCAGCTGCAAAGCGTCGATCTCCTCCGCCGTCAGGGCCGGGCAGGCCTCCACAAAGCCCCGGGTGAAAGCCCGGAACAGCTCCAGATCCAGGGAGACCTTGCTTAAGTCCGTCTCATCCTCCGCCGCGGTGGAAGCGCCGAAGCGGATGGCGTCGCCGAAGTCGAACACCGACAGGCCGGGCATAACGGTGTCAAGATCAATAACGCAAAGGGCCTTGCGGCTGTCCGCGTCCAGAAGGACGTTATTGATCTTGGTGTCGTTGTGGGTCACTCTTGTGGGGAGCTGGCCGCTCTCCCGCATGTGGTGGAGAAGGCAGCCCTTTTCCTCCCGCTCCATCAGAAATTCCACCTCGGGCCGCACCTCATTCAGACGGCCGCAGGCGTCAGCGGCGATGGCCTCGCGGAACTGACGGTAGCGGTCAACAGTGTCGTGGAAATGGGCGATGGTCTCCTCCAATTTGTCCGCCGGGAAGTCGTTCAGGGCGTTCTGGAAGCGGCCAAAGGCCACGGCGCTCTGGTAAAAATCCTCGGGTGTCTCAGCCCGCTGCAGGCAGATGCTGTTGTCCACAAAGCGGTAGATCCGCCAGCAGCCGCCTTTCCCGTCGTCATAATAGGTCTGTCCGTCCAGGGTATCTATGTAGCTGATCATGCACATACTGCCATGCTCCTTTTCCCGCAGGAACTGGCTGATGGCGGACATGTTGCTCATTATCGCTTCCACGTTGGGGAAAACATAGCGGTTGATCCACTGGAGGATGTACCGCGCCCCTGTGTCGGTGGTGATCAGGTAGGTCTCGTTGATGTGCCCGCTTTTGATCTGCTCGCAGCGCAGGGGCTTTCCCTCAACGGGGAAATGGTAGATCGCTTCTTTCATGTCAATTCTATCTCTCCAAAATATTCCGGCCTGTGGAAATCGGGGCTGGGAAGCTCAATGAAATTCCATGCGCCGTAATGGGGCGTTTCCGTCTCGTCGCCGCATTTGTAGAAATTGGCGCGGATCCGGTCGCCGCGGTGAAATTCCGTCCGCCCGTAGAGCGCCGCGATGCAGCCCAGCGGTACGAAAAGCCGGATGCTCCAGCTCTCCTCCTCCACCCGGGCAGTCAGCTCCGGCTGGGGGATGTCCAAAGAGGCCAGGGGAACACGGTTTCCCCGGCCCGGGCCGATCTTGCAGTGGAGCGCACCATTGGCGTTGGCCTCAAAATTGATGTAGCGCCCATCCGTCTCCGGTGAGAAGTTCACAAAAAACTCCATGCAGCTGTCCCGGCACACGGGCGAATCCTGCTCAGTATACACCGCCTTGGGAAACTTTTCAAGACATTTCATCTCAATCAGAAAACCGTTATTTTCCACATACACGCCCCGGGCCGTGACCTCCGGGGTATAACCCTCCAGCCAGAGATAGTTTTCAATACGGAGCACAGGGGCCTTGTCCAGCTCCTCCGGACTTTTGACAATGGGCATCTCAGCTCTCATTTTTGTCTCTCCTCTCTCTGCTGCGCAGAAGAATAACGGGCAGCGCCGTCAGCAGCAGCACCATCGCCGCCGCCAGATAGATGCTGGGCGTGGGCACCGTTTTGACCTGGCCCAGCTCAATATAGGTGCTGTCGCTGCCGCGGATGACGGCAGCGCCGATCATGGGGCCAATGATCATGGGCAGCAGCACGGCGAAGATCATGCGGATGCCCTGGAAATGGCCGATCTTGCCCTCCGGGGTCCAGTCCCGGATATTGGCGCTGAGGGCGGCGGTCATCATCATGT
>JBJDXP010000011.1:0-68937 GCA_051866735.1 Candidatus Limivicinus sp.
TACGCATCTGGTCCACGTCAGGTACCTGCTTTACACATACCAGAATTTTAAGCATCAGCCCACCACCTTCCCGGGGTTAAGAATCCCTTTGGGGTCAAAAACCGCCTTGCGCGCGGCGAACTGTTCCCGCGCCTCTTGGGAGAGATAAGCGGTCTTGGCATAGCCTACGCCGTATTCCCCGGCGATATCGCCGCCAAGCTCCGCGCATTTGGCATAGACCGCGTCCGAAAAGGCCCGGAACAGTGGGGCAAATTCATCCCTGCCCAGCCCGGAGACAGCATGGATGTGCATACCGCCGCTGCCCACGTGAGCATAGGGCAGAACCTGAAGGCCCAGATCCCTGCCGGCAGCCTTGGCAAAGGTCAGCATGTCCGCGACGGTGCCGACGGGGACACCCAAGTTGATTTCTCCAGCGCTTTTTGCTCCGCTCTCCACAGAGGTGTGGAATGCACTGTGAGCCGCCCAGAAGGAACGCTTCATGCTGACGGTATCGCCCACCAGAATGTCAAGGCAACCGAGCTCTTCCGCCATCTCAGCGATGGCTTCCATCTTCTCCATAACCTCGTCGTCGTCCGCGCCCTCAATAGTGACCATCAGCGTCGCGCCGAGACGTTCACCGTCCATTTCCACAGGGAACACCGGGTCTCCGGTAACTCTGCCGGAAAACTCCACCAAGTCGGTGTCCAGCAGCTCCGCAGCCGCGGGTGCAAATCCCGCATCCATGATGGCCTTCGCGGCGCTTACGGCAGTCTCGCTATCTATAAAAGGGAGCAAAAGGATAGCGTCCGCCTTGGGCTTTTTGATAAGTTTCAGGGTAAGCTCAGTGATGACGGCAAAGGTACCCTCACTGCCGATGACGGCGGCAAATTCCTCCTTGCTGCGGAGCGTCTTTACGCTGCCGTCCGCCAGAACGATGAGCGCGTCGAAAATGTAGTCACCCGTTCTGCCGTATTTGAGCGCACAGGGGCCTGCGGCGTTGGTAGAGGCGTTTCCGCCGATGGTGGCGGTCTGCTCGCCCGGGTCTGGGGGATAGTACAGACCGCGTCTTTCCGCCTCCGCCTTTATATCCTGAAGAAGCACACCGGGCTGTACGCTTAGAGTATGTTCGTCTTCGTTATAGGCAAGTATTTTATTCATGCCCTTGACGGAAAGAACGATGCCGCCCTTTACCGGTACAGAGCCTCCCGCCTGACCGGTTCCCGCACCGCGAACCGTGACGTGAACGCCGCAGTCGCTGCAAAGTGCCAGGACAGCCGATACCTCCTCAGTATTTCTTACTTCAACAACTGCGTCGGGTATATATGCTTTGCCGCCCCTAAATTCATCATGTGTATAATCTGTTCCAATAGCGGCGCCGACCATAATGTTCTCGGCTCCCACTATTTCCGTAAGTTTGATAAGAAAAACGCCAAAATCCATTGCTGTACTCCTAAAGAAAATGTTGGTTTGTCAGCGGCGCGCTTTATACCAACGGGTGCTCTTTAATCATCTGCTTTGCAACAACTATTCTCTGTATTTGGTTGCTGCCTTCAACAATCTGGGTTATCTTTGCGTCTCGGTAGAGTTTTTCGATCATATACTCTTTCATTGTGCCATATCCGCCAAATATCTGGACTGCGTCGGATGTGACTTTTTGATATGCATCAGACGCATAGCATTTACACATTGATGATTCCTTTGAACACGGAAGGCCGGCATCTATCAGCGCACATGCGTTATAGGTTAGAGCTCTTGCGGCCTCGGTAATCATCTCCATATCCGCAAGCATCATCTGTACAGCCTCAAACTTGTAAATAGGTTTACCGAACTGGATTCTTTCCTGTGCATACTTTATTGCCATATTGGTGGCCTTTCGGCAGCCGCCCACATTACTCGCAGCAACGAGCGGTCGGGACATTTCAAGGACCTTCATAGCATTTGCAAAGCCTTGGCCCTTTTCGCCGATAAGGCTGTCCAGAGGAAGCTCGACATCCTCAAATGTTATGGCGCAGGTATTACTGAGTCTCATGCCAAGCTTGTTTTCCTTTTTGCCGACAGTGATTCCAGGAAGATGGCTGTCCACCATAAATGTCGCAAGTCCATCTCTGCCTGATCCAGGATCCATAGTGGCTACCACAAGGAACACATCTGCGATACCTGCATTGGTTATAAACGCTTTTGAACCATTGAGAATATATTTATCTCCTTTTCGGACAACATTTGTCTTGACCGATGCCGCATCAGATCCAACATCCGGCTCTGTGAGGCAGAACGCACTCAAGCCGCCATTGATGAGATAGTCAATGAACTTATGTTTCTGGTCTTCTGTGCCGGAGAACATAACTATCTTGGCACCCATATTGGCTACGTTGAAAGTTCCCATATATGTGCTCTCCACCATGGAACCTTCCTCAAGCAGCATGGCAGTCGTTGTGGTGCTAAGGCCCATTCCGCCGTACTCTTCAGGCACCTGCATCATATTTAGGCCCATGTCGATGCCTGCTTTTATCAGCTCAGGCGGATATCCGGCTGCTTCGTCAAATTCGAGCACATGTGGTGCGATTTCTTTCCTCATAAAATCGCGGATCATTTTTACCAGCTCTTGCTGTTCCTCTGTTACATGGATTAAACCTCTCATAAATACCTCCAAATTTGAAATGATACAGGGTTTGGGACATGTAGGGATTCGTGATAATTGTTACTTTGACAATTTAATCAACTCGATAAGCGCTGGTATAACCTTGAACATGTCACCGACTATTCCATAATCCGCTACTTCAAAAATAGGTGCGGATGCATCTTTATTGATTGCAATGATCACATCAGAAGCTCTCATGCCGCAGATGTGCTGAAGTGCGCCCGAAATACCACATGCAATATATATCCTAGGTGCAACGGATTTCCCGGTCTGACCGATCAGGCTCGTTGATGGAGCCCAACCCTCATCCGTGGCCGCGCGCGAAGCACCGACGGTGCCCCCCAAGGCATCCGCAAGCTCCTCCAGCAGAGCAAAACCTTCCTTACCTCCGACGCCTCTTCCGCCTGCAACTATGATATCTGCATCTTCTAGATTGATTTTACCGCCATTCGCATCCATAATCACTTCCTGCAAGGCGATGTGAAATGTATCATCTGGTGAATGGTAAGCTTCGTTTAAAACTTTCACGGGCTTGCCTTTTGAGGCACTTTTTTTGAAAACATTGGGACGTATTGTAGCGATTTGCGGTCTGGCGTCCTGGCATACGGCAGTGACAAGCATGCTACCGCCAAATACAGAGCGTGTCCAAACAACACTTCCTTCCTCACCAAGCGTAAAATCTACGCAGTCGGCTGAAAGTCCAGTTTTAGCCCGCGCAGCGAGACGCGGCGCGAGCTCTTTTCCGGTGGGGGTAGCCTCAAAAAGTACTGTGGGGGGGCCATATTTTTCAATAAGGCTGTACAGTACACCCGTATAATTATCTATTGAATATCGGTTCAGTTCTTCGCTGTCAACAGTTACTATGCAATCTGCCCCGTATTCCCCTGCAAGTTCAGCGGCGCAGCCTGTATGCCAACCAATCATTACAGCAGTCAAGTATCCTCCCTGTTTCTCCGCAAGCGTGTGCGCAGGATTTAATAGGTCTAGCCCGCCGCAGACATTTCCGCTTTCGTCTGTTTCTATAAAGACCCAGACATCTTTATTCTTTACAAGCATATTTTCGACCTCCGATTTACATGATATGTGCTTTGGTGAGCATTGCGAAAAGTTTCTTTGCCGAATCGGCGGGGTCTTCTTCGTTTATAATAACACCCGCCTCCTTTTTTGGAGGAAAGAAGGTTCCTGTTACTTTTACCTTTGCGTTCTTAGCGCCGACAACATCCGCATCAACCGAGGGCAGATCTTCTGCTGTTAACTGTGGAATAACGGCACGATTCGCCGCAAGCTTTCTCTTTATGGTAGGATAGCGTGCGCTCCATACCGGCTTGCCGAATGTCACAACGCACGGGAGCGAGACTGAAAGCCTTTCAATTCCTCCTTTTGTCTCCTTGTCCACAATCAACTTGCCATCACTATATGCAGCATCAACGCATCCAGTAGCCTGGGGATATCCAAGATTTTCTGCAATACCAGCGCCTATATATGAACTTTCACCATCAACGGATTGCTTACCACAGAATATTGCATCGATTTTCCCTTCACTTTGCTCGATTTTCTTTATTGCTTCGGAGAGCACAAGGGAAGTTGCATACGCATCTGATCCAGCAAAAGACGGATCAGATACCAGAAAAGCCTTATCTGCTGAGACAGACAAGCCGAGCTTCAGCACGTTCGTTGCAGATTTCGGCCCCATGGTGAGTACTATGAGTTTGACATCTGATAATGCATCTTTGATCCTTGCGCCCGCTTCAAGCGCGTAATTATCGAAGTCATTCATCGTTACTGCAACATTTTCTCTAACGACCGTGAAAGTTGAAGGATTAAGTTCTACTTTTGCTTCTTCAGTATCAGGCACTTGCTTAACGCAAACCAGTATGTTCATGGGATACCCTCCTATAATTTCGAAATGAAAGCGCTTCCAAACTTCGCCTAAATTACTTTTTCGCCCACTTGTTTTGCAACCGCTCGATATCCTCGTCAGAGTAACCAGCTGCTGACATCAGCTCGTGATTATATCTGCCCAAAACACAACCCTTGTGGAGAACAGGAGAATCTTCGCTGAATTTGCCGACAGGAGCCCTTGTGACAAATGTCTTATTGGTCCCGCATCCATCAGGCAGAGCCATATCAACTATCCAGCCCTGTTCCCTGAAGAATTTGTCATTTACTACATCTTCAAGGTCATATACCTTGCAAGATGGTATGCCTTTTTCCTGAAGCAGCTGGATAGCATTATTGATATCATCGAAACCACAGAGCCATTCTTCGATATATGCTGTAAGCTGTGAGCGGTTTGCACAGCGGTGGGCAACCGTATCAAATCTCGGATCGTTTACCAGCTCAGAATGACCGATTATTTCACAAAGTGCAGTCCACAGCTTAACGCTGAGAGCTGCAATGACCGCAAATTGGCCGTTTTTGCCGCGATGTATACCATAAGGTGCAAGCAGTGAATTATGTGCGCCGGTGCGTGGGGATTTCTTCTTCCCCACAGAGTAGTGGTGTATATTCGCGTTCATATACAAAAGCCCCTGCACCAGCGACAGGTCTATATACTGCCCCCTGCCGGTCTTTTCCCGATGATACAGTGCAAGCATAATGTCTGCAAACACATTCTGCGCACCGACATAATCGCCGATGGTAATGCCATACGGCATCGGCGCACCGTCTGGTTCTCCGGTAGCCGAGACGATACCGCTCATTGCCTGCGCAATGATGTCATAACCGGGGCGCATTGCATACTCGCCCTCCTGTCCAAAAGCAGTAAGAGAAAGATAAATGATATCTGGCTTAATTGCTTTTACAACCTCATAGTCAAGGCCAAGCCGTTTCATAACACCAGGGCGAAAGTTTTCTACGAAAACATCTGCATCTTTGCAGAGCTTTTTTACAAATTCAATGCCTTCGGGATCATGCAAATCCACTGTAACGGATTTCTTTCCACGGTTCGTCCACGCGTCGGCAACGCTCACTCCATCTATAAACGGCCCGTAGCTGCGGCAATCATCACCATTTACCGGGCGTTCCACCTTGATAACTTCTGCGCCGTGATCCGACAGCAGAGTTGTTCCACCGGGTCCCGCCACGTTAGTAGACATATCAATAACTTTAATCCCGGATAACATGCCCATTTTATAAGCCCCCTTATTAAGATAACAAAAAAAGTAATGCTGTAATATTACAGCATTACTTTATTATACACATGGGTGGTTTTCATCGTAAAATCCTACAAAAGTTGAGCGGTGAAAAAAAACTCTATTATGATTTTTGATCATTGGTCCTCTGTGCCGTGTCAATCTTATCACGCAGTTTGAGGCATCTCAAAGAGACGAGTAGATCAAATTTAACCGTGGGATCATCCAGTGACACCCCGAGCATACTCTCTATCTTACCTATTCTGTATATCACGCTGTTGCGGTGAAGAAACATCTCTTTCGCAGTATTGGTGATATTCCTGTCGCAGTTTAGATATATTTCCAGCAACTCTATATTATTACTGCCGTCTTTCCGGTCATTTTCCATCAGGCGGATAAGCCCTGGATTTATTATCCCCTCAAAGCTTCTCCCCGCAGCTAAACGGTAGTTATATAGCATATCATAGAAATAGTAGTCTGCATATGAGCGAATAACATCCTCTGGTGAGAGCAGTTCGCCCATGTGTACAGCTGCAAGCGCTTGTTTTGATGCCATTGCTATCATACTCAGATTACCTACTTTTCTGCTGATTCCGCATCGGCATTTTGCATTGATGAGCACTTCACTGAACCTTTCTGTTTGACACAGATCGCTATTTATTTCGTTTTCCTTATCATGGCTGAGGATAAAGAGCACATGGTTCATTTCTACTGCATGAACAGAGGGCTTGATTGCTTTGACAGACCTTTTTACATAAGAGACGAGCGGTGCAGTATACCTTTCAAACGATATCGCATAGATGCGGTATGCTGCCTCATAAGAGAGATTTATATAGTTTAACTTGTCAACTATCTCTTGCTTTGACAGCGTTCCGTTGATCAGATCTCTAATAAAAGGCTCATAGAAATGATTTCTATTACTGTTACCGGTCGACAGCACTTCCACGGCGTATTGCTCTATTTTATTTTCCACCAGATGGAGCAATTCTATCTGCACAGGAGAATTAGAGACATAGAGGAAATATTGAAGCATCACCAGGCACTGTCGGCTCCCCTCAAAAAACACTTTTAGCATTCGGGGATAATTTGACACACTTGGAATATCAACATACTTCATTATGCGGTACTCGTTATGGTTGCTAAAATAACCTTCATGAACAAATTGTGCAACCGCTTCTCCGGGAACATGCCCTAACTCACACCATTTTTCCAATGCAGGTAGTTCTCTTACAGGATAACTAGGCTTTCCAATAATGGTAAAATCACCATTCCATACATATATTGGATTATTGATTATTGACTCACTGAGCTCAAGTATCTCTTGCAATGGTCTTTTTCTTGCTATTATTAGGCTTGCTTCTGTATCCCACTTTTCAAGCGCTTTGAAATAATCCAAAAGAATATTGAACGACATAAATGTGATTTCAAGACTCTGCATCAGTATATACACGCTATCCTCGCAATTAAGCGTTGATATATCTTCCATGGTCCCACCAAGAACGAAGCACCGGTCATGCAGAGTTTCTTTCGGAATTTGCTTTAGCGTATCAGCGCTACCGAACCAGAGCATATCCTCGGAAAGCTCCGGTTCAGGTTGAGATAGGATTTTAACGCCGCTGACTTTTCTGTTTGAAAAATCAAAATTATGCGGCGCAAATACCTGCACATTTGAGTTTGAGATTCGTTCATTTTTAAATAATTGTGCAGTCAGCAATTCCAATGACAATTTCATACTACAATCCTCATGAATTTTGCATACCTACGCGCTTCGACAAGTGCGTGCTTTTTTATGGATTTATTTACGGTTTTGCCCAACAATAATATCTAAATAATAATCCGTTTTTGTAGCAGTCTACGTTTCTTTCATTTATCTGTGATGATACCATAATATTGCCAAATAATCAATGGATTGTTATAAGGAGGTATTATAATGTCAGGCAAAAAGCCACTTGAAGGGATTAAGGTCGTTGAATGGACGACTTTTGTTGCTGCCCCGACATGCGGCAGAATGTTGGCAGACTGGGGTGCCGATGTAATCAAGGTTGAAACACCCGACGGAGATTATTGGCGCATCTACGGCCCAAAATTGCAGACTCCAGCTACTGACGATGAAAACCCGCTATTTGACATCCCAAACGCAAATAAGCGCGGGATCACACTGAATCTCAGGACAAACGCTGGCCTTGAGATAATGGAAAAACTTATCTCCCAGTCAGATATCATGATTACAAATACTAGAGAAAAGGTATTGAAAAAACTCGGTTTAGACTATGATTCCGTCAAGATGAGGCATCCTGGGCTTATCTATGCACAAATAACCGGATACGGTGATGTTGGCCCTGAAGCCCACCGCCCAGGATATGATGCGGTAACATATTGGGCATATGGCGGTTTTTTGGCAGATATGACTGTTGATGAACCCGGATGCATGCCCATTAACCTTCCTGCAGCTGTTGCAGACATTGGTGCTGGCAGCATGCTGTTCGGCGCCGTTATGGCGGCGCTCAACGCAAAGCTCCGCACCGGAATCGGAGATAAGGTTTCAGTTTCGCTGTACGGTGAAGCCGTCTGGACAATGGGCATGATGGCAACCGTCGCGCAACCGCGCTATGGATATAAATACCCCAGGAAGAGAAACGATATAAAGCCAACATCCGCTTCGTACAAGTGCAAAGACGGTGAATGGATAGATATTGCTGCCATACAGTATGCCCGCGATTTTCCGCGCGTATGTGCGGCCCTTGGGATTCCGCAAGTCGCCGACAAACCAGAATACAAAGATTTTGAAACCATGATGTTGGATGAAAATAGGATCCCCCTTATTAAACTGTTTGAGGAAAAATTCCTCGAACGCACTGCTGAGGAATGGGATATTATCTTCAATGAGAAAGACATTGTCCACGATCGTCTTGTCCATTTTCGTGACATTTCGCAAAATGAGCAGGCACGGGCAAATCATTTCATGGAAGAAGTCACTTTCAGAAACGGCGAAAAAGCATGGTTGCCAAGACCGTGTATAGTATCCAAGAATCTCGGTATTCCAGAGTATAAGCTTGCACCTATAATGGGCGAGCACTCCGAGGAAATACTCTGCGAACTAGGCTATTCACAGGCTGATATGGCTGCTTTGAAAGAACAATCTGCATATTATGGAACCGAGCATAAGCCTTTGACGAGATAATCGTCACTTTGCGTCAATAGTAAATAATATTAGGAGGGGAAATATGATACTCACACAGGAGCAACTTGAACTCAAGGAAATGGTACGAGACTTTGCTGAAAAGGAGATCCGTCCTATTGCCGCAGAGTATGATGTGCGCGGTGAATTTCCTATGGAGTTGTATAAAAAAGTATGTGATATAGGGATAAATTGCCTTGATTTACCGGAGGAATACGGTGGTCCCGGCATCAGTAGGGTAACTTCTTGTGTTGTGCGCGAGGAGCTTTCACGCGGCGATGCAGGCTTTGCGCTGGCTGTCGGCGCAAACAGTCTTGGAATAAAGCCGCTTCTTCTTGGCGGGAGCGAGAAACAATGTCGTCATTTTGCAGATATACTCGTCTCCGGTGGCTTTTCCGCTTTTTGTCTTACTGAACCACAGGCCGGCTCGGATGCCGCAGCAATACGTACTACAGCAAAGAGAGTGGGCAACGAGTATATTATTAATGGCAGAAAATGTTTTGTCACTAACGGACCGCTTGCAGACATATACACAGTTGTGGCGTCAACCGATCCCGAAAAAGGTGTCAAGGGCTTGAGCATGTTCGTCGTTGATCGGAACACGCCGGGAATAACTGTCGGTAAACATGAGGACAAGATGGGCATTCGTCTCTCTATGACATCAGATGTAATTTTTGAAGATGTGAAGATTCCTGCCGAAAATCTTGTTGGTGAAGAAGGCCAAGGTTTCAAGCTTGCAATGAAAGCGCTTGATCAGGGGCGTGCAAGTTCCGCGGCCTCAGCTGTTGGAATTGCACAGGCAGCGTTTGAATATGCAATTGAGTATTCTCAGATGCGCAACACATTTGGAACCCCGATATGCAAGAACCAAGCAATACAGTTCATGCTTTCTGACATGGCAATGAAGATTGAGTCTGCACGGCAACTGAGTTTTCTTGCCGCCGAGCATGTTGACAACAATTCACCGTGGATGACGAAATACAGCGCTATGGCAAAATGCTATGCCAGTGATATGCTTCAAAGCGTCGTAAGCGACGCGGTGCAGATATTCGGTGGATATGGCTACATGCGTGATTATCCAGTAGAAAAGCTTATGCGGGATGCAAAAATATATCAGATATTTGAAGGCACAAACCAGATCCAGCGTATCGTTATCGGCGGTCAGCTCCTGAAAGAATACAAGGTAGTTCAATAAAAATGGCTGGTTGAAGAAAATGAAATATAAAAATTTTATTTTGGAAAAGGACGAACACGGAATTGCTACTCTGACTGCAAATCGTCCTGAAAAGCTAAATGCAATGGATTCAGCCGCCTGGGAAGAATTATTGCATTTTATAACCGAAGCTAACCATGACAGCAGTATTCGCGCAGTTATTATCACCGGAGCTGGAGAAAAAGCTTTTATAGCCGGTGCAGATGTTGCCGCCCTTAAGGCCAGGACCCCCGCTGCAGCTCTATTTTCCTCAGGTACTTTGGCAACCTCTGCCATAGAGAGTTGTTCAAAACCAGTAATTGCTGCTGTTAACGGCTACGCCTTCGGTGGCGGATGTGAAGTCGCTTTAGCCTGCGACATTAGGATTGTCTCCGAAAACGCTGTGTTTGCCCTACCCGAAACAGGGCTTGGCATTGTCCCCGGAGCTGGCGGAACTCAGAGGCTTGCCCGAATGGTGGGAGTAAGCCGCGCAAAGGAAATGATTCTGCTTGGTCGGAAAGTAAAGGCTCAGGAAGCTGTGGACTTCGGAATGGCATACAGATGCGTACCGGCAGACCAGCTAATGTCGGAGTCAAAGAAAGCTGCAATAAAGATTATTGAAAAGGGCCCGATTTCGACTTATCTGTGTAAAAAACTGATACGCGCCTCAATGTCATCTGACGAGGATACCGGTTTGCTTCTTGAAAATCTCAGCCTTGCTGTTTCCTGCGGAACCGAAGATAAATACGAAGGTGTGACCGCATTTCTTGAGCGGCGTAAGCCGGAATTTAGCGGCAAATAGGCTGGGGAAAAACAATGTACGTTGAAGAATATTATCCGCATATTGGGATATCGACGCCTCGACACGAACAATATATCAGCGCAGAAAGCATTCGCCATTTTGCGGAAGCAGTCGGTGAAGATAACCCCTTATACTATGATGAAGAATACGCACGGGGCACAAAGTACGGAAGAATAATTGCGCCTCCTACGTACAGTTTTACGCTGGATTATCCGACTCTTGACGGAATATGGTTGCCTCCGGTTGGAAGACTACATGCAAAGCAAAAATTTAAATATAATCGTCCGATATATGCAGGTGAGACCGTATATTGCAGCCAAATGCTGAAATCTGCATATGAAAAGCAAGGGAAAAGCGGGCTGATGGTATTTCTTGTTCAGGAAAAATGTGTTTATTCCTCTGATGGTGACTTGATTTGCAGTCAGGAGATAACCACTATAAACCGCGAAATATTGTTCAAAGAACGGCATACCGGAAACCTCAATTTGGCTAAGACGCCGGAGCGTTGTGTGCAAGTTGCTCCCCACACATTTTATGAAGATCAGCAACTCCCTGAAATAACCCTCGGCCCAATCACTCGTAGCGATATCATTAAATACGCAGGTGCAGCATGGGACTATAACGCGATACATATTGATGATGCCGCTGCGATCAAGGCTGGTTTACCAGGAGTGATAGCGCACGGAATGCTTTCGGCCGCATTGCAGGCAAAGGTCGCAGGGATATGGACAAACGGTCTGTATGCTTTCAAGGACTACGAGATGAGATTTAACAGTTCTGTGATGCCCGGTGACACGCTGTCATTTACAGGAATGGTCAATGCGGTAAATGCTGAGACAGGCGAGATAAGTATTGCTTTTTCGGTAACAAACCCAGCGGGAACATCCGTTGTATCTGGGTCGATCAGGATGGAACCGATTTAACGTCACGTTACATACAAAAGCCAGAGGCATTGAGCCTCTGGCTTTTATATTATTCTGTTTTACTGATCTATACAAAGGATTATAATGGATACCGCTTTATATTTTAGACGCAATCTTATAAGCCGATTCAATAGCATCCGCTATGCGCGCGACCTTCACTGCATCACCGATAATATCGACTTTTGCGATCTTTCCTTTAAGTTCTTCATAGAGTGCATTATTCGGCTTTGCACCGGCGGCAATAACGACGGTATCGGCAGGCAGCGTCTGCTGTCCTTCGACATTTTCCACCACGACACCGTCTTTGGTGATCTCTAGCACCCTGGTCTCCTTCAGCATCTTGACTCCCAGCTGCTTGGTCCTTGCAATAATGGACCAGCGGCTGCCGGGGTTGATGTCTGGGGCAAACTTGGGACCCATCTCCACGATTGCCACATTGTGTACACCCTTGTTCAGGAGCTTAAGCAGCTTTTCATAAGGCTCCGTCTGATAGATCATCATGAAACGCAGCTCTTCTGCGGTAAGGGTGCCGATTTCGCCGATGGTCATAGCAACTTCAACGCCCACATCGCCTCCGCCGACAACCACAACATTCTTACCCAGATTCGCCTTGCCCTCAAGCACATCCCAAGCGTGGACAACCGGCATGCTTTCATCTCTGGGAATGGGAGGAATGGACGCCTTGGAACCGCAGGCCAGAACTACGCGGTCAAATTCCTTGGATGCGGCAATAATATCCTCCGCCGTAGCTTCCTTGTTGAGAATAATTTCAACACCCAACTGGCGGCAGGTATGTTCCAGCCACTGGCCCAGATAACGAATGTCATAACGTCTGGGAGGCGTGGCCGCATACAGAGACAGGCCTATGGTACGGTTGCGCTTTTCCCAAATGGTAACTTTATGGCCACGCAGAGCTGCAACACGGGCAAACTCCATACCGGCAGGTCCGGCACCAATGACCAGGATCTTTTCCGGCTTGTCGCTCTTCTTCTCTGTGGGCAGCAGGCCGTTCTCATCAGACAGTTCTGTCTCGCGATTGCATTCATAATTGCCGATGCAACCAATGGGAAGGCTGGCCATAGCCATATCCAGGCACTTTGCATTGCAGCCTACGCAGGGGCGGATATCCTCTGCTTTGCCGGCAATCGCCTTGTTGACCACATCCGGGTCAGCCAGGAAGGGGCGCCCCATAACAATGGCGTCGAAATCACCGCGTTCAATCAGTTCTTCTGCCTTTGCAATGTTCATGCGCATGCCTTGGGCAACAGGAGCCTTGACTCTGGCCTTGATCTGACGGCCGAGGTAAGCCCATGCACCATGGGGAACCTCCATGGTAATGAGGGGAACGGCCGACTCATGCCAGCCTGCGGTGATGGAAAAGCCGTCAACATAGCCTGTTTTGTCCAAAAGCTCGCAGATCTCCGCAATATCGTCACCATTGCAACCGCCATCCATAAAGTCGCTGCCGCTGACACGAAGGGAGATGGGATAATCAGGACCAACAGCCTTACGCATTTTTTCAAGGGTTTCTACCATGAACCGGCAGCGGTTCTCCAAAGAGCCGCCGTACTCATCGGTACGGTGATTGGTGAGCGGAGAGAAGAATTGTCCATAAAGATATCCTGAGTTGGTTTCGATCTCCACGCCGTCAAATCCGGCTTTCTTTGCGATAACCGCCGCGTCAGCCTGCCATTTGACAAATTCGTGGATTTCTTCCACGGTCAGTTCTCTGGGCATCTCAAAATGGGTATATCTGCCTGGGATCGGGGAGGGTGCCACAGCCTGCTCGCCCTGGATGCTGGCCCGGTTGGCGCATCTGCCGCGATGCATCAGCTGAGCAAATACCTTACTGCCGCCTTCGTGAATTGCGTCAGTGAGCTTTTTCAGTGAAGGAATAAACTTTTCATCCGTCAGCATTGCTCCGTGATTGGGATTATAGCGAACTTTATCCCACTGCATGTTCGCGAAAATGATCAGGCCGACTCCGCCCTGAGCGCGCTTTCTATAAAACTCCACCACGTCGTCCATGATGAAGCCTTCCACAGTATGGCCAATGCTCATAGGAGACATGACCACTCGGTTTTTCAATTCAAGCTTATTAATTTTAATAGGGGTATACAGTTTTTTCATATATTTTTCTCCGGAACATGTCGTTTATTGAAATATCAACAATCAGCTCATATGCGGTTTTTAATCCAGTTTATTGCATCGCCGATAACTTCATCACGGCAATATTCGTTGAATATTTCATGATACAATCCGGCATAAATTTTCATCTGTTTATCCTTTGACTGTGCCTCATTGAAAAACTTATATGTATCATTCACATCGATCAGGGCATCAGCCTCACCATGAAGCATTAGTACTGGATAGGTAAAATCATTCACAGCTTTTGCAAACCATTCAACGCCCTGCTGGAGTGCGAAACGCAGGCCATTGGTAATACTCTTGGTGTTGTACGGATCCTTTTCATACCAGTCAACTACACTCTGGACGGAACATACGCCGGCTGACATCTGATTGACCTCGCGCTCATGCATGTCAACATTTTCAGACATGCGTTCACCGTTTGACTTGCAGTTATGGGTCAAAGCGCCGCTGGTAACAATGCCGGAAAGCCCTTTCTGCGTATACTTGGCGCCGTAAAGCGAAACTGTATATCCGCCCATACTGTGGCCAATCAGGAACACGGGAACTCCGGGATTTTCCTCGAAGGCAATGTCGACTATCACATTGGTGTCGTCAATAGGCTCATCAAACTTGCTAAAGTACGTCCTCTCACCATCAGATCTGCCGTGACCGCGATGGTCGAAGCGATAAGCGCCGATCCCGTTCTCGTTGAGCTTTTCTACGACATAGTCATAGCGGCCCTGA
Source organism: Candidatus Limivicinus sp. (assembly GCA_051866735.1). GTDB lineage: Bacteria > Bacillota > Clostridia > Oscillospirales > Oscillospiraceae > Limivicinus. Next base: position 14,721 of record JBJDXP010000011.1, read on the forward strand.
TGTTCACAAAGACCATGGACAACAACGGCTATTGCACGGGCATTGTCAGGAACATCCTTTTTCATATAAAGGCGGGTCCCATCAAAAGACTCAATCATTTTCTCATAGCTGCTCATATCAAAACCTCCGACAAATAATATGGATCATTCTTTTAATCCGTGTTTAACTGCTCTATCTACCGCGAATTCAATCATATCGTCAGCATCCTCCTCCAGGATCATTCCCAATGCAACCAAATTGCGGACATTTTCAGTTACTAATTTGCGATAATTTGCTCTGTTTTTGTAAAGCTCATTGATCATTTCTGCCGAAAAGTAATCACTTCTTCCAATAAGCTTTGTACCGGAGACAGGGCTGCTGTCAGTTAAGACTTCAACATACTGTCCTGTGTAACGTGCAACCGGCAGATCGACCAGTGGGGATCTAATGCCTCCGATGCTGTTACCAAACGCATCTCTTATATTTACGCCCTTCCCCGTCTGGCGTATCCTTGGAATGCTCACGGGCGGCACTCCGTCTTCTGCCCACATTCGCAAATTATTCAATGCGAGATGATAGGCATAATACTTGGGATAATCATTTATGGCGGGCAATGTATAGTTTCCAGATAGGTACGCATCATAATCCAGAAATCTATAATATATGTTGTCGTCACCCAAAGCTTTTGTAACATCGTTTTCCGCTGCCGTATACATAACAGAAGACAAAAGCGCATCATGGCACGCACCGGTGATTTCCATGTAACGATACTGAAAGTCCGGAGCAGAAGAATCCATTCGTCTCGCATCATAGCCTTTGTATCCGCCAACATTGCTGTTTTCGCTTTCTGTGTTCAGCTCGATAAGTGGTATCCTTGTCGCATCAACCCTGGCATCAAGTGAATCAAATGGTTCAAACGCTTCATATCTGTTCAGTGGAGTAACGGCAGAGTGGAGACCACCACCGGAAAGGTAGCCATCATACGAAACACGGTCAGAAAAGCTGTCATTCTCAGCAAAGCTTTTGATAAAGCGGTTTATATAACAGCAGGACTGCGACCATCCAGTGAGATAAACGCTTTTTGTGTTATAGTCTTTTAGTGGGTTACTCTCTGACTTTCCTTTTAAAAAGCCAGGCAAATCAAGGAGAATGTCCCAAATGTAGCCCAATTCCTGATCCTTAGGGCCGAGGAAGGCCGGCATGTTTTCAACTGGATCTGGCTCTGTCGACGGATTTGGCCAGTTCAGCGTACCATAACGGGAAGAATCAAACCGACGGAGCGCTTCAAACACATTAGGCTTGCTTGTAATGCCGACATATATCAGACCGTGGCGCATAATATACTTATACGCTTCTGCCCAGGTACGCTCTATGTCATAATTGCAGGTTGAATTATTGATTTCTACAATGACACCGCCCCTGAAATCTGCCGGATCTTCCGGCATACGTATGACCATTCTGTCGGTATACTCGCAGTCGGCGTGCTTTACAACCGGCAGCTTATCAGGGCCGGAAGCGTAAATATTCGCAGTTCCAGTGAACAGAAATTCTTTTTCAATGTAATTGTACTTATCAATGTTGCATCTTCTGACAGCCGACATAAAAGTACGGGAACTTCCATCAGAAAGCAGCTCCTTCATGGATTTGATCATGACTGTGCTCCTTTTAACATTCCTACGGTCTTTATGTTTTACTGATTTCAGCTTTGCTGAATTTTGCGTCTGCAACCTCCCGCCTTGTCTTCTCAGCAGCCCTTTTACTCGTCACCATCGAAACAACAATTAGGGCAAGAAGGAAACCACTTGTGACTGTATTATTGAATTCAGAGTCAAGGCCGATAGAAATGAGACCCATGCCGAGAATATTCATCGTAACCGCGCCTACAAGTATTCCGACAGTAGAATTGACAAATTTAGAAAGACTTACGCTGATAAAGATGCACATGATGGCAGAGAACCCGGTAAGCATACTGTCAAGCCCGGTCTTCGGCATAACACCGCCGCCGCGTGACAGCGAGAATAATGCTGCAAGGCAGGCATACATAGATCCACAAAAGCTGGCCTTAAAGTCCATCTTCCTCTCGTTGATTCCCGCAGAAGCAGATATCATAGGCTCACCTCCTACGGCATGCACATGAGCGCCGTATACTGTCTTTGAGCGCAGAAACCACATTACCGTACCAGCACCGATAAGCAGGATGAAGTTATACGGGAACAAGGTAAGTATATTTCCATTCGTGTCGATATTAGTAACTCTGTCTGTTGCGATAATAGCGCCTAATGAGCCAATGATATAGGTCAGTCCCAACCCAAGAACCATTGAATGAATGGCGATCAAATCTTTGATAAATGCCTTGATGATTCCAAATATGACTGCAATACCAATGGTCATGAGGATCATTCCCCAAAAGCCGAATTTTGCGTAGACCAATGTGGCAAGTATTTCATACAGAATCATCTCAGCAGCAACTGAAAAGTCCAAGGTTCCCAATGTCATTTCAGCACCCATACCCCACGCAAGGAGCGCAGTGGATATTGCCTGGTTGAGAATTATGTATATTGTGGAGAAACCCGTCAGGAAAGAAGCAGGCCGGAAAATGGCAAAGAAAAAATACACAACGCCTGGCAGTCCAAAAGAAGCAATCAGAGCTTTGACAGTTTTCTTTGTTTTCATATTAAGTCTCCTATCCCGGAGAGAGCACGACTGTGCCCTCTCCGGTTAAATAATGCGTCGATTTTGAACACTATTGCAATTTCGCAGAAAGAAAAGTATTTAGGAGATGAACCGCTCAGTGGCGTGCCTTCCACCAGTCGAAGGTGTATGCTTCGCTCATTTCCTCAAGAGAGGCAAGCGTAAAGTCAGGATTAGTAAGCTGGAGGCAATTTTTCAGCTCGTCTACTTCATAGACGGGGCTATAGAGGTAATCCTTGAAGAATACGTGATCCTCAGTATTGTCGATGTTGATCATCTTGTCACAAATGAGGATTTTATCTTCTGAAAGCGGAGTCCCCTGAATGGCGTTTGCCACGGCAATTGCCATGTAAGTTGCACCGTTGACATTGTGGCCTGTAGAAAAAATCATTTTACCGCTATCGAAATAAGTGTCCATGTCAGTGGAGAATTCAATAACGGAGACCTTAATATCGTCTCTTCCAAGTGCCTCGAGGCTCTGCATAATACCGGGAATTGTGAAACATCCAAGGCTTCCGACGAGGATGCTGTCCATCTCAGGATAAGTGGTCAGGAAGTTTTCAACCGTGGTTGCGCCGCCCTCTGCGGAGAGGGTGTAGGTGTAATCACGCTGTTCCGCAAGGATTTCCATATCGAAATCCTCACAAGCTTTTTTTATACCTTCGTCACGAGTACCAAGGCAGTCGTTGCTGACGGGCAGGCCAAAATATCCGGTCTTAGAGCAACCTGCTTCATGGAGCGCCTTCATTGCATCGTAGCCAGCCTGGTATTCGCCGTTATACGCACGACCAACATAATACTCGGAATTATTCCATACATCCATTATTTCTTCAGAAAAGCTTGGATAGGTGTAGAAAAGGCTCCAATAGACACCTGCTTCATCACAAGCCTGAGCAACTGCAGGCATTGACGCTAGGCCAAGATTTGCGAAGTTGAGAACAACGCCATCGCATCCCATAGAGATAAGGGTATTCAGCGCATCCAGGAAGTCTGCCTTTGTGTTTGCCGCAGCGACGACAGATACGGCCTCTCCACCCAGAGCTTCACACACTCTTTCGATTCCTTCGGTTTGAGGCGTCAGGTTTGCAGTCTGTGAAGTATAGGCAAAGTAACCGATTTTGAAGGGTTTGGGTTCGCTGCCCTCATTTCCATCCTGAACAGGATCACCCGCTTTTTCAGCTGCAGGTGGATCAGACGCTTCGTTCGGCTGTTTTGCATTCCCGCCGCAGGCGCAAAGTGCAAAAACCATTGCCAGAGTCAAGATGAGTGCTAAGATTTTTTTCATTTTTTTTCCTCCTTTTATTAATAATGACATTGACTGAGTCACTATTTTTCAAAATTAATCCACTACGAGCTTGCCAAACCTGTAGTTTGCGACAAGAACAAGCAGAAAAATTACGCCCTTGACGATGTTCTGCCAAGCACTTCCAACCCCAGCAAGATTCATGCCAATCGTCAAAACTGCAACTATCAGCGGCCCCACGATGGCGCTGTACAGCTTAACCCTTGCTCCACCTAAGGCGGCTCCGCCGAGAGTCATTGCGATCAAAACATTGAACTGGAACAGGTTTCCTGTCGTACTGGATCCGCCCGTCTCTTTACATGCAGCGAAGAAAGCAATAAGCCCCGAAATGAACCCAGTAAATACAAAAGCTAAAATCTTATATTTTTTCTGCTTCAAGCCCGACTGCATAACAACCGTTTGATTAGCACCGAGAGCACGGCTTACTTTACCAAACATAGTTTTTTCATACAATATCCACACAATGGCAAAAAAAACAACTAATGTACCAATTTTCAGGTAGTTATTGTTGAACTTCAAAACACTAAATGAAGCTAAGATGGTAAGTTGATGTTTCATAAGGCTTGGCAGAAAACCGCTGATTATGTTTGCAACACAGAAAGTCAGGAAAAAGGCCGGGATCTTGAAATACGCGAAAATAGCGCCATTAAACAACCCCACCAAAAGGCCGGTAAGTATTGCAACGCAAAACGCCAAAAACAGATTGACCTTTGACACATACGCAAATAAGATTGAAGCCAGTGCTATCGTTGATCCCATGGAAAAATCCTGTTCACCCTGCGCATAAAGGAATATTGAAGCTATGCAGCCGAGCAAGAGCTGAAAGCAAGCCTCCCAGATCAGTTTGATGTTTCTGACTGTGAATAACGCGCCGTTTGTAATCGCTCCGAAGAAAACAACAACTGCAGCGAGCACGAAAATCGGGTAGAACCTTAGGAAAATCTTCCGGAAAGAAAGATTACTTTCACCGTTATTGTCACTTAATTTTTGTGTCTGCATAAATCCTTGCCTTCTTTCGTTAAATCATATGGCTTATAATTGACTTCTCATCAAGATCCGCGCTTCTGTCAATCACAGCGGAAATCTGGAAGTTGTTCATGACAATTATCCGATCACACATACCTATAAGCTCAGTTAGTTCCTCAGATATCATCAAAATTGAGCACCCTTGCTTTTTCAAGTCTTGCATCAGCTCATATATTGCTTCTTTAACGCCGATGTCAATACCACGAGTTGGGCAGTCCATAATCAGTATTTTAGAATCATTTCCAAGCCATTTTGCCAGAACAACCTTTTGTTTATTGCCGCCGGAGAGCGTTGAACAATATGAGTGCAGGCTCCTCAACTTTATACTTAGCTTGTTCACCCAGGTCTGCGAAAGATTGCGCTCATCATTTCTCTTTATTATTCCGTGCTTTTTCAAGGTTGGTAAAGATGGAAGGCAAATATTATCACCAATAGGAAACTGAAGGATGATGGCCTCTGTATCTCTGTTTTTTGACATATAGCTGACCTTGTTCGCAACCGCAATCTCAGGATTGCTGATCACAGTGCCATTTCCAAGTGTAACTCTACCGGAGTCAAGCCTTTCTATTCCAAATAAAGCTTTGCCCAGGTCATGCATTCCGCAGTCGCTCAGTCCCGCTACGCCAAGGATCTCACCTTTATGCAGTTCAAAGGAAATATCTCGCAGCTCCGGTGCGACAATGTTTTCGGCTCTTAATACAATCTCTTCGTCATATGACTTGACAAAATCGGGCCGATAATAATTTTCCGACATCTCTCGGCCAACCATGAGCTCTTTCATAGTCTTCTGCAGCATTTCATCTTTACGTAGATTCGCCACAAAACTACCGTCGCGCATTATCGTGACGCAATCACATACAGCTACGAGCTCGTCAAGGTCATGGGTAATAAACAGCACAGCTCCGCCTGCTGCTTTCACGTTGTTAATCACCTGATAGAGCAAGTCTCGACCTTTTGTTGTCAGGGCATTTGATGTCTCATCGATAATCAAAAGCTTTGGCTTGTCCGCCATGGCCTTTGCAATTTCTACGAGCTTTCTGTCCTCAAGATTCAGCATAGACATCGGAATGTTTGGAGGGATATGATCTGCACCAATGCTCTGGAGAATCTCGGCCGCCGCAGCATTCATTTTCTTGTAATTAATTCCAATATTTCTGACGAACCTTTTTTCTTTGTTCAAAAAAATATTGGCTGCAGCACTAATGGTCGGCACGACGCCTGCTTCTTGGATAACAAGAGCTACCCCACGTTTTGAAGCTTCAACTGTCGAATGTGGTGCATAGGCTTCACCGTCCAGAACGATCGTTCCGCTGTCCATTTTCTGGATACCGGCAACTATTGACGAAAAGGTGCTTTTCCCGGAACCATTTTCACCTATAAGCCCATGGATTTCTCCGGCTCTAATCTCCATTGAAAATCCAACCACGGCTTTCGTTGCCCCGAATGATTTGCACACATTTTCGGCTTTCAAAAGCACTTTATTCAAACTATCGCCTCCATAAGTCTTGAAATTGTGTATTAACAAAGCATCTCAATAATTTTTGGCTATATTTTATCAATCTTCTTATTCGATTAACATATTTATTTACACAAAAAAACGAACGGAAGTTTTTCAAGCCGTGGACAATTTGCACAAAGCAATGCAGGCAATTCAGAAATCTGTCCGGCAATTATGCTTTGTTATTCTTAATTGGGGAAGGCTAAAGCAATATTTCACAGTCGAAATTGGTGTATTACACCGTTTTCGCCCGCTAATTTAAGCGGTTTTATCCATATAAAAGCAACAAAAAAGATACCTGACCTAAGGCATTGCCCTAATCAGGTATCTTTTCATGAGATGGTCACTTTGTTCTTTCATATATAACATTATATATTTTCTTATATATTATATTACATAAAATAATACATAAAATATTCTATAACTTATTTAAGAAGCATGTTACGAAGCAGCGTATTCAAAACTTTGCTCTTGTTGCTTTTATTCTGGCGAGCAAGCTTAACCTGATATTCCCTGACACAGTCTGCATACTTGGTAAACAGTTCCTTCTGTTCCTCTGTCATGGTTGCCAGCAGTTTATCCTCATTCCGGCTGATCAACTGGAGCAGCTCCTTGTACTCCTTGCCGGAAGAAGTATCATATTCTGCCGGTTCGATGTTGCCATACCAGAATTCTTCCAAAATGTTCATAACATCACCCTCCACAAAAAGTGTGTGTGATGTTAACTCTGGCGGCAGCAAATTACAAGTTGGTGATCTGCCCGAATTTTGGCTGTCCTTTTTGTCCTTTCTGTCCCATGGGTATCATAAACCGTCCATATCCGGGGTTACTCCCAGCCATGGGCGGTTCTGTGTATATAGAAAGTAATAATTTATCGTTTATATTATTATAACGATTGCTATTTTACCAAGCCCTGTCTTTTCAGACCATGGCCGCATCAAATCTGGGTATACAATTTGCTTATGGCCGGAAATGTTCGGAATATCCCCGGTTTCATGCCAAAAACATCCCCAGAACGGCAACAAATAAAAAATTACCGTTGTTGAAATTGTATCAACAACGGTAACTGATTTGCGTTAGGACACCAGTATTCATACAATTCGGCGTTTCTTACCTCCAAGCGGGGGGTGGGTGCAAGGTGGGTGCAGATTATGCAAACCATACCTGCGCCCATCTTTTTTTGCCGAATACATCCAATTGGACGTTGTGATTCTTAATCGACAGCAGTATAGTCGGGTTAGTCGCTTTGGTTTCCAGTCCTTTTCCTTGAACGTATCAATTGCCTTTAATCCTGCACTTTTTTACACAAACCATAAATAGCAATTCAGCAAACCAACTGACGGCTGCGCCCTGCCAAAGGTTGAACAGAAGGAAATGCACACGCTCCCTGCTGAGCAGCTCAGTGCTTTCCTGCGGGAGGCCAAAGAGAGCGGCGTATATGAACTGTATTATCTTGACCTGGCCACCGGTCTCCGGCGGGGGGGAGCTGCTGGGTCTCAATTGGTGTGACATTGATCTGAAGAAGGGTGTTATCCATGTGCACAGGCAAGTGGCAAAGGTAAATGGGGAAGTCAGGGAAGTACCGCTGAAAACGAAGAATGCCTACCGCAGTATTGCCATCTCTAAAGAGGCAGTGGAAATGCTGAAAGGAATGGAGAAGCATAAGCGCAGCAAGTATGTGTTCCCCTCTCCGACCGGCGGTCCGATTTCCCCAGACAGTGTGCGCCACATGCTCCACCGGGTGTTGAAGCGCGCAGGATTGCCGGAGCTTCGCTTCCACGACCTGCGCCACACCTTCGCCACTCTTGCCCTACAGAACGGCGTGGACATCAAAACTGTATCCGGTATGCTGGGTCATTACTCCGCCGGCTTCACCCTGGACACCTACGCCCACGTCACTACCGCCGCGCAGAAGGAAGCGGAAGACACCATGGGGAATGTGCTGGCAACTAACTAATGCACTGTCAAAGCTAATAGCAAAGCAGCAGGCGAACATCTCGCCTGCCGCTTTCACGTTTGCCGGTTTGGTTCTCCACTTCTATACGCTCAGATAGGCAGCTTTGGTCACATAGCGGTGTTATACTTTTTCGATTACATAGGATTTTCTTCGGTCTACCGTGTACTGCTACTGCTATCACAGCTTACAAAGCATTTTCTAATTCCTCTTCAGAAAAACCGAAAGTATAATCTTCGTCTTTTCCGTTTGATAGCCAGATTTGCGCAGCATCATAAACACTAATGGCCTCGTCATCGGATTCATCTTCAATGCCTGCGCAATGATCGCAAACGTATGTTTCGCCATCCCAGTCTCCGAGAATATCGCGCTCACGCCGGAGTCTTCGACCACAAACAGGACACATAGCATATCTGCTCATAAATGATTCCTCCTAAAAATAGAACATTTTTTTGCTTTTTCAGTGGTTAGATTATTCAGCCTGCAGTTTTAGCTCTCACTCTTCAGCCGGATGACGATGAACCATCCCGTTCTTTTCCAATGTCTCAATCATCGCATCCTGCTGAATGAGTCCTGCATAGAGGATCTTATCCGTTATTGACGAATTATGAAATCTAGTATAGGTGGCACCACCTTGCAGTTTCGCAAGGATACAGATACCTTCAACCGGAAGAGTTACCAGCTCTTTCAGCGTTACTTCCAAAAATTCTGCGTAATCTTTCTCACGAATATCATCCATACAGCGTTCCTCCTTGCGATAATCTATTTTTTCCTGGGCAGCATGGTGATGTTTTCACCATGCTGCCCAGCGCCTCAGTAGTTCGAAACAGACCGTAAAAATTCTCGTGAAACCATGTGGGGATTATCATCGCTCCCAATGATTTCTACCAGGGCCATATCCTCATCAGAATAGAGAATCCGACAAGTATCGCCCTCATGAAATGTGGTGTTCGAACCATCCGTGCCAGTGGAGGTGACTGTAATCATCGGATTGGCCTGATTAGCAGGGGCTTTACGCTTGAAGTGATTTACAATACCGCAAACCGCTCCAGCACAAATGCCTCCCAATCCGAAGATCGCCAGCCCCAATCTCTCAGGACTTCCAAACTGTTTAGCGAGAGTTACCATAGTCTGATAAGAACCCAGATTGCTCATATTTGAATCCTCCTATAAATCGAACACTAACGCAAATCAAACTCTCTCAAAACCTTGATATCCGGATGAACATTACCGGCTAAGTGCCGAGGCTTCCGTTTCGTAGTTTCAACGGTTGCTTGTGCTGTGTTCTGTTTACATAAATATAATACCGGGAAAGAGCAGGAAAATAAACGGCAGAAACAGCGAGATATCACTGTGTATTACGCAATTTGCGCGGAGTACGTAAGTATTATTATCTATTCTTGGGGAATGGTTCAAGTATCTTCAGAAAAAACTTTACTGCGCAGTGTGGTATTTCAATGCGTTTATTACATACCCGAGATAGTCTCCTCTCTCAGTGTATGGCTGGAAAGGAATTTGTTCAAAGATTAGCCTATATTCCTCGTTATGCTTTATACCATAGTAATCCGCAAGTAATTTTTTGATTTCCTCAACCAGTGTGATGACTTCAGGAGCGTCAAAAGGTTTGCCGATCGCGCTGTGGTTTTTGGCGATTACGCGGGCGGTTTCATCCATAAGCCGCTCTGCGTCCAACTTCATGTGGCAGATCGCAGCTTTTCCTTGTTGTGCTGTGACAGAAACCGGAATCTCATTGGAGATTTCCTCTGCTGCAGATCCCTCTCCAATGGCAGACAGAAACAGGCCCAGGATGAAAAGATACCCTGGCAGTCCAAGGTGCTGCGCACCGGATCGTAACATTTCAGTGATAACTACGTAGCCCTGTTCTCCATCCAATTCCAAATCATTCAGGGCATCGACTTTCTTCAGATTCTCCTTAAGTGTCATTTCAAACGAATCTATCGATATCTGGTCAATAGATGTGCTCCATAGCTTCTCAAGCGAAAACCGTTCAGCTGCGAGAATATTTCTCCCATAATCGTCTAATGAAATGCCATTGAACCAATTCAGAATTTCATTTTTGCATCCAATGCATCTCAAACTATGAATTGCCGCAATATGCCGATCAAGTTTCAGGCGTTTTTCTTCCAGCGCAAGAGACAGCTCGTCCAACGCCTTATTCATATCATAACTAGGAGCTTTCATAATGTCGCGGATTTCGTTGCGTTTCAGACCAAGCTCGTAGTACATTGCAATTTGCTGGAGCTTGGCCACCGCAGCTTCATCGTATAGTTTATAGCCTCTATTTCCTACAACAGAATAATTGGAAGTGCTCGTTGGCGGAACTACATTTGCATGATCAAAATAGTACAGTTCTTTCCCAGTTAATCCTGTAAGTTTGCGGACATCCTTGACACTATATAGTTTCTTCAATTAAAACACCTCCCGACGTTTATCATACACCGTTCCTTGGGAATGCTGCCAAGCGGCTCTGCAGATGTTCCAACTTAAAGGGGGGCTGAATTGCCAGCCCCCTTTCCAAATCTATGCGGCCTGATTACGCCACTTTTTGGTTCGCTCCAAAACAGCAATTCCATATTCGGACTCAATGTAACGGATGGAGTATGGCAGCTTCGAAATCGTCTTAACGATTTGTGGGTTGCGTTTTGCTCTGGAGTAGTTGAAAACATCATCCAGATAAACTCCATGTCCGAAGAAAGCGCAAACGCTTTTTCGAAATGGCTGCTGAAACAAGTAATACCTTGTTCCATCGTGGTAAAGATAGAAATAGAGCTGTCCTTTTTTCGGATTTGTACAATAGATATTAGGTTTCATGTACGACACCTCCTGTTCAACGTCCCGTCTCCCCTGATCAATACTTTCCCTGCAAGTATTTCTTTCTGTCAGACATGTGCTTTCCTGCGTTTGGACTGCCATGTCTGAGTCCATCAGATATGGCCCCCAGGAAGAAGGCATCCTTCTCTTCGCACAAAGACTCAAGTTGGCTGATCCTTCTGTCCTTCCGTTCTAAATCGCTCTCCAGTTGGGAAATGATCTTGCGTTCGTTTCTACCAAATAAACTCATTTACAAATCCTCCGTTCTGAAATTGTTTACGTTGTTTCTGCTTCCGTGAATATTGTACAATTGATTATCGCTGGGATAAACGGTCAGGAAAGCGGAAAATACCCCCTATTTCTCCAGAATGGGAGAAATAGGGGGCTGTAAATAAGCAATCTCTTTTGCTGCAGTTTATACAGCTTTACTTAAGATTCCAACACCGGCGCCAACAAGCGCAACAGGGATCAGCAACATTGCTCCACCCGCCAGTAGTAAGACTACCAGCAGAGCAGGGATTGCCAACACAAACAGTAAAACTGCTGCGCCTTTTGCCAGACTCCAGGTAACTCGGAATGCCAGACCGAGCCCTTTTATAAGCAACCACAGAAATGCAGCAGCAACCAGAAGTTCAAACATCTTTATCCTCCTTTTGAGGTCTTCGCATGACATAAACATGAATGCCGTTTGCTTGAAAATACTTTGGCATTTTTTCCTGCCTTTCCAGGAGTTTTAATGCCAGAATACGTTCCTTTACAGTCATCAGCCATCCCTCCTCAGCACCTGAATTGTACCAAATAAGGACTTCGGAGTAAATCGCAGTCGCAGCGGGATAGAGCGGCTTAATCCTGCGGAATGTGCGAAATAAGGCAGCGCATCCATTGTGGATACACTGCCTCATGGTTACTTGTTTTTCCGGAGTTTATATTGCTCAGCATCAATCATACCGTTAGCCAGCATTTTCTCAGACCATAGCTGCAGGGTCTCTACGGTGATAGAGATTCGCTCCAGTTCATCCTGAATATGTATAAAATCCTCGATCTCATCACCGGTGATTTTTCCGTCTGCGGCAATCTCGATTAGCCGATCTTTTTGCTTTTGGACAGAATTTAAGGATGCCAGCATTTCAAGCACGATGGAAGAAAGCTCCTTTACCTCCACCTCAGGCACATATTCCTGCCCGATAGGGCACTCATGCGAGCAGTAATAATTACATAGGGAAGGCTTTTTGTAAGCCCGAGCCATAGCAAGCACATCGTATGGCTGTGGTGCAATTCTCTCATTCTCGATTTTTTCCACACGATCTTCAGAAATGACCTCCAGCAATTCACTCGCCTCAGCACGGGTCAGGCCGAGCTCCTCTCGTGCCTGAAAGTACCGGTTTTTGTTTTCTTTTGTTGATGCCTTTCCCATGAAATCTCAATCCTCACTATATTTCTATCTGTAAACGTTGATTCAATGTCAGGAATTATATAGCTATTATGTAAAATCAATCTCCCTGCACAAATGTTTTCTATATTTTAGCATATGTTTCTTGCTCTAACAATAGATTTTTATGTTTGTGAATTACCGGTTACAGGTAACAATCAGATTCTTGGGGGTACGTCTTTCCTTTTTGTATGATAGCTGACCTAAAAAGGCTGGCATACTTTTATCGTTTCCGTATAATTTCGTACTAAGCAGCAACCTCATAAATGATAACTCTGCGCTATCGGATGATTTAATTCAAATCTGGAGAGAAATAGCTTAGCAGACCCCTCAAAAAATGCGCTGCTATAAACAAACAGAAGGGATAACAGTAATACAATGAGACGCGTAGCTATTTGCGTGAATCTGATGGGATTGGTGCTCTCCCGTCCTTGCCGCTGCTTTCCGCATATGGGTCAGGGTATGGGTCAAGCGGTTTGGCCCATGCCTTGGGCCGTATTTTTTGCGCCAAAACGTAAAAAAGTTCCGAAAACCAAGGGTTTTCGGAATTTTGGTGGCAAATCTACTGCTCATGGATACAATGCACCATGTTTTGATGACATGGTGCATTGTCTTGTGGGTTCAGGTTTGATACGCCGGGACAATGAGGACGGAAAGGACAACATCAAGTCTGCCTATCGAACCGTATAATACTTTTGGTTTCTGCTTTTGGGCTTTTCCGGTATGGTCATTGCAAGCTTTTCAGCAGCAAGCAGTGGCTGAACATAATGCTGCATCGCATAAAACACGGTTTTCACGCCCAAAAAAAGCCGCAATCTCCTGCCGCGTTTTCGGCTCATGGCAGAACGCCAACAGATCTCCGACTGGCTCGGTATTTACTGCTTCTTTTGCCACTTCCGCTTTACCATGGAGGAAGCTGTCACGATGATGGAGAAAGAAACCGAATACATCATCCTCGATGTACGGACTGCTGAGGAATATAGTGAGAAGCATATTCCCGGTGCGATCAATATTGCCAACGAAGCCATCGGCACAGAGGACATTCCTGAACTGCCGGATAAGGATCAGCTAATTCTGGTATACTGCCGTAGCGCTAATCGGAGTAAGCAGGCATCTGAAAAGCTGGTGAAACTGGGCTACACCAATATTGTGGAGATCGGTGGAATCAACAGTTGGCCCGGTGAAACGGTCACAGGCAATAGGTGATAAAATCACGGAAAAAAGAACAACTACCGGATATAATGAACCCAAAAAAGAAAACAGGAGGACTTCAATATGTCTGCTATCAATGTAAATAGAAACAATTTCAATCAAGAGGTTTTGAACTCGGACAAACCCGTCCTGATGGATTTCTGGGCTCCCTGGTGTGGTCCTTGCCGCATGGTCGGTCCTCTGGTAGAGGAGATTGCCAAAGAGCGTTCCGATATCAAGGTTGTCAAAATTAATGTGGATGAGGAGCAGGAGCTGGCTATGCAGTTCCGTGTGATGAGCATTCCCACTCTGTTAGTGATGAAGAACGGAAGGATCGTCAATCAGGCTGTCGGTGCCAGACCGAAAGCTCAGATTCTTGCCATGCTGTAAGGAGGTGCAAAGATGGGATGTGAGATGAGAAAAAACATTAAAAAGTGGCTGAAGCCGGTTCTCTTTACCGCAGGCGGCGCTCTGGTCGGCCTTGCATATTACTACTTTGTGGGATGCTCCACAGGAGCTTGTCCGCTGACTTCTAACCCGTTCATCACGATGGCCTATATGGGCTTTATCGGCTGGCTGTTATCAGGTGTGTTTGGAAAGGGGTGCAGCGGTTCATGCAATACGCAGTAGCTTTCCTGGAGGGAATCATCACCTTCATATCGCCTTGCCTGCTTCCTATGCTGCCCATCTATATCTCCTATTTTGCAGGCGGTGGGCAGCGCACCACAAAAAGGACCTTGTTGGGTGCAATGGGATTTGTTAGTGGATTTACCGTAATTTTTGTAGCAATGGGCGCATTGGCTGGCACCATTGGCAGCTTTCTGCAGGAATACAAAGGCGCAGTGAATGTGATTTCCGGACTGGTAGTGATTCTCTTTGGACTCAATTTTCTGGGCATATTCAAAATGAATTTGTTCAGAGGCGGCAGCAAAACAGTAAACAGCCGTGAGATGGGATTCTTCCCCGCTATGCTCTTTGGTATGATATTTTCCTTGGGTTGGACACCTTGTGTGGGTGCATTTTTGGGGTCTGCTCTGATGCTGGCTTCCCAGCAGGGCCATGTAATTGAGGGGATGCTGATGCTTCTGGCCTATTCCCTGGGACTGGGCATCCCGTTCCTTCTCAGTGCCGTGTTGATCGACTATTTGAAGTCCGCCTTCAACTGGATCAAAAAACACTACCGGATCATCAATACGGTCAGCGGCTGTTTCCTGATATTGGTGGGTATTCTAATGGCAACAGGAACGCTGGGACATCTGCTCAGCCTGCTTAGTTGAGGAGGGTTTATGAATAAAAAGAAGGTAATAATGATTCTTATTCTTGTATTTATTCTCGTTTTAGGCGGCGCAGGAATGCTATATAAGCAGCTTGGACAGAAACTGGCTCCCGATTTGCTCGCCACGCAAGCACCGCAGGAATCACAGCCTGCTGAAAATTCCACTGACGCTACACAGGAGAGCAACACGGAAAAAATACTGGCACCGGATTTTACAGTTTACGATCTGGATGGAAATGAGGTACATCTTTCAGACTTCATCGGGAAACCTGTTGTCCTGAATTTCTGGGCAAGCTGGTGCGGCCCCTGTAAAATGGAAATGCCTGATTTTAACGAAAAGTATCTGGAAATTGGTGAAGAAGTCCAGTTTCTCATCATCAATATGACCGATGGCTCCAGAGAGACTGTGGAAACTGCATCCGCTTTCATCGCAGAACAGGGCTATTCTTTCCCCGTATTTTACGATACAGATCAGGATGCTGCTTCAACCTACGGTGTTTATTCAATTCCTACCACATATTTTATTGACGCAGAGGGAAGCGCAATCGCTCAGGCAACGGGTGCAATCGACGCAGAAACCCTGCAGCGAGGAATTGACATGATTATTTCCGACAGGTGATGATCGGCATATAATATCGAAGTAAAATACACAAAAAAGCGGCCACGGTCTCATCCAAATGGAATGTGACCGTGGCTCTTTCTCTACAATCAGCGCTGTTCTACTTTCTGTTGTTTCTTCTCTTCCTCTCTCTTTTGACGATCAATACCCAAGATATGCTCAACTGTCTGTTTTGCAATCAGATATTCCTGCATATCTTTCTTGACCTGTCGATACTCTGCATACATAACCATTTGTATCAACGATTACGCACCTTTGTGATCCGAGTGACAGGCTTCGAACCTGTACTGTAGCCTACATCGTTGCGCTTTTCCGCATCGGGGCAAGAAGTGCACGAAATTAATACACCTGTAAACCTTTTGGCGTATCTTGAGAAACGCCAAAAGGTATAGGGGGTGGGTGCAAATCCAGAAATCCCGAGTCGGAGCATACAAGTCGAAAAAACAAAAAAAGCGAGGCCGGAAGATCCATGGTGCACCCACCTGTCTCGCTTTACCTTTGTATCAAGAGGTTTCCCAGGGAGATACGCAAAAAAGTACGCAAGCTATTGTATCATAGCTTGCGTACTAACGTGGTTGCGGGGGAAGGATTCGAACCAACGACCTCCGGGTTATGAGCCCGACGAGCTACCAGCTGCTCTACCCCGCGATATTTAACTCAGCTTGGATATAATAGCACAGTCCGGGCCTGAAGTCAATACCCCGGCGCAAAGTTTTTCTCCGCAGATTTCGACGCCCCGGGGCGCCGGGGCGTCGAACTTCCGCTCACCAGAGCACATCCGTCCAGCGCTGGGCGATGATGTCCTCCATTTCCGTAGGCGCGAAGATCTGACAGCTGTCTTCCTCCCGGCTGACCACCTGGCGGGTCACATTGTCCTGATTATACGTCTCAATAATCAGATACTCCGCGCCCTCGCAGGGTTTGATCTCCTCCGGCAGCGTCTCCGGCCTGTAGTCCTCCGCCTGTAAAAGCTCGCTGTCCTCCGACATATGGAGCACCCGGTAACTTTTGGGCAGCTCCGCTCCCATATAGGTGATCTCCACGCGCATACTGTAGGTCTGCGTTTTTCCCTCTGACGTGGCCGTATACTCGCTGCTCATCGCCTGACTCATGCAGGAACCATCGACAATCTCCGAAGAGATGCCCATTCCGGCTGTCAGGTACACCCGGCCCTCGCTGTCCTGATATACAGGGTTTGTATAGAAAGCCTCCAGGCCGCCGCAATTGACATATACCGTTCCGCTGTAGTCCCATTCTGTGCCTTCGTCCGTCACTGTCGAATGCAGGCTGAGCGACATGGGTCCGATGCTGTAGGACGCGCTGTAAGGCACGCCGTCCTGCTCCCACTGTACACAGAATGCGCCCATGCCCTCTATGCCGAAGTCATAGCCCTCGTCGGTTTTCTCCGCGTAGAGCCGCCCGCCGTATTTTTCCATATCCTCTGGAGATACTTCCCCGCCGCCGTTCATAACGGTGTTCAGATTATCCTCCAGGTAGCTCTCAAAATCGAAGAGGTCCAGATACTCCCGGGTGATAAACACGCCGATCATCATATCCTGGCCCATGCCCTTTCCCTCCCCGGCCTCCGGACGGGCCAGAGAGCAGCCGGACAGCAGGCACAGGGCCAGCAGCAGGGCGAGGACTTTAGTTTTCATTTTCATCTTCCGCCTCCAAATTGCCGTCAAACTTCAAAATATCCCCCACATCGCAGTCAAGATAATAGCAAATGCGGTTGATGGTGCCGAACCGGACGCCTTTGGCCTTGCCGCTGCGCAGGATGGACAGGTTTGCCTCCGTAATGCCCACCTTGGCGCAAAGCTCCTTTGCCGTCATCCCCCGGCTGCGCAGCACCTCGTCAAGATACACGCGTATCGCCATACCCTCACCTCATACAAACAGGTCGTTGTCCTCTTTCAGCTGCTTGCTCTCGCCCAGAAGCCGGGAGAGAAGCAGGGCCGCCAGGGCCACGGCCACGGACGAAACAGGAAATTCCACCTGAAAGCTGATGGACCGGAGCTGCGGGGCCAGGACCATCTGGAGCAGATACACCCCGGTGCAGAGCAGCACTTCCGCCGTCAGGGCAGCGCGGCAGAAGCGGGCAAGCCGCTGGGAGAGGGTCAGCGTCTCCTCCGAATATCTGTCCTCCACCGCCGCGTCCAGCAGCTTTCGGGAGAGATGCAGCGCCAGAAGGCTCAGCCCGCAGGGCACCGCCGCCGCCAGCGTGCGGAGGATAATGACAGCCCAGCTCAGCCCCAGTCCGTTGCGGAAGCTGTTTGCCTCATTCAGCGCCCTGATCTCCCCGGCCGCCTCCGCCGGAAGCTGATAGAACAGGCAGAACACATACACCGCCGCCAGCGCGAACAAAATCAGCTTCCCGCATTTTTCCGCGCCCCGCTTATCCTCGAAGGCCAGCCGGAGCAGAACCAGCACCAGCCAGGCGGCGATCAGCACCCAGACAAGGCCGTTCAGCGCCGGCTTTGCCATCAGGGAATACCTGACCTCCGCCAGGGCGGGATTGATCAGCAGATAGAGGGAATAAAACAGCGCCGCCGAAGCCGCCAGGAGCAGCAGATCCTCCGTGTGCCGCTTCCCCTTCAGCCAGCGGAAAAGGCACAGCATCGCCGGAAGAAGGCAGATCAGCACATAGATCACAATAGCCAGCACATTTCCCCCACTGCCGGACAGGGACAGCCGGCGCAGCCAGCCGCCGATGGGCGCCAGGGGGAAAGAGAGCACCCCGTCCGCACTGCCGCCCAGGGCACAGAAAAGCACACAGAGCGCCGCTTCCGCCCCAAGGGCGGCCGTCATCAGTTTATTTTTCATCTTCACACCCTCAGAATTATTGTTTTACGATAATCACTATAGCAGAAGAATTATCGTTTGTCAATAATTTTTAGGATAAAAAAGCTCCCGCATCCGGGACATCGTGCCGCCGGATACGGGAGCCTTCTTCGCTGCCGCTCATCAGGAT
Organism: Candidatus Limivicinus sp.; assembly: GCA_051866735.1. Lineage (GTDB taxonomy): Bacteria > Bacillota > Clostridia > Oscillospirales > Oscillospiraceae > Limivicinus. The sequence continues at coordinate 33,490 of JBJDXP010000011.1, forward strand.
GGCAGCAGGATTTTATTCTTCTTTCGGCTCGTCGGCCTTGACGAGCACCTTTTCCACCCGGCGGCCGTCCATTTCCAGGACCGTCACTGTCAGATTTTCATAGCGGAAGCTGTCTCCCGCCTTGGGGAAGGCGCCGAAGGACTCCACCGTCCAGCCACCCACCGTGCCGCTTTCGGCCTCAAAGCTGTCCTCGTCGATGCCCAGAAGCTCCAGGAAATCGTCGATCACCATGGCGCCGTCCAGCTCGTACTCGCCGGTCTCCCGGCGGACGACCTCGTGCTCCACCGTGTCTGTCTCGTCCCAGATCTCGCCCACGATCTGCTCCAGCACATCCTCCATGGTCAGCACGCCCAGGGTGCCGCCATACTCGTCGGACACGATGGCCAGATGCTGGCGGTCCCGGCGCATCTGATTGAGCACCGCGGGCAGCTTCATGGTCTTATACACATAACAGGGGGGCATGAGCAGTTTTCGGATATCGGCCCGGCCGTCGTCGGTCATGGCCTTCAGGAAGTGGTTGAGATAGAGCACGCCGATGACATTGTCGATGCTGTCCTCATAGACCGGCAGACGGGAGAAGGGGGCCTCCTCGATAATGGCCAGGATATCGTCCCAATCGTCGTCGATATCAATGGCCTGAACGTCCACGCGGGCGGTCATTACCTCAAAAGCGGAGATATCCGCAAAGCCGATGGCGGCCTGCAGAAGCTCGGACTGGTCCTCGTCCAGGACGTCCTCGTCCTCGGCGGTCTCGATGATGGACTGAAGCTCTTCCACGGCCTCTTCCGCATCGTCCCCTCCGTCGCCCTTCATGCCCCGGGTAATCAGGTTGATGACAGACACCACCAGCCAGATAATGGGCTTGAGGATAAACATCAGGGCAGTGATGATATAGGAATCCCGCACGGCCACATTGTTGGCGCACTTTTTGGCGGTGATTTTGGGAATGGTCTCGCCGAAGGTGATGATCAGCAGGGTGATAATCACCGTAGAAAGCCAGGTATTATCGTCCCGGCCGGTGATCAGGATCACGAACACGGAGCCCAAAGAGGATGCGGCGATGTTCACCAGGTTGTTTCCGATCAGAATGGCGCTGAGCGCGTCGTCATAATGCTCGGTGATGCGCACGGCGGCTCCCGCGCGCTTTGAGCCCTCGTCCCGCAGTCTTTCCAGACGCAGAGGGTTACAGGAGGAATAAGACATCTCCGCCGCGGAGAAAAAGGCCGACAGACAGACGCAGACGATGATGCCCACGATCACAAGATAAAGATTCACTGCTCGTCGCCTCCTTCCTCAGTCTCAGGGAGCAGGACAACGTCCAGCTTCAATATACGGTTATGCTCCATGGCGGAAACGGTCACGCTGAGGCCGTGGTAGGCAAAGCTATCGCCCACCTTGGGGATGGCGGTGAACTGCTCATAGGCCCACTCGCCCATCAGGGTGTTCACCAGTTCCTCGTCCTCTTCCGGGTCTTCAAAGCCCAGCTGTTCAAACACGTCGCTGACGGATTCCTCCGCGTCCACGCGGTAGACGCCGTTTTCCAGCTGGACAACGGTCTCTTCCACCACGTCGTCCTCGTCCCAGATCTCGCCTACCAGCTCCTCTAAGATATCCTCCACGGTGACAATTCCCACAGTGCCGCCGTAATTGTCGGTGACGACGGCCATGTTGATCTTCCGCTTGGACATGATGGGCAGAAGCTCGTCGATATTGGTGCTCTGGTGGACGAAGAACACCTCGTCCAGCAGAGGCCGCAGGTCCAGATTGCTGCCAAGGCGCAGATAGGCCTTGATGAATTTACGGATCTGCAGAATGCCGATCACATTATCTATGCTGCCCTCGTAGACCGGCAGGCGGCTGTGATTCTGGGACTTGATGAGGGACAAAATATCCTCATAGCTGTCTTCAATGTTGATGGCCGCCAGGTCCACCCGGGGCGTGAGTATGCTCTCCACCGTGACGTCGCCGAACTGAAGGGCGGAGGAGATCAGATCGCCCTGTTCCTCGTCCAGGGTGCCTTCCTCGGTCATATCCTCGATCAGGTCGTAGAGTTCATCTTCAGTGACGGAAATCTGGGCGTCGCCCTTGGCCAGCTTTGCCGCCGCCTGACCGATCATCGTGAGCAGGGCCGACAGGGGGCCGAACAGCTTCATAAAGAAGCACAGGGGGCCGGCGCAGGAGAGCAGAAATTTTTCACTGTATTTTTTCGCGATGCTTTTGGGGAGCATTTCTCCGGCAAAAAACACCGCGATGGTGGTGACGATCGTACTGATGGACACCGCACTGAGTCCCCATGTCCGGGTGACAGCCACCGTCACCAGCGTGGCAATGGAGATATGTACGATGTTCGTACAGATCAGCAGAGTGCTTATGGCCCGGTCAAATTCATCCAGGACATAAAGCCCTCTCTTTGCGCGGGCATTTCCCCTGTCCGCAAGGGTTTTTATCTTTGTACGGGAGGCCGACGCGATGGCGGTCTCGGTCACGGCGAAGTAGGCCGCGCAGAATAACAAAACGACTGCGATTATCCAAGGCAATCGACTGCCATCATCCATTTTAGGATATACAACTCCTTTTTAATAAAGTTACAGGATAGTATAGCACAAGGGATATTTTCCGTCAACAAGCAAGTCTGAATTAACTGTAAATTGTGGAATTTGGGCTTGTGCTTTGCTATAATAGGTATATAATAATGTCTGCTGAAAAGCTGCATAAGGAGGTGTTCTGATGAACATTGAGCTTACAGACAAGGAATTCAGGCGTCTTTTGGACATGGTATATATCGGAAACTGGATACTGAACTCCACCCGCGGGGACGACCGTTTTGAGGACTACGACCTGATCCAGGAGAAGCTTTTTGCCCTGTGTCCCGCCAACGGGATGCGCTCTCTGGTGCAGATCTGGCGTGGGCACATCTTCCCCTCCCAGGCCTATGAGGACGGCGGAATACACGAGGCCATCGCCGACTATGAGGACGCGGTGTTCTACAACATTCTGGCCGAGGAGCTGGCCCGGCGGGATCTGGGGCTGGAGGACTGCGACCCGGACGACTTCACCGAGCTGACCGCCCGGATGGAGGAGTATCTGGCCGAGTTTGACAAGAACGGTCTGAACACCATCAATATTGACATATAAAACCGGAGAACATCATGCACGACGAACTGACAAGAAAAGACATCAAAAAGATGCAGGAGGAGCTGGACTACCGCCGGCTGGAGCTGATGCCCCAGCTGATCGAGGAGGTCAAGCGCACCCGGGCTTTCGGCGATCTCAGCGAAAATTTTGAGTACAAGGCCGCCAAGCAGGCCCAGAACAAAAACCGCAGCCGCATCCGCTACTTAGAGGGGATGATCAAATCCGCCAGGGTCATCGACGACCGCTCCAAAGCGGACGAAGTGGGGCTGTTTGACAAAGTAGAAATTTTCATGCCCGAGGAGGGTGACACGGAGATCATCCAGGTGGTCACCACGGTCCGCTGCGACCCCAGAAAGGGGCTGATCAGCAAGGAATCCCCCTTTGGCAAGCAGGTGCTGGGCAAAAAGGTGGGGGACCGCTTCACCGTCCAGGTGAACGAAAGCTACAGCTATGTGGCCGAGATCCGCTCCATCACCAAGACGGAGGACGACGGCTCCGCCCCCCTGATGCAGTTTTGATCTGGTGTATAAAATCACAGCCCCGCCAAAAGGCGGGGAGTACAAGACACTCAACAGTTTTCGTCTCGACTGTTGAGTGTTCTTTTTTATGTGAAAGCATGAAACCTGGCATGCCTGCAAATTGGAAGTTGACGCACTGACATAGGGGCGCTCATGGCTTCCCCTTGAGGGGAAGCTGTCGAGCGAAGCGAGACTGATGAGGTGTGCGGAGCAATGCTGCGTTTTGTTGATTTCCGGCGAATCCGCAGCGCGTTTCCACCTCATCCGTCACGGCTCTGCCGTGACACCTTCCCCTCAAGGGGAAGGCATTGGGGTGCGTCAACTTCCAATTTTCCGAACAGGTAAGGGTGCTTTTTTGTACGCCGTTTGGTGTGATGTAAAAATGAGCCCCCTGGATATTCCAAGCTCAACACATAACATGATAATCCGACCTATGATTGCATTCACAGGTCGGATCAACTGTTTTACAGATATTTTATCTCATTATTTAATCTCGGACAGCTCTTTCAATATCTTCAGCGCCACCGGTTTAATTTGCGGCGAGCAGGCATTGAAAAACCTTGTCACCGTGTCGTTTTCATAGCTGCTGCGCTGGGGCTGGCAGCCGGAGAGGACCACGCCGATGTCCAGATTCAGTACCGCGCAGATCTCTCCCAGGGTGTTCAGCGTGGGCTCTACCCGTCCGTTTTCAATTTTGGACAGGTATATGGCCGTAATGTCGGCCGCCTCTGCCGTCTGCTCCTGGGTCAGCCCCGCCGCGATTCTCCCCTGTTTTATTCTTCTGCCGATCACAGAATAATCTATTGTCATACAATCACCGGAATTAGTATATCAACTTGTCCCCTCAGTATTAATAAATTGATAGTTTAACTTGATTTATTAATTTAACTATGATAGGATTTGTTGCAGGGTAATGACGATTCGTGGGAGGCACAAAAATGCGGTCATATAAAAAGATGTATCTTTACCTTTTCAACGCCATATCCGAAGCAGTGGCCGAGCTGGAGCAGGGCAACGCAGCCGCCGCAGAAAATCTGCTGAAGGAAGCCCAGGCCGAGAGTGAGGATATGCTGATAGAGGTTCTTGAAAAATAAGATCTGCACTCACCATCAGAGTGCAGACCTCAAGGCGTCGACAAAGTTCGACGCCTTGAAACCTTATTCAGGAGTATTCAAAGATACTCCTGAATAAGCATAGATTGAACGCCGAAAGGGGACTCCCGTCCCCTCTCCGCGCTCTCCCCATGCAATTCTATACACTGCCGATAGCTTTGTCTACAGTCTGAAGAACGCTCCCTGGCGGGAGCGTTCTTCAAGGCGTCGACAAAGTTCGACGCCTTGAAACCTTATTCAGGAGTATTCAAAAATACTCCTGAATAAGCATAGATTGAACGCCGAAAGGGGACTCCCGTCCCCTCTCTGCGCTCTCCCCATGCAATTCTATACACTGCCGATAGCTTTGTCTGCAGTCTGAAGAACGCTCCCTGGCGGGAGCGTTCTTTTTTGCTTTACTTTACTTTTTTGCCTGTTTCATGGACAGGGAGATCCGGTGCTTTTTCTCGTCCACGTCCAGGACCACCACCTTGACGACATCGCCCACGGCCACCACCTCGCTGGGGTGGCGGATGAACTTATCGCAGACCTGGGAGATGTGGACCAGGCCGTCCTGGTGGACGCCGATGTCCACGAACACACCGAAATCGATCACGTTTCTCACCGTGCCGGTCAGCTCCATGCCGGGTTTCAGGTCCTTGATCTCCAGCACGTCCTTGCGCAGCAACACCGGGGGCAGCTCGTCTCTGGGGTCCCGGCCGGGCTTTAACAGCTCGGACACGATGTCCATCAGGGTGGGGACGCCCACGCCGCATTCCTCCGCCGCCTTTTCCGGGCCATAGGCTTCCAGGCGCCGGGGCAGCTCGGAAATATTCCCTGCCGCCACGTCCTTCAGCGTAAAGCCGCAGAGGGCCAGCAGCTTTTCCGCCGCCTCATAGCTCTCCGGGTGGACGGCGGTGTTGTCCAGCACCTGCCCACTCTCCGGCACACGGAGGAAGCCCGCGCACTGCTGGAAGGCCTTGGGGCCCAGCTTTGGCACCTTATTGATCTGCTTGCGGCTGGTAAAGGCCCCGTTTTCCTCCCGGTAGAGGACAATATTTTTTGCCGTGGTCTTAGTTAAGCCGGAGACCCGCTGCAAGAGGGAGGGCGAGGCCGTGTTGATATCCACGCCCACGGCGTTCACGCAGTCCTCCACCACGCCGTTGAGGGTCTCCTCTAACTTGGCCTGGGGCATGTCGTGCTGGTACTGGCCCACGCCGATGGCCATGGGGTCGATCTTCACCAGCTCCGCCAGGGGGTCCTGGAGCCGCCGGGCGATGGACACGGCGGAGCGCAGGTTCACATCATAGTCGGGGAACTCCTCCGCCGCCAGCTTGGAAGCGGAGTACACCGAGGCCCCCGCCTCGTTGACAATGGCATAGGCCTGGCCGCCGCCCAGCTCATGGAGCATTTCCACGGTCATCTGCTCCGTCTCCCGGGAGGCTGTGCCGTTGCCGATGGCGATATGCTCCACGCCGTGCTTGCGGATCAGGCCGGACAGGATGCGTATGGCCTCTTTCTTTTTGTTCTCGCTGAAAGTGGGATAGACCACGGCCGTGTCCAGCACCTTGCCGGTGCCGTCCACCACGGCCACCTTGCAGCCGTTGCGGTAGCCGGGGTCCAGACCCATGGTCACCTTGCCCTTCACCGGCGGCTGCATCAGCAGGGGCTTCAGGTTCAGGGCGAACATTTTTATGGCCCCCTCGCAGGCGGTGTCGGTCAAAGCGGAACGGGTCTCCCGCTCCATGGAGGGAAAGATCAGGCGGTCATAGGCGTCGTCCGCCGCGGCGCGGACAAAGGCCATGGACGGGCTGCCCGGCTGGATCACCCGGCGGCGCAGGCGTTGGAGGGCGGCGTCCCGGTCCAGCTTCAGGCTGACCTTCAAAAAGCCCTCCTTCTCGCCCCGGTTGATGGCCAAAATCTGGTGGCCCTGGAGCCGGTCGATCCGCTGGCTGAAATCATAATACAGCCGGTAGACCGAGTCCTCCTCCACCGCGGCGGTGGATTCCAGGGCGGCATTTCTCCAAATGAAATCCCGCAGCAGCTTTCGGATCTCCGCGTCGTCGGAGATCATCTCCGCCACGATATCTGAGGCCCCCGCCAGGGCGTCCTCCACGGTCTCCACACCCTTTTCGGCGTCAACATACTCCTCTGCCAGTTCCTCCGGCGCGGGGCTGCCGTTCTCCTGGGCGAAAAGCCGCAGCGCCAAGGGCTCCAGCCCCTTTTCCTTTGCCACGGTGGCGCGAGTGCGGCGCTTTTGCTTGTACGGGCGGTACAGGTCCTCCAGGGCGGCCAGGGTGGCTGCGTTGTCGATGGCTTCACTCAGCTCCTCCGTCATTTTCCCCTGCTCCTCGATGGACTTTTTCACCGTCTCCCGCCGCTCCTGCAGCGAGCGCAGATACTCCAGCCGCTCCGCCAGGGTGCGCAGGGCGGTGTCGTCCATGGCCCCGTGGAGCTCCTTGCGGTAGCGGGCGATGAAGGGGATGGTGTTGCCCTCGTCCAGCAGCTGGATCACGTTGTCAATATGGCTCTGGTCCCGGTTCAGCTCCCGGGCGAGAATTTGATTTATACTTTCCAAAATATCGCTCCTTCCATAGTCGCGACATTATACCACAACCTGGGCCCAATGGCAAACGCATATTTTTTGAACGATGTTCAATTAATTCTTGACAATGTTTTCCGCCGGTAGTATATTTTATTTGAACGATATTCAAGTAATTTCTCAGGGAGTGAGCACATGGCAAGAAAGCCGGTTTTAGAGGGCGGCAAGAAGGACGAGCTGATCGACGCGGCGCTGGCGTTGTTTTTCGAAAACGGCTATGAAAACACCTCCATCCGCATGATCGCAAACCGCGTGGGCTGCGAGGTGGGGCTGTTCTATTACTACTTCAAAAATAAGGACGAGGCTTTTTCCCTGGCCATGGACCGTTTCTTCTCCCGCTATGAGGGCAGGATGGAAGAGCTGGTCAGCCGGGCCGGGCGGGACCCTTACCGGATCATGACCGACGTGTTTGCCTCTCTTGCGGAGGAGACCGAGCGTTTTCGGCAGCTTTACGGTGCCAAGCTTCACTGGACGGTACGCTGGGCCATCCGTGAGCGGGCTTTGCAGGCCCTGGAGCCCTATATCCTGCGGATCATACAGGCTTTGGCAGACTGCGGTCTGCCCTCCCGGATCAGTCCGGAAGCCACCGCCGCCTTTCTGACCCACGGTGTGGGCAGCACCATCATGCACGAGAGCGGGGCGGAATATTCAGACAAGGCTTCCGAGCTTCGCCGGGGCGTGAATCTGCTGATGGGCATCTCCGATAAGGAGGGGGCGCTTTTCTCTCCCTACTACGCGGGCTACAGCGACATTCCGGCCCTCATTGCGCTGTTTTCCCGGGAAAAGGACCTGTTTTCTGTACTTTCCCAGAGCGGGGAGAAGCTGCTGCCTTCCCGGATCTCCGAAAAGGAGGTCTTTGTTCTGCGAAAGGACAGGCGTCTTGCGGGCGCGATTTTGTTCTCCCGGGACAACAAGAGTCTGGACGCACTGTTGGTGGCCCCGGAATACCGGCGGCTTGGCGGCGCGGAGCGGCTCTGCGTCAGCGCTCTGGCCCAGTTTGACGCCGGGGCGGAGGTCCGCGTCCCGGGCGGCGTACCTGAGGGCAGCCCGGTGGAGGCCCTGCTGAAAAAATTTGCCCTGCGCCGGGAGGCGGACGGCCTCATCATCACCGCGCCGGAGAAATGGAGGATCAAAAGCCATGATGCCTGAAACCCTTTCGGTAAACGGAAAGACCTACCGGGTCCTGCGCCTGCTTGGCCACGGCAAGGGCGGCTACTCTTTTCTGGTGACGAACGGAGAGGGCCAATACACCCTGAAGCAGATCCACCACGAGCCATGCAGCTACTACCAGTTCGGCGACAAGCTGCAATCGGAGCTGAACGACTATGAAACCCTCCGCCGCGTGGGCATCCCCATGCCTGCGCTCCTTGCGGCGGACCGGGAAAACGAGCGGATATTAAAGGAATACATTGAGGGAGAGCGCATTGACGAGCTGGTGCTGCAAGACGCCATGCGGCCGGAGTATTTTGCGCAGATCCATGCCATGTGCGGTCTTTTATATCCCGCCGGACTGAACATCGACTACTTTCCCACCAACTTTATTGTCCGGGACGGGCTTTTGTACTACATCGACTATGAGTGCAACGGTTACATGTCCCAGTGGGATTTTGAAAACTGGGGAAGCAGATACTGGAGCAAAACTGAGGAATTCATGAAATACGCGGAGGAGAGAGAACATGCTTAAAATCGAACATCTGACCAAGCTCTACGGAGAGAAAAAAGCGGTGGATGATCTGAGCCTGCACATCGAAAGGGGCGAGATCTACGGCTTTATCGGCCACAACGGCGCAGGCAAGACCACCACCATCAAGGCCTGCTGCGGCATTTTGCAGTTTGACAGCGGCGAGATACGAGTAGACGGCGTGTCCGTCAAGGACGATCCCCTGTCCTGCAAGCGCAAAATTGCCTATATCCCCGACAACCCGGACCTGTACGACTTTATGAGCGGCATCAAGTACCTGAACTTTGTGGCGGACATTTTCGGCGTCAGCCAGAGCGACCGGCAGGAGCGCATCCGCCGCTACGCGGACACCTTTGAACTGACCGACGACCTGGCCCAGCCCATCGGCAGCTACTCCCACGGTATGAAGCAGAAACTTGCCATCATCTCCGCCCTGATCCACGAGCCCAAACTCATCATCATGGACGAACCCTTTGTGGGTCTGGACCCCAAGGCCTCCCACACCCTGAAGCTCCTCATGCGGGACATCTGCGACCGGGGCGGCGCCATCTTCTTCTCCACCCATGTGCTGGAAGTGGCGGAAAAGCTCTGCGACAAGGTGGCCATCATCAAGGGCGGCCGGCTCATCAAGTCCGGCACCATGGAGGACGTGAAGGGCGACGAAAGTCTGGAGTCCGTATTCCTGGAACTGGAGGCCGACCATGCTTAAAGCTTTGATGCGGAAGCAGTTTTCCGAAACGGTTTCCTTTATGTTTATGAGCGGCAAGGCCGGAAAGCGCCGCTCTGTGGGCGGCATGATTGGCTATGCCTTTCTGATGCTGTATGTGCTGGCCTGCTTTGGTTTTCTTTTCTTCGCCAGCGCAGGGGCGCTGTGCAAGCCGCTGGTGAGCATGGGGCTGGACTGGCTGTATTTTGCCCTGATGGGCATCATGGCCACCGCCATGGGCGTGATCGGCAGTGTATTTACCACCCAATCCAAGCTGTATGAGGCAAAAGACAACGAGCTTTTGCTCTCCATGCCCATCCCCAGCCGCCTGATTTTAGTGAGCCGGCTTCTGGGCCTTTTCTGCCAGGCCCTGGTCTTTGAACTGCTGGTTCTCCTCCCCGCCGGGGCGGTGTATATCGTCAATTTTGGCATGGGCCTTTCCCAGATCATCATCTATATCCTGATCTGCCTGCTGCTGCCCCTGTTTACCCTGGGCCTGTCCTGCATTTTGGGCTGGCTGACGGCCCTGGCCTCCTCCCGGATGCGGAACAAGAGCCTGATCACCATGATTTTGTCCATCGGCTTTCTCTGCCTGTATTTCTACGCCTACTCCAAGGTCAACACCTATCTCCAGCTGATTCTGGTCAACAGCGAGGCCGTGGGGGCCACGGTGAAAAAGGCCCTGTACCCCCTGTATCAGATGGGCATAGCCGCCGCCGGCAGCTGGGCTTCCCTGCTGATCTTCGCGGCCTTGGTGCTGCTGTTCTTTGGCCTGATCTACCTGCTGCTGTCCGCCAGCTTTATCCGCATCGCCACCGGCAAGCGGGGCGCGGCCAAGGTCAAATACAGCGAGAAACCCATGAAGCGCTCCTCCCAGGGCGCGGCCCTGCTGAAAAAGGAGGCTCTGCGCTTCTGGAGCAGCCCTACCTATATGATGAACTGCTCTCTGGGCTCCATTATGATGCTCATCGGCACCGTGGTGCTGGTGGTGAAGCTGGACGACTTCCGCCCCATTCTGGCCCAGATCCCGGAGCTGGACGCGGCGCTGCCCCTGCTGGCCACCGCAGCCATCGCCCTGATTGGCTCTATGAATGGGGTCACAGCTCCCTCCATCTCTCTGGAGGGCAAGACTCTCTGGCTCACCCAGTCCCTGCCCGTCAGCGGCTGGCAGGTGCTGAAAAGCAAGCTGACGCTGCACATGCTGATCACCGCCATCCCCGCCTTTGTCTGTATGCTGGTTCTGGCCGTTGTTTTGCAGGTGGACCCGGTCAGCACCGTGCTGCTGCTGGTTTTCTCGGTCATCTATGTGCTGCTCTGCGCCGCGCTGGGGCTGATGATCAACCTGAAGCTTCCCAATCTGAACTGGACCAACGAGACTGTGGCGGTCAAGCAGAGCGCCAGTGTGATCGTGGCCATGCTGGCCAACTGGGGCATCGCTTTCCTGCTGATTATCGGCTACATCTTCTTAGGCCACAAGCTGAGCCAGGCGCTGTTTTTGCTGCTCTGTACCCTGCTCAGCGCCGCCGCTTCCACCCTGGCTCTGCTGTGGCTGAACAAGCGGGGACAGAAGATTCTGGCCCATCTCTGAGATATTGAGACATAAAAAATCTGCAAGCGGAAAACCGCTTGCAGATTTTTTATTGATTTGATTGGCATTAGATGCGCATGCAGATGTCCCATGCACGCCAGATGACGGTACGCAGGTTGCCGATGGCCACGCAGTCGCCCACGCGGTGGACGTGTGCGCCCTTCTCACCCACGGGAGTGGGAACAAAGCCGATGCCGTTGACCACAGCGTCGCACTCCACCTTGAAGCTGCCGTCCGGCCCCTTGACCATGGCATAGCCGTCGCCGATCTCGGTGACTGTGCTGTGCAGGTATACGGGAACCTTGTGGTACTCCATGGCGTCGCGCAGGAAGGAGGTATTGGCCAGGCAGGTAGCCTGAGCCGCCACCAGATCGTTGCCGTACTCCACGATGATGGGGTGCTTGCCCTGGAGGATCAAGTCGTAGGCCGCCTCGCAGGAGGACTGACCGCCGCCCAGGAACAGGACCTTGTCGCCAACTTCCTTCTTCTCCACCAGCAGCTGGGTGAAGTTCAGGGTCTTTTCAAAGCCCTTGATGGAAGGCATGGTTCTGGGAACGGAACCGGTGCAGACGATGATCTCGTCAAAGCCGCGGAGGGTGCCCAGGTCGTTGATCTCGGTGTTCATGTGGATCTCGATGCCCTCTCTGGCCACCTCGTTCTTGTACCACTGGATCAGCTCTCTGTCGTTCTCCTTGAAGCTCATGGCGGAGGCGGTGATGAACAGGCCGCCCAGCTCGCCGGTCTTTTCAAACAGGACGGGCTTGTGGCCGCGCTTTTTCAGCACCAGGCAGCACTCCATGCCGCCGATGCCGCCGCCGATGACAGCGACCTTCTTGGGGTTCTTGGTGGGAACGATCTTATAGCGCTTATGCTGCATGGTGGGCGGGTTCAGTGCGCAGCGGCCCAGATGCAGGGAGTCCTCCAGAGACTGCATGTTCTCGGAACCGGCGGTCTTGGAGAAGTTGAAGCAGCCGTTGTGGCAGCGGATGCAGGGACGGATCTCGTCCTCTCTGCCGGTCTTGATCTTGGTGACCCAGTTCTCGTCCACCAGGTTCTGGCGGGCGATGGCCATGGCGTCCAGACGGCCGGCGGCAATCTCTTCGGCAGCCTTGACCGGATCCATACGGCCGGCGCAGGCCACGGGGATCTTGACAAACTGGCGGATGTGCTCAACGTCTGCCAAGTTGCAGTTATCGGGCAGATACTGTGGCGGATGTGCCCAGTACCAGGCGTCGTATGTACCGTTGTCGCAGTTGAGGAAGTCGTATCCGGCCTTCTCCAGGATCTGGACCACCTTTTCGGATTCTGCCATGTCGCGGCCGAACTCCTCGAAGTCCTCGCCGGGCATTGCGCCCTTGCGCCAGCCCTTGGTCATGGAGCGGACAGAGTAGCGCAGGGAGACGGGGAAGTCCGCGCCGGCCTGCTGCTTGATGGACTGAACGATCTCGGTAGCGAAACGCAGGCGGTTTTCCAGAGAGCCGCCGTACTGGTCGTTACGGAAGTTCATGTTGGCAATGGCGAACTGGTCCAGGTTGTAGCCCTCATGGACCGCGTGGATCTCAACGCCGTCAACACCGGCCTCGCGCAGCTTCTTTGCGGTGGCGCCGAAGTGCCAGACCATCTCCTGAATTTCCTCCACGGTGAAGGGGCGGGAATCCAGGTTGTCCGCCCAGCGGTTGGGCGTGGCGGAAGCGGAGGCGCAGCTGTACTGCACGTCCACGATGGGGCTTGCGATCTTGTTCAGCAGGTCATTTCTGCCCAGAGCGGCCATCCAGGGGGTGACGGCCATGGAGCGGCCAAAGCCGCCGGCCAGCTGAATGAACAGCTTTCCGCCGGTCTTGTGGTACTCGTCCATGTAGGGCTTCAGCTGACGGTACATACTTCTGTTCTGATCCAGCCACTTTCTGCCCATGGTGTCGCGGATGGTCTGCATACCGGGCAGGACCAGGCCCACGCCGTCCTTTGCTCTCTTCAGCAGGAAGTCGGCAGCCTCGGTGTCAAAGTGGGAGGGCTCCAGCCAGCCGAACAGGGAGGTGCCGCCCATGGAGCACTGAACGATGCGGTTGGGAATTTCTACACTTCCGATTTTGAACGGAGTAAATAAAGCTTCGTACTTTTCGTTCATCGTATATTCCTTTCTTGAATTTTTTCACATTCCTCTTTCGGTCAGGGCAGCAGCGCCTTCACAAAGTGAATGGGCCAGGCCAGAACGTCGCCGGCCAGTCTCACTTTGGAGAGTACGGCAAGGAACAGGTCTTCACCCATCCAGCTCATCAGCTTGTCCTGAACCTCGTCCCTCTGGCACAGCTTGACAGCCAGAAAGCCAAGTCCGCCCAGAATTGCGGCAGTAAAGAGCTTCTTTACCTTTTTCTTCATGTTTTCCCTCCTGTTAAAAATTTTTCAAAAACTTGTACTATCCTTCGTACTTTGATATAGATATTATAATATTTTGATTTTGCATAGTCAATTGATTTAGGCCCATTTTTTTGGTGATACTGATAGACAATTTCATTGAATTGTCTGGATAATTTGTTGGAATTTGCGCCGTTGCTGCATTTTCCAGCGAATATCCGCCCTAATGGGCAAAGAAAAACTGCCGCGGGGCCAATTGGTCCCGCGGCAGCAAGCTTGTCAATTGTCCAAGAACTACAACGGTAACTACACCGGCTGAAGCCAGTCTGCTGAGAACAGCCATTGATTTTTCCCTTTTTGAATCGTATATTCGCTCTCGGATCTGCTTTGTTCAATCAGTTTTTCTGCGTGAGATGGAAGGCGAAACCGCCGATCTCATTGTTGGAATAAATGAGCCTGAGTTTGCCGTTTTCATCAAAGGCGGCTGAGCTGTCATCAAACTCTATTCCCTTGCTTTCCAGCCACTTGCGGGCGCCGTTAATGTCGTTTGTACCGATGGCAAAATGCCCGAGTGTGCCGCGGAAAGGTTTTTTCATGACTTCAAACTGTTCATTGACGAACCATGAGGCCTCCGTCTCCCGAAGCGGGAAGCCAAAAAGCTCCGCCATGAGCTTTGCCGTGGCCGTCCCCTCTTCCGGGCCGGACCGGTTTATCCCCAGATGCAGCAGTTCAAAACCAAAATCTTTTGCATTCATATCCGTCACCTCATCCGATCAGCGCAGGCCTATGGCAGCGGGAATGAACATGGGTGGTCAGGACACCTGGGCGATGAGCCGCCGGAGCCGTGCGATGATACAATTTTTTCATTTGTGTTCCTCCTGTGGTTTTTCTATGTCAAAGCTACGTTTTGATACTATCATCCTGTTTTTTGTTTGTCAACAGATATACTACATGACATGAAAATGCTCTTTCGGGCAGAAAATGTTCCTGCCGCCGCGCTTTCTTTATTGGACGGGGATTTACTGTTGATTTATGGCGAAAATCAAAGTATTATAATGACTGCTGAACAAACCGCAAAGCGGTTTATTCGCCCGGCTTATGCCGCGAAATTTCATAAAAGCGGCTCTTTTAACCGCTTTTATGAAATTCAGTCATTGTAACAATGCGTGTTATTATCGCTCTGTAAGGAGAATGGGCCATGCTTGAAACATTATTTGACCGCTTTGACAATATCGTCGTTCTGGACACGGAGACTACCGGCTTCAGCCCCCGCCGGGAGGAGATCATTGAGCTCGCCATGCTGCGCGTATCCCGCGGCGGCGAGACGCAGGAATACGACAATTTTATCCGTCTCAGCCCCGGCCGCAGCATCCCGCCCAAAATCGTGGAGCTCACCGGCATTACCGACGCCATGCTGGAGGGCGAGGGCGTGAGCAAGGAGGAGGCCTGCGCCGATCTGGCGGAGATGCTCAGTCTGGAACGCCCCCTGGTGGTGGCCTACAATGCCCAGTTTGACCTGGGTTTTCTGTATTACTTCCTCAATGGCTTTGGGAAGGCCGGGGTGCTGAAAAACGTACATATGCTGGACGCGCTGACGGTCTACCGGGACCGGCGGCCTTTCCCCCACAAGCTCTGCAACGCGGTAGAGGCCTATTCCCTTGTCTCCCAGAACACCCACCGGGCCATTGACGACACCAAGGCCACCTATGAGCTGCTCTGCGCCATGGATGAGGAAGAGCCGGACCTGCACCGCTACATCAACCTGTTCGGGTACAGCGAAAAATACGGAGTGTCCGGCCAGCGGATCTCCTCCGTGACCTACCGGCCCCAGGGCTACGAAAACAAGACCAAGCTGTATCTGCGATAACGAAACATGAACCCCCGGCGTGAATGGATGGAGCCGGGCAGATATACAAATTGGAATTTACCGGGGCGTTACGAATTTGCATCGCACCAAAGCCTCCCTTGTGTAAAGGGAGGTGGGCCGCCCATAGGCGGCTCGGAGGGATTGTATTCATTGCCCAGAGTAACCAGAACAGACAATCCCTCAGTCACGGCTACGCCGTGCCAGCTCCCTTTACACAAGGGAGCCTTATCGCATTTTTGTGTATCCCGCAAACTTCCAATTTTTCAAACAGATACAAGGCGCATTGCCATACGGTGTAACGCCGTATACGCGCTCTGCAAGGCAAAAGGCGTGACTTTCCCGGTCACGCCTTTTTTTACAGCGCACGAAAGGCCCGGGGCGCTTTGTGCGCAAAATCTTACGCGGACAGTCTCTTTTTTCTGAAGCGGAGATAATAGACCGTAAAGGCCAGGGAAGTGAGGCCCCAGGTGATGGGATAGCTGATGATGACGGCCTGGATGGTATGCCAGTGGGGCACCAGAACAAATACCCACAGCACGCGGGTAAAGCAGATCCCCACGGCGGTAATGATGGTGGGAACCAGGGTGTCCCCCAGGCCCCGCAGACTGCCGCTGAGCACCTCTACCGGCACATACAGCCAGTACCCAGGCGCGAGACACAGCAGCAGCTTCACCGCCATGTCGATGATTTGCACATCGTCTGTAAACAGGAGGAAGAACACCCTTCCGCCCAGAATGAACAGCGTGCCGGTCAGCACAGTGGTCACCGCCGCGATGGCCAGGCACAGCTTTATGCTGCTTTTCACCCGGTCGATGCGCTGCGCGCCGTAGTTCTGGCCCACGAAGGTCATCACGGCCACGCCGAAGGCGCTCATGACCAGCCAGGTCAGCGCATCCAGCTTGCACATGGCCACCCAGGCCGCCACCGTGTCCGTGCCGAAGCTGTTCACCGCGGCGGTGATGATCATATTGGACACGCCGTAGAGCACGGACTGCAGTCCTGTGGGCAGGCCGATGCGCACCGTGCGCCGCAGCATACGCCTATCGGCCCTGAGCTGCTTTCTGTCCAGACGGTAGCTCTCCCGGCTTCTGGCCAGAAAGGCGCAGACCAGCACCGCGCTGATCAGCTGGGCCAGAGAAGTGGCCACAGCCACCCCGGCCACCCCCATTTGAAACACGCAGACCAGCAGCAGGTCCAAAACCACATTCACCAGGCAGCACAGGATCAGGAAGATCAGCGGGTGCCTGGCGTCCCCGGCCGCCCGGAGAATGGCGGAACCCATGTTGTAGATCATCCCGGGGATCATGGACAGGTACACCAGGCGCAGATACAGCACGGAGTCCCGCACGGTGTCCGCCGGGGTGTCCATAATTCGCAGCAGCCAGGGCGCCGTCGCGATCCCCAGAACGGTCATGATCCCGCCGCAGACCGCCGCTAAAATCATGGCCGTGTGGACCGCCCGGGACACGTCCTCTTCCTCCCTTGCCCCGATGAACTGGGCAATGATCACCGTGGCCCCGGAGGACACGCCGGTGAAAAAGCCGATGATCAGGTTCAAAATCTGGGCGGAGGAGCCGCCCACCGCCGCCAGGGCCTCCGTCCCCACGAAGCGGCCCACGATCATGGTGTCCACCGTGTTGTACAGCTGCTGAAAAAGGCTGCCCAGCAGCACGGGGAAGAAAAAGGCCAGCAGCTGCTTCCAGATCACGCCTTCGGTGATCTCATTGATGTCTCTTTTCATGCTTTGCATGGTTTTTTGTTCTCCTTTTTACAGGAAACGATCGATGCGCTGCGTCAATTCATCCAGCTTCTCCCGGGCTTTTTCCCGGCTCTCCGCGATTTCGGCGCGTATCTCGTGCAGCTCGGTTTTGACCTCGGAAACCGCGTTCTGCTGCCGCTCCCGACCCCGATAAAGATCCTCCATGGCCTTTGCCGCAGCGTGGCACATCTCATCGGAAAAGCGCTCGTGCCGGGGGTAAAGGCCCCGTTTGAAATTGTCCAGCACCGTCTGATACCGGTCAACCGCGGCGGCTACAGAATTTTCCCAGGACAGGTACAGATCCCGCTGGGCCTTTTCTCCCACCGCTTTGACAGCCGCAGGCACATCGCACAGCCTTTGCAGTTTTGCCGCCATGGAGGCCGCGTTTTCCTGGATAAGAAAGCCGTTCACGCCGTCCTGTACGTCCTCGGCGGCGCAGCTTCCCGCCACCAGCACGCTGGGCAGGGCGCAGGCGGCCGCCTCACGCACAACCAGGCCGTTGGTGTCAAAGCTTGAGGGGAAAAGGAACAGGTCCGCCCGGCAATACCAGGCGCGGATCAGATTTCTGTCGTGTATGGCCGGGGCAAAAAACACCTTCGCGTCCAGGCCGAGAGCACTGCTGTATGCGCAGATCTCCTCTTTGTCATTTCCCGCGCCCACAAAGACCATGCGAAAATCTCTGCCGCCGTCCATCAGCGTTTTCAGGGCGTCCAGGATGATCCGGATACCCTTGTACCACATCATCCGACCCACGAACAGGAACACCGGCAGTCCGGCCGGCAGGTCATAGCCCGCCGTGACTTGTTCCGCAAGCCCGTCCGGCACCCTGCCTTTGGGAAAATCCACGCCGTTGGGCATGACCAGGTAATCCCCCTCATAGCCCAGCTTCCGCAGATTCTCCCCCGCGCCGTGACTCACGGTCCAGACCTCGTCACAGGCGGCGATATTCTCCGCCAGCAGTCTGGCCGCCTCTTCCCGCAGGAGCCTGCTTTTGACGGCATTGGCAATGTCGATATCAAACTTGGTGTGGTAAGTAAAGACCAGGGGCACATGGATCCTGTCACGCAGAGATCTGGCCAGGATGGTGGAGGTAATGGGGCAGTGGCTGTGAATGAGATTGAAGCCCTCCCCTTCCAGCCGGTTCATCACCTCCGGCGAAAAGGGAATCCCGGCCCGGTAGCCCACGGCTTTTGTCATATCCACGCTGGGATAGCGGATCACAGGAAAGGCAAAGGCGCTGTCATCCGCGTCCGGGTAATAGGGCGTCACCACCGCGGCGCGGCCATATGCTTTGTTGATGATCTGCGCATAATTGGTGACGGCGTTGGCCACGCCGTCTATGGCAGGCGGAAAGGAGTCGTTTACAAGGCAGACATTCAATTTTTCCATCGGGCTCTCCCTTCTGCCGCTCAGCGGCCAGCGGCACATTGTTTTTATTTTGGGTTCTTCATCCACGAAAGATTATATCTGCCGGCGCATATTTTTCAAGAGGGAAACAGGAAAAAGTCTGCCGCTGCTGAAAACAGCAGCGGCAGTTTTGTTTCATGTGATTGATGTTCGGCTTATCTGGCCGCTTCCATGCCGGCCAGCAGGGCCTTCTTGTTGCCCTCCAGGAATCTGGCCTTCTTCTCGCCCAGCTCGATGCGGATGGCTTCCATCATGGTATCCACGCTGGTGATGGGTGCCTTCTCCAGCATTGCGCCCAGGATAGCCACGTTTGCGCCCTTGGGGTTGCCCACTTCCTCGGCAATGCGGTTTGCGTCGCAGTAGACCACCTGGATGTCGTCTCTGTCCACCTTGCGGTCGATCAGAGAGCGGTTGACTACCAGAACGCCGCCCGGCTTTACCTTATCCTCAAACTTGAGGAGAGAGGGCAGGTTCATTGCCACGATGACGTCCGCCATATCCACCAGAGGAGAACCGACTTCCTCATCGCTGACGATGACGGAGCAGTTTGCGGTGCCGCCGCGCATCTCCGGGCCGTAGGAGGGCAGCCAGGAGACGTGCTTGCCGTCCAGCATACAGGCCATTGCCACGAATTTGCCGATCAGAAGCATGCCCTGACCGCCGAAACCTGCAAAAATAAACTGTTTCATCATAATTACTCAGCAGCCCCCTTGTCTTTATACACGCCCAGAGGATAGTAGGGGATCATGTTCTCTTCCAACCACTTGAGTGCTTCAACAGGGCTGAAACCCCAGTTCGTGGGGCAGGTGGACAGAACTTCGATCATGCAGAAGCCCTTACCCTCCAGCTGATACTGGAATGCCTTTTTGATCGCCTTCTTGGTCTTGAGGATGTTTGCGTTGTTGTTGACTGCGCAGCGCTCGATATAGTAGGAGCCGGGAACCTGCGCGAGCATCTCGGACATCTTGATGGGTGCGCCGCACCAGGCCTCGTCACGGCCGTTGGGGGAGGTGGTGGTCTTCTGGCCCACCAGGGTGGTGGGGGCCATCTGGCCGCCGGTCATACCGTAAATGGCGTTGTTGACGAAGATGGTCACGATCTTCTCGCCGCGGTGGGCGGCGTGGACGATCTCAGCGGTACCGATGGAGGCCAGGTCGCCGTCGCCCTGGTAGGTGAATACCACGGAATCGGGCTTTGCGCGCTTGATGCCGGTGGCCACTGCGGGAGCGCGGCCATGGGCGGCCTCGAACATGTCGCAGTTAAAGTAATCGTAGGCAAAAACGGAGCAGCCCACAGGCGCCACGCCTACAACATTGCCGTCCAGCTTCAGCTCATCCAGCACTTCGGCCACCAGACGGTGGATAATGCCGTGGTTGCAGCCGGGACAGTAGTGGAACTGTTTATCGGTCAAAAGACTGGTCTTTTCAAATATGACGGACATTTATTTACCCTCCTTCATTTCGAGGATCTTCGCCTTGATCTCTTCGGTTGTGGGCATCAGGCTGCCGCAGTGGCCAAAGAAATCCACATGCTTTGCGCCGTTGACTGCCAGCTTCACGTCCTCCAGCATCTGGCCTTCGTTGGCTTCCACATCCAGCAGGGCCTTGACACCCTCCCGGTCTGCGGCGGCCTTGAGATGCTCATAGGGGAAGGGCCACACGGTGATGGGACGGAACAGACCGGCCTTGACGCCCATTTCCCGCAGTTCATCCACTGCGGATCTGGCGATACGGGAGACGGTGCCGAAGGCGGTGATGATGTACTCGGCGTCCTCCAGCTTGTATTCCTCCCACATCTGCTCGTTCTTTCTGGCCTCGGCATAGATGGCCTGCAGGTGGTCGTTATGTACGGTCAGGTCCTCGGTGTTGATGAAGAGGGAGTTGATGACAGCGCGCTTGGCCGGATCGTCGCCGGGCTTCCAGCCGGTGGCGGCCCAGGGCTTCTTCTCCGGGTCCACCTTGTATTCCACCATCTCGGGCATTTCCACAGGCTCCATCATCTGGGCGATGATGCCGTCTGCCAGAAACAGCACGGGCATACGGTACTGCTCCGCCTTGTCAAAGGCGAACATCATAATGTTGATGGCTTCCTGGATGGATGCGGGTGCGTAGGTCAGCAGGTGGTAGTCGCCGTTGCCGCCGCCCTTGACGCCCTGGAAATAGTCGCCCTGGGAGGCCTGGATGCTGCCCAGACCGGGGCCGCCGCGCATGACGTTCAGGATCACGCAGGGCAGCTGAGCGCCTGCGATGTAGGAGATGCCCTCCTGCTTCAGGCTGACGCCGGGGCTGGAAGAAGAGGTGATGACGCGGGCGCCGGTACCGGCAGCGCCGTACACCATGTTGATTGCCGCGACTTCGCTCTCCGCCTGGAGGAAGCAGCCGCCTACCTCAGGCATACGGGCGGACATATATTCGGGAATTTCTGTCTGCGGGGTGATAGGATAGCCGAAGAAGAAACGTGCGCCGGCGCGGATTGCGGCCTCCGCAATCGCTTCGCTACCCTTCATAAGAGTCAATGCCATTTTCTATTCCTCCTTAATCCTTCTCTATCCTGATTGCCACATCGGGGCAGGTGCGTGCGCAGGATGCGCAGCCTATACAAGCTTCCTGGTCGACCACTTCTGCTGGATGGTAGCCTTTTGCGTTGAGCTTGGTTTTGGAAAGGGCGAGGACATTTTTGGGGCAAGCTCTTGCGCAAAGTCCGCATCCCTTACAAACAAGCTCGTTGATTGTTACCTTAACCATGATTCAACCTCTTTTCCTTTTTTATTTTCCTTACTTAGTGCTTACTGTTTCTCAACCGCATCTGCGGGAATGTACGTTTTTTACAGGCTCAGTCCCTTTACCCAGCTGTCCCAGTCGCGGTGCATATAGGTGTCGATAGCGATGGGTGTGCCGATGTATTTGGGGTCGTGCCCTTCTGCCAGGAAAATGTCCAGCAGCTCCTTGCGCCCTGAGGTGTAGGCCACAGGGACGCCGGTGATCTCAGACACCTGTTTGATCATCTCATAGCCGTCCCGCAGTTCATCCGGGCCGGTCATCTGGGCCAGGTTGGTGTTGTTGATCATTCCGGTGATCTTCAGCCGGGAATGGAGCTCCATCTCCTCCTGAAGGTGGATGATCTTCTCCACCGTGCCTGCCAGCGGGCGGCGGATGTTGACCACGTTCAGCACCTCCAGCTCCCCGGGAGCCAGGGCCATGAAGTCCTCATGGTAGCGGCCCAGCGCCGTGGAGCCCACAGCGTCTCCGCCCACGTCGAACACCACGGTATCCCAGTCCATGGCAAAGGCGGAGGCCACCTCCGCGGGCAGGGACAGGGTCTCAATGCCGGAACAGGCGTAGTTGGGGGAGACGAGCCTGATCTCCTTCATGTTGACCAGCTTGCCGTGCTCGGCCAGGCGGAAATAGGTGTTCACCATGTCCAGATCCAGAAGCTCCGTGCGGCCGTGCTGCGCCGCCTTCATGGCAAAGTTCATGGCCAGCTCGGTTTTTCCGCTGCCGTAGTTGCCGATCATCACATAATATTTTTTCATTGTATCGCCTGAACCCCCCTTTTCATTTTTACGAACTTTTTACATGATATATATTAACATTTGCAGCCTGTCCGCGTCAATGATCAATATGCCTATATTTTACCCTATTTAAATTGCAAATTGACGAACATAGAAAAGTTTTGCATCGCTCAGAAGGCATTTTTCGATTTTTGCCCGTTTTTTTGCACTTACTCTCCTTGCTGTAGCGCGCTAAATCAAAAAGTACAGGCGGTTTTCCGCCTGTACTTTTTCATTCCATATTTATCGTTGAGACCAGTACCGTCACTTCATTGTCCGCCACATTGGCTATCCCGTCGCTGACGGAAAGGCGGAAAAGGCTGTCCTCTCCCATGCGGTATTTCAAAATACCGCTCTTCACCGCGCAGAGCATGGGGGCGTGGCCGGACAGCACACCCACAGAGCCGAAGGCCGTGGGTATGGAGACGTAACTGACCATTTTTTCGTGGCTGTCGCCTTCGGCGGTGACCACGCTGAGTTTGATTCTGTCCGCCATTTTCCACCTCAGAAGCTGCCGCGCTTGGCGATCACGTCGTCAATGGTGCCGCAGAGCAGGAAGGCCTGCTCCGGCAGGTCGTCCACATCGCCGCTGAGGATGGCCTGGAAGCCCTTGATGGTCTCCTTCAGGGGCACATACTTGCCGGGGATGCCGGTGAAGTTTTCCGCCACGTGGAAGGGCTGGGACAGAAAGCGCTGTATTCTTCTGGCCCGGTTGACGGTGCGTTTATCCTCCGCGCTCAGCTCGTCCATGCCCAGAACGGCGATAACGTCCTGAAGCTGGCGGTATTTTTCCAGCACGGTCTGTACGGCCCGGGCCGTCTCATAGTGCTCATGGCCCACAATGTCCGGCTCCAGCATACGGGAGCTGGAGGCCAGGGGGTCCACCGCCGGGTAGATGCCCAGCTCCGACACGGCGCGGGACAGCACCGTTGTGGCGTCCAGATGGGCAAAGGCCGTGGCCGGGGCCGGGTCCGTCAGGTCGTCGGCCGGCACATAGATGGCCTGGACCGAGGTGATGGAGCCCTTTTGTGTGGAGGTGATGCGCTCCTCCAGCGTGCCCATATCCGTGGCCAGCGTTGGCTGGTAGCCCACGGCAGAGGGCATATTGCCAAGCAGCGCGGAGACCTCCGCGCCGGCCTGGATAAAGCGGAAGATGTTGTCGACAAAGAGCAGCACGTCCTGCCTGCGCTCGTCCCGGAAATATTCCGCCACGGTCAGGGCGGAGAAGGGCACGCGAAGTCTTGCGCCGGGGGTCTCGTTCATCTGGCCGAAGACCAGCGCGGTCTTGTCAATGACCCCGGACTCGTTCATTTCGTTCCACAGGTCGTTTCCCTCGCGGCTGCGCTCGCCCACACCGGCAAAGACGGAATAGCCGCCGTGCTCGTAGGCCACGTTCCGGATCAGCTCCATGATCAGCACAGTCTTGCCCACGCCGGCGCCGCCGAACAGGCCGATCTTGCCGCCCTTGGCATAGGGGGTCAGCAGGTCCACCACCTTGATGCCGGTCTCCAGCATCTCCTCTGCCGGTTTGATCTCCGTAAAGGCCGGCGGGTCACGATGAATGGGCATGTACTTCACCGCGTCCACCGCTCCCTTGCCGTCGATAGGCTCCCCGGCCACATTGAACATGCGGCCCAGCGTCCCCTCGCCCACGGGCATGGTGATGGTGGCTCCCGTATCCACGGCAGGGCAGCCCCGGTAAAGTCCGTCGGTGGACGCCAGGGCGATGCAGCGCACGCCGCCCCGGCCGATATCCTGTACTACCTCGGCCTTTACACTGTGCCCGTCAGCCAGGATCTCCACCGCCCGGCGGATCTCCGGCTGCTCGCCCTGGGGAAATTCAATATCGACCACAGGGCCGGTAACTCTTTTTACGATTCCTTTTCCCATAATGTTTTCTCCGTGTTCAGCGCCTGGCCTCATCCTGGCTCAGGGCATTTGCTCCGCCGATGACTTCGCTGATCTGGGTGGTGATCTGGGCCTGGCGCTGGGTGTTCATCTCCTGGGTCAGCTTCCGGATGATTTCATCCGTGTTGTCGGTGGCGGTGGTCATGGCGGTCATGCGGGCAAAATGCTCGCCCGTCCGGGCCTGCAGCAGCGCCTCATACACCACATTGTCCACATAGAGATCGGCGACCCGCTCCAGCAGGCTCTCCCTGTCCGGCTCGAAAATATAATCTCTGGCTTTGACGCCCTTCAGGGGCACAACGGGCAGAAGCTGCTCGTTCACGGCCTCCTGGCCCATGCCTTTGTGCCGCTGGTATACCAGCACGATCTTATCCGCCTGGCCGCTGCGGTACAATTCTTTGAGATAATCGGAGATCCTGCCGCTCTCTCCCCGGTCCGGCGTATCGCTCAGGTCCGGGAAACGGCGCTTCACGTTCAGGCCCTCCTGGGCAATGACGTCCTCGCCCCAGTGGCCGCAGACCACGGTGAAAAATTCCTTTTCCTCCCGCTTTGCCAGCTCTTTCATATAGCGCAGGATATCGCTGTTATAGGAGCCGCAGAGCCCCCGGTTGCCCACAACGAGCACATAGCACACTTGCCTGATCTCCCCGTGGGACTTCATCAGCGCCTGCTCTGTCTCCAGTCCGCCGGAGCAGAGGCACTCCAGGATCCGGCGGCAGTGCTCCGCAAAGGGCTGTACCCGGTTCATGGTGTACTGGGTACGGCGCAGCTTTGCCGTGGACACCATTTTCATGGATTTGGTCACCTGCCGGGTGCTCTCCACGCTTTTGATCCGGGCCTTGATGGCGTATATGTTGGGCATCTGCGCACCTCCCCTCCGCCGGGTAGTATTAGCTGAAGTTTCTGCCGAATTCGCTTATCAGCTCCCTGAGCTTGCTCCGCTGCTCGTCGCTCAGCTTCTTTCCGCTGTCGATGATGGCGGTAAGCTCCGGCCAGCTGTTGTGGATGAAGGGTATGAGCTCCCGCTCGTAGCGGCTCACACTCTTGATGTCAATATTGTCAATAAAGCCTTCGTTGGCGGCAAAGATGGCGATCACCTGGTCCGCCGCGTCCATGGGGCTGTACTGCTTCTGTTTCAGAAGCTCCGTCACCTTGCGGCCCCGGTTCAGGGCGTCTCTGGTGGCCTTATCCAGATCAGAGCCGAACTGGGCAAAAGCCTCCAGCTCTCTGTGCTGGGCCAGGTCCATTCTCAGCCGGCCGGAGACCTGCTTCATGGCCCCCAGCTGGGCCGCGCCGCCTACGCGGGACACGGAAAGGCCCGGGTTCACGGCGGGACGGATGCCGGAGTTGAACAGCTCCTCCTCCAGGAAGATCTGTCCGTCGGTGATGGAGATGACGTTTGTGGGGATATAGGCGGAGATGTCGCCCGCCTTGGTCTCCACAATGGGCAGCGCGGTCATGGAGCCGCCGCCCTTCTCGTCGCTGAGGCAGGCAGCCCGCTCCAGCAGACGGGAATGGAGATAAAACACGTCGCCGGGGTAGGCTTCCCGTCCGGGCGGACGGCGAAGCAGCAGGGAGATCTCCCGGTAGGCCACGGCCTGCTTGGACAGGTCGTCATAGATGATCAGCACATGGCGGCCCTTGTACATGAAATACTCGCCGATGGCCGCGCCGGCATAGGGCGCGATATAGAGCATGGGCGCCGTCTCAGAGGCTGAGGCGCAGACCACGATGCTGTAATCCATGGCCCCGTTTTCCCGCAGCTTCTCCACGATGCTGGCCACGGTGGATTCCTTCTGGCCGATGGCCACATAGATGCAGATCACATCCTTGCCCTTCTGGTTCAGGATGGTGTCGATGGCGATGGCGGTCTTGCCCGTCTTCCGGTCGCCGATGATCAGCTCGCGCTGGCCCCGTCCGATGGGGACCAGGGCGTCTATGGCTTTGATACCGGTCTGCAGGGGGATCGTCACGGGCTTTCTGTCCAGCACGGCGGGGGCTGGGCTCTCGATGGGCCGTGTCTCCTCGGTCCGGATCAGACCCATGCCGTCGATGGGGCGGCCCAGGGCGTCCAGCACGCGGCCGATCAGCCCCTCGCCCACGGGCACCTCGATGATGCGCCCGGTGCGGCGGACCTCGTCTTCTTCCTGCACCTTGCCGTAGTCGCCCAGCAAAACCACGCCCACGTCGTCCTTTTCCAGGTCCATGACCATGCCGCGAAGCTCGCCCTCAAATTCGATAAGCTCGCCGGCCATGACGTCGGACAGGCCGGAAACCCGGCAGATGCCGTTGGAAAGGCTCTTCACCCGGCCGGTCTGGTATACATCCACCCCGGCACGGACCTGGGACAGCTTCTCCTTCAGCGCCCCGGTCATATCCCCTTCCAGGGCGTCGCCCTGTTCCAGGCTTTTTTTCACCTGGCGGAGCATACCGGACAGACTGCCGTCAACCACGGTGTCCCCGATCTGCAGGCGCACGCCGCCGATCAGCGAGGGGTCTTCCAGAGCCTCCGCCCTGACTTCTGCCGCGCCGAATCTGCTTTTTACCAGCGCAGCCACCCGCTCCACGTATTCCGGGTCGGGCTGTTTTTCCGCGCTGATCTGGATATGGACGGCCTCTCCCCGCTCCGCTCTCGCCAGATCGCAGGGGCTGGGGTTCAGCTCATGTTCAAGATATTCAATAAAGCGCTCTTTGAGCTGCTCTCTCTCTTTTGCCCGATCCTCGCCGCCCAGAAGTCTGCCTGCGGCCGCGGTAACGCTGTCCGCTGCCATGTCGGTCAGTTCTCTTCTGGCGTCGTACATCTCATGCCGGTTCTCCCGGCTTGTCTCCCGCAGGACCTCATCGGCTGCAGCCTGGTCTCCGTCCTGCTCCCTGAGACTGTTCTCCCGGGCCCGGTCCTCCGCGTCGCTGATGATCTGCTGGCGGAGTTTTTCCGCCTCCGCGCCGCTGGCGTTCAGATCGTCCTGCAAAGCGGCGGCGTTCTCTCTGGCCTGTTGGGCCCGCTCTAAATCGCCGGCTATCCTGTCCCGACGGCCTTTGAACATTTTCACAACCATTTTTCTGCCGACAAAGTACAATATCGCGGCAAGAACGGCGAAGTTCAACAGTCCGTAAAATATGTTCCATCCGCCCATATGTGGGACATTCCTCCTCTCCTGCTGATTTGTTTTTCCGCTTATTCTCCTGCGGCGTAACCGCTGCTGAGCAGCCTGTCGGCAAGCAGGGCGGCAAGCTCGGTCTCGCTGTCTCTGAGCTTCCCGGATTCACTCTCCTGAAGCCTGCAGAGTTCTTCTCTTGCCCTGCTCCGGCTCTCCTCGGCGCTCTGCCGGGCCTGCTGCAATGCAGCCTCCCGGCGCTGCTCGTCCGCGTTCCGGGCCTGCTCCACGATGCTCTTTGCCTGGTCCATGCTCTCTTTCCGCCTGGCCTCCAGGAGCATCTCATTGGCCTGCACCGCGGCGAGAGCCTGCTTCTCCGCGTCCAGTCCCTCTTCGATGCGGGCATTGCGCTCGTCCATGAAGCGGATCAGCGGGTCATACAGAAAACGCTTGAGCAGGAAAAACAGCAGGAAGAAGCTTATCGCGGTCAAAACCAGCTCGGAAATATTTATGCTAAGCATACCGCATCTTCCTCCGAATTATTGCTTATTCGTGACTTATATTTTACCGACCAGCATAAAAGCGATGAGCAGACCGTAAATGGTCAGCGCCTCGATCAGGCCCAGGGCCAGGATCATTGAGGAGCGGATCTGACCTGCGGCCTCGGGCTGGCGGGCGATGGACTCCATGGCTTTGGACGCCACCAGACCCTGGGCGATAGCGGGGCCGAACACGCAAAGGCCCATCATGATTGCAATTGCAAGAGCGATTGTTCCGGATGCCATAATATTTTCCTCCAAAAATTATATTTCTTATTTTTAATTTATCGTATCAGTGCTCTTCCTCTACGGCCTCAGACACATAGATGGACAGCAGCATGGTGAACACCATGGCCTGGATCATGCAGAACAGCAGACTCAGCACGTTCATCAGCACAGGCAGCAGTATGGGGAAGATGTTGTAGAGCTGCTCCACCACCATCTCCTCGCCGTACAGGTTGCCGTAAAGACGCAGGGCCAGCGAAAAAGGCCGGACAAACTGCTCGATCAGGTTCAGCGGCAGCATAAGAATAAAGGGTGTGACAAAGCTGAGCAAATAGTGCTTCAGTCCCCGCTCCCGGATGCCGATGGTGTGCGTGGTAAAAAAGGCAATAATGCCGAGGGCCGCCGTCACCGACAGGCAGGCCGTGGGCACCGCGAAGCCCTTGAAATGCCCCGCTCCCGGCAGCAGTCCCGAATAGTTGCAGACCACAATAAAAATAAAGTAGGTGGCAAAAATGGGGAAATACTTTTTCGCCGTTTTCGCGCCCATAATGCCGGCAAAATAATTCTGCAGGCTCTCCACGGCCATCTCGGCAATATTCTGCAGCGGGCCGGGCACATCTTTCAGTTTTCTTGTGGCAAGAATGGACAGAACGGTGAGGATCAGTATAATGACCCACATGGTCGTAAGGGTACTGGTGATCTGCACCGGGCCTATACTGAACAGCACATTGGTTCCTTCCATCATATCACCTCCGTCTCCGTTGATCGCAACGCTTGTATTCTACCGCATTTTGTAGCAAAAGTAAATGTCTTTTCTGTACATTCCGGTGGATTTTGTTTGTTTTTTCACATTCACAGCCGGCCTGTGGCCCACATCCAGCTGAAAGCCAGGGCCCAGGAGCCGAAAAGGGCGGTTTTCTGCCGCTCCAGTATCTCGCTGCGGGTATACCAGCGGGCCTCGATCTCCTCGCCGGTGGCCCTGTCCGGGTGGAATTCCCCCTCCGCCGTGACAAAGATGCAGATGGTCCGCTCGTCCCCGATGCCCACGGTACAGGCCGCGGCGGGCAGGATCTCCCTGATCTCCACCAGGTCCAGCCCGGTCTCCTCCTTCAGCTCCCGCCGGGCGCACATCTCCGGCGTCTCCCCCGGGTCGATCAGTCCGCCGGGAAAGCCGTAGATTTTCTGGCCCAGCTCCATGCGGTACTCGTGGATGAGGGCCATGTGTTCGTTTTCTCTGTCGGTGACGATCATCACCACCGCGTCCGCCGGGTGGTTTACCAGCTGGTTAAAGCCCTCAATCTCGTCCCTGCGGCTGACCATCTCATAGCAGCGCTCCGCCCCCAGCGGGTCCACATAGTGCAGGTCATAGCGGTGCAGGAATTTCCCGCCGTCCTTTTTTTCTATGCTTTTGAATTCCATTTTCAAGCCTTTCTCGTGCAAACAGCTGATATATATCCGGATTATATCATATTATCTGCCCTGCTTCAATCGCTTCGCCGCCGGAGAAAAGCTGTTTTTCGTTCTATTGACAAGCGGCGAATCTGCTGATAAACTACATGAACATAGTATTTTAATAGGATTATCCGAACCAATAACAGGAATAGGGGGATCACCGCCATGTGCAACCGTGTGGGGCCGGAGGGCGAGATCGTCTTTGCCGTCCAGTCCCTGGTCGCCGGGCCGGACGGCGGTCTGCTGTTCAAGGCGGACGGCAGAGAGGGCCTGCTTCTGGTGGACGTGCCCCTGGAAAGGGCGGCCCGGGAGCGGGCGGGGCGGCCCTGGCTCACGCTTTGAGCAAAAACGGCAATTGCACAAAAGCCGTTCCTGATTTATAATTTTTGTCAATACTACGATATAAAGAGGTGGGATCATGCGCAGGCAATTTCAGGAGATCCTTGCGCTTGTCCGCGCCGGGGAGCCGGCGGAGCGCAGTTTTACCGTGGAGGACACCGAGTATGTCCGCCATTTTTACCCCCGGGAGCGGCTGATCCTTTTAGGATGCGCCCATGTCTCCCAGCCGGTGTGTCAATATGCCGCCGACCTTGGCTTTGCTGTGACCATGGGACAGGCCCTGGTTTTGTACGACGGTGACCTGGTCGTCGGCGGCGGCACCATTTCCCGGGTGCCTGAAGAAAAATAAGGGAAGCTCTGATTAAATCAAAGTGTCCCAGATTTGCGGCAGAAATTTTTGCTGGCGAGGAAGAAAAGTGCAGGAATACTTTGTGTATTTCAAACTTTTCTGACGACGTCCAGCGGGAATTTATGCCGTGAAGATGGGTGCTGGGATTAAATCAGAGGTTCCTAAGAACTGGATGTGATCTTTTGGATAAAACTCCCGGATGCGGGCAAAAACAGTGCGGTGCCTGCTGCGGCGGCTCCTGTTCCGGCTGCGGCGGCACGCTGCAGCTGACCCAGGGCGAGATCGACCTG
Source organism: Candidatus Limivicinus sp. (assembly GCA_051866735.1). Lineage (GTDB taxonomy): Bacteria > Bacillota > Clostridia > Oscillospirales > Oscillospiraceae > Limivicinus. Next base: position 63,943 of record JBJDXP010000011.1, read on the forward strand.
CTGTTTCGCTTTGCCCAGATCCCCTTTCTCCCCGTGGCCCGGCAGGCCGGTTCCGAGCAGCCCGTCTGCATGGAAGAGGGCGCGGCGCGCTGGGAAGAACTGTCGCCCATCATCAGCGCCCTTTCCCAAAAGGGGCTTATCCGCCTGGATTATGACCTGCCCCTTTCCCACTTTGATTACGCGGAATACCAGGACTTTCCCCTGCGAGGGAGTATGGCCCTGACCGCCGCGGGGCAGCAGGCGGTAGATCAGCTGGAGATACAGGGAATCGAGGAAGAGAGCGATGCTTAATCAATTTTCAAGGACACAGCTTCTCCTGGGCCAGGAGGGCATGGAAAAGCTGTACCGGGCAAGAGTTGCGGTCTTCGGGATCGGCGGGGTCGGCGGCTACACTGTGGAGGCCCTGGCCCGCAGCGGCGTGGGCGCGCTGGACCTGATTGACGATGACAAGGTCTGTCTCACCAATCTGAACCGGCAGATCTTCGCCACCCACAAAACCGTGGGCCAATACAAGGTGGATGTGGCTGAGCAGCGGATATTGGAGATCAATCCCAAGGCTGTGGTCCACACCTACAAGACCTTTTACGCGCCCCAGACGGCGGAGCAGTTTGACTTCAGCCAGTACGACTATGTGGTGGACGCCATTGACACCGTCACCGGCAAGCTTCAGCTGGTGGAGCAGGCGGAAAAGGCCGGCGTCCCCATCATCAGCAGCATGGGCGCGGGGAACAAGATGGACCCCACGGCCTTCGAGGTGGCGGACATCTATGAGACCTCCATCTGTCCTCTGGCCCGGGTCATGCGCAAGGAGCTGAAAAAGCGGGGTATTGAAAAGCTGAAGGTGGTCTACTCCAGGGAGCCCCCCATGACTCCCATTGACAACACGACCGTCAGCTGCCGTACCAACTGCATCTGCCCGCCGGGGACGGCCCGGAAATGCACCCAGCGGCGGCAGGTGCCGGGCAGCAATGCCTTTGTGCCCTCAGTGGTGGGGCTGATCATTGCGGGCGAGGTGGTCAAGGACCTGACCGGCGCGGGAGGCAAACCTTGATTTATCTGGATTACACGGCCAACACCCCGGCGGACCCAGCCGTGCTGGAGGCCTTTCTGCATACGGAGCAAAACTACATCGGCAACCCCAATTCCGGCCATCCCGCAGGCCAGGCGGCCCGGGAGGAGATGGCCCGGGTCACCGATTCCATCGCGGCCATGCTGGGGATAAGCCCGGCGGAGATCATTTACACTTCCGGGGCCAGTGAGTCCAACAATCTGGCGCTGAAGGGCGTGGCCCAGGCCTCCCGGCATATGGGCCGGCATATCATCTCCACCGCGCTGGAGCACTCCTCCGTGGACGGGACCCTGACCGCTTTGCAGCGTCAGGGCTATGAAATTGACCTGGTGGACATCTGCCCTGACGGGAAGATCGACCTGGCGCAGCTGCGAAGGCTGCTGCGCGAAGATACCATATTGGTCTCCGTCTGCGCGGTGGACAGTGAGCTGGGCACAGTCCAGCCTATCCGGCAGATCGCCCAAATCCTCAGGGATTTTCCCAACTGCCGTCTCCATGTGGACGCCACCCAGGCCGTGGGCAAAACGGAGCTTGTGCTTGAGGGGGTGGACACCATGAGTATCGCGCCCCACAAGTTCTACGGCCTCAACGGCAGCGGACTGCTGCTGAAACGAAAAGGCCTGGTCATTGAGCCCCAAATCCACGGGGGAAGCAGCACCACCATCTACCGCAGCGGGACCCCGGCCCTGGCACTGGCGGTCTCCGTGGAGAAGGCCCTGGCGCTGACGCTAAATAACCAGGCCCGGCGGATACAGGTCGTCAATGAACTGAACCGGGAACTTCGTGCCGCCCTGTCAAGGTACCCGATGGTGCGCATCAACAGCCCGGAGGGCGCCGTGCCCCACATTCTCAATCTCAGCGTTACCGGCGTAAAGGGCACCGCCTTTCAGCGGGCGCTGGGGGAAGAGGGCGTCTGCGTATCGGTCAAATCCGCCTGCTCCACAGACGGCAGCCCCTCCAAGGCGGTGTTCGCCCTCAGCCGGGACAGGAAAAACGCCCTGTCCTCCTGGCGGATTAGTCTGAGCCACCTGACCACCCGGGAGGAGCTGGCCCAATTCATGCAGGCCTTTGACCGCTGCTATCACCGGCTGACCGCCCACTCCCTCTGATAAAAAAGCTGCTTCCGGAAACAGGAAGCAGCTTTCAGCATGCAGACAAAGCTTTCGGCAATGTATAGAGTTGCATGGGGCGAGCGCAGAGAGGGGACGGGAGTCCCCTTTCTGCGTACAATCTATGCTTATTCAGGAGTATTTTTGAATACTCCTGAATAAGTTTTCAAGGCATCGAACTTTGCTGACGCCTTGAAAGCCGCTCCCGGCAAACGGAAGCGGCTTTCATCTTTCATTTTCTATATCACATAATTGTCCCCGGCGGAGTCCGGCAGTACCAGGTCTGACAGCAGGATGCCGTCTAAATAATCGTTGATCACCCTGTCCAGGCCCTGCCACATGGGCAGCGTGCGGCATTCCGCCGCTCTGGCACAGGGCGCAGCGCCCTCTCCCAGACAGGAGACCGGGGCCAGGGAATCCTCCGTCAGGCGCAGGATGGCGCCCACCGTGTACTGCTCGGGGGCTTTGGTCAGCTTATAGCCGCCGCCCTTTCCCCGCAGGCCGTCCAGCATTTTCGCCTTTACCAGGATCTTGATGATGCTCTCCAGATATTTTTCCGATATCTCCTGACGCTCCGCGATCTCCTTGAGCGGCACATAGCCCTCGCTCTGGTTCTCCACAAGGTCGATCATCACGCGCAGAGCGTAACGCCCCTTCGTTGAAATCAGCATGTTTGATCCCTCCATATTGATTAAACCTATTATACAACATGGTTTATGGGCTTTCAAGAATTTTTTATCTGGTCATATTCTTTTCCACTAAACTGGTTATTTTCATATGCTCAGAATGTGATATGATATTCCTACCATTTCAGTATGGAGGGAAAACAATGGAAAAATCAAGATATGAACTGAACAAAGAACTGGCCCAGATGCTCAAGGGCGGCGTCATCATGGACGTGACCACGCCGGAGCAGGCCCGGATCGCTGAGGCGGCAGGCGCCTGCGCGGTCATGGCGCTGGAGCGTATCCCTGCGGATATCCGCGCCGCCGGCGGCGTGTCCCGTATGAGCGACCCGAAGATGATCAAGGGCATACAGGAAGCGGTGTCCATCCCGGTCATGGCCAAGTGCCGCATCGGCCACTTTGTGGAGGCCCAGATTTTAGAGGCCATTGAGATCGACTACATCGACGAGAGCGAGGTCCTCTCCCCCGCCGACGATGTGTATCATATCGACAAGACCAAATTCAAGGTGCCCTTTGTCTGCGGCGCCAGGGATCTGGGCGAGGCTCTGCGCCGCATCGCCGAGGGCGCATCCATGATCCGCACCAAGGGCGAGCCGGGCACCGGCGACGTGGTACAGGCTGTGCGCCACATGCGCGCCATGAACGCGGAGATCCGCCGTGTGCAGAATCTCCGGGAGGACGAGCTGTTTGAGGCGGCAAAGCAGCTTCAGGTTCCGGTGGACCTGCTGCGCTATGTCCATGAAAACGGCAGGCTCCCGGTGGTGAATTTCGCCGCAGGCGGCGTGGCCACCCCTGCCGACGCGGCGCTGATGATGCAGCTGGGTGCGGAGGGTGTGTTTGTCGGCTCCGGCATCTTCAAGTCCGGCAACCCGGCAAAGCGGGCCGCCGCTATCGTCCAGTCTGTCACCAACTACACCGACGCGAAGCTGATTGCAAAGCTGTCGGAGGATCTGGGCGAGGCCATGGTGGGCATCAACGAGAACGAGATCGCCCTGCTGATGGCTGAGCGGGGAAAATAACATGCGTATCGGTATACTTGCGCTCCAGGGCGCTTTTGTGGAGCACGCCGCCATGCTGGACCGGCTGGGCGCGGAGCATTTTGAGATACGCCAGCGCCGGGACATCGAGCAAAGCTTTGACGGGCTGATCCTCCCCGGCGGCGAGAGCACCGTTATACGCAAGCTTCTGCACGATCTGGACTTGTTTACCCCTTTGCAGCATCAGATTCAGGAAGGACTGCCGGTATTTGGCACATGCGCGGGGCTGATTTTGCTGGCAAAGTCCGTAGAGGGCGGGACGCCCTGTTTTGAGACTATGGATATCTCCGTCCTGCGCAATGCCTACGGCCGCCAGCTGGGCAGCTTTTACGCCGAAGAGGATATGGCGGGCCTGGGCCGGGTGCCCATGACCTTTATCCGCGCCCCCTATATCCGCTCAGTCTCCCGTTCGGCGGAGGTGCTGGCCATAGTGGACGGGAACATCGTGGCCGCCCGGCAGGGAAAGCAGCTGGTCACCGCCTTCCACCCCGAACTCTGCGATGATCTGCGGGTACATCAGTATTTTCTGAATATGATCTAATGAAAAAACGAGACCGGATTTTCACATCCGGTCTCGTCGGTTTTCTTTACTGTTTATGTACCAGGAGTACAATAAGATCAGCCGCGTTCTTTGCGAACCTTGCGGGTGACGATAACTGCTGCGCCGGCAGAGGCGATCAGGAGCAGTGCATAGAGCACAGGAGTGGACTCATCTCCGGTCACAATAACGTCCTTAACCTTGGGGATGGCCTCAGTCTTGGTTTCGCCGCAGACAGTGCAGGTGTAGGTCTTTACGCCTTCCTTGGTATTGGTTGCGGGCAGGGTGACAACGCCATTATCCCACTTGTGCTCAAGAACAGGGATCTCCTCAGTCTTGGTTTCGTCGCAGACAGTGCAGGTGTAGGTCTTTTCGCCGACCGCAGCGCAGGTGGGCTCTTTGGTAACTTTACCCTCATCCCAAGTGTGGCCCAGTGCGGGAATCTCCTCGGTCTCGGTCGCGCCGCAGACAGTACAGGTGTAGGTCTTTACACCCGTCTCGGTGCAGGTGGGCTCTTTGGTAACTGTACCCTTATCCAAAGTGTGGCCCAGTGCGG
>JBJDXP010000011.1:69037-80371 GCA_051866735.1 Candidatus Limivicinus sp.
CTTTGGTAACTGTACCCTTATCCAAAGTGTGGCCCAGTGCGGGAATCTCCTCGGTCTTGGTTTCGCCGCAGACAGTGCAGGTGTAAGTCTTTACACCCTTCTCGGTGCAGGTGGGCTCTTTGGTAACTGTACCCTTATCCAAAGTGTGGCCCAGTGCGGGAATCTCCTCGGTATGGTCAACTGCTCCGCAGACGGTGCAGGCAAAGGTCTTTTCACCCTTCTCAGTGCAGGTGGGCTCTTTGGTAACTGTGCCCTTTATGTCGTGGCTGGCGCAGGCAACGGTCACGCCGCCGGGAACCACGGCGAAGTTGACCTCTTCCATATTAGAGTTGCCGATATCGCCCGCCTGGTAGCTGACGCCAACAGCGGCGGCACCCATGGGGGCATCGTCAAGCACCTTGAATGTTGCGGTCAAAATAGTACCGTCGGTTTTAACGTCGGAGGAAGTGATCCAGGTTGCTCTGGCTCCGTTGATCGTGATGAAACCGCTGCTGGTTACTGTCCCCTGTGTCAGGGACACCAGAGACAGACGGGTGGCATCGTAGGTGACGGTCACACTTAAACCCATGATGCCGGGGTTATTTGCCACGGCGATGTCAATGCTGACATCGCTGCCGCGGGTGACACTGCCTGCATCGGAAACGCAGATGGTCGGTGTGCCTTCTGCGCCGGCGCTGAAGGCAAAACATGAAACGAACAGTGCCAGAATCAGAAGAACAGATAAGACTCTCTTTTTCATTTCGTACTCCTTTTGGTTTATTATTCCAGTTACTCAGCCGCGCAGCTAATGAAATTGACATCTTTCAGCAGACTGAGTCCGTTCTGTATTGATCAGCCTTAGTATAGCGCTATTCGATGGAAATTGTCAAGCAAAAACTGGATATCTTTTCAAATATTCTTTACAGTTTTTCCCGGAGAGACTACGCTGCTTCGCCGTTGATCAGCTTCATCAGGCGAATCAGGTCCATGGTATTTATTTTCCCGTCGCCGGTGATGTCGGCTGAGCCGGGCGCCAGCTCCACATTCTCGCCGCTGAGGTACTTCATCAGCCGGATCAGGTCCATGGTGTTCACCTTGCCGTCGCCGCTGATGTCGCCGGTCAGCTGCAGTTCGAACGTGCCCAGATCAGCATTGGCGCTCACCGTAATCACAGCCGTTTTCAGCGTGTAGTTCCCCGGCTTATAAACTGCCAGTGTGTACTCTCCCGCCTCAACGCCGGAGAAGCAGAAAGCCGTGTCAAAGCGCTTGCCGTCTGCGTTCTGCACCGCCTCGCCGCACTGGGCCCTGTAGCCGGCCCCGGCGGCTCCGGCAGTGATATCCGCCGCGATCTCTTCCTCCGTCAAGCCGCTGTAAAGGCAGATCAGCTCACCGCCGTTTCCGTCCCAGCTAACCGCCGTGCCGGTGAGCACATAGCCTGTATCCGCGTTCGCCCAGGTGATGCTGCCGCCGTAGTTTTGCAGGACCGCCCCGGTCCAGGTGTTATTGTTGCCAGGGTAAAAGGCCGTCGCTGTCACACCGGCAAAGCAATCCTCTCCCATGGCCGGCGCGTCACCCTGGAAAACAATTTCTGTCAGGGCTGTGCAGCCGGAGAACGCACACCGGCAAATGCTTGTCACGCCGCTGCCGATAACCAGCTTTTTGATATTATCCCGGTAATCAGCCCAGGGCGTACAGCCGGAATCATAGTCCACCATGGTTCCCATGCCGGAAATGGTCAGTGTTCCCTCAGCGTCCAGGGTCCAGCTCAGGTTCCCTCCGCAGGGGCCAAAAACAGGGTATTCCACTTCGTTGCCGGGAGCATAGTCCGATTCCGCCATGGGGTAGATGATGTTGAACGGCTCTGTGCAGTATTGCCCATTTCTTACGTGGTCGGTAAAATTCTCCTCGCAGCGCAGGAAGTACCGGTAAGCGCTGCTGCTCCGCCCGGCGTCCCAAGTGCTGTCCAGGTTATAGTACAGGTTACCGATCCGGGCGATATTCCAGGCATGTCCGCCGCCGTTGGCGATGCCGCTGATCACTCTTGCATCCACGCCCGCCATCAGCGCCAGGCGGTAAAACAGCACCGCATAACCCTGGCACACGGCAGTTTTGTTGATCAACGCCGCGTAGGCCGTATATTGCAGCTTGTAGCTGCCGTCGCCCAGATGGGCATAATCGTAGACGACGTTATCGCAGATGTAGCCGTAAATCGCTGACAGCTTTTCATAGCTGCTCCTGCCGTCAAGAGACAAACCGGATATGACGGCCGCTGCCGCCGTGTCCATTTCCTTCTCCTGCTCCGCCGTGGTGTAATACGTTACCGTATAGGTAAAGGTAACGAAGTAGTATTCTCCGACACGGTAAAAGGACATGTTGCATTCATAGCCGCAGTACTGGAAGAGGAGATAGTCCCCCTGTGTCGGTACGCCGGTATGCATGAGCGCCCTCGTCCAGAACTCTTCAGACTGATCGATCACATCGTCGCTGCTCGTGCCTGCCATCTGATAATTGAACTGGATGGTCTCGTTTCGCTGCTCCAGCGCAGAACGGAGCAGCTGTATCATCTGAGCCTCATCGGTTGAATACTCCTCCAGGTCCAGGGCTTCAACGTCCGCTGCCCTGGTTTCCGGGGCTCTGTTCAGCTCATCGGCGGAGACCAGGCCTTCATACAGCGGGTTGACGCAGACCAGACTGATGTGCGTTTTTCCCCCGGGTTCAGACTGCATCTCCACAGGCTCCTGGCCGACGGCAGTTGCTGTCTCCGGCTCCGTTGCCGGCTCCGTTGCCGCCTCCGTCTCCGTTGCCGTCTCCGGCTCCGTTGCCGTCTCCGGCTCCTCTGCAAAGGCAATCCCCGCCGGGAAAAGGCCCAGGCAAAGCGCCAGACAGAGAAGAACCGATAGCAGCTTCTTCAATTTCTTCATATTCCCACTTCCCAACTCAAATTTTTCGGTAATTCGAATTTCAGAAAAACTTTTCTCTGATCGTTTTCAACGCTTGAAAAAATCTTTTTCTGCGCCGGCCATGCCTCTGCTCCGGCGGAGACATGGCCTGTTTTCAGGGTTTCTTATTGCGTTATTGCAGCTCCACGTCCTCGCCGTTGATGTACTTCATCAGCCGGATCAGGTCCATGGTGTTGATCTTGCCGTCCCCGTTCACGTCTCCGGCGCCTTCCGCCATGTCTACCTCTTCACCGTTGATGCTCTTCATCAGCCGGATCAGGTCCATGGTATTCACCTTGCCGTCGCCGTTCGCGTCTCCGGGTATCGTTTTCGGCGTAAGGGTCCAGGCCCCTTCCCCTTCCTCGACCACATCAAATTCTGTCAGGTCAAAGCCGGGCAGGATCTCCTCCAGCGTTCTGCCGGAGTCGTTGAATACCTCCAATTCCCCGCCGCCGCTGTAGGTTCCGGTCTCGCCCAGGATCAGCTCCGTGTCCTCGAAGCCCCAGTCCGAATAGGCGAAGACGGAGATGATTCCCTTATTCTTCAAGGTCCCGTTGATCTGAACATCAGCCGAAACCTGCGCAAAGCAGTCGATTTCCAGCATTCCATTTTCCGCAATCACAACCGGGTCGAACAGGTATATCCTTGTGTTCCCGCCGATGACGATCTTTTTGTCTATCGTGAGGGTATCACCAATATGCATCCGCAGATCGTAATATCTATCCGGCTTGTTGGTGCCTGCCTCGCTCAATATTTCCTCAAACATCCCGTAGGAGGTCACATTACAATGGATGTTGAAGCCGCATTGCTCATAAGCTTCGCTGGGATAGAAACGGACATTCTCCTCTCCGCTGATGCTGCCGGAGTACCCCAGGGAGATCGGGGCATACATCTCCGCGCTCCCGCTTACATTTACATTATCTACAGTAACTTCCGCATACGCGATGAGCGTCCCTTCCACGGTGAGGGTTGAGCAGTTGACATTGCAATTTGCCGTGACCGTCACACCGGCCGGGATCAGGATGTCCTGGCCCTGTGTGCTGAAAAACAAATTATCCGGCAGAACCAGATCTTCTTCAAAAACGAAGGTCTCGGTCCCGACGTAATACACGTCGGTCCAATCCGCATATTCCAGTGCTGCCAGCTGTTTCAGCTGTTCAAAGCTGGTAATGCCGATGCTGCAGTAAACCCCCATGTGCGCATCGCCGTAACCTGTTCCGTAATCGTATGTAAAGTTGCAGAGCTTGTCAAAACTGGCTATTCCCGTCTCCGGGTCATAGTCTCCGTTATCCACCTGGGCGATCTTCCCGATGTTTTCCGCGCCCACGACCGCTGACAGATCAACGGTATATTTCCCATCGCTTTGGGTGAATTGCCATACAGACACGGATTGTCCGCCAAAGGCAACATATTGCAGATTCATGTTATTGCTCAGATCAAGGACCGCGAGCCGGTTGTATGCGCAGTCCAGCTCTGTCAGCTCAGGATTTTGGCTTACATCCAATGCTGTGAGTTGATTTTTCCAGCAATACAAGCTTGTAAGCAACGGATTGTCGCGCAGATCCAGCTCTGTAAGCTGATTGTTGCTGCAATACAGTTCGTACAGCGCCGGATTTTTGCTCACATCCAGTTCCGAGAGCTCATTATATGCGCAATCCAGCACCGTCAGCTCCGGGTTATGGCTCACATCCAAGGTGGTAAGCAGATTGCTCCAGCAGAAAAATTCCGTGAGCTTCGTACTGCTGCTCACATCCAGCTCGGTGAGCTGATTGTTGTCGCAGTGCAGGCTCGTCAAGGCCGGAAGGCCGCTTACCTTCAATTCGGTAAGCTGGTTGGATGTACAGTTCACTTCTTCCAGTTTCGTGCAGCAGCTCAGATCCAGCGCCGGCAGCTGATTGTTCCCGCAGTTGAAATAGAGGAGCGCCGGATTGCCGCTCAGGTTCAGCTCTGTCAGTTCATTGCTGCTGCAATCCAGGACTTCCAGCGCCGGCAGCTTGCTCACATCCAGCGCAGGCAGCTGATTGAAATTGCAATACAGCGCTTTCAGGGCAGTATTGTTGCTCAGATTCAGCTCCGTGAGCTGACAGTTGCTGCAGTTCAGATAGGTGAGCACCGGATTTTTGCTCAGGTTCAGCGTGTTGAGGAGATTCTCTCCACAGGAAAGAGAGGTGAGCACCGGATTACTGCTCACATCCAACGCCGCGATTTCATTGTAATCACAGTCCAGGTATTCCAGCGCAGGATTTTTGCTCACATCCAGTCCGCTGAGCGCGTTGAAGACACAGTTCAGCTCCTTGAGCGCAGGGTTGCCGCTCACGTCCAGCTCGCTGAGCGAATTGAAGGCGCAGTTCAGCACCGTGAGCGCCGGATTGCCGCTCACATCCAGCTCGGTCAGCTGATTGAGGTTGCACTCCAACCTGGTCAGGGCCGTGAAATACTCCACGCCTTTCAGACTTGCGATAGACATATTGACACAGCTTATGGTTTTTACTCCGGCCACCTGTTCCACTGTCAGGTAGCCCTGATTGTCTGTGTCAAAATTCGTGCTGATGTAGCTTCTGAAGTTATCATCCGGGAAATTTTCCTCATTAATTAAAAGGTTTCCCTCCGCAGTTCCCTGCACATCCGACATGGGCGCAGGTTCTTCTCTGGTGGCATCCTCCGCGTAGACGCGGACCTCCGGAAGCAGAGAAAAGCACATGATCACACACAGAAACAGGGCAAAACTTTTTTTCAGCCTCTCTTTCATACCGATAAATCCTCCCTTGTGGTTTTCCATTTCCATGAAAATAATACCATATCCAGTAATAATGTCAACTGATAAATAGCCACTTTTCCGGCAAAAAAGCCACATAGAAAAAATGCTGCCTCAGCAAAAACTTCCCTGCGCGGCTATGCCACGCAGGGATAAGTTCGGTCGGTTTTATCTTTTTCTGTCTCTCTCCTGAGAAAGGCAATCAGCGAAGCAGATGGGTCTTGCCCATGATTTTGAATCATTCTGACCTTAATACAAAGCCGCTCAATAGATCTCCACGTCCTCGCCGTTGATGTACTTCATCAGCCGGATCAGGTCCATGGTGTTCACCTTGCCGTCCCCGTTCACGTCTCCGGCACCTTCCACCATTTCTACCTCCTCGCCGTTGATGCTCTTCATCAGCCGGATCAGGTCCATGGTGTTCACCTTGCCGTCCCCGTTGGTATCGCCGGGAACGCGGCTGACAACATTTACGCCGCCCGCCTGAACGCTGGGGTTGACCTCCTCCTCGGCATAGTTTCCGATGTCGCCGGATTCATACAGGATCGTAACCGCTGCTGTGCCCTCCTCCGCGTCATCCGCCACCTTGAAGGTCACGGTGAACAGCGTGCCGTTGTAGTCCGCGTCGGAGGAGGAAAGCCATGACACCATTCCGCCGTAAATATTCCATATGCTGTTGCTGCCGATCTCCGGGTGTTCGATGGAGACCAGTTCAAGCACGGTATCGTCATAGTCGACCTGGATGGTAAAGGCGCAGATGCCGGGGTTTTCCGCAATGCTGACATCCACTTCCACCGTCTCCCCCGGTCTGGCCTGGGGCGTGCTGACGATCAACCGGCCCTTTTCCGCGCCGGGCTTCTTCGGTACGGCAGCCGTTATGGCAACCTCCATGACATTTGAGGAAACGACTGCGCCCGTGTTGAACCCGTATCCCGCCTCGACGGTTGTTGCCCCCTCTTCCGGAGCAGCAAGCGTCAGAATGCCCGTCTCCGCATTATAGCTGCCGCCTGTCACATCGCTCACTTTCCCAAGGCTCTCTGTGCCAACAATGCTGCCCAGGCCAAGAAGCAGACTGTCGTTCTCCCAGTACGCTTCCGCTGTGATATTCTGTGGATCGCAGCTCAACGAGTCCAGGGCAGTATTTTGGCTCAAATCCAGCGTGGTCAGCTGGTTATAAGCGCACCACAGCCAGCTCAGGGCGGTATTGTTGCTCACATCCAGTGCGGTCAGCTGGTTGTCGCGGCAATTCAGCCACGTCAGAGCGGCATTTTTGCTCACATCCAGTTCGGTCAGCTGATTGTCCCAGCAGTCCAGCCATTCCAGTTTGATATTTTTGCTTACGTCCAGCGCGGTCAGCTGATTTTCGATGCAGCTCAGACTAGCCAGTGCGGTGTTTTGGCTCACATCCAGTTCAGTCAGTGGGTTGAAAGAGCAGTCCAGCCCAGCAAGTTTGGCATTCTTACTCACATCCAGCTCGGTCAGTTGGTTAGAAGAGCAGATAAGCGTTTTCAGTTCGGCATTATTGCTTACATCCAGCGCAGCCGGCTGGTTGTTGGAACACTCAAAATAGGTCAGTGCGGTATTATTGCTCACATCCAGCTCGGTCAGCTGGTTGTCAGCGCAATTCAGCCAGTCCAGCACGGTATTCCTGCTCACATTCAGCATAGTCAGCTGATTGCCGTTGCAGGTTAGCTTGGTCAGGTCGGGATTTTGGCTCAAATCCAGTTCGGTCAGCTGATTGCCGTCGCAGGTCAAATTTGTCAGGACGGTGTTCTTACTCACATCCAGTTCGGTCAGCTGATTATAGTAGCAGCGCAGCTCAGTCAGTGCTGTATTCTGGCTCACATCCAATGTTGTCAGTTGGTTAAAGTCGCAGTTCAAATAAGTAAGCTTGGTATTCCGGCTTACATCCAACGCACCCAGCTGGTTGCCTCCGCAGCTCAGGCTGGTCAGGGCGGTATTGCTGCTCACATCCAGCGTGTTCAGCTTATTTCCGTCACAGTTCAGGTTGGTCAGCGCGGTATTTTGGCCCACATCCAACGCGGTCAGCCGATTGCAGTCACAGTCCAAATAAGTAAGCTTGGTGTTCTTGCTTACATCCAATGCGCTCAGTTGATTCGCGTTCACATGGTCGCTGCCGCAGCTCAGCCAGGTCAGGGCGGTATTATTGCTTACGTCCAGCGCGGTCAGCTGGTTGTCGCGGCAATTCAGCCAGGTCAGAGCGGTATTTTTGCTCACATCCAGCGTGGTCAACTGGTTGTAAGAGCAATCCATCTCCGTCAGTGCTGTATTTTGGCCCACATCCAGCGCAGTCAGCTGATTGGAAGCGCAGTGTAAATATTTCAGCGCGGGATTTTGACTCACGTCCAAGTCTGTCAGCTGGTTGGAATTGCAGGTCAATTGAATCAGCGCCGCATTCTGGCTCACATCTATTTCCGCCAGCGGATTGGAAGCGCAATATAATACTTCCAGCGCAGTATTCCGGCTTACATCCAGTTCTGTCAGCTGATTTCCCCAGCAATACAGTTGCTTCAGCGCCACATTCCCGCTCACATCCAATGCAGTCAGCCGGTTGGTATCGCAATCCAAATCTTCCAGCGCAGGATTCTGACTTACGTTCAGTTCTGTCAGCTGATTTCCCCAGCAGCTTAAATCTTCCAGCGCAATATTCTGGCTCACATCCAGCGCGGTCAGCTGATTCACCCAGCACCATAGATGTTCCAGTTTGCTGTTTTTGCTTACGTCCAGCGCGGTCAGCTGGTTGTTTTCGCAGGACAGGCTGGTCAATTCCGTGAAATACTCCACGCCTTTCAGACTTGCGATAGACATATTGGCGCAGCTTATGGTTTTCACTCCGGCTACCTGTTCCGCTGTCAGGTAGCCCTGATTGTCTGTGTCAAAATTTGTGCTGATGTAGCTTCTGAAGTTGTCATCCGGGAAGTTTTCTTCATTAATTAACAGATTTCCATCCGCAGCTTCCTGCACGTCCGCCATGGGCGCGGTTCCTTCTCCGGCCGTATTCTCCGCAAAGGCGCGGACCTCCGGAAGCAGAGAAAAGCACATGATCACGCACAGAAGCACGGCAAAACTTTTTTTCGTCCGCTCTTTCATACCCATAAATCCCCCTTGCAGATTACCATTTTTATATAAAAATAATACCATATCCGGTAATAAAGTCAACCGAGAAAAGCTTTTGTTTTCCGGTCAAAAACAGCGGATTCTGCCGCTGACGGTGCGATGATCTGCGGGTACATCGGGTTTTTCTGAACGTAATCTGATGTATAAAACATGAATGCCGCCGGTTTTCCGGCGGCAAATTTTTACGTCTTATCCGTCTTGCTCCACGCTGTGCTCAATCGCGGAGTATTCCTTTCATCTCCGATAGAATGCCTCGATGGCCCGGGCGAAGAATGCTGAAGCGCCCGGGCCGTATTTCCGGTCGATCTCCGGGGCCACCAGCTCGCTGCGGTAAGACCGGGCCAGGGAGAGTCAAGGATTTTTTTGCGATTTTTCCGCTTTTCTTTTCCAACGCATCCGGTTCTACCGCTGGTCGGTTGCGTTTTTGGCCCTCTCATTTAAATATTTGCATAAAACTATCCCTGCGCGGCTGGGCCGCGCAGGGATAAGTTCTGACTGGGTTAAATTTTTCTGTCTCTCACCTGAGAGTCGTAGTGCTTGTTCAGGAAGGGGCGGATCACATAGTAGATGAGCTTATTCTCCCCGTTGAACATGTACAGGGCAAAGGTGGCCACAAAGGCGATCAGCGCCACAAGCAGGGTCTTGCCCAATATCTTGAATAAAACTTTCCAAAATTTCTTCATTGCCTATCCGCCTTTCTTAGTATGCCTCGGAGTCGTCAAACTCAACGATGGTGGGGTCAAGAGGCTTCTCGTTGAGCACAACGGACATATAGTTGTTGACGCAGTTTCTCATGGCCTGGCGGGAGACGGTGCGGCAGTCCTCCAGATCGTGCTCGATGAAGATGAAGTGGAAGCCCAGATCCCTGGCCTGCTCCTCCATGACCGCGTGGACGCCCAGCATACCCTTGCAGGCGATGTTGTCGTTGAAGAGGACCATGTCGCAGTTGAAGTTCTTTGCCCACTCCCAGACGGCGTTCACATTGTCCCAGCCGCCCACGGCGTGGTGGCGCATAACGCCCTTTTCGGAGAAGAGGGCCAGATCCTTGATGGCCTGCTCCGGGTCGTCGGTGCTGATCATGTTGTGGCCCATGGTGGAGTCCATATTCAGCACGATATTGATGCCCCAGCAGTTCTGTACCCAGGTGGGGAAGTCGGTGTAGTACACGGCGGAGGGGCCCCACAGGAAGGCGCGGTGGCGGGTCTTGCCGCCGAAGGGCTGGTACCGCTCCTCGTAGGCCTTGCGCATGATCTTGATGACCTTGCGGTCGGTCTTGGTGAAGTAGTCTTCCTGGCCGTTGACGGAGGCCCAGGAGTACAGCCGGTACAGCGTCTCCGCAATGCCTACCAGCGCGGAATAGGGGGTCTTGAAGTAGTCCCACTTCTCCAGCTCGATGGTGTTCTGCTCGTTCATGTGCTTTGCCCGGGCAAACAGCGCGTCCCAATCGTACTTGACGCCGTATTCCTTCTCGATAAAGTCGATGGCGTCTTTCAGCTCCTGAGTGGAGTAGGGGTGTGCGCCCGGCTCGTTGTGGATCATGGCCATGGTGACGGGCTGGTCAGGCAGACCCAGACGGCGGCGCTGGAACATGGAGGTGGCCTCAGAGGCGTTGCAGGGCATGTTGGTGGTCAGGAAGGCCTTGCCGAAGATGGGGAAGGCGTCGTCAATGGCCACGCCGGTCTCCGCCGCGCAGCGGGAACACACGTCGGCAGGCAGGCCGTAGGCCTCGGCCACGTCGATGTAGTAGGGCTCGATGTGCTGGTCAACGTCGCAGATGATGAACTCAGGCAGGGTCTGCAGGGGGATGGGGATCAGCTCTTTGAAGCCGGCCATGAACAGCGGAGGCAGCACCTCGTCCATGGGTACCATCACGTCGCTGAGGGGGCCGCCGCCCAGGCGCTTGTCGTTTGCCAGGACCAGGGCGATCTTCTTGGTCAGGCTCTGCACGATGGCGTGCATGTTCTTGTGGGCAACACGCAGCTCATAGCCCCGGTAGCCCTCGAACAGGCGGTCAATAAACATGAAGGTGCCCAGATAGGAGCCCATCCAGCGGTATTCCCAGAAGCCCTTCAGGCAGGGGATGGGGGCGGAGCCCACCATCAGCGCCATGGAGCCCAGGTTCTTCAGCCACTGGGTGTAGTCATAGAAGGTGTCCTTCACGCCGCGCCATTCGCGGTATTTGGCAACGCCGGTCTTGTCGTAATAGCGGTCACGCTGGCCGCCCAGACCGTTCTCGGCCCGCCAGATGGGATCAAAGCGCTGAAGCTTTTTATCAATGGAAGCGATAAGCTTGTCGGTTATCTTCATTTCACTTGCCTCCCTGAATGTTCTTGATTTCCAGCGACTCGATAAAGGCCTGGAAGCGGGTGCGCAGCTGGCCCACGGCGCCCAGGGCGTATTCCTTCTCGATGGTGCAGGTGGGGATGTGCAGCTCGTTGACAAAGATATGGGAGGCCAGGACCTTCTCATAGCTCCAGAACTCGCAGAACTTCATGTTCTCGTAGATCACGCCGTCGGCCTTGA
>JBJDXP010000012.1:0-22602 GCA_051866735.1 Candidatus Limivicinus sp.
CTCCGTCAAAAATCAAAGATTTTTGACACCTCCCTCGTCAGAGGGAGGCTTTGATTCGGCGCAAAATCGTAACGCCCCGGTAAATTCCGATTTGCAGGGCTCTTTGGCTTTATGCTATCATATAAACAGCCACAGTAGAGCAAACTACTGTGGCTATAACTGTCTTATGAACACCCTCCTTTATAGGGAGGGGCGTTTTTCATATTGGAGAGCGGCAGGGTTGCTCACTTTTTATCGGAAAATCGTATTACTCCCCCACTGCGATGCCCGCTTGCCGCAGGGCCCGCCGCAGCGCGGGGACGCCGTCATTGAATACCGCGCCGGGCATTCCGCAGAAACTTGCCCCCTCCACATTTGCCGGAGAATCGTCCACAAAGAAGCATTCCTCGGGAACCAGGGAGAATTTTTCGAACAGCAGCCGGTATATCTCCGGCTGGGGCTTGACCAGCTTCACGTCGGCAGAGATCAGGGTGCCGTCAAAAAACTTGCTGCAGGGGATCAGGGGCCAGTAGTCATGCTGCCGGTAGCTGGCGTTGGAGAGGAGATACAGGCCGTAGCCCTTTTCCTTCAGCTCCTCCACCAGTTCGTAGCTGCCCTCCACAGGCAGGATGGGCCTCTCCCACTGGTCGGTCAGGATGTGTACCGCGCTGTGCAGGCGCTCCGGAACTCTCTGGCAGATCAGCTCCGCCGCCTGATGTTCGGTCAGGCTGCCCCGGTCCATTTTGGCCCACTCTAAGGAGCGGAACACCTGAATCAGCAGCGTCCGCCGGTCCTCCGGTGCTACGCCCAGCCGTTCAATGAAAAGCTCCGGCTCAAAGCGCAGCAGGACGTTTCCCATGTCAAAAACAATGTTTTTTATCATCAGACGATCTTTACCTTTCCTTTTGTTGCCCGGAACACGATCAGCAGGGAGATGATGGTGGTAACGGTCAGGATGGTGGCCAGGGCAGCGGCAGTGCCGTCGCTCATGCGCACAACCTCCTGATAGATGGCCACGGCGATGGTGGAGGTCTTGCCGCTGTACAGCATGATGGAGCTGGACAGCTCGTTGATGCAGGTGATCCAGCTGAGCACCGCGCCGGACATGATGCCCGGCAGCATCATGCGGGCCGTGACGGTGAAGAAGGTCTTCATGGGTGACACGCCCAGGTTGATAGAGGCCTCCTCAATAGACGGGTCCATCTGGTACAGGAAGGCCGAGCCGGAGCGGACGGTATAGGGCAGCTTTCGGATGACATAGGAGATGATCATAATGGCCGCGGTGCCCACCAAAATCAGGGGCTTGCGGTTGAAGGCAACGATCAGGCCGATGCCCAGAACGGAGCCGGGAATGACGAAGGGGAACATGACCAGGGTGTCGATAATATTGGCCACTTTGCCCTTTTTGCGCACCAGAATATAGGACACGATGATGCCCAGAATGATGATGAACACGATGGCGATCAGGGAGAATACATAGGTGTTGCGGATGTTGGTGCCCAGGCGGGACAGGATGGCCCGGTAGTTGTTCAGGTTGATACCCTTGACCATGCCGGAGAAGCTGCGCTCCACGAAGGACTGGCAGACCACCACGATCTGGGGCAGGAAGGCCACGAACACCACCAGGTAGATGGGGGCGGAGGCCGCGAAACGCCGCCAGCCGTGGAGCTGGGTCTCCTGCGGAGGACGCATGGAGCTCATGGTGTAGTTGCGCTTGTCCACCACCAGCTTCTGGAAGGTGAGCATCAGCAGCGAGCAGCTGACGATGATTACCGACAGCGTGGAGGCCATGTAGGGGTTTACCGCGCTTTCGGACATGTACTCGTTATACACCAGAACCGGCAGAACGGTATAGCCCTCGCCCAGCAGCATGGGGGTGCCGAAGTCGGCAAGACAGGTCATAAACACCATGATGCAGCCTGCCAGAATGGAGGGCAGGATGACCGGCAGGGTGATGGTCCAGATGCGGCGCAGCTTACTCATGCCCAGGTTCTCCGCCGCCTCCTCCAGAGAGCTGTCGATGCTGTTCATGGCGCCGGAGGTGTACAGGTAGATATACGGAAACAGATGCAGCGTAAAGACAAAGATGATGCCGCCCCGCCCGTAGATGGTGGGCGCGGTGGCCCCGAAGGTGGCAAAAAACTTTGCCAGCAGGCCGTTGCGGCCCAGCAGGATGATCCAGGAGTAGGCCCCGATGAAGGGAGGGCTCATCAGGCTCATGATGATGAAGATGTGCAGGATCTTCTTGCCCGGGATGTTGTAGCGGGTCATCAGGTAGGCGATGGGCACACCGATCAGGGTGGTGGTGAACACCGTGGCAAAGCAGACCACCATGGAGCGGATCAGCGTCTGGTAGTAATAGGGCTTGGTGAAAAAGCGGATGAAGTTATACAGCGTCAGGCCCTCTACCTTGTTGGAAAAGACGCTCTTGGTCAGAATGGTGTAAAAGGGATAGACGATGAACAGGCACATGGCCACGATCACGATGATCTTGGCGAAAAACCAGAAATCCGGCCGCCAGCGGGAGCCAAGCTTGGTTTTCACAGGCTCAGCACCTCCCCGGATTCCGCCTCATAGAGGCTGACGCGCAGCGGGTCAAAGCGCAGGTGCACCTTCTCCCCGTCCGGGTGGACGTCGGAGGTGTCCTTGGTGTACTCGTTGACGATCAGGCTCTGCCCGTTGTCCAGCTGTACCTCGTACTCGATAAAGTCCCCCAGGAAGGTGGAGAACAGCACCGTGCCGGGCATACCCTCCTCCGCGAAGAAAAGCTGCTCCGGGCGGGCGGACAGGCTGCCCTTGCCCTCGTAGTCGCGGCAGGCGGGCACCTCGATGCTCAGCTCGTTTTGGATGGTGACCTTCGCCTTGCCGCCGGCGGCCTTCACATCGCAGTCCAGGAAGTTGCTGACGCCGATAAAGCCCGCCACGAAGGGATTCTGGGGCTTGGCGTAAATCTCGTTGGGTGTGCCGATCTGCATGATGTGGCCGTCCTTCATAACGGCAATGCGGTCGGAGATGGCCAGGGCCTCCTCCTGGTCATGGGTGACGTAGATGGTGGTGATGCCCAGGCGGCGCTGGAGCTTTTTGATGACAGAGCGCATCTGCACCCTGAGCTTGGCGTCCAGGTTGGACAGAGGCTCGTCCATCAGCAGTACGCTGGGCTCGATAACGAAGGCACGGGCCAAGGCAACGCGTTGCTGCTGGCCGCCGGACAGCTCGTTGGGCTTGCGGTCCGCCAGGTGGGAGATCTGCACCAGCTCCAGGGCCTCATTCACCCTGGGGCCGATCTGGGCCTTGGGGACCTTGCGGGCTTTCAGACCGTAGGCCACGTTCTCCCGCACCGTCAGATGGGGGAAGATGGCGTAGTTCTGGAACACCATGCCGATATCCCTCTTGTGGGCGGGAACATCGTTTATCCGCTTTTCGCCGAAGTAGAAGTCGCCGCCCTCGATGGAGTTGAAGCCGGCGATCATGCGCAGCAGCGTGGTCTTTCCGCAGCCGGAGGGGCCAAGCAGCGTGAAAAACTCCCCCTCCCGGATATCCAGTGACACGCCGCACAAAGCGGTAAAATCGCCGTAGCGTTTTACGGCGTCCTTGATGATTACAGCATTGCTCATAGTTTGTCCTCCGTTCTATACAGTTCAAAACAGCACAGCCCTGCCGGGCGGGGTTCTTTTCAGCCGTATAATCAGGTATAGGGGAGGCGTATAAAGCGCCTCCCCTTGGTGTTGTTTAGTCTTTAAAACTCAGCCAACAGTCAGGTCGTTCCACTTTTCTACGATGGATTCCTTCTCGGTGGCAGCAAAGGCGAAGTCGTAATCGCCCAGGTCAAGCTCGCTGAGCTCGCACAGGCCAACGGGAGTCAGGTCGCTGCGGACGGGGCGGCGGGCCCAGTCGCCGTTCTGTGCGGTCTGGCACTCAAGGCTGGTGACAAAGTCGATGAACAGCTTGGCATTCTCTTCGTTGGGGCAGTTCTTGATGAGGGCCACGCCGTCGGGAACAGCGGAGTTCTTCTCCGGGTAAACATAGCCGATATCCGGGTTGTCGTTGTACAGGACAGCGGACTTCTCAATGGTCACGCCCAGCACATACTCGCCGGAGGCCACCAGCTTGTGGCAGTTGCCGGAGGAGTCCTGGATCTTGCCGTCCAGGTTGGCGATGAACTTCTCCACCAGGGCCCAGCCTTCGTCCAGCGTGGGCTGGCTGAAGAGCATGGTGCACAGCTGGGTGTAAGCGGAACCGGACTTGGCGGGAGATGCGTAGGCGATCTTGCCCTTCAGGGACTCATCGCACAGGCCTTCCCAGGTGGTGGGAACGTCAGCCTCATCGATGAGGGTCTTGTTGTAGATGAACACCATGGGCAGGGGGGACTCGCCGATCCACAGGTCGTTTGCGTCCTTGTAGGCCTCGTCGATCACGTCGTCATTGGCGCAGACATAGGGAGCAAAGTAATCGGTGTAGGCAGCCAGAGTGTCAGCGCCGCCGCCCCACAGCACGTCGCCCTGGGGATTGGCGGACTCGGCCACAACGCGCTGGCACAGCTCGCCGGTGCCGGCTGCGATGACCTCAACGTTGATGTTGGGGTAGGTCTGGCGGAACATCTCAACGCCGGCGTTCAGGGGATCGGCGTCATGGGGAGAGTAGACCACCAGGTTGCCGGTATAGTCCTCGGGGGCCTTTTCGGCGGGTTCTGCGGGTTCTGCGGGCGTTTCCTCTGCAGGGGCAGCGGATTCGGGTGCGGCAGACTCAGCGGGAGCAGCGCTTCCGCCGCAGGCGCACAGGGCGAACACCATGGCCAGGGCAAGCAGCAATGCAAGATATTTTTTCATTTTCTTCCTCCGTTTTCAAGATTTTTGTTTTGGGACAAGCCCTTTAGTGAATTTTATCGCCCAACAATCCGATTGTCAACACGGCTTTAGGGCGCGAATAAACGAAGAATTGTGCATTTTGTACGTTTCTGAATTTCATTTTTTCTGTTTTTCACAAAGCAAGTCGGAAAATTTTACTTTTCCTACAAATTTACTTTACAAAGTTTTTACATAAAGCCATTCGGAATCCGTTAGACTTTGTCCATGCAATATTTGCCTTTTTCCCCCGTTCAGTCCGGATTTCGACTTTGTTTCTGTTCCCTGCCGGCCTGCGCGGAGCCTACGGAACAGAACCAGAAAGGAGACTCAATGGACGCAAAAAGCAGCATGCCCAGAGTGGAGAGCAGTCTGCGGCATCAGATACTGAAAATGCCCGAGGCCACCTATGAGGCCAGCGGCATCGTTGTCAACGGCAGAAGGATCAAATCCTTTGTCTTTACCACAGACCTGGCCATTATCCGCAACTGTGACGCGGACGCGGTGTTCGCCGTCTACCCCTTCACGCCCCAGCAGGCCATCAGCGAGGCCATTATCAAGGCCGCCTATGTGCCGGTGTTCTGCGGCGTGGGCGGCGGCACCACCAAGGGGATCCGCACGGTGCGCATCGCCAAGGATGTGGAATCCCAGGGGGCCATGGGTGTGGTGCTGAACGCCCCCATATCCAACCCCAATCTGCTGGCCGTGGCCCGGGGGATCGACATTCCGGTAGTCATCACCGTGGTCAGCAGTGAAACCAACATTGCCCGCCGTCTGGACGCCGGGGCCTCCATCCTCAACGTGGCCGGGGCCGCCGAGACGCCCAAAATCGTGCGGAAGATCCGGGAGCAGTTTCCCGACGTGCCCATCATTGCCTCCGGCGGGAATACCAACGAGACCATACGGGAGACCATCCGCGCCGGCGCTAACGCCATTACCTACACCCCGCCCAGCACCTGCGAGCTGTTCAAAACCACCATGAGCAAATACCGGGAAATGTGAAAAAGGCCAGCAAAGACCCGGCTACCGAGCGTTTTAAATTTTCAAACTGATTCATTTTGCGTTCAAAGCGGCCTGGGCATCATTCTCTCATCTATAAAACAGACACATACGCATTAAAAAAGAGCCTATATATAGTTAGTGTACTCTTTTAGAATATAGGACGAAAGCTGAACATAAACGCATTTTTCAATCATACAAGGAGAATCAGATAGGGAAAAGAAGTCGATTCGTGAGATCACTTCTGTCATTTTCAAGGCCGTGACCCTGGCCATGGGCGTTGCCGTTGTAGTGCTGTCCTGTCTGGGAAGTCTGGAGGTACAAACTGCCGTCACCCTGCTTGGCCTCGGCCTTGTCTGTGCAGGCGCCGCTATGCTGGCGAAGCAGTAAGGGAGAGACCGTGTGGTAACCGATTGACAAATCAGCGCATAAACTGTATATTAAAACCGACAGCCAGTCGGTAATCAACCAGGTGACAGAGGAAAAGGGCTATGCGGATCGTTAAGGAAGCGGAAGTACGAAGAGAGGAGATCCTGGACGCGGCGGAAAAGCTGTTTGCCGCAAAGGGCTTTGACAACACCAGCACCGGCGACATTCTGGACGCGGTGGGCATTGCCCGGGGGACGCTCTATTATCATTTCAAGTCCAAAGAGGATATTCTGGACGGCGTGATCCAGCGGATCACCGGCCGGCTGATGCAGGAGGCCGCCGCGATCGTCCGGCAGAAGGAGCTGCCTGTGCTGGAGCGCCTGACCAAGGCGATCATGTCTTTGAACGTAGAGTCAAAGATCGGGTATGAGATCATGGAACAGGTACACCGCCCGCAAAACGCCCTGATGCACCAGAAGATGCAGACCACATTGCTGGCGGGGATCAATCCCATCCTGACCGAGCTGGTGGAGGAGGGAATCCAACAGGGCCTCTTCCATACACGGTATCCCGAGTCGGCGGTGGAGATGACGATCCTCTATGCCAACACCGCTTTTGATGAATTGAATGTGGCCGGGCTCAGCCCCCGGCAGCGGGAGCGGAAGATCGCCGGGTTTATCTACAATGCAGAGCGGCTGATGGGAATGGCGGAAGGCAGCATGCAGGAAGCGATCATGGCCATTTTCCGCGGGAGCCGCCTGGGAAGCGACATTCACTGAGCAGCGCATATAATAGAAAGCCGGAAAGTAAGCTTTCTATTATATTTTGAACATTTACCGACAGACAGTCGGTCTAAAACGAAAGGAAAAACCAGATGGACAGAAAACACAAGTTTAATCGGTTTCTTTTGCTATGGTCAGGAGAACTGGTATCCTCCATCGGCAGCGGGCTGACCAGCTTCGGCCTTGGCGTCTATGTGTTCCGGCAGACCGGCAGTGCGGCGGATATGGCGCTGGTGAGCCTGCTGGCCTTTCTGCCCACGCTGCTGCTCAGCGTTCCGGCCGGCGTATTGGCTGACCGCTGTGACCGGCGGGGGCTGATGATGGTGGGAGACGGTTTTTCCGCCCTTGGGATTTTGTATATTTTCCTCTGTATGCAGACCGGCGGCGCCAGCCTGACGCAAATCTGCGTCGGCGTCACCGTCAGTTCGGTCTTCTCTTCCCTGCTGGAGCCGGCCTACCGGGCCACCGTGTCGGACATTCTGGAAAAAGAGGACTTTTCCCGGGCCAGCGGCCTTGTCAGTCTGGCCGGAAGCGCCCGGTATCTAATCTCGCCGCTTCTTGCGGGGATCCTGCTGACGGTTTCGGATATCCAGCTGCTGCTGATTCTGGACATGGGGACCTTCTTTTTGACGGTGATCTGCACCGGCGTAGTGCGGCATGGGCTGGAATCGAAAGCGGCAGAGCAGAAAGCAGCGTTTTTCACGCTGCTGAAAGAGGGCTGGCAGGCGGTAACGGAGAAACGGGGCGTGCTGTTGCTGATTCTGGCAGCCTCCGTCATGACCTGCTTTATGGGCGCTTTTCAGATTCTGGCCCAACCCATGATCCTCGCTTTTTCTGACAGCGCCACCCTGGGCCTCTGCGAGACCATCTGCGCCAGCGGGATGCTGGTTTCCAGTCTGTTTCTGGGCATCCGGGGCCTTCGTAAGGGCTATGTAAAAGCCCTTTCTGCTTCACTGGCCGTTGCCGGAGCCGCTATGGTTTGCTTCGGACTTCGGGAAAACCTGATGCCGATCTGTGCGTCGGGCTTTGCTTTCTTTGCCATGCTGCCCTTTGCCAATAACAGTCTGGACGTTCTGGTGCGCACCAACATCGCCGAAAAGCTGCAGGGCCGGGCCTGGGGGCTCATCGGCTTTTTGAGTCAGATCGGCTATGTGGTGGCCTACAGTCTTTCCGGTCTGCTGGCGGATGGAATGGGCAGCCGGCTTCAGATCGGTGTCGGGCGGGGTTCTGCCGTTGTCATCATGGCCTCCGGCGTGCTGCTTGGCCTCATCGCCCTGGCGATTTATCCCATCAAAGCCGTGCGAGAACTGGACAGTGGAACATCCAACGCAAAGGAAAGGAGCGCAGCATGAAAACAAGGATCCTGTGGAACGATTTGAAAGGCAATCCCCTGCTGGCTGTCACCACATGGCTTTTTATGGCGGTAAGCGCGTTTATGTTTGCGCTGACCTGCTTTCTGGCCATCGGGCTGCTGGGCTCGGTGAATACGCTTATGGAAGCGGCCCGGACGCCGGATTTTTTGCAGATGCACGCGGGGGAGATCGACGAGGCGGCCCTGGCCCGGTTTGCGGGTGAGCAGGAGCAGGTACGAAGTTACCAAACCCTGCGCTTTCTGAATCCGGAAAACAGCTCCCTCATTCTGGGCGGCCATTCTCTGGCGGACAGCACCCAGGATAACGGCGTCTGCGTCCAGAGCGAAGGCTTCGATTATCTGGTGGATATGGAGAATCAGGTGATTGAGGATGTCCAAAGCCGTGAGATCTATATCCCCGTCTGTTACCGGCAGATGTACGGTCTGAACGCGGGAGAAACGGTGCAGATTGGGGAGTTTCACTTCACCATTGCCGGATTTTTGCGGGATTCGCAGATGAACGCCATGATGGCGTCCTCCAAGCGCTTCCTGGTGAGCGCCGCGGACTATGAACGCTTGAAAAACGCGGGCAGCGAGGAATATCTGATCGAATTTCTTCTGGAAGAAGGAGCGGACGTCAGCGCCTTTGCCACAAAATACACCGACGCCGGACTGCCTGACAACGGACCGGCCATCACAAAACCGCTGATCCGCATGATGAACGCCCTTTCGGACGGATTGATGATTCTGGTGATCCTTCTGGTGAGTGTGGTGCTGCTGCTGATCTCCATGCTCTGTATCCGCTTCACGCTGCTGACCCAGTTAGAGGCGGACAGAAAAGAAATCGGCATGATGAAAGCCATCGGCCTGCCCAGGGAAGAGATTAGAAACCTCTATTTTCTGAAATTTCTGGCCCTGTCCGGGTCAGGCGCCCTGTGCGGATTGCTTTTGGCCTTTGCGTCAAAGGGCGCCCTGTCTGCCGGGATGCAGGAATTGTATGGCCCGTCGGAAAACGGATGGGTAGGCTTTCTGGCGGCGCTTGGGGGCGCTGGGCTGACGGAGGGCATTTTGCTTCTCTCCGTCAGGCGGACGCTGAAGCGCACGGAAAAGCTCTCGGCGGTAGAGGCGCTGACGGGCCAGTCCGGAGGCAGCAGGCCGCGCCGTCTCCCCGCCCCCCAGTATATCATTGTGGCTCTTGTGATCACGCTGGGGATGTTTCTGATGATCCTGCCGCAGAATATTCTGAGCACCATCTCCTCCCCCAAATTTGTCACATACATGGGGATCGGGGATGGAGAGATCCGGCTGGACCTTCGGCAGACCGAGGATATTGCGGGCAAGACGGAGCTGCTGGAAAGGCTGCTGGCGGAGGAGGACGCGGTAGACCGCTTTACCGCGCTGCGGACGCAGTCCTGCCGGGCGGTTCTGCCGGACGGCATCTATACCGCCTTGCAGGTGGAGCAGGGCGACCACAGCATCTTTCCGGTTTCCTATGCAAAGGGAGAAGCGCCGAAGGCGAAAAACGAGATCGCCCTCTCTTATCTGTGCGCGGAGGAACTGAGCTTTGACTTAGGAGACACGCTTCTGCTTTTCACGGCGGAAAACCCGCAGGAATACACGGTCTGCGGCATTTACTCCGACATTACCAACGGAGGCAAAACGGCGAAAGCCGCCTTTCTTCCCGGCGGCGGGACAAGCATGTGGAGCGTGTTTTATCTTTCCCTGAAGGAGGGCGTTTCCAAAGAGCAGTGGCTGACTGATTGGACGCAGACCCTGTCTGACCACGGCATCAGCGCCAAAGCTGTGGACATTCAGGAATATGTGGCCGGTACCTACGCCCAGACCATTCAGGAAGTCCGCATGGCGGCCTGGGCGGCGGTTTTCGCGGCGGCGCTGGTGATGTTCGTTGTGGTCGCTTCGTTCACCCGGCTGCTTGTGGCGGAGGACCGCAATGAGATCTCTCTGAGAAAAGCCCTGGGCTTTACAGGCCGGGATATCAAAGGGCTGTATTTTCTCCGGTATCTGCCGGTGCTGCTGGCGGGCGTCCTTCTGGGGATCCTGTCCGGCCATCTGCTGGGGGAACAGCTGGCGGGCCTGTTCTTAAAAACACTTGGGGCAACGGGCTTCCGTTTTCTGATTGATGTTAAGGCCGTGTGCGGCTGGATCCCCGCGATCGCGGTGATTACCGTATTCTGCGCCATCCTGCCGGGGCTTTTGCAGATCAAACACATCCGGGCATACGAATGCTGCATGGGAAAGGAATAGAGAACGATGGAAGAACTGCTGAGGGTAAAAAAACTTTGTAAAAACGGGATTTTGAAAGAGATCAGCTTTGGCGTAAAGGCCGGGGAGATGGTGGCCATCATGGGGCCTTCCGGCTCCGGAAAATCCACTTTGCTCTATCAGGTGTCCGGCATGGACCGGGCGGATTCCGGTGAGGTCTGGATCGACGGCACGGAGATCTGCGGTTTATCCGAGGATGAGCGGGCGAAACTGCGGCTGTCGCAGATGGGCTTTGTTTTTCAGCAGATGAACATGCTGAAAAACCTGAATTTGCTGGACAATATCCTGCTGCCCGCCTGCCGTCTGAACAAAGGAAAGGTCTCCGGAAAGGCGCTGGAGCGCCGGGCCCGGATGCTGATGGGGAAAATGGGCATCGAGGAACTGGCTCAGCGGAGAATTACAGAGGTCTCCGGCGGGCAGCTTCAGAGAGCCTGCATCTGCCGGAGCATGATGAATCAGCCGAAAATTCTGTTCGCCGATGAACCCACCGGAGCCCTCAATCAGAGCGCGGCACAGGAAGTGATGGCGGAATTCACCCGGCTGAACCAGGAGGGTACCACCATCCTGATGGTGACCCACGACAGCAAGGTGGCCGCCAGATGCGGCAGAATTTTGTATCTTCTGGACGGCTGTATCAAAGGGGAATTCTCCCCGGCCGGCATAGTGGGCGGAAAAGAGCGGGAAGCCGCTGTCAGCCGTTGGCTGGCAGGAATGGGCTGGTGAGCGCTGATTTCCGGCCTGTTGGTCGGGGCATGAAAAGCCGGCGGCAATCTTCTTTTCTTATCACAAAAAGCCCCCCGAAACCACGTCAATGGCTCCGGGGGGCTGAAGTATAACCGTATTCCCAATTCATCCCATATATTTCGCCCGGTATTCGCCGGGAGTCAGCCCGGCGTACTTCTTGAACACCCGGGAAAAATGGCTCAATGAGGAAAAGGCCAGATAGGCGGCAATGGCCGTGGAGGATTTATCCGAATAACGGAGGAGGCGTTTTGCTTCCTCCGTTTTTTCTTTCAGGATGAAATCCGTCAGCGTCTCGCCGGTCTCCTCCCTGAATTTTGCCGACAGATAGGGCCGGCTCATATACAACGCCCGGGCCATCTCCTCCGCCCGGATGGGCTCGGACAGGTGGTGCTGGATGTAATTGCTCACCGCAATACTCAGTTGGGTGGGCCGCTTTCCCAGGCGGATCCGCTCCACCCGCTCGGCAAACTCCAGCACCATGCGGTATTGCAGATTGCCGATCCGGTCAAGGGCGCTGAGCAGCTCGCACTTCTGAATAAAGGCGTCGCTGAGGGAGAAGGCGTCCTCCGTGTCCATCCCGCCCTGGATAGCCGCCCGGGACACCAGAGTGGTCGAGACCACAAAGGTGTTCTTCACCTGCCGCAGCTGGTCGGCGGCCAGGGTGCCGCCCCGAATTGCCGGGGCCGAGGCGATCCACTCCCGCAGCGCCGCCGTGTCGCCCTTGCGAACCATGCGCAGCATCTGCTGCTCCAGGGTATAGGTGTTGTGCTCAACATTCTGGGGTTCCGTGGAACCGGCATAGGCCCTGGCGCTTCGCTGCTGCTCCAGCAGCATTTTCAGGCTGGACTGCTCCGTTTCGTAAATGGTGATGTCCTCCAGCTCCAGCTTTTCATCGTTGAGGATGTAATTGATGATGCAGAGCATCTGCATCACGCTCTCCAGGGGCATACGGACGATACTTTTCATCCCCACCACAAACTCCTCCACGTCCTCCGGCGGCACATCGGCCAGAAAAGCCAGCTCCCTCATCTCCTGCTCGCTGCCGGAAGTCTGGCTGGTAGGGCCGATGACGATCTTCGTGTCGCCGGAGTTGACGATGCCGTAGTAGTGAAATTGGGGGGTCACAAAATAGCCCACATGGGCGCTGACGCGGTTGATGTCCTCCCGGTAAGCCGCCATGGGATCTTTGGGCAGATAGGCAAAGGAGTGATAAAAACACAGCTCCTCCCCCTGAAATACCCGGATGGGCACGCCGGAAAGGTTGCCGATGGTCCGGCAGATATAGTCAAGGTCCATATCTCTCATGTTTCCCCCTCCAATTCATTACAATTATAATGTTTTGATTACCAAAATACAAGTATTTCTGACCAGGTCTATGCTATTATACCAATAGCATAGAAAAATCGGGGAGGGAAAGCTGTTGAATACAGAGAAAATTCTTTCAGAAATGTCCCTGGGGGAGAAAATCGCCTTCTGCACCGGCGCGGACTTCTGGCACACGAAGGCGCTGCCGCAGCACGGCGTTCCGGCCATGATGATGGCGGACGGCCCCCACGGCCTGCGCTGTCAGAAGGGGGACGGGGATATGCTGGGCGTAAACAAATCCCTGCCGGCAACCTGCTTCCCCACGGCGGTAACGGCGGGCGCAACCTGGAACCGGGAGCTGTACGCCGCCGAGGGCGAGGCTATCGGCAGGGAAGCCCTGGCGGCCGGGGTTTCTGTGGTGCTGGGGCCTGGCTGCAACATCAAGCGCAGCCCGCTGGGCGGCCGGAACTTTGAGTACATCTCGGAGGACCCCTATCTTGCCGGTAAAATGGCCGCCGCCTTTATCCGGGGGCAGCAGAGCACAGGGGCGGCCTCCAGTCTGAAGCACTTTGCCGCCAACAGCCAGGAATACAAGCGCCAGAACGGCAACAGCCAGATGGATGAGCGGACTTTGCGGGAGATCTATCTCACCGGCTTTGAAATTGCCGTAAAAGAGGGGCGTCCCGGCACGGTGATGTGCGCCTACAACAAAATAAACGGCGACCATTGCAGCGACAGCAAAAAGCTGCTGACGGACATTCTCCGCGTCGAATGGGGCTTTGACGGCATGGTGGTCACGGACTGGGGCGCACTGAACGACAGGATCAAAGGCTTTCAGGCGGGCTGCGACCTGAATATGCCCGGCGGCTCCCGCTTTATGGAGCGGGCAGCAATGGAGGCAGTGAAAAACGGCAGCTTATCTGAGGCGGATATTGACGCCTCCGTGGAGCGTATCCTCCGGCTGGTGGAAAATGCGCAGCAGGCCAAAGCGGCTTTCGTGGATCAGGACGCCCATCACGCGCTGGCCCGGACCATTGCGGAGCAGGGCGCGGTGCTGTTGAAAAACGAGGGCAATATTCTGCCCCTTTCTTTCCAGGACACAGTGTTGATTGGCCATATGGCAAAGGAAATGCGCTATCAGGGCACCGGCAGCAGCCACATCAATCCCACAAGGCTGGTCAACCTGACCGACGCCATGCCCGGCGTTCCGTTTGTGGATTGCTGTGACGCTCAGGGCAATGTGACAGAAGATGCCCTGCGAGAGGCCGCTCAGGCGGCAAAAGCCCATGAAATTGTCATTGTGGTGGCAGGCTTGCCGGAGATTTATGAATCGGAGGCTTTCGACCGGGAGCATATGGGTCTGCCGGAGGGCCACAACCGGATGATCGAAGCGGTGGCGAAAGCAAATCCCAACACCGTAGTGGTCCTGCTGGGCGGCAGCGCCATGGAGCTGCCCTGGGCAGACAAGGTCAAGGCCATCCTCTATATGGGCCTGCCCGGTCAGGCCGGCGGTGAAGCCATGGCGAATCTGCTCACAGGAAAAGCAAATCCCTCCGGCAAACTGACGGAGACCTGGCCGGTTTCCTATTCTGATGTGATTTCAAAAGACACCTTTGGCAAGCAGAATGTGGAATACCGGGAAGGCGTCTATGTGGGCTACCGGTATTACGACAAGGCGGTCAAGGCCGTCCGCTACCCTTTTGGCCACGGCCTGTCCTATACTTCGTTTACATACAGCGACTTGAAGGTGAACGGCAGGACGGTCAGCGTCCGCGTCACCAATTCCGGCGCGGTCAAGGGCGCGGAGGTGGTGCAGCTCTACGTTGCTCCGCCAAAAGACGGCCTGTTCCGCCCCGAGAAGGAGCTGAAAGGCTTTGCCCGGGTGGAGCTGGAACCGGGAGAGAGTAAAACCATCGAGGTTGCATTGGACGACCGCAGTTTTGCCCTCTGGAACGATGGATGGACCATCCCCGCTGGAACCTATACGGTGCAAATCGGTGCTTCCAGCCGGGATATCCGACTGGAAGCGGAAATTGAGATAGCCGGTGAGCCGGTTTCCGCTCCGGTCTGGCAGGCCGGAAGCTGGTATGAAAGCTTGCAAGGCAAGCCCGGCCGGGAGGAATGGGAGAAGCTGATGGGCCATCCTGTCCCGATCCTGCCAGAACCCAAAAAGGGCCGCTTCACCATGGATAACTCCTGCTTTGAGATGAAGGACAGCTCCTTCATCATGAAAATACAGTACAAGGTAACGGAAAATATCATTGCCAAGGATTTCGGCGGGAAAAAGGATCTGTCGGACCCGGCCTACCGCATGATGCTGACCTGTGCCACCGACTGCCCCATGCGTTCCGTCATCATCAACAGCAGCGGCAGCATGAGCGATTCCATGGCGGCCGGACTTCTCCATATGGCCAATGGCCATTTTCTGAAAGGCATCGCCGCCATGCTGCAAAAATAAGGGAAGTGCCCTGTGAAAAAAATTAAAGGAGAGTCAACCATGAAGCAAACAATCGGAAGCCGTCTTCCGGCCAGCCGGGTCCGGTCGCAGGGCGTGACAAACAGGGAAAAGTGGCTGGGCTATCTGCTGGGGCCTGCCGGGGCGCTGCTGCTCAACGCGGTGCTGGCGACTTATCTGAACGTGTACTACACGGATGTATTGAAGCTGACCACCGTCTGGGGCGGAGCCTTCTTGGTGATATTCCCCATTATCTCCAAAGTGCTGGACGCCGTCACCAACGTGGTCATGGGCTATGTGATCGACCGAACCCACACGTCTGCGGGCAAGGCGCGGCCCTGGCTGCTGCTGTCCGCACCTCTGCTGACAGTTACCGGCATTCTGCTGTTCACGGTGCCCAATGCCTCCCAGACCGTGCAGGTGATCTGGGTCATGCTGTCCTACAACCTGTTTTATTCCTTTGCCTACACCATCTTTAACATGAGCCACAATCTGATGGTGCCCCTGTCCACCCGGGACAGCACCCAGCGGGGCAGCCTGTCGGTGTTCAACCAGATCGCCACCATCATGATGAGCGGTATTCTGGTAGCGCTGGTCTTCCCCATGGTCATCATGCCCATGATCGGCGTGGACAAGGGCAAATGGATCACACTGATGTGCATTTTGTCTGCGCTCGCCCTGCCCCTTACCCTGCTGGAATACTTTTTCACCAAGGAGCGCGTCACGCTGGAAAATCAGGATGAGAGCAAAGAACAGGCCGTTCCGTTCAGGCAGCAGCTGAGGGCGATCTTTACCGACCGGTACATGATCCTTATTTATGTCTATTTCCTGCTCTTTACCGCAGGCTCCTCCATTAAAATGTGAGCCTGGTCTATTTCTGCAACTATGTGCTGGGCACCTATAACGACGGCTTCACCCAGACCATGATCTCCGTCATTGGCGGCATCCCCATGGGTATCGGTATCTTCGCCGTATGGCCCCTGGCAAAGAAATTCGGTAAACGCAATGTGACCCTGGCCGGTTTCATTTTCTATGCCATCGGCGGCGTGATCTGCTGGATGTTCCCCACCAACATGACCGTTATGCTTGTGGGACAGTTCATTAAAAATATCGGCGGCCTGCCCTGCGCCTATGTATTCATGGCGCTGTTCGCCGATGTGCTGGACCACATGGAATGGAAAACCGGCTTTCGCAGCGATGGACTGGCCATGTCCGTGTATAACATCATCGCCGTGGCCATGGTGGGCATCTGCACCGGCATTTTCAACGGGATGCTGTCCTCTGCCGGGTATATGGCCCCGGAGATTGTGAACGGTGTGACCGTAGCGGCAGCCCAGACTGAGGCGGTCAAAAGCGTGATTACCTTTGGTTTCGTAGGACTGGAGGTATTCACCGGCGTGATCCTTGCGGTTCTGCTGATCTTCCTGAATGTGGAGAAGGATATTGGTAAGAAGCAGGCGGAGATCAAGGCCAGGAGGGAAAAATAAGATGCTTGCCGTAAACGTAAAAACCGAATACTTACATGATCCCATGGGGATAGATATTGTACAGCCCCGGCTGTTCTGGAACTGTGAAGGCGGCGTGACCCAGACGGCTTACCAGATCCTTTGCCGGGACGAAGAGGGCCATACGCTGTGGGACAGCGGAAAGACGCCAGGCAACGCCATGCGGGCGCAGTACGCCGGGGAAGCGCTGAAAAGTCGCAGCCGCGTTCTGTGGCGGGTACGGCTGTGGGACGAGAACGACCGGCCCAGTGACTGGTCGGAAGAAGCGTCCTTCGAGCTGGGGCTTCTGGACCCGTCCGACTGGCAGGCCAAGTGGATCACCGGGAACTACAAAGTGAACAAAAAGCAGCGCTACCCCGTGGACTGCTTCCGCAAAGCATTTTCCGCAGGCACGGTAAAAAAAGCCCGGCTTTACGCCACGGCCTGCGGTGTCTATGTGGGGCGGCTGAACGGCAAGCGCATCGGCGATTTTATTCTGGCCCCCGGCATCACCGACTACCGCAGGCGGGTGCAGGTCCAGAGCTATGACGTGACCGCGCTGCTGAAAAACGGCGAAAACGAATTGAGCTTTCAGCTGGCCGACGGTTGGTACCGGGGCAGCGTGGGCGCCTGGGGCCTGAAAAACCAGTACGGCACCGAAACCAAGCTACTGGCCCAGCTGGAGCTGAC
The DNA here is from genome assembly GCA_051866735.1 of Candidatus Limivicinus sp. Lineage (GTDB taxonomy): Bacteria > Bacillota > Clostridia > Oscillospirales > Oscillospiraceae > Limivicinus. The sequence continues at coordinate 17,283 of JBJDXP010000012.1, forward strand.
CATGACTGACGGCACGCTGCAAACCATCTCCACTGACGGAAGCTGGGCTTGGAGCAACGACGGCCCCATCCGTTTTGCGGACAACAAGGACGGAGAGATCGTAGACGCCGCCCGCGTACCCAGTTACAGGGGAAAGGCAAAAGAGACGACCCATCCCGTCATCCCCACGGCCTCCAACAATGTGGCTGTGACCGAGCATGAGCACATAAAACCCGAAATCATCACCACTCCCGCTGGCAAAACCGTCCTGGACTTTGGGCAGAACATCGCCGGATACGCGGAATTTACACTGAATGCCCATCAGGGCCAGCGCGTTTTCCTGCGCTTCGGCGAAATGCTGGATGAAAAGGGAGAATTTACCCAGAAGAACATCCAGTTCTCCAACAAAAAGATCACCACCCCCCTGCAGCAGGTAGAATACTTCTGCAAAGAGGGCGAAAACCATTACAAAACCACCTTTGCCATCTTCGGTTTTCAGTATGTACTGGTGGAAACGGACATCCCCTTCCGTGCGGAGGACTTCACCGCCATTGCGGTCTATTCCGATATGGCCCAGACCGGCTTTTTCGAAAGCTCCAATGATCTGCTGAACAAGTTCGTGGAGTCTACTGTCTGGTCTACCAAGAGCAACTCTCTGGACCTTCCCACAGACTGTCCCACCCGGGAGCGCCACGGCTGGACCGGCGACGCCCAGATATTCTATAACACGGCATCCTATCTATTTGACTATGCCACCTTCGGCGAAAAATATATCCGGGATATGTACGACTGGCAGCGCAAGGATGGTTGCCTGCCCCACATCGTCCCGGATGGCGGCGCAGATTTTTATATGTACACTATGAATGGCAGCATTGGCTGGTCGGATGCCGGCGTCCTGCTGCCATACCGGATGTGGAAACGCTATGGCGACGACCGGGTGCTTGCCCGGTACTATGATGGCATGAAAGCTTATGCACGCTTTATGATGCACCGCTGCGGCGGATTCACTCTGCTGCGTATTCCCATTTTCATTTCCCATGAAAATCAAAAGTATCTGGCGAACCGTGGTCAGTCCTATGGCGAATGGGCGGAGCCGGCGGATGTCCGCCGCTTTGAGATTAAAGACTTTGTATTCCCCCATCCCGAGGAATCTACGGCTTACACCTGCTATGTGATGGAGCATATGGAAGAAATAGCGGAGCACTTAGGAAAACAAGACGATGCGGCACAGTATCGCCGATACGCCGGCGGCTGCCGCAGAGCCTATCAGGAACTGGTGGAGAAAAAGGCATTTACTCTGGATACAGACCGGCAGGCGAAGCTGGTGCGACCGCTGTATATGCGTCTTTTAGACGAGAAGCAGACGGACTATGCCGAAAAGCGGTTGCTCCAGGCCATGGAGCATTATGGATGGCGGCTGGGCACGGGCTTCCTCTCCACCCCCTTCATTCTGGATGTGCTGGCAGACATGGATATTGAATACGCCTATAGACTTCTTGAAAATGAGGAGATGCCCGGTTGGCTCTTTATGCCGAAAAACAGGGCAAGTACCATCTGGGAGTCCTGGGAGGGGACCCAGGCCCAGGACGGCATCGCCTCCCTGAATCACTATTCCAAGGGCGCGGTCTGTGAGTGGCTGTTCAAGACCATGTGCGGCATCCGGGTGGAGGGCGAAAACCACTTCACCATCGCCCCCCGCCCCGGCGGGCACTTTACTTATGCCAAAGCAAGTTATGACAGCGTCTATGGCCGGGTGGAGAGCGGCTGGACCCGGGAAAGCGGAAAGACTGTTTTTGAAATTACCGTGCCCGCCAACTGCACGGCGGAGCTTCGTCTGCCCGGTCAGGAGCCCTGCCGCCTGACTGCCGGAACATGGCGTTTTGAGAGGTGAGACCGTGAGAAAGACCTGTCTAGCCATTGACATCGGCGCTTCCTCCGGGCGGCACATTGTGGGCTGGCGGGAGAAGGGCGAGATTCACACAAAAGAGGTCTACCGCTTTCCCAACGGCGTGCATGAGGAAGCGGGCCATCTGGTCTGGGACATGGAGGCCCTGCTCCGGGAGGTGAAAAACGGCATCCGGGCGGCAAAGGCGGCGTTTCCCCACATTCAGAGCCTCTCCATCGACACCTGGGGCGTGGACTATGTGCTGCTCCGGGGAGAGCGGGAAGTCCTGCCAGTCTATGCCTACCGGGACAGCCGCACGGAAGCGATCATTCCCCAAGTGCATGAAAAAATACCCTTTTCGACGCTGTACCGCCATACCGGCTGCCAGTTCCAGCCCTTCAATTCCATTTATCAGCTTTACGCGGACAAGCTGTCGGGTCGGCTGGAGGGCGTAACAGACCTGCTGATGATCCCGGAATACCTGCTCTGGAAGCTCTGCGGCGTCAAGGCCCGGGAGTACACCAACGCCACCACCACGGGGCTGGTAAATGCCCAAACCGGGGCCTTTGACGAAGAGATCATTCAGGCGCTGGGCTATCCTAAGGACCTGTTTCCCGAGCTGAGCCAGCCGGGCACTGTGCTGGGCGAATATGAGGGCATTCCCTGCGTCCTCTGCGCCACCCATGACACCGGCTCCGCCGTGGAGGGCATCCCCATGGAGGGCAATCAGCCTTACATTTCCTCCGGCACCTGGTCGCTTTTAGGGGTAAAAACGCCCAAACCCATTACCGATGAGGCCAGCGAAAAGGCCAACTACTCCAACGAGGGCGGCGTGGGCTATAACCGTTACCAGAAGAACATTATGGGCATGTGGCTGGTCAATGAGCTGCATAAGGAGCTGTGCCCGGCTCTGCCCTTCCCGGAGATCGTGAAAGCGGCGGATGAGAGCGCCTGTGACCTGCTGGTATACGCCAACGCCCCGGCGTTTCTCTCCCCCAAAAGCATGAAATCCGCCTTTGACCGGGCGGCGGAGGGAAAGCTGCACACCATTGGCGACTATTTCCGCTGCGCCTACCGTTCTCTGGCTATCAGCTACCGGCAGGCCCTGGAGGAGCTGGAGAAAAACACCGGCAAGCGCTATGAAAAGCTGTACATTGTGGGCGGCGGGGCGAAAAACGCCTTTCTGAACCGGCTGACGGAAGAAGCCACCGGGAAACAGGTCATCGCCCTGCCCATCGAGGCCACGGCCCTGGGCAACCTGAAAATACAGATGGAGGTAATTCCATGAGTTACGCGGAAGCGAGAAAAAAATACGCCGCCATCGGTGTGGACACTGACGCGGCCATAGAGAAGCTGAAAACCGTCCCTCTTGCCCTGCACTGCTGGCAGGGAGATGACGTCCGGGGCTTTGATACTGATCCCACCAAGCCCCTGACCGGCGGCATCCAGACCACCGGCAACTATCCCGGTCGGGCCAGAACCCCGGAAGAACTGATGGCCGATCTGGATATGGTGCTGAAGCTCTGCCCCGGCATGAAGAAAATGAACCTCCACGCCAGCTACGCCATTTTCGCGTCTGGCGACTGGGCCGACCGGGACAAGCTGGAACCCAAGCATTTTAAAAAGTGGGTGGATTTCTGTAAGGCGCGGGGTCTGGGCTGCGACTTTAACCCCACCTTTTTCTCTCACCCCAAGGCCAACGGCCTGACCCTGTCTTCTCCGGACGAAGAAATCCGCCGGTTTTGGATCGAGCATGGCAAAGCCTGCATCCGCATTTCCAATTTTCTTGCGGAGGAATTAGGCCAGCCCTGCGTCATGAACATCTGGACCGGCGACGGCTTCAAGGACATCCCTGCCGACCGCATGGGGCCGAGAGTCCGCTACCGGGAGAGCATTGACGAAATCCTGTCCGAGCCGTACGACTTCACCAAGGTCAAGCCCTGTATTGAAAGCAAGGTTTTCGGTATCGGCGTGGAGGCCTACACCGTGGGCTCTGCCGAGTTTGCCCTGAGCTACGCCGCCATGAATAAGGAGAAATGCATTCCCCTGATGGATAACGGCCACTACCACCCCACGGAAATGGTGTCTGATAAAATCCCTGCACTGCTGGCCTTCTTCCCGGAGATCGCCCTGCACATCACCCGGCCTATCCGCTGGGACAGCGACCATGTGGTGCTGCTGGATGACGAGACGAAGGATATCTGCAAGGAGATCGTCCGCTGCGGCGGTCTGGAGGGCCGGGTGAACATGGCTCTGGACTACTTTGACGCCTCTATCAACCGGATCTCCGCCTGGGTGGTGGGCTTCCGCAATGTGCAGAAGGCCCTGCTGATGGCTCTCTGTACCCCTGATCTGACAAAGCGCCAAAATGAGGACAACTGGACGGAGCTGATGGTTTTGCAGGAGGAGATGAAGACCCTGCCCTTCGGGGAGGTCTGGGAGCAGTACTGCCGGGGCTACGGCGCGCCTGCCGACGGCGAGTGGTTCCCGAGCGTGAAGCATTACGAAAACGATGTATTGAGCAAGCGAGGCTGAGAACATGAAGGATATATTGACTGCTCCCTTTGTGGAGGAAATGAAAAAGACCACCGCCAACATGTACCGCCTGGGCTGGGATGAACGCAACGGCGGAAATATCAGTGTTCTGCTGAACGAGGTGGAGGTGGCCGAATTCCTCGACCTGAATCATGTGATCCGCACTATCCCTCTGGGCTTTGACGCAGCGGCGCTGACGGGAAAAATCTTCATCGTCACCGGCACGGGCAAGTACTTTAAAAACGTGGACCGGGACCCGGAGAACAACCTGGGCATTGTCCGCATCGCCTCTGACGGCTGCACTGCCGAGCTGCTGTGGGGCTTCAGGGACGGAGGCAAATTCACCTCCGAGTTTCCCGCCCATCTGATGAGCCACATGGCCCGGCTGAGCGTTGACCCGGGAAACCGGGTGGTGATGCACTGCCATCCCACCAACACCCTGGCCATGAACTATGTCCATGAGCTGGACGAGAAGAAATTCACCCACACCCTCTGGCAGATGTGCACCGAGTGTATTGTGGTTTTCCCCGACGGGGTGGGCGTGCTGCCCTGGATGCTCTGCGGCACCAACGAGATCGGCCAGGCCACGGCGGAAAAGATGAAGGAGTTTCGCCTGGTGATCTGGGGAATGCACGGCATCTACGGCGCAGGCAAAACCATGGACGAGACCTTCGGTCTCATTGAGACCGTGGAGAAGGCTGCCCAGATCTATATGCTCACCGCCCATTTTCCTCGGATCAACACTATCCATGACGATCAGCTTCGGGAGCTGGCCGAGTATTTCGGCGTCGATTACCGGAAGGATTTTCTTGACCTGAAAACCTAAAAGCATGGCAAAAAGTCCGTATCCCCGATGGGATACGGACTTTCAGCTTGTCAAAGAACCCCGGTTTTAACTAAGCTAAAACCGGGGAATTGGCG
>JBJDXP010000013.1:0-22464 GCA_051866735.1 Candidatus Limivicinus sp.
TTTCCTCCATTATACAGATATTCGGGGATTTTGAAAAGTTTTTTGACAGACTGACTTATTCAGGAGTATTCAGAAATACTCCTGAATAAGCATAGATTGAACGCCGAAAGGGGACTCCCGTCCCCTCTCTGCGCTCTCCCCATGCAATTCTATACACTGCCGATAGCTTTGTCTACAGTCTGGCCTTTGTTGCGCCCAACAGCCGCATCTGCGGCGGCAGTGCAATATGGGTGATACTGCCTTTAGGACGAAAGAAAATTTTTTGAAATTGACTATTGACAAATCAGACTGGATGTATTATTGTATTAATCGGCTAATACAATAATACACAGGAGGTGCGGTATGGAATGGACTTTCAGCGCTGACCTGCCCATCTATTCTCAGCTGGTGGCCCAGATCAAGCTGGCCATTGTGTCGGGCGTATATTTGCCCGGGGAACGGCTGGCACCGGTGCGGGAGCTGGCCATGGACGCGGGCGTGAACCCCAACACCATGCAGCGGGCTTTGCAGGAGCTGGAGCGGGAAGGCATGGTATACACCCAGCGTACAAGCGGTAGATTTGTTACGGAGGATACAAAGGTGATTGAGAGCGCAAAAAAGCTGCTTGCGGAAAGGGAGATCAAAAGCTTCCTGGCGCAAATGAGCCGTTTGGGTTATCCCAAAGAGGAGATACTCTCGCTGCTTGAGGCGAGTATAGAGGAGGAAAAAAACAATGGCGACATGGGAATGTAAGAGCCTTTGCAAGCGCTACGGCAAGGTGCAGGCGCTGGATAATGTGAGCTTTTCGATAGAGCCGGGGCGGGTCGTGGGCCTGCTGGGGCCAAACGGCAGCGGCAAGACCACATTAATCAAGCTGGCCAACGGCCTGTTGGCGCCCACAGGCGGAGAGCTGCTGATCAACGGCCAGAGACCGGGCAAGGCCACCCGGGCCCAGGTGTCCTATCTGCCGGACCGGCCCTGCCTGCCGGAATGGATGAGCGCAGAAAAGCTGCTGGATATGTTTTCGGATTTCTACGCAGATTTCCAGCCGGACAAGGCCCGGGAGATGCTGGAAAAGCTGGGCATAGAACCGAAGCAGAAGATCAAGCAGATGTCCAAGGGCACCCGGGAAAAGGTACAGCTGATTTTAGTGATGAGCCGGAAGGCGGAGCTTTATCTGCTGGACGAGCCCATCGGCGGCGTGGACCCGGCCACCAGAGACTATATTTTAGAGACCATTATCCGGAATTATAACCCCTCGGCCAGCGTTGTCATCTCCACCCACCTGATCGCCGATGTGGAGCAGGTGCTGGACGATGTGATCTTTATCAACCACGGCCAGATCGTGCTCCGCTCCTCCGTGGACGACATCCGGGAGCAGCAGGGCAAGAGCGTGGACGCCTATTTCAGGGAGGTATTCAGATGTTAGGAAAACTGTTGAAGCATGAGTTTAAGGCCACGGCCCGCACTATGCTGCCCATGTTCGGCGTAGTGCTGGTACTGTCGCTGCTGGCCAACCTGTCCTTTACGCGGATCGCGGACACAGACAGCGGCGCGCTGGATATCCTGTTCGGCCTGTTTATCGTTGCCTTTTTCCTGGGCCTGTTTACCATGGGCGTCATGGCCATGGTGGTGATGATCCAGCGCTTTTATAAAAATGTCCTGGGCGACGAGGGCTACCTCACCCTGACCCTGCCGGTGAATGTGCATGAGATCGTCTGGTCCAAGCTCATTGTCTCCTTCGTGTGGTTTCTGGCCACGGGGATGATTGCCATCGCGGCGGTTTTTGTCGCAGTGTTCACCCTCACTTATACCGAATTTGGCGAGATGTTCCGCAGTATGCCCTCCTTCAGCGAAATGCTGCGGCTGTTCTTTGAAAAGACCGCCATTACACCCTGGCAGCTTACCGGCGCAATTGCGCAGTTTGCGGCCATGATCATCCTCAGTTCCCTGACGGTCTGCCTGCACTTCTACGCGTCCATGGCTCTGGGCCACAGCTTCTCCAACAACAAGGTGCTTCTGTCGGTGGTGTTCTTCATTGCCATCAGCTTTTTCTTCTCTTTTGTCAGCTCCCTTCTGGGTATTTTCGCTGACGGCTTGGCAATGACCGTAACGGTGGAGGCGGGCAGCTCTGTCATGGCGACGCTGCAGGAGCTCTCTCTGGGTTCCATGATCTACACCCTGATCGAAGGCGTGATTTTGTACCTGCTGACCACATACTGCCTGAAAAACCGGCTGAACCTGAGCTGAACTGCAAGGAAAACCACAAAGAAAAGCTGTCATCCTTTTGCTTGGGATGACAGCTTTTTTCAATTCAGCTCGTCCAGCTTGAAGCCTTCGCCGTGGACTTCGGTGGAGTCCATCACAAAGGTAAAGGCGGCAGGGTCCGTCTGCTTGATGAGCCGCAGGGTCTGGGAGAGGACATTGCGGCGGGTGACAGTGATGACGATCTGCTTGTTGTCCTTGGTGTAGCCGCCGATGGCGGGGATGATGGTGCAGCCCCGGTCGGTATAGGTGTTCAGCACCTCCGTCACCTTGTCGCCCCGGGCCGTGACCACATAGATCACCTTGGCGTAATCCACGCCCTGAGCCATGGCGTCCACGATCTTGGAGGTGATGAAGATGCTGATGGCGGAGTACAGCGCCACTTCAATGTCCCGGAAGATGAGCACGGCGATGGCCACAACGGTGGCGTCGATCACCATCAGCAGCGTGCCGCTGGGGATGTTGGGAAAGACCCGCTTTAACAGCAGGGCCAGCAGGTCCGTGCCGCCGGTGCTGATGCCCCGGAGAAACAGCATCCCTATGCCAAGTCCGGTGACCACGCCGCCGCAGCAGGCGGCCAGCAGGGGATTGTTGGTATAGGCGGGGAGAAAGGCCGCGCTCAGGTCAATGAATACGGACAGCAGCACCGTGGAGATCAGCGTAAAAATTAATGAGCGTTTCCCCAGAATGCGCCAGGCGCAGAGCAGCAGGGGAATGTTCAGCGCCAGCGTCCAGATACTGACCCGGATGGGCGTGATATAGGCCAGAGCGACAGCCAGACCGGAAACGCCGCCGGGGGCGATGTCGTTGGGCTCAATAAAAACAGAGAGCGCGGCGCCCACCAGCGCCGAGCCGATAATGGTAAAAACCATGTCGATCAGAAAATTTTTTGCCGAAGAAGGATCAAACAGACGCTTCATTTTATCACCTGTAGTTAAGCAGAATAATTTATTCTATCATATTATCTGACAAATGCCAAGGCTTTAACCTGCGGGGTTCAGCCCCACAGCATCCGGCAGATCCAGGCGGAGGAAATGAAGCAGGCCAGGTCGGCACAGAGGGCGGCGGGCACGGCCCAGCGGCTGTTTTTCACCCCGGCAGCGGCAAAATACACGGCGATAACGTAAAAGGTGGTCTCACTGGAGCCGATCATCACGGCGGCGGTGCGGCCGATCAGGGAATCGGCCCCATATTGTGCAATCAGTTCCGAGGCGGCGGCCAGGGCCCCACTGCCGGACATGGGCCGCAGCAGCAGGAGCAGGGCGGTCTCTTCCGGAATGCCCAGAAGCCGGAAAACCGGGGAGAGCAGACGGCACAGCAGCTCCATTAGTCCGCTGGCGCGCAGCAGGCTGATGGCGGGAAACAAAACCAGCAGGGCGGGCAGAATGTCCAGCACCACCTGCAGCCCCTTCTTTGCCCCACAGACCATGGCCTCATAGATGTCCACGCCGCGAAAAGCAGCAACGATGCAGACACAGCAGATCAGCACCGGGGCCATCAGGTCCAGAAAGGGCTTCATCGCCAGAGCCGCCGCAGCGCGGCGGCGGCCCCCAGCCCGGCGCACAGGGAGATCAGGGAGCTGACCCACACGGCAGCGGTGATGTCAAAGGGCGAGGCGGCGCCCTGAGCGGCCCGGACCGCCGCAATGGTGGAGGGAATGAGCTGGATGGAGGCGGTATTCAGCACCACCAGCAGACACAGCTCGTCCTGCGCCCCCAGCCCGGCCAGTCCTTTGGCCGCCCGGATCCCTGCCGGCGTGGCGGCGTTGCCCAGCCCCAGAAGGTTTGCGCTCACATTCTGGCTCAGAGCGGCCATGGTTTGCCCGTCCCCGGCGGCGTGGGGAAAAAGCCTGCCCAGAAGGGGCCGGAGTGCGTTGGACAGGGCCGAGGCAAGGCCGCAGCGCTCCATCACTTCCATCACCGCGCTCCAAAGGCAGATCCCGCCCCCGGCGGAAAGACAGAATTCAACGGCTTTTTCCGCCCCGGCGAATAAAGAGGAACCGGTTTCCAAGCTTGTCCCCGAAAAAAGAGAAAACAGCGTTGATAATATAAATATAGCCAGAAGTAAAAACGAAAACAAAAAATTCACCATCCTTTTTATGTAAATATTAAATTTTTGTTGCAAATGAAAAATTTTATTTACATTGTCGAATATTGGTGGTATGATGCAAATGCTGGAGTGTAGCTATTGGAAAAGGAGAAAAAAGCAATGAAATCAACTGGAATTGTTCGTAAGGTCGATGAGCTTGGCCGCATCGTTCTGCCAATCGAGATGCGACGCACCTTGGACATCGCGGAGAAAGATGCATTGGAAATATATGTTGACGGAGATAACATTATTCTCCGCAAATATCAGCCTACCTGCATTTTCTGCGATAACGCAAAGAACGTGATCAACTTCAAGGGCAAGAATGTCTGCCCGGACTGCATCGCAAAGCTCAGAGCCAAACTGTGATGGTACAAACAAAATCCCCGCTGTTCATTTTTCGTGAACAGCGGGGTTTCTTTATGCTCAGTTTATCTTTATTCCAGACTGCCGCAGGCCAGTTCGCCGTCGATAAAGACGGCCTTCAGATTCAGCTCCTCATCCAGTACCAGCAGATCGGCGCATTTGCCCACGTCCAGGGAGCCAATGGAGTCGAACATGCGGATGGCCCGGGCGGGGGCCTCGGTCATGGCGGTGACGGCGGCCTCCAGAGGCATCCCGTAGGACACCACGTTTTTCAGCTCGTCCAGCAGGTTGGTGGAGGAGCCGGCGATGGTGCCGTCCAGCAGGGTGGCCTTGCCGTCTTTCACCACGATGGGCTGTCCGGCCAGGTCGTAATGCCCGTCAGTGAGACCGGCGCAGCGCAGAGAGTCGCTGATGATGACCAGACGCTCGCCGAACATCTTGTGCACGGCCAGGATCACGGCCGGGTGGATATGAATGCCGTCGCAGATCAGCTCCGCTCTGGCTCCGGCGGCAAAGGCCGCGCCCACAAGTCCCGGGTCCCTGTGGTGGAGGGGAGGCATGCCGTTGAAAAGATGGGTGGCGTGGGTAGCCCCGGCGGCAAAACCGGCCATGGCGGTGTCAAAATCCGCGGTGCTGTGGCCCAGAGACACGGTGCAGACCTTGGAGGCTTCGCGGATAAAGTCCGTCATGCCCTCCAGCTCCGGGGCCACGGTGATGAGCCGGATCTTCCCGCCGCTGAGCTCGTTTAAGCGGTGGAACATGTCGATATCCGGCAGACGCAGATTCTCCGCCGCCTGCGCGCCCCGCTTCTTATAGGAGAGGAAGGGGCCTTCCATGTGTACGCCCGCGCATTTGGCCCCGTCTGCAGGCCGGGCAAAGCCCCGGATGTTGTTCATCACCTGCACCAGCGCCGCTTCCGGAATGGTCATGGTGGTGAAGCAGAAGGAGGTGACGCCGTGGCTGCAATAGTACTGGGAGAGGGCGGGGATCTCCTCCGCCGCGCAGTCGCTGGCGTCCAGCCCGGCAGCGCCGTGGGTATGCACGTCGATAAAGCCGGGCACCACATAGGCGCCCTTGACGTCGATGCCCGGGCCAGGGGTGAAGCCGGTGATGGTCCGGGAAAATTCAATGGAGCCGGTCTCAAAATGACCGCCGCGAAAAACTTTTGCGTTGTTGATCAGCATGGTAAATTCCTCCTGTAGTGGAATTTGGTTTTCATTTAATGATAACACCTTTGCTTTTTCCCGTCAAACAGCAGAATGTAAGAAAACCGGCGACTTCCTTTGGTGGAAATCACCGGTTTATCGTATAACAATGCTTACTTGCCCACGGACTCAAATTCCTCCACGATGGCCTTTTCGGGGGCGGGAGTCAGCAGGCTGACGGCCACAATGGCGATGCAGGCGGCGATGAAGGCGGGCAGCAGCTCGTAGATGTTCCAGGCTCCGCCCAGAGGACGGACAAGATACTTCCAGATAAACACCACCGCGCCGCCGGTGACCAGCCCGGCCAGGGCGCCGTAACGGTTGCAGCGCTTCCAGAACAGGGCGAAGAGCATCACGGGGCCGAAGGCCGCACCGAAGCCGGCCCAGGCGAAGGAGACAATGCCGAAAACGGAGCTGCCGGGGTCACGGGCGAAGAGCACGCCCAGTACCGCGACGGCCAGCACGGTGACGCGGGCGATGAACATCTCCTGCTTGTTGGAGAGCTTCAGGTGGAACACGCCCTGGAGCAGGTTGTGGGAGATGGCGGAGGCGGCGGCCAGAAGCTGGGCGTCGGCGGTGGACATGGTGGAGGCCAGAATACCGGCCAGCACCAGACCGGCCAGCAGGGCGGCCAGAACGCCGTTCTGCCCCAGCAGGGAGGCGATGTGGACAATGACGGCCTCAGCGGCGGAGGAGCTTTCAAAGGTGGTGATGGCTCCCACGCGGCTCATGGCAAAGCCCACGATACCCACAATGATGGCTACGGTCATGGAGATGACCACCCAGGTCTCGCCCACACGGCGGGAGATCTTCAGCTTCTCCTCGTCCTTGATGGCCATGAAGTGGTTGAGAATATGGGGCATGCCAAAGTAGCCCAGGCCCCAGGCCAGGGTGGAGACAATGCTGAGAAAACCGTATTTCCCGGGAACGGCAGAACTGATGCTGGTGCTGGCGGTCATGCTCAGGTATCCGGGGATGGACCGGGCGTTTTCCATCACGGCAGCCCAGCCACCGGCCGCATTGATGCCGAACAGCAGAATGACCACCAGAGCCACGGTCATGACGATGCTCTGGATCAGGCTGGTGACGCTGGCCGCCATAAAGCCGCCCATTGCGCAGTAGCCCACGATGACGGCGGCGCTTATCAGCATGGCCGCCATGTAGTCCACGTCAAAAAGGTTGGTGAACAGCTTGCCGCAGGCGGCAAAGCCGGAGGCGGTATAGGGGACAAAGAAAACGATGATGATCAGCGCGGCGATCCCCTCGATCAGGCCGCTCTTATCCCGGAAGCGGTGGGCAAAGAAATCGGGGATGGTGATGGCGTCTACCTTCACCGAGTAGCGGCGCAGCCGCTTGGCCACGATCAGCCAGTTCAGATATGTACCCACCGCAAGGCCAATGACCGTCCACGCGGCGTCGGCCAGGCCGCAGAAATAGGCAAGACCGGGCACGCCCATCAGCAGCCAGCTGCTCATGTCGGAGGCCTCCGTACTCAGAGCCACCACAATAGGTCCCAGCTTGCGCCCGCCCAGATAAAAATCGGCGGAGCTGTTGTTGCGTTTGGAGTAAAACGCGCCGATGGCCAGCATACCCAGCAGGTATACGATAATGGAAATGAGAATGTAAATAGAAGCGTTCATGTTTGTCTCGCCTTTCTGTGAGGATAGTGAAAAGTATAAACCCATGGTCGGAATAGACAAGGGCCAAATGGGCGCTTTTCTCTTGCTTTTTGCTGTTTTTTGCGTATAATATTAAAGTGCTTAATTTTATTCATATTAACATGAAAGAAATTCATATAAAGGCGGACGGGAAATGAACATACAGAAATATCAGGCCTTCATCACCGTGGTGGAGCAGGGGAGCCTGACCAGAGCGGCGGAGGAGCTGGGCTGCACCCAGTCCGCCGTCAGCCACAGCATCAACAGTCTGGAGGAGGAGCTGGGCTTTGCCCTTCTCAAGCGGAGCCGGGCGGGGATCAAACTGACCGGAGAGGGAGAGCGGATGGTCCCGGCCGTGCGGGACCTGCTGGGCAGCGCGGAGCGGCTGAAGCAGACGGCCTCTGCCATTCGGGGCCTGGAGAGCGGCACTGTCCGCATCGGCGCTTTTACCTCTGTGGCTGTCCACTGGCTGCCGGCGCTGCTGAAGGAGTTCCAGCAGGACTACCCCCGGGTGGATTTCAGGCTGTTAAACGGCGACTATCACGATGTGGAGCAGTGGCTCCAGGACGGCAGCATCGACATCGGCTTTGTGAATGTGCCCTGCGCGCTGGACTGTGAGTGTATCCCGCTGATGGAGGACCGGCTGCTGGCCATATTGCCAAGGGGCAGCCGCTTTGAAAACTACCCCAAATTCCCCCTGGTGGAGTGCGAGACGGAGCCCTTCATCAGTCTGCTGCAAAGCTCCGACCACGACGCCCGCCGGGCTCTGGAGGCCGCCGGGGTAAAGCCCAACGTCCGTTTTTACACCAAGGACGATTACGCCATCATCGCCATGGTGGAGCAGGGCCTGGGCATGAGCATCATGCCGGAGCTGCTGCTCAAAGGCCGGCACGACAATGTGCAGGTGCTGCCCCTGATCCCGGAGGCCAGGCGCGTCATCGGCATCGCCATCGCCGCCGGGGAGAAGGCCGGGCCCGCCACACGTCGCTTTGCCGACTATGTGGTCCGCTATGTGACGGAGGCAAGGGAAGCGTGATTTGCCGCTGATCTGGTCCGGACGATTTGCGCTGAATTTGTTTATTATCATACAATAGGGTTTGACTTTAGCCCCGTAGAAGAGTAAAATAGAGCAAGCTGAACAAAACTATAAAAATTGAGGTGTTTTGATGTACAAGGTCGTAACCAAAAGATTTCTGAACGAGGCAAAAACCATCTGCCTCTTCGAGATCCATGCCCCACGGGTAGCGCGTCACGCCCAGGCGGGTCAGTTTGTCATCTTCCGTCTGGATGAGCAGGGCGAGCGCGTCCCCGTCTCTGTGGCCGGCTGGGACAGGGAAAAGGGCACCGTCACCGTCATGGTGCAGGCGGCCGGACGCACCACAAAGATGCTCCACACGGTGGAGGAGGGAGATTATATCTCCGACTTTGTGGGTCCCCTGGGCAAGGCTACCGAGATGGACGGCCTGCAGAAGGTCTGCGTGGTCGGCGGCGGCGTGGGCTGCGCCATTGCCTACCCCATCGCCAAGGAGATGCACAAGCTGGGCATCGACGTGACCTTCATTGCCGGTTTCCGCAGTGCGGACATCGTCATCCTGAAGGAAGAGCTGAAGGCAGCCTCCGACAAGCTCATCATCTGCACGGACGACGGCAGCTACGGCGAAAAGGGCTTCACCACCCAGTACCTCCAGCGGGAGATCGAGGCCAATATCGCCGAGGGCAAACTCCAGTTTGACCGGGTCATCGCCATCGGCCCGGATATCATGATGAAATTCCTGGCCGACGTCACCCGCCCCTACAGGATCAAGACCATCATTTCCCTGGACCCCATCATGGTGGACGGCACCGGTATGTGCGGCGGCTGCCGCGTCATCGTAGGCGGCGAGACCAAGTTCGCCTGCGTGGACGGCCCGGACTTTGACGCCCATGAGGTGGATTTCGACTCCCTCCTCAAGCGCGCCGCTTTCTATAAAGACGAGCAGGATGAGGCCGCTCAGCACATCTGTAAAATGACGGGAGGAAAACGCAATGGCTAATATGAAGATGCAGAAAAATCCCATGCCGGAGCAGGATCCTCTGGTAAGGAACAAGAATTTTGACGAGGTGGCTCTGGGCTACACCGCCGAGATGGCCATGGACGAGGCTAAGCGCTGCCTCAACTGCAAGAACTCCCTGTGCCGCACCGGCTGCCCGGTGTCCGTGCGCATCCCTGAGTTTATCGCCAAGGTGGCCGAGGGCGACTTTGACGCCGCTTACGACATCATCACCTCCACAAACTCCCTGCCCGCCGTCTGCGGCCGCGTCTGCCCCCAGGAAAAGCAGTGCGAGAGCAAGTGCGTCAGAGGCATCAAGGGCGAGAGCGTGGGCATCGGCCGTCTGGAGCGCTTCGTGGCCGACTACCACATGGCCAAAGAGGATAAGCCCGCCGTCACCGTGCCCGAATCCAACGGACACAAGATCGCCGTCATCGGCTCCGGCCCTGCGGGCCTGACCTGCGCTGGCGACCTGCGCAAGATGGGCTATGACGTGACCATTTTTGAGGCTTTCCACAAGGCAGGCGGCGTTCTGGTCTACGGCATCCCCCAGTTCCGTCTCCCCAAGGAGATCGTGGCCGCCGAGATCGAAAACCTGAAGGCCATGGGCGTCGTGATCGAGAACAACGTGATCATCGGCAAGTCCCTGACCGTGGACGAGCTGTTCGAGGACGGCTATGAGGCCGTGTTCATCGGCTCCGGCGCTGGTCTGCCCCAGTTTCTGCACATCCCCGGCGAGAATCTGCTGGGCGTGTACTCCGCAAACGAGTTCCTCACCCGCGTGAACCTGATGAAGGCCTACCGGGACGATTACGATACGCCCATCAAGAAGTTCAACCGCGTAGCCATCGTGGGCGGCGGCAACGTGGCCATGGACGCGGCCCGCGTGGCAAAGCGTCTGGGCGCGGAGCATGTGTACATCACCTACCGCCGCGGCAAGGACGAGCTGCCTGCCCGTAAGGAAGAGGTGGAGCACGCAGAGCCCGAAGAGATCGAGTTCATGCTGCTCAATAACCCGGTCTCCATCAAGGGCGACGAGAACGGCCATGTGGTGGGCATCGAGCTGCAGAAGATGGAGCTGGGTGAGCCGGACGAGAAGGGCCGCCGCAAGCCCGTCCCCGTGGAGGGCTCCAACTGGGTGCTGGACTGCGACGCGGTGGTCATCGCCATCGGCACCAGCCCCAACCCCCTGATCCGCAGCACCACCAAGAACCTGAACACCACCAAGAAGGGCGGTATCGAGGCGGACGAGAACGGCCAGACCTCCCGCGAGGGCGTCTTCGCCGGCGGCGACGCCGTGACCGGCGCGGCCACCGTCATCCTGGCCATGGGCGCAGGCAAAACCGGCGCAAAGAGCATCGACAAGTATATCAAGAGCAAAAAAAAATAATCCCACAGAAACACTAATCCCCCGGTGAAAACCGGGGGATTTACTATGCTTAGATGATCTTCTCCACGCTGTACATGCTCTGCAGAAGCAGCAGGCCGGGGCGGAAAAGCTGATTCACGGTCCAGTAGCTGATCCCGGCAAGGCCGAATTCCTTCACCAGCTGGAGCCGGGCATAGACGCTGCGCGCATCCTCAAACCAGACCACATGACGCTGGCCCGAGCTGTCGGTATAGGTGAAGAAGGGCGCCTGGGCGTTCTGGTCGAATTTCACGTCCGCCCCCGTAGAGATTGCCAGGTTCAGCGCCGCGGCGTTGGCAATCACCCGGGCCGCGTCCCCCTGCTTCCAGGGCAGGTTCCAGTTGTAGCCATAGTTGGAAAAGCCCATCAGGATCTTTCCCGGGGGGATCTTTGTCACTGCGTATTCCAATACGCGCCGGATCCGGTTCACCGGAGAAACGGCCTGGGGTGCGCTGTAGGTATAGCCCCATTCATATGAATGGGGTTTAAAAGTACATAAATGTTGTTATTTTAGGCTCGTTTTTGGTATAATTTTCGCTTTTTTCTTCAAACATAGTCTTTTTACGCTTTAATTGTGTATTAAAAACTGTCTTTTGAAGTTTTTTTGTATTTTGTGACATTATTCCCCCAATGGGGTTATACTTTACCCTGTTGACTCTCTTTCAGAGACTACATTGGCCAGCGTATGTATCTTATTGCAGTAAGCTGAAAAGTTGAAAAATATTTCTACATGCTCTGGGCTATTATATACCACGTGATCAACAAGACTATTTAAGACATCACGATCAAGCTTCTGAATATTTCCGTACTTTTCAAAAAACGCGATAAACTCATCATCCAGACGTCGAGCTTCTTTCAAATCCGCAATGCACTTTCGCAGGCTCTTGATATCCTCATCTAACTGTGCAATAGTATCATCGTATTTTTTGCTAAACTGCTGATAGTCTTTCTCAGAAAGGATCCCTTTTGAAAAGTGATCGTAGAGTGTGAACTTCGCCTCAACAAGCCGTTCCTGCTCTTTTTCAGCTTTTGTAATTGCGGATTCATACTCGTTTTTCTTTCTTCCATTTGAACTGTCAGTACGTGCCTGGTCAATGACAGCTTTCGCGTCTACAAGCTCTTGAATTTGCTTTTGCAGCGCTTCAAGTATCGTTTCTTCAAGAACGGACTCTTTTACCGAACCAGCCTGACATTTGTTTGGAGCCATTGTTGGTGTTGGGCAACGATACCTGGGGATGCCGCAAGACACATTCCTTGTAAGCGTGTGTCCGCATTGACCACACTTAATATAACCGGACAGCAGATAGCTGGTTTCCCGATTGTGTGGCACATGAGTGCTCCGTAGGAGCCGGTTATGCACATTGAGGAACTGCTGGTCGGAAATTATTGGCTCGTGAGTACCTTCTACTACCGACCACTCGCTTTCATCTGCGGCCACCATTTTTTTGGATCGGTAAGATACGCTCTTATTTTTTCCCTGTACCATATTGCCAATATAGACCTCATTTTTTAAAATGGTGTTTACGGTGGATGTCGCCCATGCTTTTTTCTGCGGATGATTTTTCGAGTAGGTGATAAAGCTTTTGCATCCATTCTGTATTTTATATTCCCCGGGTGTCGCTATCTGCAATGAATTTAATTTTTTTACTATCCCTATTACTGACATACCGCTTTCGTACCAATCAAAGATCATCCTTACGATTTGGGCTGCTTCTGGATCAACGACTAATTTGTGGTAGTTATTAGGGTCTTTTGCATACCCAAACGGTGCGTAGTTTCCTGTAAATTCTCCTTTTTCTCGTTTCATTGCAAGTGTGGACTTGATCTTGATTGATAACTGACGTATGTAGTCATCATTCACAATGTTGGAAAAAGACACGATTGCGCTGCAATATCCGCGAGGATCCTTCACACTGTCCAAATTATTCAGCACAGAGATGACCCTTACCCCCATTTGCGGGAAGTATTCTTCCATCAGTTTTCCTAACTCGGGATAATTTCGGCCAAGGCGCGAGTTGTCCTTAAATATGATGCAATTAATTTTCCCCGCTTCAATGTCGTGAATCATCGCTTTGTACTGAGGACGGTCAAATGTTCCCCCAGCAAATCCGTCATCAGAATACACCTTGACAGAGACAATATTTTCTCCCTGCCGCCGTAAATATTCGATATGGGCTTGATTTATGTTGTGCTGGTTCTGTATACTATCGCTTTCCGGCTTGTCTCCATCTTCTTTGCTGAGACGGTTATACTCTCCAACCCTCCATTCTGTATCAAAAACGACATCTCTCACTATCTTCGTATTCTGCACAAAGGTCATACTTTATCCTTTCTGCCGAAAATAACTTTCGAGACAATATTTGCGTAAGTATTATACAAAATTGCAATTTTTATGTCAAATTTGGGCACTTTTCAACATGTATTTATTCAGAAGTTCGACCATGCGTTCCTGTAAGCTCGGATACTCTGACTGAAAATGCAAAACAGCCATTATCCCGTTTGATAATTGGATTTCTTTCGTAGTGCCTGGCATAGTAATATTCTCCATATTGATCACCTCGCTAAAGCATACTCATGCCTGACGTTAAAAATACGTTTCACGGTGAAACGCATTAAATGTCCTTATATGACAAAATCCGCACCTTACTTTGTGCGGATCATTTCTTATCACGATATTTCTCAAAGGCAAAGCAGACGGCGGCGGGCCAGCCGCTCCATAGGATTTTCCGTGCCTCCCTCCATGCTTGTGGCGGGGCGTTCTACTCTGTGACGTGTAGCCAACGCAAGTATCATTGTTCCCGTCTGCGCATCCTGGCCCGCAGCTCTGCCAAAGCTGCTTCACAGCGCGGTGTTTCCCGCTCGTCCCTTTTCTTTCCTCTCTGGGACCTGTCTTCGCGCACCCGCTGTACGGCTCAACGCAGACAGAACGTATCTGTCTGCCCTATTCATTTTTCCTCGGATCGTCGATCCGCGAAAACACATCAGCCCCGATGTGCTTTGACCGAACGACGATTTGGCTTTCCCTTACTGCTCTTCCGTGTTGCTTCCAATACCTTGGCTTCACAGGCCCAGCAGACCATTCGCCCTTCTGGCACAATAACACCACACATCACACAGCGGACATCATTGGTAATATAAGACGGTATGCGCATTACTTTCTCCTCTTTTAATCCGTTTCACGGTGAAACGCATTAAGCCAACTTGTCAGAAGGACGATGCAGCCTCGTCCTTCCTTACCATTAATTCATGCCCTTTATGTATGCTGCCATCATGTCAATAAACTCCGCGTTGCTTGGAGCCTGTATAAGCGGTCTTCCGGCGATCTCATTCAGCGCGTCCCGGTCCCCGTGGGTCCAGCAGGCGCTGATCAGCGTCCGGAGCGCATGTTCCACGGAATGGGGCTTCACGCCGAAGTGCCTGGCTGTCTCCGAGTACAGACGCTTGGTGATGAGCCGGATGTTTTCCTGGGAATCCGCAACCTGTTCGATCATGTATACAGCATAGTCAAAGCCGATGTACCGTCCGGAAGCGCCGATGCTCCTGAGCCGCCGATCAGCCGTAATGGGAATCCCGCCTTGCTTATCCGGCAGGTAAACATAGAACATATCTGAATCCTTCTTTCTTTTTTATGATGCAGGAAGGCTCAGAAAAGGAGGAGAACGACAGCAGGGAATGGGCCGCTGTACAATGTATAAGTTCACTGCCAGACCTCACATAATGTCTAAGCAAAAAGCACATTATTGTTCTCCGTTTCCTTTATGTGCTTAAATTATACTACAAATATGGGTGATTTTGTTTATGAACACATCGCATAATGTCGCCATAGCTTAGATTTTCCGTGAGCATTGTCTCTACGACTTGCTTCTTAAATTCTGGCGTATACCTTTTGTTTGGTACTCCTTTTGGCATAATAAACACCCCACTTGTTAGATAGTATAGCATACTGTCTAACAAATGGGGTGCAATTCATTTCGTGGACTGCTTTTTTGTAAATGCGTTTCACCATGAAACACATTTCGTATGGGGTTTTAGGGGTCTTCCCCTAACAAGGGCGTTTGTGCTACCAAATATCCTCTTTCGATTTTTATACGCTGTATCATACCATTTCAAGAAATCCCCGAAAATTTTTTCTTCAGCTTCGGCTGCATCGCTTCTTTTGCAGTGATCACCTTATTTTCCAATGTATTTACAATCTCTGCAAAATTATCCGGCGGCTCAACCCTCGGGCGTCCAAATTTTATGCCTTTGGCTTTTGCCGCAGCGATCCCATCCATCTGCCGCTGATAGAGCATATCCTTGTATTCCCTTGGATTGATCCCCGTCTCATTCAGCCATTGCACTACGATATGGATATCCACTTCAAGGACTTTGGCGATCTTTTCTATGGATATTCCTGTTTTTCCTAAATTTTGTGCGATATGTCCGATATCCTTCATGTATAAAATACTTCATCAACCTTTCCGCTTTTCCAGTCCCCTCATTTCTTCCCCGCCGCATGTTCAGGGAACAGTACGTCCTCCAGGCACTGTACGGCACCTTCACTGACATCGCAGGTCAGCTCCCAGACCGGAACCTGCAGGATCAGGTCTTCGATCCCATTCATGGCAGCCTGGACAAACTCCGGATTCCACTGATTGATGGTAATCTGCGGATAGATCTGCCCGAATGCTTTTCCTGGTGACAATCGGACAACCATGTTTTTTTGCCCCTGCTGAAGCATCACAATCGCATGGATCGGAACATCCATCCGTTTGCAGATTCCGGAAGAACCGCAAACGGGCCAGGCACAGGCATACCAGACGCCATCTTTTTTTCGCAGCAACGCCCGGTCTCCGTTGATCGTCTGGCTGCCCCGGTACCGCTCCCAAAGCTCTGCCTGAGTGGATTTTCCGACTCCGGACGGGGCGGAAAACAAGACCCCTTTTCCGCGATACTCCATATACGCACAGTGCAGGATCAGACTTCCATGAGAGATCATCCTTCGCTCTAAAGCGAATAACGAAGTAAAAAGAGTATCTACCGGATCGCTCATCATTTCTTTATTCACAACGATCTCAGCAGAATGAACATCCTTTTCTTGATAATTGGCATATATCTGCATTCCATTAACACACATCAAACGTCCTTCACCATGCATTGT
Organism: Candidatus Limivicinus sp.; assembly: GCA_051866735.1. GTDB lineage: Bacteria > Bacillota > Clostridia > Oscillospirales > Oscillospiraceae > Limivicinus. The sequence continues at coordinate 16,137 of JBJDXP010000013.1, forward strand.
TTTATACACAATCAGATCCTCTCTTACCGTCAAGACTTCTTCCTCTGGCATATCAATTAGATCACTTAAGATAAAGTGATAGCTAAATGATAAATTTTTCGCATCTGTAACTTGAAACTTTAAAAAATTTTCAGGAATTGTTATGCTTTCATCGCTAATAATTTGAAAACAAAAACCTCCGATTTGAAATAATTTAATCATGTGCTGCCTCTTGAATTTGATCTATCTGTTCTTTCAACAACCGCAGTGTTTCTTTTGTATATCGACACATATATTCTGGTACACCGTCAAAGGCTCCTGTTTCCGAATATGCACAGGCAGCACAACTCTGACAGACTTCCCTCATGGTACAGGCACTGCATTTAGCATTTAACCGTATCTTAGAAACCTCCTCTGTGATTTCCTTCCATGCCGCGGAAAAACCTTTTTGGAATACATCTGCTTCCGGTTTTGTCAGCATAATACAGGGGCGCATCATCCCCTGCCAGTTAATCACATAAGAACTTCTTCCAGCCCGGCACTGTATTGGCAGAGGAATCTCATTTCCAGCGGATGTACTCCCCTTAGCCAATAAAGCAGAGGCCGTTTGTACAAACTGATCCTGTTCTTTTTCCTGCATTATCTTTACTCTGGCTCTTGCAGCGATTTCCGGTGAAAGGCGGGATTCCTTGTCAAAATCAACCGTCCGTTCTCTGGATGCCGGATACATATAGGTATCAAATTTCCATGCTGTACCCAGAGACTTCACAATAGAACACAATTCTTCCAGACTTTCTATATTCCCTGGGGTGATACTTCCATTGACCTTCACATCTATATGACGTTCCATAAGAAGCGTGAGGGCTTTTTCTGCTCGTTTATAACCATCCGAATAATGGCAAAGATTTTCATAATCTGCTGCATCTTTTCCATACAAAGTAAGATTGATCCTTCTGGGAGGATGCTGCGCAAAGAAATCAGCCCATGCTTCATCAATGAGAGTCCCGTTCGTATTAATAGTCAAAATCATTCCCATCTGCTTTAGTGCAAGATAGATATCACGAAAATCCGGATGAAGCAGCGGCTCTCCACCAGTCAGCAGAACAAACAGGGTTCCGGCCCGGATCATCTTCTCTGCTAAAGAAATCCAATCTGCCCCTCTGCGTAACCCGCCTTTTTCCATCACTTCATTCGGAGTAAGCCGCACAAAACACATATCACAATTCATGTTGCATAATGGTGTCAGCTCCAGTATCCCATTGATAGGGCTGTTCATAAGTGTCGCTTTTTCACAAAGCACCTGTTCAATACTTCCCTGATATTCAATCGGCTTCATTTTTCCCTTTCTATAACAAAACGGATGACCATCACTGATCATCCGTCTATAACCGCCATTTATACACTATCATTATGATGCATTAGGATTTGTTTCATAGTTTTCATTTCCCGGCGTCATAACATGGTAATTAACGCTGCCGTTATAAAACTTTTCATACCACCAAAAAACAGCGTCTGATCTATTCGAGGCCGTATTCGTTCCATCTGTAACAAACCCATTTGCCGTAGGTGCCTCATCACGGATTACTCCTTTATGCCAGCTATTACAACCAGTAAACCCAAACCAATTTCCATAAAGTAGTTCATCACTATTGTCCCATACACCATTGCCATTAGTGTCATCGTACAGATAATAATACTTGCTATTTCCATTCGGTGTCGTACAATTGATTTTATAGCATGCTGCTACATATTCATTCGGAATAAACTTCTGAACCTCAATTCTTGGTTTTTCCCATACTTGTTTCATTTTCCTCTGCCTCCTCTAAAATCTTATACTCCAACGCCTCTGTCACGAACATAATAAGCTCTTTTCGTAACACTTCCTCCGTCACGTCATATTCCATCAGACATTTGATAAAAACATCTTCTATGGTGCTGGCCTGTTCGAAGCATTTCCAGATAAAAACTGCCGAACCATTGGGAGCCATCATAGAATTCTCCAACAGACTATTCCGCTCCGCTCCAACCGGGATGATCGCATATTCTCCTGCAATCTCCCGCAGTATGTACCCTGGTCTGATGCGATATTTTTTCTTTCCCTGTCGATAGCTGTCATTATCAAGATATCTGGTCAGTTCGTCCTCCGACAGCTTTGCAATTTCATCGCCGCTTAGTCCGTCTGGATTACGAACAAGGTGGTATTCCGGTTTCTTATATTCTTTCACGTAACACCTTCTTCGCTTTTACCGGATATCTCTTATGAAGGGACATCAATCAAAAAGTACACCTTATAACAATTAATTTACAGAGAACATTATAATGCATGTCCCTGGGAAAAGCAAGCGTTTTTTTGCTTGTTTCGCAAAATAATTTGTTTTTTATTCGTTTTGGCGAGGAAAGGAAACGGATTTCATCAACAATCACAAAATGCAATATTTTACAACTCATTTTTTCGTCGTTCTGTATATCCGGGCCTTCTGGTAAAATGTGGATTCAGTCATTCCACATTGTTCGAGAGCTTCTTGGATGTTTATTTTTTCCCATAAATATACGATTTTTTTAAAAAGCTCCGGCGTGTCAAGCGTCGGTCTGCCAAACCGTACGCCCCTGGCCTTCGCTGACGCAATCCCTTCCGCCTGCCGCTGTCGGCGTTCTTCCAGCGCATCGTAAACGCTGTCCTCGATCTCGCGGGGCGTCATGCTCACATCAGGGAAGTATTTTCTCCGCCTGTCCCCGGTGAGGATGACCTTGGTCACATAGCTGTTTTCCTTGTCCTGCGTTTGAGCTGCTTTTATGGCTGCCGTGTTGGGAGCAGGCTCCGTTTTCCTCTCCGGTGCAGGCGGGACGGATGGGACAACATTGCCCGGTTTGGGCGGCGCAGGAATATCCGGGGATTTGGGGAGACCTGTGGGGGCCATGGGCGGTGCCGGTTCCTTTATCGTTTCAACAGGCTTAGGCTTTTCCACCACCTTGGGCGGTGGGTGGCGCAGGCTCCTCTGCTTTTTCCCCGGATTTGTCCTCTGCTTTTGTGGGAGAGTCGGCCTTCGCTTTTTCCTCCTCTTCCATGAGTTTTCCGGGTATCGGCGTTTTGGGGTCTTTAGTGGCCTTAGCCCGGTATTCCAGAGCCTCTTTTTCTGTCATGTCATAGATCAGAGCAGGGATCTCCTGCAGCTTGGCAAGCTCCACCGCTCTTTTGCGCCTGTACCCGGCCACAAGCTGGTACTCACCGTTCTCCATGAGGCGCAGAATTACCGGCTCCTTGACGCCGTTGATGAGGATGCTGCTCACCAGACTGCCGTATAAATCTCAGGGTGAAATGGTAGAAAAAGCGTTTCACCGTGAAATGTATTTCGGGAAACAAAAAGGGACCATACCTCACGGCATGTCCCCTCTATCAATAGAAAAGCTAGAAAATTCATCAAAGAATTATTAGCGCACAGTTTCACACCTTTATTTCTCCCAAAATATATTGTTATTTGATAGATACGCTCAGTTTTCCTCGCAGCTGGAATACTTGAGAAGCAACACGGTTGAGCTTTTGTGGTTAGCTTGTTTTTAGATTAAAATAATGCAAATATTGCCTCGTAACCCCTTTATTTCAAGGTTTTCGGCGTATGTATTATTCTCTTCCATTCATAGGTCATGATGATCACCCGGTCGGCCCAGCGACCGTGGGCCCCGTAGTCATGGGCCGTGTAGAGAAGGCCCTCCCGCGCGTCACTCTCCTTTGGGGCAATGGCGGTGCTGAGAAAATAGCCCTGGGCGTGGAGGGCTTCGGAGGCCCGGCGGAGAAACTGGCTGTAGCTGTCCCGGTCGTAGGGGTAGACGTACTCAATGTTGAAATTCACGCCGTAATAGGGTTTTTGGTGCAGAGCGGAAAACATGTTTTCAAAAAACCGGTCCTGCACCTGCTGATCGGTAAATACTGCGTGGGCGATGTCGCCGGAGAAGCCGCCGTTCTCGCCCAGGTTGGTGATGGTCAGCAGGGGAGCCACCGAATTTGCCCGGGCGGCGTCCACCATGGCGCTGTCCGGGATGGGGATCAGCTCCCCACTGGCGGTCATATGATGGCTGAAAGGGCAGAGAAAGCTGAGATAGGGCAGGGTCTCGTTCAATACGCTCTGGGCGATGTTGGGATAGGCATAGCCGTTTACCTCGATCCCCGGGCGGCTGCCGGTCTCCGCCGAGGGGACCAGCAGCGCCAGCTTGGGCACCAGACGGGAGCGGTCATTGAGCTGGTTGATGCGGGCCAGCTCTTCCGCGCTGGTGCCGTAGCGGCCGGCGATGCTCCACAGACTGTCCCCCGGGCGTACAATAACTATTTCCATTGGATCATCCTTTCGTTTTTTTGTTACCAGTATATTCGAAGGAAAGGCGGCAATTGCAAGGAGCGCAATACTGTGGTATAATATACCTGTTATTTCAGAAACAACAACGGAGGTCTATCCATGGCAGAAAATAAAATTCCCAAAAGAAGCGAGGTTCCCGAGGAACTTACCTGGAACCTGGGCGACATGTTTGAAAGTGACGAGGCCTGGTACAAGGAGAACGAGGCCCTGAAGGAGATGCCCGGGCGCATTGCCGCCTTCCAGGGCAAGCTGGGTGAGAGTGCGGAGATGCTGCTTTCCTTCTTCCGTCTGGAGGACGAGGTGGAGCTTCGCCTGTCTCCCCTGTACGGCTATGCCAGCTGCAAAAACGATCAGGATCAGGGCAACAGCGTGTATCAGGACATGCGCGGCAAGGCCATGAGCACCCTGGTGGCCATCTCCAGCGCGGCGGCCTTTGCTACGCCGGAGATCATGGCCATCCCCGAGGATACCCTGAACCTGTTCTTTGTTGCCCAGCCTGAGCTGGAGACTTACCGCCGCAGCCTGTACCGTATCCGCCGCCGGGCAGAGCACATTCTGACACCGGCAGAGGAGACCCTCCTGGCCGCTGCGGGCGAGATGGCCCAGAGCCCGGACAATATCGGCAGCGTGTTCCGCAACGCGGACCTGAAGTTCCCGGAGGTGGAGGACAAGGACGGCGGAAAGCATCAGCTCACCAGCGGCTCTTTTGTCCCTCTGCTGGAAAGCAGCGACCGGGTACTGCGCAAAAACACCTTTGACGCTTACTATGACCGCCTGGGCGAGTTTAAAAACACCATCGCCTCCACTCTGGACGCGGAGTTCAAGCAGCGCCGCTTCTTCGCCACGGCGCGGAAATACCCCAACACCCTGGCCGCCGCTCTGGATGAGACGGAGGTGCCCCAGGAGGTCTATCTGAACCTGATCGAGGCGGTCCACGCCAATCTGGACAAGATGTACCGCTATGTCTCCCTGCGCAAGAAGATGCTGGGCGTGGACGAGCTGCACATGTACGACGTGTACACCCCCATTGTGGCCGACGCCGCCGAGAAGATCAGCTATGAACAGGCCAAGGAGACCGTGCTGGAGGCCCTGCAGGTTCTGGGCGAAGACTATGTTGCCCTGCTGAAGGAGGGCTTCAATAACCGCTGGATCGACGTCTATGAGAACGAAGGCAAGCGGGGCGGCGCCTATTCCTCCGGCAATTCCCGGCCCCACCCCTATGTGCTGTTAAACCACAAGGACACCCTGGACAGCATGTTCACCCTGGCCCATGAGATGGGCCACGCCCTGCACAGCTACCACAGCTGCAAGTTCCAGCCCGTCAGCACCAGCGAGTACGTCATCTTTGTGGCCGAGGTGGCCTCCACCTGCAACGAAGTGCTGCTCATGCGCCATCTGCTTTCAAAGACCACGGACAAAAAGCAGCGGGCCTATCTCATCAACCACTTCCTGGACTCCTTCAAGGGCACGGTCTACCGCCAGACCATGTTTGCCGAGTTTGAGCTGGAGATCGGCCGCATGGCCGAGCGGGGCGAGGCCCTGACCGCCGACGCCCTCTCCGCCAAGTACCACGAGCTGAACAAGCTGTACTTCGGCCCGGATATGGTGTCTGATGACGGGATCGCCCTGGAGTGGGCCCGCATCCCCCATTTCTTCTATAATTATTATGTGTTCCAGTACGCCACCGGCTTCTCCGCCGCCGTGGCCATTGCCAACCGCATCCTCAGCGAGGGCGAGACTGCCGTTTCCGACTACAAGAAGTTCCTCTCCAGCGGCGGCAGCAGCGATCCCATCTCCCTGCTGAAGATCGCCGGCGTGGACATGAGCACTCCCGACCCGGTCAACTCCGCCCTTCAGCTCTTCGGCGAGCTGGTGGACGAGATGGAAAAACTCCTGTGAGCCATAGACAGCAAAAAGGTCCGCATCACCAGGTGATGCGGACCTTACAGTCTGTCAAAAAACTTTTCAAAATCCCCGAATATCTGTATAATGGAGGAAAC
>JBJDXP010000014.1:0-78576 GCA_051866735.1 Candidatus Limivicinus sp.
CGGTGGTGGGCACGCCCATGCCCAGGATGATGCAGCAGATCATGGTCAGAAACAGCGCCACCAGCGTGGGGCTGATGAAGGGCACAGAGTTGCTCAGGGAGATGACCATGGTGATCAGCTTGGAGGCAAGGCCGGTAGCGGTGATGCATCCAGCGATGATACCGGCCATGGCGCAGGCCACAGCCACGGTGATGGTGCCCTTGCCGCCGGCTTCCAGCGCCTCCAGGATCTTGTTCAGGGTGATGCGGTTGTCCTTGTCAAACAGGCTCACCACAACAGTCACCAGAATGGCGATGCTGGCGGAAAACTGCATGGTGCGGGTGTTGGTGGTAACCAGCGCCACCAGCACGATCAGCGGCAGAAGAAGATAGATCTTCCGGATCAGCCGGGTAAATACCGGCAGCTGGTCCTTGCTGATGCCCTTGAGCCCCAGTTTTTTGGCCTCCAGATGCACCGCAATAAAGATACCGGCGAAATAGAGCACCGCAGGCAGAATAGCGCGCAGCGCCACTTCCGCGTAGGTGATATTCATATACTCCGCCATCAGGAAGGCCGCCGCGCCCATGATGGGGGGCATGATCTGGCCGCCGGTAGAGGCTGCCGCTTCCACCGCGCCGGCAAATTCGCCCTTGTAGCCGGTCTTTTTCATCATGGGGATGGTGACAGAGCCGGTGGTCACGGTGTTGCCCACAGAGGAGCCGGACACCATGCCGCACAGGGCGGAGGAGATGACCGCCACCTTGGCCGGGCCGCCGGAGAAGCGTCCCACCAGGGAGTTGGCCAGGTCGATGAAAAAGGCGGCGATGCCTGTCCGTTCAAGAAAGGCGCCGAAGATGATAAACACAACAATGTACTTGGCGCAGACCTGCACAGGCGTACCCATAATGCCGTTGGTGGTGTAGAACAGCTTGTACATAACGCCTTTCAGGCCAATGCTCGTACCCACCTTGGAGCAGAAGGTGTAAATCAGCAGGGCGCCGGCCACAAACAGGATCGGCAGGCCAACACAGCGGCGGCACAGCTCCATCAGGCTCAGCAGGCCCACAATGGCAATGACCACCTGCAGGGTGCTCATTCTGGAAGCGCTTGTCAGCACCATGACCAGAGAGTCATAGCTGAAGAAGTAGTACAGGAAGCAGGAAGCACCCACCACCATGATGACAAAATCGTACCAGGGAATATAGTTATGGCGCACATGGTGCTTGCTGGCAGGATAGATCAGATAACCCATGATGACCAGCAGCGCCAGGAAGGCGGTCAGCCGCTTTTCCAGAGCGGCCACGCTGAACAGGGTAGACCAGATGCAGTACAGGGAGAAGAAAACCATGACCATGCGCACAATAACGGCCGGAGTGCCTTCCCAGATGCGGGTGTTGGACTCTTTATCGTATTTGCGCATCAGGTCCTCTACGTCTTTGGCGGAACCAACTGCAGTGGGGTCTTCCGGCAGTGTGTCTTGCTTAAGCTCAGGGGACATTAAGGATGCTCCTTTCGTCAGAATGATCAACGAAGAAAAACAAAGTATATTTTATCCCGAATCAGGAAAACCGACAAGTTCAGACAGGGTTTTTCCCTGTAAAGATGTCGCAAAGAAAAGTCTTGAAAATGACCGAAAAACTACGGCGCGGATAATACGCCGTAGTTTTTCGTCAGTTCTGGACGAATATTTACCCGAACGTCAAGCCGGGCTTGTCCGAAAACTCAGCCTACGTCAATGCCCTTCTCTGCAAAGTAGCGAGCAGCGCCGGGATGATAGGGAACGCTGGTGATGCTGGAAGCAAACTCCAGATCCAGCTCTGCGGCCTTGCCGTGCTGGAGCTGATCGGCGTTCTCAAAAATGGTGGAGACGAAAGTGTAGATGGCGTCCTCGGAGACGTCGTTGCGGGCGATGACCATTGCGGCCACGGCGACGGTCTGGGCGTCCTCGGGCATACCATAGGTGTCAGCAGCGACGGTGTACTTGCTGTAGTAGGGGGATGCAGCCAGCAGCTTGTCGATGTGCTCGTCGTCAAGGCTGACCAGGTAGACCTGGCCGCTGGTGCTCAGGTCGGTGATGGCGGTGGTGGGAGCACCGGCCACGATGAAGGCTGCGTCGATCTTGCCGTCCTTCAGGCTGTCAGCGCTGTCGCCGAAGCTCTGGTAAACAGGGGTGATGTCCTCGATGGTCATGTCGTAGCAGCCCAGAACGTCAACGGCGTTGAAGTACACGCCGGAGCCCTGTGCGCCGATGGAAACGCTCTTGCCGCGCAGGTCTTCCACGGTCTTGATGTCGGGATTCATGGTGACGATCTGCACCTGCTCCATGTACAGAGCGGCAACAGCGGAGAAGCTGTCAACAGCGCCGGACTCGGCAAAGATGTTGGTGCCGTCGTGGGCGTAGCTCATCACGTCAGACTGGCAGAAGCCCAGCTCGTAGGAGCCGGCGTCCATGTCTTCCACATTGGCCTTGGAGCCATTGCCGGAGACTGCCGTAATGGACAGGTTGGTGTTGGCGGAGACATACTGGGCAATAACGCTGCCGAAGGCATAGTAGGTGCCAGTCTCACCGCCGGTGACAAAGGTCAGGCTCTCGCTGGGGCCGCCGTCTGCAGGAGCGGCGGATTCTGCGGATTCTGCGGGTGCTACGGATTCCGCGGGAGCAGCGGATTCTGCAGGTGCGGAAGAGCTGCCGCAGGCGCACAGCGCCAGAACCATGCACAGTGCCAGAAGCACTGCAACAAACTTTTTCTTCATAAAATTTACCTCCAGTAAATATTTTTTACATAACAATGAATGAAATAAAAATTTCTTCCAATTGTTTCAATGTTACCAATGTATTTATTTTACATGAAAACAAAGCGCTTTGCAATAGTAAATTGTCAAATCGTTAAAATGCTGTGTTTTCCCCGCCCTGTCTGCGGAAGATTCTGCGAAAAAGTGAAATACAACAGGAAAAAACCGGACCACACAAAGAAAAACAAGAGAATCTGCGTCTTTGCATGATCCGGCCAGCTATTTTTTAAGTATTCTCTTCCTCACAGAGTCTTTCCGCAGTAGGCGCACAGAGGTCTTCAACCCGGTTGATGGTGATGGTTACAACGCCGCAGGCCCTGGCCTCGGTGAGCAGGATGCTCACAAGAGGACGGGAGATACCCAACTTCTTTGCGATCTCGTTCTGGGTCATATTCTGCTCATAATACAGACGGGCGACATTCACCATTCTCTCAATCTTTTTCTCTGCAGGTATCAAAAGCATGCCTCCAGGTTCTGTTTTATGAAGAATAACATTGATTTTAACATCTGTCAAGTCAAACGGTTATACTATTAAAATATGATAATCATATCTTATATGTATCATCCGCCCAGATAAGCTTTGCGGACGCTCTCGCTTTCGGCCAGTTCCCTGCCGGTGCCGGAGAGGCTGATCTTACCGGTCTCCAGCACATAGGCCCGGTCGGCGATGGACAGCGCCATCTGCGCGTTCTGCTCCACCAGCAAAATGGTGGTGCCCGCCTCGTGGAGCTCCCGGATGATATCAAACACCTGCTCCACTAAAATGGGAGCAAGGCCCATGGAGGGCTCGTCCAGCATCATCAGACTGGGCTTGGACATCAGAGCCCGGCCCATGGCCAGCATCTGCTGCTCGCCGCCGGAGAGGGTACCCGCCGTCTGCTTCCGCCGCTCTTTCAGCCGGGGAAAGCGCTGGAACACCTGCTCCTTGCCCTCCTCCACGGAGGCGCTGGGGGCGGTAAAGGCGCCCATCTCCAGATTCTCCTCTACAGTCATTTTGGTGAAGATGCGCCGGCCCTCGGGGACATGGGCAATACCCAGTTCCACGATTTTGTGGGGGGCTGTGCCGCTGATTTTTTTGTCCATAAAATCCACTTCCCCGCTTTTGGGCTTCAAAAGGCCGGAGACGGTTTTCAGAATGGTGGATTTCCCCGCGCCGTTTGCGCCAATCAGGGTGACGATCTCGCCCTGATCAACGTCAAAGCTGACGCCCTTGACCGCTTCGCCATACCGGGCAACGCCGCCGGTGAGAGGTCCCAGCCAGCCGATCTTAATGGTATCGGCGGAAGCTGCCTGAGAGCCGCCTTCGGAGGCGGGAGCGCTGCTGCCGCATCCGGCTAAACATGCCATTGCCATTACCATGACAAGGGCCATACATACAAACTTTTTCATCTTGGTCTTCATTTTTTGTTCTCCTTGTTTTCTCTTTTTTGCTGGGGTGTGGGGTGTGTATATATGAAAACCGGCCCTGTCTGAAAAGACAGAGCCGGTAATCATCCAATGTGACAAATGACTATCCCACCGTCCTTCGACAGCGTTTACATTTACGGACGCCCAGAGCGCCCAGAATAATGACGACAAGAATCAGGCCCAGAGCCAGAAGGCTGTCCAGGCAAATAATAATGGACACCGCCAGAGCGATGCCCACAAGAATCAATATAAGAGCGAAGGCGCGCACAGCGAAACCGGCACCGTTTGCGGCGGTGCAGGAAGTGTTCATCTGTGCCTAAGCCTTAGTCATGTTCCATACCTCATTTTCAGGAAGTGTGCTTATCATACTCTTGGCGTTTTAAATTGTTAACGCTCAAAATCATTAAAGTATTTGCGATAAAAAAGACCGAATTTCGTGTAATTTTGACAAAATCCGGTCTTAATTTACATATGCTGGAATTTATCTGCCATCAATTCAAGTAAACGATGATTAAATCGGAAAGAGCAGATCGCGAGAAAATTTGTGTTCTGATGAAGGCTTTTTTTCGCAGGAATACTTTGTGTATTGCAAGAAAAAAAGACGATATCAGGGCGCAAATTTTCCGCCAGATGCCGCAGGCGATTTATTCAGCGTTTACTCAAGTCCAGAGACAGCTCCGGGCTGTTGGTGTCCGGGCAGGCGGCAGTGATGGCCCCGGCCCGGAGGGCGGCTGCCGCCGTGGAGGCCAGGTCAAGCCCGTGGATCCCGGCCCAGACGATGGCCGCCGTGGCCGCGTCCCCGGCGCCGGTGGTGTTGACCACCGGCCGGTTTTCGCAGGGCAGGCGGATCAGGCTCTCCCCCTGGGCGGCCAGGATGCCGTCCGGCCCCAGGCTGACATAGACCTGCTCCACCCCGGCGCGCAGCAGCGCTTTGGCCGCCCGCTCCGGCTCCTGCTCCCCGGTGAGGGCAGCGGCCTCCAGGGCGTTGGGCTTGATGGCGCGGAGCCTGGGCAGGATGCTTTTCAGCCGCAGAGCCTTTACCGTGGACACCGGATCGGCGACCATGGGGGCGGTGCAGTTTTCCGCAAGAAAGGCGATGCTCTCCTCCGGCAGGTTTGCGTCGATCACCACGGCGTCGGCCCGGTTGATCCGGGCGATGTGCCGGCTGAGCCACTGAGAGTCAACGCACTCAACAATGTCCATGTCGGAAATGCCCACGTGCATATCCCCCGTCTCATCGGTGACATAGAGATAGGTGGAGCCTCGGCGTTCAGGCAGACTGCGGGCCATGCGCATATCCATGCCCAGGGCCCGGCAGCTCTCCAGCAGCCCGGCGGAGAAGATATCCCCGCCCAGCGCCGTGATCAGGCTGACGTCCAGGCCCAGCAGGCACAGATTATGGGCGATATTCCGTCCCACGCCGCCGGGTCTGACAGACACGGTGCCGGGGTTGGAATCCTCCGCGATCAATTTTCCCGCGGGACTGCCGCAGATGTCCATATTGGCCCCGCCGATGACCACGGCGGAGTACTGTCTTATTTCAGGTTCCATATATTGGTGGCGTATTCCTCAATGGCGCGGTCCGCCGCGAAAACGCCGCTCTCCGCGGTGTTCATGATGGCCAGGCGGGCAAGCTCGTCCGGATCGGCGATACGCTGGTACAGCTTCTTCTGGCAGTCGGCATAGGCCCGGTAGTCCGCCAGCAGCATGTACTGGTCGCCGCCGTAGAGCAGCTGGGAGACCAGGTCGGAATAGCTCTTGCCGTCGGAGAAGCCCTGGCTGAAGCGGTTGAAGATGCGCTGGATCTCCGGGTCGGCCCGGTGGATGGCGGCGGGATCGTAGCCCTTGCGGCGCAGCGCCTCGATCTCGTCGGTGTGCAGGCCGAAGAGGAACATGTTCTCGTCGCCCAGGCGTTCGTACATTTCCACATTGGCGCCGTCCAGGGTGCCGATGGTCACAGCGCCGTTCATCATCAGCTTCATGCAGCCGGTGCCGCTGGCCTCCTTGCCGGCGGTAGAGATCTGCTCAGACACCTGCGCGGCGGGGATGATGGCCTCGGCGGCGGAGACCCGGTAGTTCTCCACAAAGTAGACCTGGAGCTTATCCTTGCAGAGGGGGTCGTTATTGATATCCTTGGACATGGACAGCAGCAGCTCGATGATGCGCTTGGCGGTCTTGTAGCCCGCAGCGGCCTTGGCGCCGAAGACAAAGGTGCGGGGCAGGAAATCCATGTTGGGGTTGTCGTGGAGCTGAAGCTGGAGGGAGGCGATGCTCATGGCGCACAGAAGCTGGCGCTTGTACTCGTGCAGGCGCTTCACCTGTACGTCCACAATGGCGTCGGTATTCAGGGTAAAGCCGTCGTTTCTCACGGCAAATTCCGCGAAGCGGCGCTTGTTCTCCAGCTTGATCTCTCCCACGCGGCGGCGCACTTCACTGTCGGCGGCAAAGGCGCGCAGCTCACCCAGGCGCTCGGGCTTGGTCAGATAATCATCGCTGCCCAGCAGCTCGCAGATCAGGCCGTGCAGGCCGGGGTTGATCTGGGCCAGCCAGCGGCGGTGGTCAATGCCGTTGGTGACATGGGTGAAGCGCTCGGGACGGATGGAGTAAATGTCCTTGAACAGGTCGTTTTTCAGAATCTCGCCGTGGAGACGGGAGACGCCGTTGACCTTATAGCAGGCGGCGAGGCACATGTTGGCCATGTGCACCTGGCCGTCCCGGATGATCAGGTTGCGGCCGACCTTTTCGCCCTGGCCGAAGCTGGCCACCAGATAGTCGCACCAGCGGCGGTTGATCTCGCACATGATCTCCCACAGGCGGGGCAGCAGATTCTGCACCAGGTCCTGGGGCCATTTCTCCAGCGCCTCGCTCATAACGGTGTGGTTGGTGTAGGCCACGCTGTTGCGGACAATGTCCCAGGCCTCGTCCCAGCCCAGACCGTGCTCGTCCATGAAGATGCGCATCAGTTCGGGGATGATCATGGTGGGGTGGGTGTCGTTGATCTGAAGGGTGTGGTGCTGGGCAAAATTCCGGATATCGCCCCACTTCTTCAGGTGCTTGCGCACGATGTCCTGAGCGGTGGCGGAGACCAGGAAATACTGCTGCTTTAAGCGCAGGGTCTTGCCCTCGGTATGGTCGTCGGCAGGGTAGAGCACCTTGGTGATGACCTCGGCCATGGCGCGCTGTTCCAGGCTCTCCACATACTTGCCGGAGGAGAAGCGGTACATGTCCAGATCGTTGGTGCTGTGGGCTTCCCACAGTCTCAGGGTATTGACGTCATTGCCGCCGTAGCCCACAATGAGCATATCCCGGGGCACAGCGATGACGGCGGTATAGCCGGTGTGCTCCGCGTGATAGCGGCCCAGGGCGTCCCAGCGGGGGGAGATATGGCCGCCGAAGCGGACCTCCACCGCCTCGTCGTGCTTGGAGACCAGCCAGCTCTCCGCCGCGCTGCGCCAATTGTCGGCGCTCTCGGTCTGCTGGCCGTTTTCAAACTTCTGGCGGAACATGCCCAGCTCATAGCATATGGAATAGCCCGTGGCCTCCAGGCCCAGGGTGGCCATGCTGTCCATATAGCAGGCGGCAAGACGGCCCAGACCGCCGTTGCCCAGGCCTGCGTCAGGCTCGCACTCGAAAATGTCGGTGGCGTTGTGGCCCATATCCTCCAGCGCGCCGGTCACGGCCTCGGAAATGCCCAGGTTGAAGGCGTTTTTCATCAGGCTGCGGCCCATGAGAAACTCCATGGACATGTAGTGGACCTCTTTTTCCGCGCGGGTGGGATTCTCCGCCGCAAGAAGGCGGCTCATGATCTCGCGGATAACGATTGCGGTGGCCTGGAAAATCTGATCGTCGGCGGCGTTCTCTCCGGAGACGCCGAAATGGGCGCACAGCTTATCCTCAATGGCGCTGCGCACTTCGTCGCGTGAAATCTGACCAATCATACGGGTAAATATACCTCCAGTAAAAGGATTTTTTAATTTATTATTTATATAATCAAATTGTCGCACCGGGAAAAGCCGGCGCGGCAAGATCATTATCCAATTCAAATGGCGGCCCCTGCGGTTTCCCGGAAGGTAACGCAGGGGCTGCACGGGCGACCACAAGGGTCGCCCCTACATTGTTGACAAAGGATTGACCGTTCAGACCGTGGAGCCCTTGGGGACCACGATGGGCAGTCTCTCGTTGCCGGTGAGCACGGTACCGGCGGAATAGGTGCAGGCCTTGTCGGAGATGACATGGCTCAGCTGGCAGTTATCGCCCACCACGCAGCGGCGCATGAGGATACTGTCCTTGACCTTGGCGCCCTTGCCGATCCGGACGCCGGAGAATACGATGCAGTTTTCGATCTCGCCTTCGATGATGCAGTTATCTGCCACCAGGCTTCTGCGGGAGACGGCGTCCGCGCCGTAGTAGGTGCTGACGCCCTCATGGTTCTTGGTGCGGACGGGCCTGTCGGCGGGGAAGAGCTGGCTGCGGTTTTCGCTGCACAGCATGTCCCGGTTGGCCTGATAATAGGCGTTCACGGTGCGGATGACGGAGGCGTAGCCCTCATGGACAAACACGCTCATCTTGCCGCCCTCGTTGAGGTACATGGAGATTCCGTCCTTGTGGAAGCGGTACAGGTTCAGGGCCTTGCAGCGGTCCATCAGGCTCAGCAGCAGGTCCTTGTCGATGATGTAGCCTTCCAGAGAAGGCAGACCCTCGCCGTCGCCCACACGGTCGAACAGAACAGTCTTGACAAAGCCGTCCTCGCCCACAACATAACGGTGGTGCAGGCCGCCGGGCGTATGGTCGGCGCAGATGGCGGTGATGGGCGCGCCGGAGCGCAGGTGGTGAATCTTGGCCTTGTTCAGGTCAATATTGGCGCAGAGGTTGCCCAGCAGCAATATCACATGCTTCTGGGGAATGTCCCGGATATACTCGCCCACGGCGTTGAGGGCTTCCATGGTGCCGGAGTAGTTGCCGGTGTGCAGTTCAGGCAGGCCGAAGGGGGGCAGGATGCGCAGGCCGCCTTCCTTGCGGCTCATATCCCAGGCCTTGCCGCTGCCGATATGGTCCAGCAGGGACTGGTAATCCCGCTGCATGATGACGCCCACGTCCCGAAGGCCGGCGTTCATCATGGAGGAGAGGGCAAAGTCGATCAGACGGTAGCGTCCGCAGAAGGGCAGGGACGCGGCCGTGCGCACGCTGACAAGCTCGCGCAGCTCGGGAGATGCGTGATAGGCAAAGATAATTCCGTGAAAATCCTTCATTGCTCAAACCTCCTCGCTCGTATAGATCATGGCTCCGGCAGGCACCTGAGCGCCCTCCCGGATCTCAATATCGGGGCCGCAGGTGGCCACGCCCCAGGCGTCGGTCCCGTCAGGGGGCGCGCCCACATGGGCGTTCTTGTGAACCACGGTGTTCTCGCCCACGATGGCGTATTCCACGGTGGCGCCGTCTTCCACCACCGCGCCGGGCATAAGCACGCTGTAGATGATGTTGGTGCCGGTGCCTACCTTGACGCCGGAGGACAGCACGGAGTTTTCCACCGTTCCGTCGATCTCGCAGCCCTCGGTGACGATGGAGTGGATGATCTGGGCGTTCTCCCCGGTGAAATGGGGCGGGCAGATGGGGCTTCTGGAGCTGATGGGCCAGGTGGGGTCGTAGAGGTTGATGAGGGTGGTGGAGAGCATGTCCATATTGGCGTCCCACAGGCTGGTGATGGTGCCCACGTCGCGCCAGTAGCCGTCGAAGCGGTAGGGCCAGAGCTTCTCTCCCGCATTGAGCATGTTGGGGATGATGTTTTTGCCGAAGTCCTTGCTGGAGTTGGGGTCGTTCTCGTCGGCGATCAGGTACTCCCGCAGCTTCTTCCAATTGAATATATAGATGCCCATGGAAGCCAGGTCGCTCTTGGGCTGTTTGGGTTTCTCTTCAAACTCGCTGATAAAGCCGTCCTCGCCCAGGTTCATGATACCAAAGCGGGTGGCCTCCTCCATGGAGACCTGGAGCACGGAGATGGTGCAGGCCGCGTCATGCTCCAGATGCTCTCTGAGCATGTCGGCGTAGTCCATCTTGTAGATGTGGTCGCCGGAGAGGATCAGCACGTTTTCCGGGTCATAGTTCTCGATAAAGGCCATGTTCTGGTAGATGGCGTTGGCCGTGCCGGAGAACCAGGAGCCCTTCTCCCCCGCGCTCTGATAGGGGGGCAGGATGTACACGCCGCCGTCGGCCACGTCCAGGTCCCAGGGCTGGCCGTTGCCGATGTAGCTGTTAAGCTGCAGGGGGCGGTACTGGGTCAGAACGCCGACAGTGTCGATGCCGGAGTTCGCGCAGTTGGACAGGGGAAAGTCGATGATGCGGTACTTGCCGCCGAAGGGGACGCTGGGCTTAGCCACGTTCTGCGTCAGCGCGTAGAGACGTGAGCCCTGTCCGCCTGCCAGAAGCATGGCTATACAGTTTTTCTTCATATGCAGCCTCCTTGGATGGATATATTTCTGTAAACGCAGCCGCCGCGCCTGAATTTCGCGGGGCCGCGCCTTATCCGGTATAAAAGGTGCTTTGTTTAATTATACAGGTTCATGGTCCTGTCCGGGCCGTGGAGGATATAGCACTCCACAGCCTCCGCCGCCTTTTGGGCCGCGGCCTTCATGTCCTCCGCGTCCTGGTTTTTAAAGACGGAGAGGACCCAGTCGGCCATGTCGTAGTCCGGGTGGGGCGGCGCGCCCACGCCCAGGCGGATGCGGGGAAACTCCTCCGTGCCCAGGCAGGCGATGATGCTCTTCAGCCCGTTGTGGCCGCCGGCGGAGCCTTTTTTTCGCACGCGCAGCTTGCCGATGGGCAGGGAGATCTCATCCGAGACGACGATCACATGCTCCGGCGGGATCTTATAAAATTTTACGGCCTGGGCCGCCGCCTCGCCGGACAGGTTCATAAAGGTCTGGGGCTTCATCAGCATGACGCTCTCCCCGCCGATGTGGCAGGTGGCGGTGAGGGCCTTGAAGCGGGCGCGGTTAATGGACAGGCCTTTGGCCCCGGCCATGGCGTCCGCGGCCATGAAGCCCGCGTTGTGGCGGGTGCCCTCGTAGCGGGGCCCGGGATTGCCCAGGAACACCACGAGCCATTTCACCCCGCCGGTGGATTTGAATATCATAATCAGTCAAACAGATTGGAAATGGAGACTTCCTCGTAGATCCTGCGGATAGCCTCGGCAAAAACGGAGGCGGTGGACAGGTAGCGGATCTTGGCGCACTTGGGCATGTCCTTGGGATAGGGGATGGTGTCCAGGAACAGCAGCTCTTTGATGCAGCTGTTCTCGATGCGCTCCAGCGCGGGGCCGGACAGGACGCCGTGGGTAGCGCAGGCGTAAACCTCTTTCGCTCCGCCGATCTCCTTGATGGCCTTGGCGGCGCCGCAGAGAGAGCCGGCGGTGTCCACGATATCGTCCAGCAGGATGCAGGTCTTGCCCTCCACTTTGCCGATGATATTCATGACCTCGGACTGGTTGGCCTTTTCCCGGCGCTTGTCCACGATGGCCATGTTCACGCCCAGCTTCATGGAGAAGGCCCGGGCGCGGGCAGTGCTGCCCACATCGGGGGAGACCACCATAACATCTTCATTGCCCTTGCCGAAGAGATTGATATAGTTTCTGGCAAACAGATGCGCGCCCATCAGGTTGTCCACAGGGATGTCAAAAAATCCCTGGATCTGGGCGGCGTGCAGGTCCATGGTCAGAACCCGGTCCGCGCCTGCGGCGGTGATCAGGTTGGCGACCAGCTTTGCGGAGATGGGGTCACGGCTCTTGGCCTTGCGGTCCTGACGGGCGTAGCCAAAATAAGGGATGACAGCAGTGATGCGGCCGGCGGAAGCCCGGCGCATAGCGTCGATCATGATCAGAAGTTCCATAAGGTGGTCGTTGACCGGACCGCAGGTGGACTGTACAATGAACACGTCCTTGCCGCGGACGGGTTCGTGCACGGAGATGGAACACTCCCCGTCAGCAAACTGCGTAACGGTGGATTCACCCAGCTTCATATAGAGCTGACTGCATATATCCTGTGCAAGTGCGGGGTTAGAGTTGCCGGTAAACACCTTGATCTCTTTGCCGTGAGCAATCATTTTTCAATCTCCTCTTAAGCATCTGTTCTCTTTTTCCTCAGTACGCCGGCGCACAAGTCCAGACGTACATGGATATCATATCACAAAACCTTTGAGATTGGAAGAGTTCGCTTTAAAATATTGAATTAAAAAGCCGATAAAAAAACACATTTACAAGATGTCTTTTTTTGTTTATAATACTATTTTGACAGTGCAATTGATAAATTTGCCGGTTTAGCCGGCAGTGACAGGAAAGTAGTTGATTAAAATGCTTGAATTTGAAGAATACAAGGTCAAATTGAACAATCTGAAGCCCACGCTGGAGGTGCTGCGCGGGGCGCTGAAGCTGGACGCGGCGCAGAAAGAGATCGAGGAGCTGGAGGCCGCCAGCGAGCGCGAGGGCTTCTGGAACGACGTGGAGAGATCCCAGAAGGTGCAGAAGCGCCTGAAGGTGCTGAAAACCAAGAAGGAGAATTTTGAAAAGCTCTGCTCCGCCTGGGACGATATGTACACCATGTGCGAGATGGCCATTGAGGAGAACGACGACTCCATGCTGGAGGAGCTGCAGAGCGAGTATGCCTCCTTCACCGAAAAGGCGGAGGCCATGCGCCTGAGCACCCTGCTCACCGGGGAGTATGACGCCAACAACGCCATCCTCACCTTCCATGCCGGCGCCGGCGGAACCGAGGCCCAGGACTGGGCTTCCATGCTCTACCGCATGTACAATATGTGGGCGGACCGTCACGGCTACAAGGTGAAGGTCATGGACTATCTGGACGGCGATGAGGCCGGTATCAAGAGCGCCACCATCATGATCGAGGGCGAGAACGCCTACGGCTTCCTCAAGAGCGAGCACGGCATCCACCGTCTGGTCCGCGTCTCCCCCTTTGACGCGGCTGGCCGGCGGCACACCTCTTTCGCGGCGGTGGAGGTCATGCCCGAGATCAGCGACGACAACGAGATCGAGCTGCGGGACGAGGACATCAAGATGGACGTCTACCGTTCCTCCGGCGCAGGCGGCCAGAAGGTCAACAAGACCTCCTCTGCAGTGCGTCTGACCCATATTCCCACCGGTATCGTTGTGGCCAGCCAGGTGGAACGCAGCCACTTCCAGAACCTTGAAAACTGCAAAAACATGCTCCGCGCCCGCCTGGCTGAGATCAAGGAGCGGGAGCACCTGGAAAAAATCAGCGACATCAAGGGCGTGCAGATGAAGATCGAATGGGGCAGCCAGATCCGCTCCTATGTTTTCATGCCCTACCAGCTGGTGAAGGACCACCGCACCGAGTATGAAAACGGCAATATCCAGAACGTGATGGACGGCGATCTGGACGGCTTTATCAACGCATTTCTGTCCATGCGGGCGGAGAGCTGATGCTCCGCGCCCCGAAGAAACACTCAGCCGACAGACTAAACGGCACGGCCTCGCTGCGGGAGGCCGTGCCGTTATTCCGTTTATCTTATTCAATTTCTCAAGAAAGGATTTGTTCAATTGTTTTCCCGTATCAAGGCAAAAAATGTGGCCATCTCTCTGCTGGGCAGTGCCATTCTGGCCTTTGGCCTGTATAACATCCACTCCTTCTCCGGTGTGACCGAGGGCGGCGTACTGGGCCTGACGCTGCTGCTGCATCACTGGTTCGGCATTTCCCCGGCTGCGTCCGGGCTGGTGCTGAACCTGTGCTGCTACTATCTTGGCTGGCGGGTCATCGGCGGAAGCTTTATCGTCTATTCCCTGATCTCTGGCGGCGGCTTTTCCCTGTTTTACGCCGTTTTTGAGTGCTTCCCTCCCCTTTTCCCCGGCATCACTGACATGCCCCTTTTCGCCAGTGTCCTGGGCGCGGCCTTCGTGGGCGTGGGTGTGGGGCTCTGCGTGCGCATGGGCGGCGCCCCCGGCGGGGACGACGCTCTGGCCATGAGCCTATCCAAACTCACCGGGGCGGGCATCCAGTGGATCTACCTGGCCAGCGACCTTGTGGTGCTGCTGATGTCACTGAGCTATATCCCCCTGAACCGGATCCTGTACTCCCTGCTGACGGTGATCCTCTCCGGGCAGCTCATCGGCCTGATCGCCCCAAAAAGCCGGATCAGGGCCCACACGGAGACCGATAAAAGGTTAGGTATATAAAAAAGTGAGCTTGTTTTCGCAAGCTCATCTCAAGGCGTCGATAAAGTTCGACGCCTTGAGATTTTATTCCGGAGGTTTCAAAAACCTCCGGAATAAGCATAAATTGAACGCCGAAAGGGGACTCCCGTCCCCTCTCCGCGCTCTCCCCATGCAAGTTTATCCATTGCCGATAGTATTGTTTGCAGACAAAATACAAAAAGGTGAGCTTGCGCAGGCAAGCTCACCTTTTGCTGGGACCCGGATCGTAGTCGCCGAAGATCAGGTCGTCAATATCTCTTTCCATTCGCGCACCTCCTGTAACGTAAAGTAAACGATGAATCAACCGGCAAGAGCGGATCGTGAGAAAATTTTCGTATAATGCCGAAGAAACAGTTATTCAGCGTTTACCAAAGTCAACATACTTTCAGTATATGCGCGCCGGGGACGGATTATGACTGTCCGCAGTGCAGAATTATTTTGACCAGCTCAGGCCGGTTCAGAAAACGGGGCACAACGACGGAATTGCCCAAGCCTCGGGAGACCACCATCTGAAAGCGCTCCCCCTGATACACGCCGGCCTCGTACTCCGCACCGAAGCTGTGGTTCACGTTCAAAAGTCCGCCGATCCCCGGCAGACGCACAACACCCCCGTGAGCGTGGCCGGAGAGGATCAGGTCTACCGGCAGGGCGGGGTATTTTCTTACCCAGTAGTTTCTGTGCCCCAGCCAGAGCACAAACTCCTCCGGGTATTCCTCCCGCAGCATCTCCGCCAGGGCGTCGGGCTTGATCATATCCGCCCGTCCGTTGGGATCCTCGACCCCGGCCACAATGATCTGCGCGCCGTCCCGCAGAACGGGCAGATACCGGTTTTCCAGGCGGATAACGCCGTAAGAGTCCAACAGTTCCCTCAGGTCCGGCAATACGTCCTTCACCCACTCATGGTTGCCGTTTACCCAGTATATGGGTGCACAGCCCGAAAGGCCATCCAACAGGTCCCGGGTGGCGTCCAACTGGCTCTCATCTTCAACAAAATCTCCTGTCATGGCGATCAAATCCGGCTGCTGCTCACGCACCAGGGCGGCAAGCCGGCTGTTTTCACTGCCAAACCCGGAACCGTGCAGGTCAGAGAGCTGAACAATGCAATAGCCCTCAAACTGCGCAGGGAGAGCGTCAAAATACAGGTGGTATTCTGTAACCTGGAGGTTGTACCGGCTGTCCAGTATAAGCCCCGTGCCGGTCATCACCAGTGCCAGCGCGGCGCAGGCAAAAAGAGTCCTCTTTTTCTTCAACATGCACCTCCGTGGAAAGATTTTTTCGCTATAATAGCACGAAATACCGGTCAAAGCAAGGGAACGGAGGAAAATACATCTTGAAAACGGTTTGTAATTAGGTTATAATATTACGGCTTATCTTTAATAAGTAAGCATTTAATGTCAACACCATGAAAAGGATGAGTGCAATGAGCGCATCAACGGAAAAGAAAAATCGTCAGGCTGCCCGTGCCGCCGGAACGGACAAGAAGACCCTGGCCGCCCAGGAAGAGGCAAAGAAAAGGGCAAAAAGCAAGCGTAACTGGACCTTGGGGACCATAGGCGTTGTGCTGCTGATCGCCCTGATCCTGTTTCTCAACTCCGGCTTTCTCTATACCCACACCACCGCCGTCACCATCAACGGCCAGTCCTACTCCCCCGCGGAGCTGAACTACTATTACGCCAATCAGTATTACAGCTTCGTCGAACAGTACGGCAGCTACGCCGGCATCTTCGGTCTGGACACCAGCAGCGGTCTGGCCGGAGCCGCCGACCAGTCCTGCTCCATACTTGAGGAGGGCGCTACCTGGAAGGATTACTTCCTTCAGTCTGCCTACGCTTCGATAGAGCAGAACCAGGCCCTGGTGAACTACGCCAACGAAAACGGCATTACCCTCAGCGATGAGGAGCTGGCAGAGATCGAGGCCGACTTTGCCGACATGGAGAGCTACGCCAAGACCATGGGCTTCTCCAGCGCCGACAACTATCTTGAGGCCAACTACGGCAACGGCGTGGACAGCGACATCGTTCTCGGCGCCGCCCGGGAGTCCGCTCTCGCTTCCAAGGCTTACAGCCAGTATCAGGAGACCCTGAGCTACACCGATGCGGAGCTGGAAGCGGAATACCAGAGCTTTGAGGGCAGTTACGACTATTTTGATTACGCAAGCTTCTCCGTAGAGGCCACCAAGGTCACCGTTGAGCCGGAGACCGAGGGCGAAGAGGCCACCGAGGAAGTCACCGAGGAGACCCTGGCCGCCGCTAAGGACACCGCCGACGAGATCATGGCCGCCTATAAGGAGGCCGAGGGCGAGGACGTGCTCCAGCGTCTTTCCGACGCTGTCGGCACTGTGATCGCCGGTCAGGAAGCCACCCTCAACAGCCGCTCCTCCGGCAGCAGCCTGGGCGCCTATAAGGAATGGCTCATGGGCAGCCGCAAGGCCGGCGACGTGACCGTGATCGAAGATTCCGACGGCGAGGGCTATACGGTCGTGGCCTTCATCAGCCGTGACGACAACCACTACGCCACCGCCCAGGTCCGCCACATTCTGGTCAAGGCCGAGGCCGACGCAGACGGCAATTACACCGACAAGGCCAAAGAAACCGCCAAGGTCAGAGCCGAGGAGATCCTGGCTGAGTTCAACGCCGGCGACAAGACCGAAGAGAGCTTTGCCGCTCTGGCCGAGCAGTACTCCGAGGATACCGGCTCCAACACCAACGGCGGTCTGTACGACACCGTAGTTAAGGGCCAGATGGTGGAGGAGTTTGACGCCTTCTGCTTTGAGGGCCACAAGAAGGGCGACACCGCCATTGTCTACGGCGAGAGCAGCAGCTACGCCGGCTACCATGTGATGTACTATGTGGGTGAGGGCGAGCTGTACAGCGACATGATCGCCGAAAGCAGCCTGATCAACGAGGCCACGAGCGAATGGCTGAACGCTCTGCAGGAGGGCTATGAGCCCAGCACCGGCTTCTGGCTCCGCCTGGTCGGATAAATTACAATAATCATATGAAGCGCCCCGCTTGTCGGGCAGCAAATTCTGCTGTCTGACCGGCGGGGTGTTTTTGTTCCGGAAATACTTGACATCGTCATATTGATATGATATCATTTTGATATCAGATAAGGAGGCGTATTTCGATGACAGAAAAAGTACTTAACAATAAAAAGAACGGCATGGCCATGCTGCTGCTCTTCGGCCTGCTGTACGCGGCGGCTATCGGGCTTACGGTGCTGGGCGGTATCGGGATGGACAATCACCTGCTCTGGGCGATCCCTGTGTTTGTGGTGGGCGTCATCTGGATCTGCGTGGGCTGGATCCCCTTTATGGGTCTGAAGGTGCTCAAGCCCCAGGAGGCCCTGGTGCTGACCCTGTTCGGCCGCTATGTGGGCACGCTGAAGAATGAGGGCTTCTACTTTGTCAATCCCTTCTGCAGCGGCGTGAACCCGGCGGCAAAGACCAAGCTGGGCCAGAGCGGCGACGTGGACGGCGGCCGGTCCGGAAACGCGGTGCTGAATCTGGCCATCAGCGGCAGCGCCGGCGCGGCAGCCGCAGAGAGCGCCAGCAAAAAGATCTCCCTCAAGGTGATGACCCTGTCCAACAGCCGCCAGAAGATCAATGACTGCCTGGGCAACCCCATCGAGATCAGCATTGCTGTCATGTGGCGTGTGGTGGACACGGCAAAGGCCGTTTTTAATGTGGACAACTATAAGGAATATCTGTCTCTCCAGTGCGACAGCGCGGTGCGCGACATCGTGCGCATCTACCCCTACGATGTGGCTCCCGGTGTGGACACTACCGGCGACGGCGTGGCGGACGAGGGCAGCCTCCGCGGCTCCAGCGAGACGGTGGCCCGCCGCATCCGGGATAAAATTCAGCAGAAGGTGGAGGACGCCGGTATAGAGATCATCGAGGCCCGCATCACCTATCTGGCCTACGCGCCGGAGATCGCCGCCGTCATGCTCCAGCGCCAGCAGGCCTCCGCCATTATCGACGCCAGAAAGATGATTGTGGACGGCGCCGTGGGCATGGTGGAGATGGCCCTTGAGCGGCTCAGTGAGAACAAGACCGTGGAGCTGGATGAGGAGCGGAAGGCCGCCATGGTCTCCAATCTGCTGGTGGTGCTCTGCGGCAACCGGGACGCGCAGCCGGTGGTCAACTCCGGCAGCCTGTATTAAGCCATGGCAGAGAAAAAGCAGGTGCCTCTGCGCCTGTCTCCGGCGCTGTATAATGCCATTGCAGCCTGGGCGGAGGACGATTTCCGCTCCATCAACGGGCAGATCGAATATCTGCTGACAGAATGTGTCCGGCAGCGGAAGAAAAACGGTAAGTATGTCTCAGAGACCCTGGACGAGCCGTTGGAGCTGGACATCAAATGAGCAGAGAACCCCGGGCGGAGAAGCCTTTCCGCCCGGGGAAACAAAAAAAGAAAGAAACATTGAAAAAAAGTGTTGACAAATGGCGCGGGATTTGGTACTATAACTGAGCCGTGGCCGAGTGGTTCAGTCGGTTAGAACGCCGGCCTGTCACGCCGGAGGTCGAGGGTTCAAGTCCCTTCTCGGTCGCCACATATGCCCCTTTAAAAGGGGCATATACTTTGCTGCTGTAGCTCAGTAGGTAGAGCGCATCCTTGGTAAGGATGAGGTCGCCAGTTCGAATCTGGCCAGCAGCTCCAAAAGCCTGGATGCAGTAGCGTCTGGGTTTTTTGCTTTTTCAGAAGCACCATTCGAACTGGCGACCTCACGCGCAGCGCACAGAAAACCGGCAGGCCTTTGCGGGGCCTGCCGGTTTTTTGCAGGGGATCGTTTATGATACTGATTTTCAACAGAAATCAGAATGAAAAGCAGTAGGCAATATATTCGTTCAGCATTTCGGTATGCGGGGCGCTGTAGGGGACAAACAGGACATAGCGTCCGGTGATGCTTGCATCTCCAGCCGCGCCCGTCCCCGCCACATAGCGGCTCCGGGTCATGTCCAGGCCCGTATAACAGGGGTTCCCGTCCGGGTCCACGCCTTCGATCAGGTAAGCTTCAAGTTTCGTATAAAGCTCCGGCGTCAGAAGCTCCCCCAGGTCCGCCATAGGCACATCTTCCCGGTAAAAATCGTACACCGCCTCTGTGGTGACCACAAAATCCAGCTCCTGGGTGGCCATATAGGCGATAATTTTCCCGTTGCTCGCGGCGCTGTACTCTGTGGCTCCGCCGTCCTGGCTGATATACAGGGTGTCGTCAAAAACCACAGCCTGCTTTTTGCTCAAATCCAGCGTGGCAGTGAAATCCTTCTCCAGGTCCCCGGCGGGGAACAGGTTATAGTCGTCGTTGGTAAAAAAGCCCTCCAGCACGATCTCCTTATGGGCCTGCACCACCGCGTCGCCCACATAGCCGCAGAACATGACAACGATCAGAAACAGCAGCATCCACTTCCAGTAATAGGTGAAAATGTACCCGATCTTCTCGCCGAATTTCATGGTGCGCAGCTTGGCAGACTCCGTATCATGCCATTTTTTTACCTTCTGCCGGAAGGTCAGTCCGTAGCCGCCGATCATTCTACCAGCTGCTCCTTTCCCTCTTCCTCCGGGTCCCGGACGTATTTCAGGAAAACGCCGGTGATGAAATAGGAGGAGAAAAAGATATACAAGCCGATCCAGAAGAAAAACAGTCCGCTGACATAATAGATGAGAACGCAGACCAGCGCGGTCATCACGAAAAGGGTGATGGTCACATGGAGATTGCCCATGGCCATGATGAAGCTGTCGTGGAGGATCTTCTTCAGCTTGAAGTTGAACGCCGCCAGCAGCGGATAGACATACATGAGGCAGGAGAGGAAGATGATCGCGATGCAGCCGCAGAAGCCCAGCAGGGCGATGCCGGCCACGCCGCCCTTGGCCAGGAAGAAGTTCCACGCCGCCCACAGGTCCAGGGCAAGGAAGGCGATACCCGCCAGTTCAATGAGCCAAAGGAGGGTGGCCCGGCCGAAATGGGCCTTGAAGGAAGAAAAGAAGCTTTTCAGGATCTTCCCTTCCCGGTCGTTCACCTGGTGCAGGGCAAAATCGTAAAAGGCGGTGGTCGTCGCGCCGATGGTGAAAACCGGAAGGCTCACCAGGGCCCACAGGATGCTCATGCAGGCCACGTCAGTGATTTTCGCGATAAAATTCCAGAATTTATTTTCGGGGTTAAAGAGATGGTACATGGATATCTCCTGTCAGAGGCGCGTTATTCAAGGATATTGGTGGTGATGTAGTCCACACCCATTTCCGCCAGGGCCTCGCCGTCTTCCTTGCCGTTTACCGTCCAGCAGTTGACCTCCAGTCCGGCGGCGTGGACCTGATCCACGATCTCCTTTGTCAGGCTGGTGTAGCGGATATCCAGGCCCAGATTGTATTTTTTCAGGATGTCAAGAGACTTATCGTCCCATTTGTCCAGCAGGTACTGGGCGGGCTGCTCCGGATAGCGCCGGCGCAGATACACCAGATTTTTCAGCTGGAAAGAGATGAAGGTGACATGGTCCAGATAACCCATCTTTTCGATGGCGGCCACGACCTTATACACATCGGCGGCCCGGAACTGATTTTTCAGCTCAAGGATGCACTCTTTTTCATATTTTTTGCAGATGCCTATATATTCTGCCAGGGTGGGGATAACCAGATCATTGCGGCCCCGCTGCCCGTCAATGTCGGTGAGCCGGAGCTTGCGCAGGGTCTCAAAGCTGCTGTTTTCGATGATGAGGCTGTCCACACCCACGCGGGCGGTGTTGTCGTCGTGGAAAACCACAAACTGGCCGTCGGCCGTGCGGTGCACGTCAGTCTCAATGCCGTAATAGCTCTCCCGGTTGCCGGCTGCCACGAAGGCCGCGCAGGTATTTTCTTTTTCCAGCCCGCTCAGGCCCCGGTGTGCGATGGTCTTTGCCTGCTTCTTATTGAATTTGATCGTATTCATCAAACTTACTCCTTATCGCCGCAAAAAACGGCTTTATTCGCACATTGCAGTATATCATTCTGCCCCTCCGATTTCAATCTCTGCCGCATTGGACGCTTCAAAAATGCAAACTTTCGGTTAAGCTGAACAAATTGCACCGTATATTTTTTCACTTTTGTACAAGTTTTTGAGCGACTTTGAATTAAAATCAACTTTTGTGCAAGCTCGCGTAAAATTTGAGCGAACGCTTGTCAAGGAAGGCCTTAAATGGTATACTTTAACCAACGACACAGCCCCAGGGCTGTAAAGCAATAACCTATCACGAACAAAATGGAGGAACAGCAAATGAAAAAGTTTTTGGCACTGGCTCTTGTACTGTGCATGGTATTCACCCTGTGCGCATGCGGCGGCTCCACCGGCAGCACCGCAGCTCCGGCCGAATCCGCAGCTCCCGCCGAGGAATCGGCCGAGCCCGCAGATGTTTCCATGTATGAAGTCACCGAGCCCATCACCATCGTATGGTGGCACGCGCTCGAAGATCAGTATTCCGCTCTGGTAAATGAGGTCGTTGACGGCTTCAACGCCTCCCAGGATCTGGTCACTGTTGAGGCTCAGTACATCGGCGCTTACAAGGACGTGAACGAGGCTCTGGTCGCCGCTCACGCGGCCGGCACCGGTCTGCCCGCAGTCTGCGTGGCCAACACCGACTATGTGGCATCCTACGGCGCTGGCGGCGTGTTTGAGAACCTGGATCCCTACATTGCAGCCACCGGCTACGATGTGGACGACTTCTCCACCGGTCTTCTCACCAGCTCCCAGTTTGAAGGCAAGCAGGTGGCTCTGCCCTTCCTGCACTCCACTCAGGTGATCTACTACAACAAGACCCTGGCCGACGAGAACAACATCACCGTCCCCACCACCATTGAGGACTTCGGCGCATTCCTGGAAGCCGGCGCAGCTGCCTGCGGCGGATACGGCACCGTGGTTCCCGGCTGGGACCAGTGGTACTTTGAGACCCTGTACCTGAACGAGGGCGTTGAGATCATCACCGACGACAACACCTGCGATCTGGACAGCGACACCGCTATCGGCGTGACCGACATGATCAAGGGCTGGTGCAACGACGGTCTGGCCTACCTGGCCACCGGCACCGACGCTTCCGCAACCATGCGTCAGAAGTTCTATGACGGCGAGGCCTTCTCCGTCATGCACACCTCTTCCCTGTACAACAACTATGTCGACAAGTGCGACTTTGAAGTAGGCATGGCATGGTACCCCGCAGCTTCCACCGGCGACATGTTCTCCGAAGTCGGCGGCTGCGTGCTGGGCATCCCCGCCGGCAACGACCAGGCCACCAAGAACGCCGCATGGCTCTTCCTGCAGTACCTCTGCGGCAAGGAAGTCAACATGAAGTGGGCCGAAGGCACCGGCTACCTGCCCACCCGTAACTCCGTGCTGACCACCGCCGAAGGCGTTGCCTTCCTGGAGGCCAAGCCCGCATTCCAGTGCATCTTCGACAACCTGAACCTGATCAACCCCCGTATCCAGAACGCTGCATGGAGCGAGCTGGCTACCACCTGGAAGAACTACATGGACGTGATGATCAACCAGGGCGGCGACGTTGCCTCCTCTTCCGAGGACATGGTCGTTGAGATCAACGAGATCCTGGAGGACCATGCCTGATCTCTCCGTTGGGAGATAAGAGAATAATCTCCGAATAACGTTCAACCAAAGCCTCAAGCCTTGCTCTCCGGCAAGGCTTGAGGTACACCCATATCGGAGAGAAAGGATTTATGATTATGACCGACGTCACCGCAACAACTGCCGTGGCTCAGGCCCCGGCCGGGCAGAAAAAACCCAGGATCACCCAGAGACAGAAAGCCAAATTCGTCGACTTTCTCTTCGTGCTGCCTGCCTTGGTTCTGCTCGCAGTCTTTACATACTACCCTGTCGCCAAATTGGTCCAGATCAGCCTTACCGACTGGAACCTGCTCAAGCCCGAATGGAACTTTGTGGGCCTGAAAAACTGGAAGTGGCTCTTTGTGGGCTCCGGCGCCAAATACCTCTGGAACTCCCTGAAGGTCACCTTCCTGTACTCTCTGGGTGAGATCTTCGCCACCATGGTGGGCGGCATGATCTTCGCCCTGATCTTCAAGCGTATGACCCGCTCCTTCAGCGCCATGCGTGCCATCCTGTTTGTACCCAAGTATGTGGCCATGTCCTCCTGCGCTGTGGTCTTCCTCTGGATTCTGAACACCGACTACGGCGTGCTGAACTACCTGCTCCAGCTCATCGGCCTGCAGCCGGTGGACTGGCTGAATCAGGAATCCACCGCCCTGCTCTCCGTTTTGATGACCACCTGCTGGCGCGTTCTGGGCTACGGCATGATGATCTATCTGTCGGCCATGATGGGCATTTCGCCCCAGTACTATGAGGCGGCCTCTCTGGACGGCGCAAACGGCAGACAGCAGTTCTTCAAGATCACCCTGCCTCTGCTCTCCCCCACCACACTGTTCCTGCTGGTCACCACCTTCCTCAGCTCCATGAAGGTGTTCCAGTCTGTGGATATTCTGACTTCCGGCGGCCCCGCCCGTTCCACCGAAGTGTTTGTCTACCTGATCTACCGTTACGCTATGGTGGACTTCCGTATGGACCGCGCGGCCACCTCCGCCGTCATGTTCTTCGTGATCCTGCTGTGCATCACCGTAGCGACCATGAAGTACTCCAACAACTCGGTCAACTACGACGCTTAAGAAAGGGGGAAGAAAAATGAATCCTGAAACTGCCATTCGGAAAAAGCACCACAGCGCCGGATACCATGTCCAGACTGTCGTGGCTGTTCTCATCACCATCGTCATGCTCTTCCCTCTGTACTGGATGCTGGCCACCTCCGTGAAGTCCGCGGAGGAGGTGCAGCGGGTCATTCCTACCCTGTTCCCGCACAGCTTCCATCCGGAGAACTATCTTAACGTTCTGACCCGCGCCAACTTCCTGAAGTACTACTGGAACACCATCGTCATGACCGCCGGCATCCTGATCCTTCAGGTGGGCACCGGCACCCTGGCTGCCTACGGCTTCGCCTGCGGCAACTTCAAAGGCCGCAACGTGATGTTCTATCTGGTGCTGGGCGCGCTGATGATCCCCCTGCAGGTGACCTTTATCCCCATCTACATCATGTGCGCTAACTGGGGCCTGGCCGACACCTTCCTGGGTCTGATCCTGCCGGAAGCGGTTTCCGCCTATTATATTTTTATGATGCGAAACTCTTTCATGGCCATCGACCAGAGCTATATTGACGCCGGGCGGATCGACGGTCTGGGACGCTTCGGCATTATCTGGAACGTCCTTGTTCCCATGAGCAAGGCCACCATCTTCACCGTCACCCTGGTGACCTTCTCCAATGGCTGGAACGCCTACTTCTGGCCCAAGATCATTGCCAAAAACGAGGTACGCCGTGTCCTGACCGTTGGCCTTGCCCAGCTGAAAAACACCTTCGCCGGGCAGGCGGTTTCCAACTACCATGAGATCATGGCCGGCGCCGTTCTGGCTGTGCTTCCGCTGATCATCCTGTTTATGATTTTCCAGAAATATATGATGACCGGCTATTCCAAGGCGGCAATGAAGTAAGCCGGCAAACAGCAAAGCAAAAGCTAAATGTAAAGGCGCACCGCCATAATGAAGCGGTGCGCCTTTTCTTCTCTTTTGCTTGTTCATTCTGCGGTGCCGATCACCGTGCCGTGATACCCGGAGCTGAAATAGCCGGGGATATCCGTAACAAGATAATCCATATCATTCAAATGCAGTAACGTGCTGCCGGGCTCGGCGTTTATCTGGTCCCCGGAAAACAGCAGTATTCTCTTCTCCGCGTGTCTGGCCGCCGTCCGGAGAACGGACATACGGTCAACATTGTAGAATGTGAGGTCTCCGCCTTCCGCCAGGGCGTCGCCGCTGAAGAAGGCCATATGGGTATAGAACAGACCCGCCAGCTCCGCCGCCTGGCTGCCGGACAGCGCGTCATCCCTCGCCTGCAGCCGCCCGCCGGTGCAGTGGACGTGAGCTGCATGGCCGCACAGCGCGTCAGCCGCAGACATGCTGTCTGTCACCACGGTGAGATCCGGCACCCGGCTCACCGTCTTTGCCAGGGAGAGACTGAAGCGGCCCGCGGCGATAAAGATGATGCTGTGGGGCTTGACCAGCGCAGCCGCCGCGGCCACAATGGGGTCGTCGGGCTGGACAGGTCCGCCATGGGTCACGGCGTGGGCCATGCGGGTCACGGCCATTGCCTTGCCGTGGCTTCTGACGATCAGCCCCCGGCGGGACAGCTCGGCCAGGTCCCTGCGAATGGTGGCCGAACTGACATAGAGCTGGGACTCCAGCTCTTTTGCGGATATGGTGCGGTTGCTCTCAATCAGCCGCAGGATTTTTTGAAGGCGTTCTTCCGACATCCCGGTCTCCTTTCCCGCCGCGCTCAGGCGTGCACCCGTCTGACAATGGCTCTGGCGGAAAGCGGATGCTTTTCATCGTCCGTGATCAGATAGCGGAACGCGTCCAGATGGGCAATATTGTAGGGCCGCGTCAGGCCGATCTTGCTGTGATCGAACAGCAGCACCGCGCTTTGGGCCTGCTCCATGGCCGCTCTGCGGAGAGAGGCCGCAAACTCCGTGGTTTCCGCCGCAAAGCCTGAGGGCGTCACCGCAACAGGAGAGAAAAAGGCCAGGTCATAATTGAAAGCGCGCACAGCCTCTTCTGCCGCCGGGCCAAAAAAGCCCTTGGACATAGCAGACATCTCCCCGCCGATCAGGTGGACCGGCACCAAGCTGCCCTGAAAGCGGGTAGCCACGGGCAGGCTGTTGGTAACAACGATGATATTTCTCATATTCCGCAGTCCGCTGACCATCTGCAGCACGGTGGAGGAGGAGTCCAGGAAGATCACACTGCCGCTGCTCACCAATTGCAGCGCGTTTCGGGCAATGAGCGCCTTGGCCTGGACATTCACCGTGGAGCGGAAGCCCACCGGCGTATCAACGATGGTCTCTGATATGGGGACAACGCCGTTTTTGCTGACCGACACCATCCCCCGCCGGTTCAGTTCGGCCAGGTCGCGCCGCACGGTGGACACACTGACGCCGAATTTCTCCGCCAACTCCTGGGTCGTCATATAGCCCTTTTCCCTTATTGTCCCCAAAATATCCAGCAGCCGCAGCTCGCGCACATGCTCACCCCCTGTAAATGCTTAAATTTTATTATAATGACTGCTGAATAAACCGCTTTGCGGTTTATTCACACGGCTTATGCCGTGAAATTCCATAAAACGGCTCTTTTAACCGTTTTATGGAATTCAGTCATTGTAACAATGCGTATCTTCCTTGGCGTGGCGCACCACGCCAAGGAAAGGTGCAAGGATTTTGTGCAAACAAGCACAAATCCCTTGCACTTGAACAAAGCCTGTTGGCCTTGAAAGCCGAGGCTTTCAAGGCTTGCGGCTTTGTTCAGGACGTATTATTATAACAAGAGTAACTGATTTTTGTCAACCGGACCCATTGTTTGAAAGGAAACAGAACCATGTACCAAATCAATCCCGATCTGCCCCAGTTCAAGGCAAATCTCCACAGCCACTCCAACCTGTCTGACGGCAAGCTTAGCCCGGAGGCCATGGCCGAGGCCTATAAGTCCCGGGGCTATTCCGTCCTGGCCATCACAGACCACGAGGCCCCCTATGACCATACCCATCTCAGCACCCCCGATTTTCTGATGCTCACCGGGTATGAGGCCTATATCCGCCCCTCGCCCAACTGCCAGCTGGATGTCTACGGACCGGAGATCCATCTCAATCTGCTGGCCAAGGAGCCCCACAACACCTGTTTTATAGCCTATGACCCCAATTTCTGCAAGTACATGCCCCATGCGCTGGCCGAATCCAGAGCGCAGGCCGGCAATATCGGGCCCCGCCGCTATGAAAGGGAATATATCCAGCGCTTTATCCAGGAGGCGAAAAACGCCGGATACCTGGTCACCTATAACCACCCCAACTGGTCCATGGAGGAGCCGGAGGAGATTTTGCATTACGACGGCTTTTTCAGCCTGGAGATTTTCAACACCGGCTCCATGGTCATCAACGGCCACGAGAACAATCTGGGCCTGTATGACCGGCTCCTGCGCCACGGTAAGTTCCCCTATGTCCACGGCGCGGACGACAACCACAACAAGCACCCCTTTGATGACCCGCGCTGCGATTCCTTCGGCGCGTGGACCATGATCATCGCGCCGGAGCTGAGCTATCCGGCCATCATCCAGGCACTGGAATTGGGCAATTTTTACGCCAGCACCGGGCCGGAGATCCGGGAGCTGCACTTCAGGAAGGGCCATGTGACCCTGCGCTGTTCGGCAGCCCGGCGGATCACCATGCATATGAGCCCCAAGCGCAGTCAGAATGTCTGCGCCCGTCCGGGTGAAACCCTGGAATTTGCGGAGTTTGACATCCCCGACAGCGCCCCCTATGTGTATTTCTCCGTGTTTGGCCCCGACGGGACGGAGGCCCATACCCGCGCTTATACCCGGGGAGACATGATAATTTGCTGTGCCGGGGAAGGTGAATGAATCCATGAAAACGCAAATCATGCGCATCTGCGCCTTGTGCCTTTGTCTCTGCCTGCTCTGCGGCTGCGGCGGCGCGGCGGCACAGCCTGTCGCGGAGACCCCGCCTGCTGAAACTGCCGGAGAAAAGGGCCTTCGGCTCAGCCAGACGGCGTCCGTCTCCGCCGAAAAATACCTGGGGAAGAGCGAGTTTGCGGACTTCCTGTCCCGGGCGGAAAAGACTTACCTGATCCCCGGGCTGAATGAGGCCGCCATCCCCCAGGGCATGAGCTGGTGCGAAAGCACCGGCCTGGTCTATCTCTCCGCCTACTACAAAACCGATGCTGTGCCCTCCGTGATCATGGCCCTTGACGGGTCGAGCGGTGACTTTGCGGCGGAATACCGGCTTTATAACGCCGACGGCAGCCCCTTTACCAGCCATGTGGGCGGGCTGGCCGCGGCGGGAGACGATCTTTACGTCTCCGCGAAGCTGGATAACGACGGCAGCTACGCTGTGGCCGTCATTCCCCTTGAAAGCCTGCCGCCGGAGGGGAGCCACGACATCACCATTGAAAGGACAGTGGCATTGCCCGTCTCCCCTTCCTTCCTGAATTACTCCCAGGGCATCCTCTGGGTGGGCAATTTCTATCACCCCTCCGCAGACTACGGCCTGTCCGCCGGCATGGACTTCACAACGGAGACGGCGGACGGCGACTATGGCTGCTATATTCTGGGCTATGCTCTGGGCGGCGGCACACTGGGCGGCAATACCGGCACGGCCCCTGCCCCGGATTATGTGCTGGTGGCCCCGGACCGTATTCAGGGCATGGTTTTCTGCGATGACGGCACCGTGCTGCTGAGCCAGTCCTATGGCCGGAAGAACAACTCCACCCTGCTGCGCTATGACCTGGATCTGGACCGGGCGGACGGCTCTGTCCCGGTGGGCGGCAGTGAGGTCCCGTCCTATATTCTGGACAGCCGCGTCCTGCGGGAGGCCATCACCGCCATGCCCATGACCGAGGCTCTGTGTACAGGCCCGGACGGCAATGTGCTGGTTCTGTTTGAGTCCGGCGCCATGGCCTACAGCGACGGCAAATACCGCACCGACCATGTGTGGAGCCTGAATCTTTCCTGATTGTGTTCGGGCAGACGGCTATTTGAGAGACTGACCTCCCGTACCGCCGTGTACACCGTTTATACCACCGCTATTCGGCCCACAAAACGCGAAACTTCATGCCGGGCAAATCCGCGCCTTTCATCTTGCTGAACATGCGCATACCGCGCGCATTAATACACCAGGTTTTTTTGAGACCTGGTGTCAGACTGTAGACAAAGCTATCGGCAGTGTATAAAGTTGCATGGGGAGAGTGCAGAGAGGGGACGGGAGTCCCCTTTCTGCGTTCAATCCATACTTATACAGGAGTATTTTTTAATACTCCTGTATAAGTTTTCAAGGCGTCGAACTTTGTCGACGCCTTGACACCAGGTTTCTTTTGAGACCTGGTGTATTTTTGTTTTCTGTATTCTTGCGGCTTCAACCGGGGAAAATACTTTACGATCATTTGACAGAGAGTTTACCGGGCGGCGGTATCGGGCAAATGCACTTTTTCGTATACTGGTAGTCATTAACAGGAAAAGAGTGGGCGTGGGATGAACACATATAGTAACCGGGAGCTGTCCTGGCTGAAATTCAACGAACGGGTCCTTGAAGAGGCGGAAAGCGAGAGCGTGCCCCTGTGCGAGCGGCTGAGCTTTGCCTCCATTTTTCAGAGCAATCAGGACGAGTTTTTCATGGTGCGGGTGGGCTCCCTGGAGGACCAGCTGCTGGTGTCCCGGGACCTGCGGGACAACAAGACCCGCATGACCGCCGCCGAGCAGATCAGCGCCATACTGAAAGAAGTCGCCCGGCTGAACCGGCGGCGGGACGCGGTCTATGCCGCGCTGATGAGCCGTCTGGAAAAGCAGGGCGTCCGCCTGGTCGATTTTCAGAAGATCGGAGAGCGGGAGAGCGGCGAGCTGGAGCGGTATTTTGACGCGGAGATCGCGCCGCTGCTCTCGCCCACGGTGGTGAGCAAGCGGCAGCCCTTCCCCTTTCTGCAAAACCGGGAGATCTACGCCGTGGGCGTGCTGGCCGGAAAAAACGGCGGGGAGAAGCTGGGTATTATCCCCTGCGGCACCGGGGTCTTCCCCCGGCTCATCCGCGTGCCCGGCCAGCCGGGCGCCATGATGCTTTCAGAGGAGCTGATCCTCCATTTCCTGCCCAAGGTGTTCAGCAGCCACCGGAGTAACGATAACGCAGGTTTGCGCCAATAGACCAAGCTGATATTATAGATTTTTATCGAGAATTAGTATAAATGCAGAAAACCCGCAGAACACACCAATCTGTGCTCTGCGGGTTGAATTTTTAATGGGAGCTTCTTTTCAGAGAAGCTTGTCTTCAAATGATCTGACCTTCACATAGTCGCTCTTCGCTCCGGCGTAGGCCATTGCAAAGGCGAAGACGCCATCTTCAAAGATGTCATGCATGATCTGCCAGAAATTTCTCTTATTTCTTTCCATTTTTCTTGTCCTTCTTTCATCTCTTTGAGCATTGGACATTATAGCCAAAAACCGAAAAGTTCAATAGTCAAGTTGCACAAAAATTGCGCCGTTTTTCGGCATCTTGAGCGGTTTCCCACCAGCGCTACCTCCGGTAATATTACGCGGACGCTGTTTCGGGACGATTCGACGCAGCTGAGCCGAAAAAGGAAGCTGTATCTGAATACAGCTTCCCGGAAAAGGCACTATCAACTTTTATGGCGGTTTACATGGTTTCCTTGTTCAATGCTCCGTCTGCCGTTCAAGCTGGGCAAAAAAGGCGTCCTTTGCCTCCTTTTTCCGGCTGCGGCTGATGGGGATCTCCTCTCCGTTGATCAGGGAGAAGCTCTCCGTTTTCATGCCAGTGATCTTTTCCACATTGACCCAGAAGCTCTGGTGGCAGTGGACAAAGCGGCCCGGCGGGAAGTCCTTCATCAGCTCTTCCGCCTTTGCGGTGGTAAAATGCTTTTTCCCGCTGCAAAGAACAATGGCGGTCTTTTTCAAAATCCGTTCCAGATACAGAACTTCCGCTGCCGTCACCGTCTGCACCACCCGCCCCTCCCGGAAACGGATGCGCAGCTCCTGCGCCCTGTCCGCCAGAACCTTTGTCATCGCGGCGTCAATGCGCTCTTCCAGCTCGGATTTTAAGATGAAATAGCTGTGGCGGGTCTCATATACCTCCGTGGCATAGCCAAGAAAGCTGGTAAGAAAAATGATGTTGCACTCCGGGACCAGCAGGTTCAGCGTCTTTGCCACATCTATCCCGCTGTTCCCGGGCATATGGATGTCCAGAACGGCCAGATCCGGCGTGTAACCCCCGTTTTTAACGGCTTTGATCAGCTCCGTGCCGTCGGAAAACAGCTCTGTCTCCGGGGAGAAGCGTTCCGCTTTTTCCAGAATGAGTTTTTCGGTCTTTTGGCTCTGCTTACAATCATCATCGCATATGGCGATATGTACCATTCCCTATCCGCCCCAAATCACAAGATCAGTTTTGCGTAAATGTACCCGCCTTTTCCTCCGGGCGCAGGCTTCTGTCGACGCGTCTCCAAAGTGGTCATCACTTTGTTTCCCATATTGCTTTTCTGCAAATTATTCCTGTAAAGCTGCAAATTATGCAGTCTTTCATAAAAACACAGTAAAGAGTGATATTATCTTTAAAATCGCTTTATATTTCAGTTTGATTCTATACCATAATTTAACTTTTGTAAAGTGATGTTTTTACAATTTTTCGCATATTTTTGCATAAATTTGCCGTTAAAAATACCGGGAGAAGGAGTTTCTCCGGCCGATGGCCGCACTTCAGCAGGTAAAGCCCGCTAAGCCGCAGAGTCATCCTCACTCCCGGTATTTTTAACGGCAGATTTTTATCCGCCGGCCGGCACAAAAAGCCATTGCGCTCTCAACGGCTTCGCCGAAAAACCGTACGATCTTTTTATTCCTCTCGAAAAGACGGTTTTTAATGATTTCTTTACGTTTTGATCACAGCCTGAGGTTTACAAAATCAGTAAAACATATTATAATATGTTAGTTTAAAAGGGTTATTATGCCCTTTCGCAATATGAATTATTCGAGAGGATTTTTGCGTGAAACAACTCGTTTTACTATATTGGGGCTGCGTATTCCTGATGTACCTGTCCCAGACATGCTACCCTGTTGAGACTCAGCTGGATGGTCGGCAGACTGGAAAGCGTCATTTTATGCTGCGCCGATCCGATGTTTTCATGATAGTAACGATCCTTTGGCTTACGAGCTTCTCTTTTCTTAGAACTTCGTACAATGATACCAGTAATTACATAGCCTCATTTATGAACGCCGAAAGTGTGATCGATGGCGTTGAGAATGGAACATTTGTGGATTGGACCGGCAATCCTTTTTCCATGTTATATCGAAGTTTGGTGCACGATTTTACAGACAATTACCATATTTATTTCTTTTTTCCGGCTGTTTTAAGTAGCTTTGCTGTTGTAAAACTGCTTAAGAGATATTCTGTTGCCCCTGCCTTCAGTCTGCTCATTTTTTTCTCCCTTGGCACCTACGTAATGTATATTGCCGCCTTAAAGCAATGTTTGGCAATGTTCTTCTTGCTCATGGCGCTCCCATATGCAATAGATAAAAAGTATGTAAGGTTCTACCTTCTGGTACTTGTGGCAATTTTGTTCCATACTCACGCGTTTATGTTTGCGATCGTACCATTCTTGCTTGAAAAACCTTGGGGCAAGGTTTCGTGGATTTTGCTCGGGGCAACGTTATTCGCAATGGTCACCTATGATGTTACATTGGGAGCATTTATGAACTATGCTCAATCAATCGGTGCTCTTGTTGCGGAAGAAGAAGTCTTTGATGACCATCAAATTAATATGCTCCGTGTACTTGTGTATTGGGTTCCAGCCATATTAGCACTCATTTTCCGGCGCCGTTTGTTTTTGGATTCTTCCAAGGCAGAAAACCTATTTGTTAATATGTCAATCGTCAGTGCATTTATCCTGACGCTTGGATTGGTTCAGGCGGCTAACTTGTTTGCACG
Organism: Candidatus Limivicinus sp.; assembly: GCA_051866735.1. Lineage (GTDB taxonomy): Bacteria > Bacillota > Clostridia > Oscillospirales > Oscillospiraceae > Limivicinus. The sequence continues at coordinate 32,970 of JBJDXP010000014.1, forward strand.
AATGGCAGGATATTTCGAAATTGCCACTGCAATTGCATTGCCTTGGATAGTAAAAAAGCTGTTTACAAAGCAGTCTGCACAATTCGTGATGACTTTTGCATCAATCCTGTACTTTGCATATTTCATATATGAATTTACTGTATCTAAAAATTTTGATGCTGATTACTCTGCTATCACTATGTGGCAATTCATTACAAGTCTATTCGGGGGTTAAGCATGGCAGATTCTTCGATTTCTCAAGCAATTGAATCAAGTGGTTTCTGCTGTGCGGAGGAAGTGGAGAAGCTTCAGGTTATGAAAGCTGGTAGTGGTCAATCAGTTGACCTGGATTATGCTCAGAGCAATTTGAACATCTTGTTTTATCGCAAGTTGAAACGCAATTATCTTTACAGGTTTACTCCAACTACATAGGAAGAAGAAAGAGTTTAGTAGAAAGGAATGACCATTAAATGACTAACTTTACAGTTGGACCGGTTCAGTCGAGCGATTCTGTTTTGGCAGTTGGCGCAGAGCAAGTTCCGTATTTCAGAACAGCAGAGTTTTCCGAGATCATGTTAGAAAATGAAAGGCTGATAAAAAAGTTTGCAAAAGCAGAAGAGAACGCGCGAGCCGTATTTCTTACCGGCTCCGGAACCGCTTCAATGGAAGCGACAATCATAAATACTCTCACCAAAAGCGATAAGGCACTCATAATAAACGGCGGCAGTTTTGGTCAACGATTTGTTCAGCTTTGCGGTATTCACGGGATTCCTTTCGATGAAATAAAACTTGAAACTGGTAAAGCATTAACGGAAGAAATACTTTCTGCTTATGCAGGAAACAAACATACTGCTTTTATCGTGAATGTTCATGAGACTTCCACTGGTGTCTACTATGACATGAATTTAATCAGAAAATTTTGCAAGAAAAACAATTTGTTCCTGATTGTTGATGCAATCAGTTCTTTTCTCGCAGACGACTTCAATATGGCAGAGCTTGGCGCAGATGTAATGATTACCGGCTCCCAGAAAGCACTGGCATGTCCCCCCGGAATTTCTATCATAGTTCTCTCCGAACGCGCAATCGACCGTGTGATGGGAAATGATCCTCACTGTATGTATCTTGATCTGAGAGATGCGTTAAAAAATGGCGAGCGGGGTCAAACGCCCTTTACCCCTGCGGTGGGGATTCTTCGACAGATTAATACAAGATTGAAAGAGATTGATGCAAACGGGGGTGTGTCTGTCGAAACACGGAAGATAGCAGCTTTGGCACAGGATTTCAGAGAGAAAATTAAAAATCTACCTTTTGAAATAGTGTCTGAATCCATGTCCAATGCCGTGACCCCCTTACATCCGTTGACTGCCTCAGCCTATGATATTTTTCTGACGTTGAAGGACGAATATGGAATATGGGTTTGTCCCAACGGCGGCACACTGAAAGATCAGATTTTTCGCGTCGGTCATATTGGGGCGCTGTCTTTTGATGATAACACCACGCTCGTGAATGCGCTGAAGGACATGCAGAGAAAAGGTGTTATTTGATGGCATTTATCCAAATTGATCGATCAGGTAATTTTGCTATTCGCCTGATGCACAGAACTGCGTTTGAGTTCTGCGATCATTTTTTGATGAAATTTTCTCTCGACAATTGTAGTTGTGTTGACCATCCGGAGTTGTATCGGACAAACATTTCTCTTTCAAATGTAGAAGACTGTAACGGAATGAGCTTCAGTGTGGCGCGAATGAAGAATTATCTTCGTACACAAAGCTCTTATATGAGAGGGTACATATACTACAGCAAAACCAATAATGAGCCCGTAGGTTATGTGTGGGTTGCTTACAGAGGAGCCAACGAGTTTCAATATCGGATAAGAACCATAGACGCCTTTGGGTTTGATTTCGCAGTTAAGAACGAATACAGAGGTCATGGTATAGTCGGATTTATGATCTTTCAGCTGTTGTTATTATTGCAGGACGAGGGAATTCATGATCTGTATGCAAGTGTTCGTAAAAATAATTACGCTGCGATAAGCGCATATGAAAAAATTGGCGCAGTTAAAGTGGGTAGATATAAATTTTGCAGATTTGCCGGAATCCGCGTTCCCTATCCAAAAATTTGATTTGCTTAAAAAACGTCCTGTTTTTTGCACATAGCGCAGCAGAAAAGAAGCGGCATGATAAAGCAGCCGCTTGTCTTTTGGTGCTATGAAAGAGAAAAAGGGAGATAGAGAGTATGCAGAACAGTCAGTTGCCAGAATTAAAAAGAATAGAGCTTGAAATGCTCCAGAAGCTTGCAGAAATCTGTGATGAAAACCACATAACATATTATCTTGGTGATGGCTCTCTTCTCGGTGCCGTCCGGCACCAGGGGTTTATACCGTGGGATGACGATATTGATGTTTTGATGCCTTATGAAGATTACAAGCGGTTTTTGGAAATTGCGCAAAGCCAGCTGGGCGACGATTATTTTCTGCAAACCAGCGAAACAGATAAAAACTGGTATCGTGTATATGCAACGCTCAGGAAAGAAAATACCGCGATGATCCAGAACCCTGCATACCATGTAAACCAGGGCATATGGCTTGACATTTTTATTCTTGGGAACGCTCGGACAAAGCTTGAATGTCGTTTTCAAAAAATCATGATAATGATCTGCAATTATATGCTTATGGATCACTACATGAGAATAAATTCCGGTGAATTCAAGAAGAAGCTGGCGTACATTGGATACTGGTGTTTTCAACTGTTTTACTGCATCCCCTGGAAGTGGAGATATGCTCTACGCCAGCGAATACTGGATCAAATCTGCAAGGACAAGGGCGGAAAGCTTTACCCAGAAATCTGGTGTGGTATTACATCAGTTTATTGCGCGGATTGCTTTGAAGGCTCGCCGTCTTTTGTTGAATTTGAGGGTAGAAAATATAATGCGCCGCATAACACAGACCTGTTTCTGAAAACACAGTATGGAAATAATTACATGACTCCTATAAAATGGGAACGAGGCCACGAAAACATTCATGTGGATTTTGAGCACAGCTACTCAGAATTTTTGGAATAGAGGAGCACGTTTATGAAAGCGATTTTACTTGCCGCTGGACGCGGGACACGAATCAGCAGATATTTAGACGGTAATCCAAAATGTACTGTGGATTTGGGAAATGGCACAAAGTTGATCGAGTATTCGATTGCAATGCTTAAAAAGAAAGGCATTACAGAGATTGCAATGGCAACTGGTTACCGGCATCAGGTTATTGAGGATATCCTTGCCGGTTCTGGCGTAAAGTATTTTTATAATCCTTTTTTTGATGTAACCAACAGCATTGCCTCGCTGTGGTTTGCAAAAGAATTTTTATCGGATGATGATCTTCTGATTATGAACGCCGATGTTTTTGCCGAAGAGCGCGTCTATGATCATCTTCTGGCAACAAGCAAAAATCCGGTTCTCGCATTTGATTCATCCCGGAAGGAAGAGGCCGATTACAAGTTTTACTGTCCAAATGGCGTGATAGAGAAGTATGGAAAAGAGTTAAAAGGTGATGATATTTCAGGCGAGTATGTCGGCTTTGCGATTTTAAGGCGAGGATACATACCTAAATTTGTTCAGCAGATGGAAAATATGATCGATTTGCAGAAACATAATCTATGGTGGGAAAACGTTTTATATGAATTGGCCTCAACGGAAGAAATATATGTGGATGATATAAACGGTATGTTCTGGGCTGAAGTCGATTATATTGAGGACTACGAGCGTATCAGAAACTATATTGTAAAGCAAAAGCGGATATAAATATGGATGAGATACAAATTAAACTGTGGAAAAACGAGCAGGAAATTCTTGATGTTGTGCATGAAGTATGCGTTTCAAACAGATTGAAATACTCTCTTGCTTATGGAACGTTGTTGGGCGCTGTCCGACATGGTGGTTTTATCCCCTGGGATGATGACATAGATATCCTGATGCCAAGGGAAGATTATACAAAACTGCTTGAAATATGGAGTGAAATAGCCCCTGAAGATTATATCCTTCAAGAGCCGTATTCTTCATCGGATATAACGAACAATTTTGTGAAGATCCGCAAAAATCACACGACCTTTATACAGACAGAAGCTGAGAAGAAATGTAAATATCACAAGGGTATTTTTATTGATATATTTCCCCTTGATCGTTTGGCAGAAGGAAGACTAAGCAGGGCAAAACAGAATCTGTTTTGTCTGCTGGCCATGCTTTATAATCGTGGCCATACGAGCGGTTCCGGCGGTATAATGGAGTTGTGTGAACGTTTTTTGCTGGCTATAATCCCCAAAAGCAAGTATCGCTGTGTTGAAAAATGGGCAGAGAAAAAAGCGACAAAATGGAATGGAAACAGCAGTCTTGAATGGTTTGGCTTTCAAACTGTTTCTGATATGAGACATCACTATTCCCCGGATATTTTTGAGAATTTAATAGAGCTTGAGTTTGAGCAGAAAAAATATTGTGTTTTTAGAAATTATGATCAAGTTTTGCATGATGAATTTGGCGACTATATGCAGCTGCCGCCTGAGGAAGATCGGGTTTGGAAACATCATCCGATCATGATTGACTTTGAACATAACTATGAGGAGCTGACCGATCAGCAATGAGCAAAAAAATCTCGGTTTTAATGGGGATTTACAACTGCTCCAGTACAATGGAGCAGGCAGTTGCATCTGTCCAAAATCAGACGTATACCAACTGGGAACTGATTCTCTGTGACGATGGATCTTCCGACAATACATACGAGGTTGCACAGGCCCTCGCGGCGAAAGATAGCCGTATCGTGTTGCTGCGTAATGTAAAGAATCTGGGCTTGAATCAGACATTGAACAACTGTTTGTCCATTGCCACTGGCGATTATATTGCTCGGATGGACGGCGACGATGACTGTGTGCCGGAGCGATTCGAAAGGCAGCTTGACCTTCTGGAGAGCCATCCGGAATTTCAAATTACCAGTTGCCCGATGAAACTTTTTGACGAGACCGGTGAATGGGGACAGACAACGGTTCCGGAATATCCGTCCCCCGAGGATGTTGTGGGCGGCACACCGATCAGCCATGCGGCGGTAATGCTTCGTAAAGAATGTATTGATGCCGTAGGCGGATATACCGTGGACAAGCGAATGCTCCGTGTAGAGGATGTAAACCTCTGGATCAAGTTATATGCCGCTGGGTATCGCTGTCATAACATTCAGGAGCCGCTGTACCGCATGCGCAATGACCAGAATGCTCTGAATCGACGCAAATACATTTACCGTGTCAACTCTGTCTATGTCCGTCTACAGGGATGCAAGATGCTTCATTTGGGGTTCAGGAGCTATCTAAGTTCCATTCAGCCCATGATTAATGGACTAGTACCGGCAAAAGTGAGACAGTTTATCCGGAAAAAACAGCGTCATATGTAATGTGCTACTCATTTGGAGGGATGTATGATGATTCCCAAGAAGATTCATTACTGCTGGTTTGGCAGAGGGGAAAAGCCAAAGTTAGCTCAAAAGTGTATCGCCAGTTGGAAAAAGTATTGTCCTGACTATGAAATAATTGAATGGAATGAGGATAACTTCGATCTGGACTATAACGCTTATACCCGTTATTGCTACGACAATAAAAAGTGGGCATTTCTAAGCGATTTTGTCCGCCTGGTGGTCGTGGCAGAGTATGGTGGTCTTTACTTTGACACCGATGTGGAGCTGCTAAAAAGCCCGGATGAGTTGCTCCAATATGGGGCGTTCTATGGTTTTGAAAACAATAGCAACATTGCAACGGGACTCGGGTTTGGTGCTCAAGCAAACCATCCCACGATTCTGGCGATGAGAGGGAAATATGAGGAAGTAGAACCTGATGTTGATGGCAACTACCCACTGATTGTCTGTCCGGCGTTAAATACTGCTGCGCTGATCCCCTTTGGCTTGAGACTGGATGGCTCCCGGCAAAATATTGCCGGTGCCGAGATTCTGCCTGTAGAGTATCTCAATCCTTATGATGATCCTACCGGCAGCCTGACAAAGACAAAAAATACGATTTCCGTCCACTGGTACTCCAAAAGTTGGATGAGCAAGGGGAAGATCCTGCGGAGCAAGCTGACGAAGCCGCTCCACCGGGTGTTCGGCGTAGATGCGTTTAAGAGGTTCCGCAAATGAAAAAGAAGCTGTTGATTGTATCCCATGCGCTGGAGTTAGGTGGAGCGGAGCGGAGTCTGATTGGGCTGCTAGATGCGCTTGATCCGGAACGTTGGGATATTGACTTGTTCTTATTTCGGCACCAGGGGGAATTGATTGCCGATATTCCTGAGTATGTTAACTTGCTCCCTGAAGTGCCTGCTTATACTGTTTTAGCCCGCCCCATGAAGGACACACTGCGGGAAGGCCATGTTTTGCTGACCGCTGCAAGATTGACCGGTCGAATCGCGGCGGGGAGATATGCAAAGAAACATGGGCATACCGAAAGCGGGGTCGGACTGGAATATAGCCATAAGTTCACATGCCCGCTGATGCCAGCAATTCAGCCAAACAAGGAATACGATCTGGCCGTCAGCTTTTTAACGCCCCATTATTTTGTGGCGAAAAAGGTACGGGCAAAAAAGAAAGTTGCCTGGATTCATACGGACTATTCCCGCGTGCAGGTGAACATTCCGTCAGAAACGGCCATGTGGAGCGCCTATGATCATATCGCGTCGATCTCGGACGCGGTGACGGAGAGCTTTCTGAAGACATTCCCCGGCCTGAAACATAAGGTCGTCCTGATTGAAAATATTCTTCCCAGCACCTACGTAAAAAAGCAGGCGAAAGCCTTCCCTGTTGAGTTAGAGATGCCCGCAGACGGTATTCGTCTCTTGTCCATCGGGCGGTTTTGCTATCAGAAAAACTTTGACAACATTCCGGACATCTGTGCACGGCTGGTTTCCGCTGGTCTGAATGTGAAATGGTATCTCATCGGTTTTGGCGGCGATGAAGAACTGATCCGGCAAAAGATCATCGAAGCGGACATGGTAGAACATGTGGTTCTGCTCGGCAAAAAAGAAAACCCCTATCCCTATATCCGGGCCTGTGACCTGTATGTCCAGCCCAGCCGGTATGAGGGGAAGGCGGTCACGGTCCGGGAGGCCCAGATGCTGGGCAAGCCTGTGGTCATCACCCGCTACGCCACCTCCAGGGACCAGCTGGAAGACGGTGTGGACGGCGTCATCGTCCCCATGGACAACGAAGGCTGCGCCGCCGGGATCGCGGACCTGCTCCGAGCCCCGGTGCGGATGGAGCGCCTTTCGCAGACTTGCAAAAGCAGAGATTATTCCAACCGGCAAGAGGTTGAAAAACTGTACCAGATGATGGGGTGATAGAGTGCATGTACTTTATGTAGTTGGTTCTAACTTGACAAAGAATACTTCCGCAAACATGAGCCACAATGCATACGTTCAAGGACTGCTGGAAAACGGCTGCGACGTGGATATTTTAATGGCTGAGGACAGTTGGGGCCAGAAAGATAGCCGACTTCCTGTCTGGAACCAGGCTCGGTACTATTGCTACCCATCCACCGCCATGCAGGATAAAATTCGTATTTGGGTGCGGGGAATGATGCCTGTCCAAGCAGAAGAAAAACGCACAAACGCGGATGCGCCAAACATGTCCGTGCTAAATATGTCGACGGATTCAGCAAGTCGCGAGAGTGCAAAGGCCAGGCTTCGCGCTAAAATGAAGCATTTGTATTATCAATGCTTTCCGAATGATCCGCTCTACCCGACCACTCAGGTTTGGCTCCAAAAGGCGTCCCGATTTCAAAACGCTTCCGAATACGATTTGGTCGTGTCAAATTCATCTCCTGCGGCCAGTCACAAACTGGTGCAGCTCCTGTTGCAGGCAGGAAGGATTTCCTGCAGACGCTGGGTTCAAATTTGGGAAGATCCCTGGTATGCAGATCTCTATGGCGGCCGTGATGAAGCTGTGTTTCAAGAAGAACATGCGCTGCTGTGCGCAGCGACAGAGGTCTATTATGTCAGTCCTTTGACTTTGGAGTACCAAAAAGAACTCTTCCCGGACTGTAAGGAAAAGATGAAACACATTCCGCTTCCTTATTTGGAATATTCTGAAGAAAAAAGTACAGCTCAAATGAGTTTTGGCTATTTCGGAGACTACTATTCCCATACCAGAAATCTGCTTCCGTTTTATCAAGCCTTAAGGGAGTCTGGTTGTACTGGAAATATTTATGGCGATTCGGATCTGAAATTGGAGTCTTCTGATCGAATCACTGTCAGTGGCCGAGTGACGCTAGACGTTTTGTCTGAAGTCCAGGCAAAAACAGGCGTCCTGGTGCATTTGTGTAATTTACGAGGCGGTCAAATTCCCGGGAAGATATATCATTATTCTGCAACCAATAAGCCGATTTTATTTATTCTTGATGGAACAGCATATGAACAGCAGAAGTTGGGAGCGTATTTTGGACAATTCAATCGCTTTTACTTTGTCAAAAATCAGAAAGACCAAATTTATAAAGCAATCCTCGACCTTTCACAAAATCCTGAAAGATACACCGGTTCTAAAGTAGAGGCATTTTCGCCTAAAAATGTTGTGGCAAATTTTTTGTAAATGGCCACACAACTATGTCAGTGGGTGATTTATCTGTGTGCACGCTTACAGTGTTTACCGCAACGTATAATCGAGGTCACTTAATTGAGCGCCTTTACCGCTCTTTACAGCGGCAGAACTGTTTCGATTTTGAGTGGCTGGTGGTTGATGATGGTTCTCAGGACAAGACGTCAGAATTATTCTCCACATGGTTGGCAGAAGAAAATCCTTTTCCAATTCGATATTACCGTCAAGAGAACAAGGGCCTGATCGGCGCACTCAATCGCGGCATAGAATTGGCAGCTGGACAATATTTTGCCAAAATCGATTCCGATGATTACGTAGTGGATGATTATATGGAGAACATCATAAACTGGCTTGATGGCATCCGGGATGCAAAAGATATGTACGCAGTTTCTGGCGTAAAAGTGAAACCAGATGGCACACCGATCAAAGGCTGTTGGCCCCAGATTCCGGATGTTCCCGGTTATGTGGATGCGACAGATTTAGAGCGTTCGAAATACGATCTGGATGCTGATATGAGCGAGGCGTGGAGAACAGACATGCTGCGCGAATATGGGTTTCCTGTCTGGCCGGGAGAGAAATTTGCGCCTGAACAGCTTACCCTTTTTAAAATTGCGCAGGATGGCTGGAAAATTCGCTGGTATCCCAAAGCGATTTGTATCTGTGAGTATCAGGAAAACGGGTTAACGCTTGGAGCAAGCAAGCTGGAAAAGCAGAATCCTATGGGATATGCCATGATGTACAATCAATATATTCTTCTTCAAAAGCGCTTTTCGCAGAAACTCAGAAATGCGATGCAGATGACGGCTTTGGCCTCTTATGCTGGACATCTGGAATACTTGCGTGAAAGCAACTCCAAGTTGGCGACGATGCTCTCGTTCCCTGCGGGCATATTGCTCGGGCTCAGAAGAAAACATCAGTATTCAAAAATCAAATGAGTAAATGTTGGTGATGTTGGTTTGAAACTCCTGTTTATCAACGGACATCTAAATACAGGCGGTGTTGAAAAATCTCTGCTGGACATTTTGCAGCACCTGGATTATAGCCACTATGAAGTGGACCTACTGTTACTGGAGGCTCTGGGAGACTATGCGTCTCTTTTGCCTCCACAGGTACATGTGAAGCTGCGATGCCTGAAAAACACCTATGGCTCACTGGCAAATTGTCTTATTCGTTGCATTCGCCAACGGGATTGGTTTTGTTTTCGGATGCGCCTGATTTTTGTGCTGATGAAGCTGTTTGGACAGGATAAAATTTCACTTGCCAAACATATGCTCACGGGTGATAAGCACTATGACTGCGTCATTGGATATCGCAGAGGAATCTGCACTCAAATCGCGTCATTTGCGGTAGATGCAGACCGTCGCCTTTCGTGGTGGCATCACGGAACAGTCAATGTAGAAGCGGAACCATATCTGCACGAGACATCCAATTGTCATAAAATCGCTGTGGTTTCAGATAACACCAGGCAGATGCTTGTAGACGCGATCCCGCAGCTTGCTCCAAAACTCGTCACGATTCCCAACATGCTCGATGTGGATAAAGTGAAGGTACAAGCAGATGCTTACAGCCCATATAAAAAGGAGCATGTATTTCATATTGTATCGATTGGCGGCTGCGTTCCGGAAAAGCACTTTCAGAATGCAATATTCGCGGCAAAACAGCTAAAAGCTGCAGGCACATCTTTTCAGTGGCATCTGGTTGGAGATGGAGTTTTGCATGACCAGTTGGTTCGGTATGCAGAAGACAGCTGTGTCGCAGATTGCTTTATCTTTGAAGGGAACCAGCCCAATCCCTATCCATATTTAAAAAATGCAGACTTATTTGTACATCCTTCCTATGTCGAGTCTCAAGGTATCGTTGTGCTGGAAGCCATGGCTCTGGGGCTTCCTTGTGTGGTAACAAAGTCTCTTGGCCCGTGCGAGTTCATTGAGGACGGGGTCAACGGTATTCTGACGGAGCAAAGCCCGGAGTCTCTGGCTGAGAAAGTCATGGAGATACTGACAGATCAGAAGCTGTATGAACAAATCAAGATGAATACTCATTGCCCGGAACAGTTTGCGCCTGAGTGCGTAATGCGGGAAATTGAAGATTTGTTGGATGAAAAGCAATGACTGTCTGATTGAATTCATGTGGCGAAAATATCTCTTAGCCCAACTTTGGGGGAGGCAAATAAAATGACGAAACCGAATCGTACTTCCAACTTGGAATTACTTAGAATCGTTGCAATGCTCATGATCATTGGTCTTCAAAAAAACGGGATGGCCAATGCATTGGCTACCCTTGCGCCTAATACGGCGAATTATTTCATAGCTAACTTCGTTGAATCGATATGTATTTGTTCTGTCAATTGCTTCGTGCTGGTTTCCGGCTATTTCATGATTGAGAAAAACGAAGCGCCTGTACAAAAATGTGTTCATCTGCTGATCGATGTTGCGTTTTGGGGCTTGGTCGGGTGCGGATGCGCCTTTGTATTTTGGGGCGAAGCGGTGGGTATTAAGGACATTATTATCGCGGTCATTCCGTATATTAAGGGGCAACGTTGGTTTGTTCGTGACTATATAATCCTAATGCTTTTGGCGCCGTTCCTTAATCGGGGTCTGATTCAACTCAGTAAGCGAAATTATCAGATTTTATTGGTAGTTTTACTGCTTGTATTTTCGATTTGGCCATCTTTTTTCCCCAATCCCCCAATTGATGACTATGGCTTCAGCTGTGTCCATTTTATTCAAATCTATGCGATAGCGGGGTATTTGAAACGGTTTGGAGCAAAGTCTTTTCAGCCGACCGCATACTTGTGTGGATACTTGATATCTGTTACCCTTATTTTGGCCTCTGCCCTTCTCGGTTCAGGGTATGCCTACGCATATAACTATTTGTTTGTGATCACGGCCTCTGTCAGCTTGTTCTTGTTTTTCAGAAGTTTGCCCATTCAATCTTCCGTTATAAATAAATTAGCGAGCGGAGCCTTTGACGTGTTTGTCATCCATACTACCAGCTTCTTTGCTAACCTGATTTATGTACGACTGTTCCATGTAGATTCAATTCTATTCGGGGCAAGTGTTCCCTTCTTCGTGAGCTTCTTGCTTTGCCCGCCTGTCTTCTACCTGTTCTCCTCGGCCCTGGCTGCCGGAAAACGTTGGATTTTCAGTAGGAGCATTGACAAATGGCTGGATAAGCTTCCGATAAAGTGCTACTGTATTGACTAAATTTGAAATAAATGAGGTGATCGAGTTGCAACTCATGAACGCCTTGTGTGCCCGATGGAAGAATCACCAACTCGCACATTTTGAAGCTACCCGTTGGGGAAAGAATCTCAAAAAGCTTCAGGGGAAATACTGCGGAAAACGCTGCTTTATCATCGGCAACGGGCCCAGCTTGACGGCGAAGGATTTGGACAGATTAAGGGATGAATACACCTTCGCGTTCAACCGCATCTACTATATCTTCGATCAAACAGCCTGGCGGCCAACCTTTTACTGTACGCAGGATGCCAAAATTGCCCAAGCGTCGGCTAAAGAGATCAAAGAAATAATCGACACGCCTTATCTTTTCGCCCCCATCAATCTGAAGTGGTATGAAGATGTAGATATTGATTCTGACTTTTTCTTTTCTCCGAAGCAAGCAGGAAATCACGTCCCGGAATTCAGCGAAAATATTCCCCGCTATGTTGGTGTCGGAAATACCGTGGCATATACCGCCATGCAGCTGGCTGTATACATGGGCTTTTCAGAGATCTATCTTCTTGGCGTGGACCACAGCTTTCAGACCTATCAGGATAAAGACGGCAATATAATCGTTGATCCCAATGCCAAGGATTACTTCTGCGATCAGTATAACCAGGACAAGGACAAATTGTTTGTGCCTAAACTGGATTTATCCACATTGTCCTATATTGCGGCGCAAAAATTTACCGAGAATCACCCAGTCGCAATTTATAATGCTACCCGGGGCGGCAAACTGGAAGTTTTCCCCCGCGTTGATTTTGATTCTTTGTTTCCCTAAAAGGATTTTTAACCATGGAGCAAAAGAAAAGCCAGCTTAAAACTGGCATTGTACTAAACTATGTAAATATAATACTTGGAAACCTGATCCCGGTTTTTTATACCCCCATCATGCTGTCACTTTTGGGGCAGAAAGAGTATGGACTGTACAAGCTGTCCAGCAGCGTGACAAGCTACCTTTCTCTCATCTCCCTGGGGATTGGTTCCGCCGTTGTGCGCTATCTGATCAAAGCAAGGGAAGAAGAAGGGAAAGAGGCCGAAGAGCGGGTCTTGGGCCTGTTCATGGTCATATTCCAGATCATTGCCGCCGCTGCGCTTTTGATCGGGACAATTTTAGCCTTTAATTTAGAGCTTTTTTACGGGAAATCATTATCCGCCGCGGAGCTTTCCCGGATGAAAGTTCTGGTCCTTATCATGGTCTGCAATACGGCCCTGAGTTTTTCTCAGACGCCTTATACTTCTGTGGTCAGCGCTCACGAGAAGTTTATTTTCCTGCAATGTGCGAATATCTTAACCACCTGCGTGGGGCCCATTGTTAACCTGATCGCGTTATTCTTGGGATATGCCTCCATTGGCATGGCAGTTTCCTCGTTGCTGATTGGGCTGATTTGCCGGCTCGCGTATTATGCTTATGTTAAAAAACATATGCATATTCGAGCCAACTATGGCAATCTGCCTACCCATCTTCTCAAAGAGATTTTGTCATTCTCTCTCTGGATTTTTATTTCCAACGTGGTCGCTCAGTTATATAATGCGACAGACACGGTAATGATTGGTATGGTACCCTCGCTCGCCACAACTGGTGTGGCAGTATACAACATAGGGGGAATCTTTAATAATATTATATCAAGTTTGACCACAGGCATCTCGAGTTTGCTTACCCCGAAAGCAAATCGTATGGTTTTTCAAAAAGCGACAAATTCTGAACTGACAGACTTGACCGTTCGTGTGGGAAGAATTCAGGCTTTAATTATGGCTTTGGTTGTATCCGGCTTTATTGCTTTCGGAAAGCCATTCATCTTCTTTTATGCGGGAGAAGAATATTTAGACTCCTATTGGGTAGCCGTGCTGGTGATGCTTCCAAACATGATTCCCCTTGTACAGAGTATGTGTTTAAGTATTCTGGTTGCCCAGAATAAACACCGGTTTCGTTCGATTGTCTATTTAGGAATGGCTATTTTAAATGTAATCGGGACTTGGATACTAATGAAGTATATGGGTGTTATCGGTGCTGCTCTGATGTCCGGTATTGCACTGATTATTGGCAATGGATTTATTATGAACTGGTATTATCAAAATAGAACCGGGCTTGATATGATACGATTTTGGAAAGAGATCGGAAAGATTCTGATGGTACCGACAGTCATGTGTATATTAACTTTAGTTCTTTCAAAGTATATTGATTTCTGCAGGATCTCCACTTTGGCGCTTGGAATAGTCTTGTACTCACTTATATATTGTACTATAAATTGGCTTTTTATTTTGAATGACTACGAGAAAAATCTTATAAAAGGACCGGCTCAATCAGTAATAAACAAAGTCAAAAGAAAATGAAATCCAAATTGTTGGGGAGAATCTGGATATGAGTATTCCAAAAAAGATTCACTATTGTTGGTTTGGCGGAAATAAAAAGCCGCCTATCGTCAAAAAGTGTATTAGAAGCTGGAAAAAATATTGCCCAGACTATGAAATCATCGAATGGAACGAAAGCAACTTTGATGTCCATTGCATTCCTTTTTGTGAGCAAGCATATAACGCAAAAAAATGGGCCTTTGTATCCGATTATGCCCGGCTGAAAGTTCTTTATGATCATGGCGGCATCTATATGGATACCGATGTAGAGCTTGTGCGCCCAATTGATGACCTTTTAGACCTTGACTGCTTTATTGGGTTTCAGCATGAGCATTATGTCAGTAACGGTTTAATTCTTGGCGCTATCTCCGGAAATGATTTTGTTCATGAAAACGCCGCGATATATGAAAATATGTCTTTTGTAGCCCAGGGAGATAGCACAAAACTTGTGGTTTGCCAGGAGTATACAACAGAGATTCTCAAAGGATATGGTCTGGCCGTGCCTGATACGGGGCATATCCAAGTTGTGAACGGTGTACATGTGTTTCCTTCTGATTATTTTTGCCCATATGACCATCGAACATATCAAATGACCCGAACTGAGCATACATATGCAATTCATCATTTTGCCTCGTCATGGTGGGATGATGCACGGAAAAAACAATACATACGCATTAAGCGAAATCAAAAAGTGGATTATTTTTTACATACCCCCAACAGATTGTTGATTCATCTACTCGGCGAAAAAAGATATTCCGTAATAAAAAAAGCACTTAAGCGTGCGAAATAAGAACAAAATATGGAGGCAGCACAATGAAAATCATTGGTATGATCCCCGCCCGGGGCGGTTCTTCTCGGTTCAATATGAAGCCTTTGGCCCAAATCTGCGGCAAGCCCATGCTGTACTGGGTCTGGAAGCACTCCAAGGAAGTGGAATGCTTTGAGGAAGTCTACGTTGCCACGGATAATGAGGAAATCAAGGCTGTGGCGGAAGGCTTTGGTGCAAAGGTTATCATGACCTCGCCTGACTGTGAGACTGCCACGGAGCGTTTGTACGAGGTTTCCCATAAGGTGGAGGCGGATCTCTACGTCATGGTCAACGGCGACGAGCCGCTGGTACAGGCCGCAGATATCGTCAAGTGCATCCCGGAGACCATCCCGGAGGACGGCTTCTATGTCTCCAACCTGATGACCGACTTTTCCAACCCCGTGGAGGTCGTCGATCCCACCAACCTGAAAATCGTCACCAATAAGGACGGTATCTGTCTGTTTATCTCCCGTGCTCCCATCCCCTTCCCCAAGGGCGAGATGAATTACGCCTATCAAAAGTTCGTCGGCGTCGGCGCCTTTACCCACCGTGCGTTGGAGTATTATCACGCTACGCCCCGGGGCCCGGTGGAGAAAATCGAGGAAAATGACTCCTTCCGTTTCATTGAAAACCGCAAGGACTGCTACTATATCAACGCTCATTGCAAGACCCTTTCCGTGGACACGCCGAAAGATCGCGTTCAGGTGGAGCGGTACATGATGGAAAACGGATTGGCATAAGTCGGGAGGATGCGTCTATGTTTCAACTGATTGCCGGACCCTGTGTTATTGAATCGGAGGAAATGGTTCTGTCCATTGCCGGGCAGATGAAAGAGATCACGGAACGGCTTGGAATTCACTATACGTTCAAGGCATCCTTTGACAAGGCCAACCGGACCTCGCTCCATAGCTTCCGCGGCCCCGGTCTGGAAGAAGGACTGCGAATCCTGAAGAAGGTCAAAGACGTCTATGGGCTTCCGGTCTGCACCGATATTCATGAAGCCTGGCAGGCTGCCCCTGCGGCCGAGGTGGCTGATATTTTGCAGATTCCGGCATTTCTTTGCAGGCAGACCGATCTGCTGGTTGCCGCTGCAAAGACGGGCCGTTGTGTGAATATCAAGAAGGCCCAGTTCCTGGCCCCCTGGGACATGAAGAATTGCGTGGAGAAGGTTCGTCAATCCGGCAATGATAACGTAATGCTTTGCGAACGCGGCACCAGCTTTGGGTATAACACGTTGGTTGTTGATATGACAGGTCTGCGCGTGATGAAAGAATTTGGCGTCCCGGTCATTTTTGACGCCACGCACAGCGTCCAGAAACCCGGCGGCAACGGTACCAGCACTGGCGGCAACCGGGAATATGTGGAGTATCTGGCCAAGGCGGCCATCGCAGTGGGCGTGGACGGGCTGTTCATGGAGACCCATCCCGATCCTGATTCCGCAAAATCAGACGGACCAAATATGGTACCGCTACATGAGATGGAAGCATTGCTCAAAAAGCTAATCCGGGTTTATGATGCCGTACATACGGAGGCTTAAAATGGACATTGTCAAAGAAGCACAATGGGTCTTTAATACAGAAATTGCTGCATTGGAGACTACAAGAGACAGCCTTGGGCGCGATTTTGAAACCATTGTCCAGTTGATCCTGCAATGTCAAGGTAAGGTCGTCATCTCCGGCATGGGAAAACCGGGGCATATCGGGACCAAAATCGCCGCCACACTTGCCAGTCTTGGCACGCCCTCTTTCTTTATGCACCCAGCTGAAGCCATGCACGGCGATCTGGGTATGGTCTCCGAAAAAGATGTGGTCATCCTCACAAGTTACAGCGGCGAAAGCGACGAAGTCGTGCGGCTGCTGCCAACACTTCATGAAATCGGCTGTGTAACCGTCGCTATTACAGGCAATCAGAAATCCACTCTTGCCAAAGGCTCACAGTATCATTTTTATTTTCCCCCGTTCGAGGAAGCCTGTTACATGCACTTGGCCCCAACTTCCAGCACAACAGCCCTGCTTGTTTTGGGCGACGCTCTGGCAGTGGTCGCATCCAAACTTCAAAATTACACGAAAGAGGACTATGCCCTCCACCACCCGGCCGGCGCGCTGGGGAAAAAGCTCCTTGTGAAAGTGGAGAACATCATGCACACAGGCAATGAGAACGCAGTTATTTTGGAAGGAAGCACCTTGCGAAGCGCCATCGTGGAAATGAGCAGCAAAGGGCTGAGCATGGTTACAATCGTGGATCGGGAGCAAAAGCTGAAAGGGATTATTACAGACGGCGACCTGCGCCGTATGCTGGAGCGCGGCGTGGACGTCTACAATGAAATTGTGGACAATGTTATGACCAAATCTCCCAAATGGATCGACCAGAGAGATATGGCCGTGAATGCTTTGCAGAAAATGAGCGATCTGCGCATTACAGGTATGCCCGTGCTGGACGATTCCCTATGCGTAGTCGGTTCAGTTCTCATGCAGGACATTTATAAAGCGGGGATCGTGGGATGAGCATCAAACTTTTGGTCATGGACGTAGACGGCACGCTGACCGACGGTCGTATTTTCATCGGTGCACAGGGCGAAGTGATGAAAGCCTTTGATGTGCGGGACGGGTATGCTATTGCCCACATTCTTCCTCAATTGGGGATCACCCCTGTCATTATCACCGGGAGAACGTCTGCCATTGTGGAGCAGCGCGCAAAGGAGCTGAAAATCACGGAGCTCTATCAGGGGGTTGCGGACAAGCTGACAAAGCTGAAGGAAGTGGCCAAAAAGTTTGGCGCATCCGCTGATGAAGTCGCGTATATCGGCGATGATCTGAACGACTTGGACTGTATCCGATACTGCGGAACGACGGCTTGCCCGGCGGATTCGGCTCCGGAAGTGCTTAATGCCGTAGATTATGTTTGTAAGCACGACGGCGGCCGCGGCGCAGTAAGAGAATTTATTGAGCAATTAAAAAAAGAAAGCTAAACGCGTTCTATTTGCACACAATCCAGCCGGAATTTTTTCTGGCTGGTTGCTTTTAAGCGTTCTGTTTCCAGAACAAACCATGTCTAATTATTCGCAAAACATTGATTTTATGCAAGAAACATGGTAAAATTTTACGCTGGTTGCTGCGTGCTTCACCATGAGGATATACATAGCAGAAAACTTCTGTTATGGAGGAATACAACTATGTACCAAAGAACCATCAAAAGATTTATTGATATTGTGCTGTCTCTTGTGGGGCTTATTGTTCTGGCGATACCCATGCTGGTATTCGCGCTGATTGTGAAGCTGGACTCCCCCGGGCCGGTTCTGTTCTGGCAGAAGCGGGTCGGCATCCACAAGGAGACCTTTATGATGCCCAAGTTCAGGACCATGTACACCGACACGCCGGCCAACATGCCCACCCATCTCCTCTCTGACCCGCAGAGATGGATCACCCGCTCCGGCGCCTGGTTCCGGAAGCTGTCCATTGATGAGCTGCCGCAGATCCTCTGCATTTTCACCGGCAAGATGAGCATTATCGGCCCCCGGCCCGCCCTGTGGAACCAGGACGACCTGATCGAGGAACGGGACAAGTACGGCGCAAACGACGTGCGCCCCGGTCTGACCGGCTGGGCCCAGATCAACGGGCGGGACGAGCTGGAGATCCCGGTAAAGGCCCGGCTGGACGGCGAATATGTTCAGAACATCAGCTTTCTTTTCGACTGCCGCTGCTTCTTCGGCACTATCTTCAAGGTCCTGCGGCACGACGGCGTGGTCGAGGGCGGCACCGGCACGCTCCACGAGGAAAAGGAGCCTGCGCTGAAATGAGCAAGATCCTGATCCTGACCAACCACTCCTACATGCTCTACCGCTTCCGGCTGGAGCTGATACAGGAGCTGATGAAAAGCCACGAAGTTGTGCTCAGTATGCCTTTTGTGGGGCATGAGGAGGATTTCCAGGCCCTGGGGCTCCGCTGCATTGAGACAGACGTAGACCGCCGGGGCATCGATCCGGCCACGGACCTGAAGCTGTTTCGAACCTATCAAAGGCTGCTGAAAGACGAAAAGCCGGACCTGGTGATCACCTACTCCATCAAGCCGAATATTTACGGCGGTCTGGCCTGCCGAATGGCAGGCATCCCGTATTGCGCCAATGTGCAGGGTCTGGGGACCGCGTTCCAGCGGAAGGGCCTTGCCCAGTTCGTGACTGTCCTGTATAAGTTAGCTTTGGGAAAGGCAAAGACGGTATTTTTCGAGAACAGGGCAAACGCGGAAGAATTTTGCCGCCGGGGAATCCTTTCCGCCGAAAAAGAGACTGTCCTTTCCGGCGCCGGGATCAATCTGGAGCGCTACCCCTATGTCCCTTATCCGGAAAACGAAGCGGTACGCTTTTTGTATCTGGGCCGGATCATGAGGGAAAAAGGCATGGACGAGCTGTTTGCAGCCATGCGAAAGCTCCGGGAGAAGTTCGGTGCGGGCGTGATCCTCGATATCGTCGGTTTTTACGATGACGAGGGCTATAAGGCCCAGGTGGAAGAGCTGGCGGCTGAGGGGATCGCCGTGTATCACGGCTTTCAGAGCGATCCCGCGCCCTATTACGCCGCCGCAGACTGCGTGGTGCTGCCCAGCTACCACGAGGGCATGAGCAATGTGCTACTGGAAGCCGCCGCCACCGGCAGGCCGGTGATCACCAGCGACATCCCCGGCTGCCGCGAGGCCGTGGAGAACGAAAAAACCGGCCTCCTCTGCAAAGCCGGTGACAGCGAAAGCCTGTACACGCAGATGGCCCGGATGGCAGAGACCTCTTCCTCTGTCCGTCAGGCCATGGGGCAGGCCGCCCACGAAAAAATGCTGCGGGAGTTTGACAAGCGCCTGGTCGTGAAGAAAACAATGTCAGCACTGTTTTGATAGGCTGAAATAAAAAGTGCCGGCTGTTCTTATTGAACAGCCGGCACTTTTTATCTTATATTCAGCCTTCGCTGAATATTTCCCTTATTTTTTGTGCAATCACTGTGCCCACTTGCCTGTGGGCTTCCGGGCTGAGATGCAGGCAATCCGCCGAAGACGGGCTGGCCACAGCGGATATATCTACAAACCATACCCCCAGCTTGTCAGCGATTTCTTTTGCCACAGTGCTGATTTTCACCGATTCCTGCGCGGCGTGGGCCAGCTGGTGCTCAGGACGTTTTACGGCAATTTCCGGCAGAATACAGGTCGGACCTACAATAAGGATCTTCTTCCTGCCTGCGAATACAGGGTGATCTGTTTTGAGGTTTTTATCTGCATCCAGCACATACTCAACTATCCGCGTGAGACCCGCACGGAATCCCTCGGCGTCTGTAAATTTCAGGTCGTTGGTACCAAGATACAAAATCAGCAGATCAATGGGATAGTGCGCAAGAAGAGAATAGCCAAGATTATCTATCCCGCAGCGTTTGGGATGACATGGGTCTTCAAAAACGGTCGTGCGCCCGCTTATGGAATCCTCGACGAAAATGTACTCATCGCCAAGCCTAGCGGATGCTACGCCAGGCCAGCGCACGGAGGCCGGATAGCGTGTTCCCTGCGCGGGAATGTATCCCCACGAATTGGAATCGCCGAAAACCAAGATTTTTTTCATCTGTCCTCAACTCTCTGCTCAAAGCAAATCTTTGATTAATTTCACCGTATCCGCATAGCCCAGATGTTCATGACTATCAAGTCTTTCCGGAGAAAAATCCATCGTTCCGGACCCGGGTCTCTCTTCCAGCGGCGTACTGGGGCGCAGCTCCAGGCAGGGCTTTCCCCCCTTGATCAGGGATTTGTCCACCTGGTTGTCCGGGTTCAGGTAAGCAATCAGAAAAACATCAACATCTGCGTCCGCTATCGGTTTGAGCGGGATTTTATCTGCCGGGGCCGCCCCGCTGCTGTCCGGCGGCACCACACCGCCGTCAGTATAGGGGACGCCGTCGATATATACCGGAAAAAAGGTCTGCGGAAGGGCGCCGCTGGCTGCGGCGATCGTGGCCGCTTCCTCGTCGCGCAGGCCCGACAGCTCAAAATACCTTGGGCTCAGCGTCTCCAGCGAGTAGGCGCAGGCCACCAGCCTGCGCTGACGCCAGTCGGCTCGGGCGTTGTTCAGCTCGTTGAGCAGTCCCTGGTACAGGCCATCTGTCCGGTATCGGTCCACGCAGGGCCCCATAAGGCGGCGGAAGCTGTGGATGAACCTGCGCATGGCCTCTGTGCCGCCGGCAGAATACAGCAGCTCATTGTATGCGCCGATGGAGCAGCCGGACATCACGCTTATCCGTTCAGCAAGACCATACTCTTCCAAGGCACGGAACATACCGATGTGGTAAGCGCCTTTCGCGCCTCCCCCGGACAAAACCAGTCCAATTTTTTCGCAACTGTCTGTTGTCATTCTCCTGCCACCACTTTATCCATAAATCAGATTGGGAAGGAAGGTAACAATACCCGGGAATATCGCCATGATCAGGCACACGCTGAGCATACACAAAATAAACGCCCAGCCGTATTTACAAAATTGCGGGATACTGACATTGGTCAGGTTGCAGGTAACGTACATCAGCGTGCCGAAGGGCGGGGTAAGGCAGCCGCAGTACAGGTTGACCAGCATGATCATGCCGAACTGGATCAGGTCGATCCCATAGCTCTGCGCGATGGGATAAAACAGCGGGGTAAGGATCATCAGAAGGGCCGTGCCGTCCAGGAACATGCCCAGGATGAACACGATCACCTGAGACAGGAACAGGAACATCCATTTGCTTGTGGAAACACCCATCATCCACTCTGCCATCATGTGGGGGATACGCTCCCAGGACAGATACATGCTGAAGCCGCAGGCGGACACGATGATCAGCATGACATTCGCCGTCGAGCGGAAGGCGTCCTTCATGATCGGTTTGAAATGCCGGGGCTTCAGTGAGCGGTAGATCAGGCCGATCACAATGGCCAGGATGATCAGGACTGTACCGCCCTCAGTGGCGGTAAAGAAGCCTGTGCGCAGTCCGACGATCATAAAAATGGGGACAAGCATGGCCCAAAACGCGTTGAGGATGGAGCGGAAGAGCTCTTTTCCGCTGGCGCGGGTATCACGGGCGCTCTTCCAGTGATACTTGTGGGCATAAACGGAGCAGACCAGCATCATGCCTATGCAGAGCATAATTCCCGGCACATACCCGGCGACCCACATTTTTCCCACGGAAACGCCGGTCATGATGCCGTAAAGGATCAGCGGCACACCGGGAGGGATGATGGGGGTGATCAGCGAGGAGGCCGCGGTGACAACCGTACTGAAGGCCCGAGGATAGCCCTTTTTCTCCATTTCGGGAACCAGCAGCTTGCACTGCAGCGCAGCGTCCGCGTTTGCCGATCCGCACATTCCGCCGTTCAGGGTGCTGAGCAAAACGTTTATGTACGCAAGTCCGCCCTCTTTATGGCCCAGAAGGCAGTCGCAGAAATCCAGCAGCTTTGATGTGATCCCCGCGTAGTTCATGATCGCGCCGGCCAGGATAAAGAACGGCGCGGCCATCATGCTTGTGGACATGCTCTGCGTTACAATATTCTGAATGACGCTGGTGAGCGGCAGCGTCGTATTGATCACGCCAAAGTACAGAAAGGTTCCGGCAAGCAGGCATACCGGGACAGGCACGGCAAAAAACATAAGCCCGAAAGCCAGAATAACCGGCAAATAACTCATCATTGCGCTTCACCCTCCTGCTCAACTTGTTTCCAATGAAACAGCTTGTAAACTTTCCGTATCATATCCACCACAGCCAGCAAGAGCAGGTGCCCATAGCCGATGGTGACGCAGATATCACAGTAAAAATAGGGGATCTTTGAAAGGACCAGCTTTTTTGTCAGAGACTTTACGGCAAGCTTCCAGGAAAAGTGTACCGCAAGAACCGCTACAACGATAATGCAGATATCGGTAATGATCCTGGCCACAGCCTGGCCTTTCGGCGGGAACAGCTTCACCACAAAGTCCATTACGCAATGGCCATTATCTCTGTACAGCAGGCCCATTCCCACATAGGAAGCCCAGACGAGGCCAATCAGCGCCAGCTCGTCCGTCAGGCCCAGGCGGCGTCCAAAAAACCACCACGACAGAATATTTGCCCCACATAAAACCACAGCGAAAAGCAGGCCGGAACAGCCCAGCACATAGATGACCGCATCCATCCAGTCGCCGATTTTCTTCACTATTTTGTCAAGTTTTTCAATCTTTGACATAGCAATGCCACCTTTTTGAAAGGCCCGCCTCCGTGGAGTGATAGAGGCGGGCCGGATAATTTGGGATCAAACTGATTCTTGATGAAAAGGTTTTATCGGGAATCAGTATCAGAATATCAATCAGCCAAGACTGTCTTCGACCGCTTTGATCGCAGCAAGGACTTCATCGCCGCGCTCCTGTTCAAGAACCACCTGTTCGCCGTATGCTCTGAACTCCGCAAGCTCCTCTTCGGTCAGATCAACGACAGTCACGTCATGGTCGGCGTAAGCGGGGTAGATCTCGGTCTCTTCCTGCTCAACACAGGCGGCCGTTGCCACCTTGCCCCAGTTCCCGAGAACTTCATCAATAATCTCGCGGTACTCCTCGGGGATAGAGCTCCAGAATTCATAGCCGACCCACATGCCATAGCAGTCAAGGATGTGATTGGTCCTGGAGTAGTACATGGGAGACTTGGCGTCATAGAGGGAGTTGGCCGTAACCGTCAGGGGCACGCACTCAAGGCCGTCGATCGCGCCGGTCTGCAGGGC
Source organism: Candidatus Limivicinus sp. (assembly GCA_051866735.1). Taxonomy (GTDB): domain Bacteria; phylum Bacillota; class Clostridia; order Oscillospirales; family Oscillospiraceae; genus Limivicinus. Next base: position 56,656 of record JBJDXP010000014.1, read on the forward strand.
GTTGAAAACGTCGGAGAAGGACATTACCGTGTAGTTGCAGCCCATGCTGGAGAACAGCTTGACAAACACGTCGCCGGAAGAGATGCGCAGGCTGAGCTTGCGCAGGTCAGCAACGGAATGGACCGGCTCGCTGGCATATACGCTGCGGTAGCCGATCAGGCCGTCGCAGCAGATGCAGTAGAAGCCTGCGTCAATGCACTCCTGCCGGATGCCCTGGAAATACTCGCTGTCAAAGAAGGCGGCGGCTACTTCCCTGCTGGAAAACAGGTAGGGAGAAACCAGCGTGGAGAGCACCGGGACATAGTCAACCAGATAGCTGGGCGTTGCCACCAGGATCAGGTTGGCGTTGGACATCATCGCTTCCACACCTTCTGCATAGACCAGCATCTGGCCGTCAGCATAAACCTGGATGTCTACCATTCCGTCGGTCCGCTCGTAAATCTCCTCGGCGCAGGCCTCCAGGGCAAGAACCGTCGGGCAGCCCGTGGGGTCTGTGGTGGTCAGCTTGATCTCAATGGGATCACCCTTCGGGGCGTCGGCCGCCGGGGCCTGATCGGCGCTGCCGGCAGAGGGAGCTTCAGAGGCCGGAGCTGACGAATTTCCGCATGCACAAAGCGTGAGCAGCATGACGGCGCAGAGTAAAAAAGCAATTGTCTTTTTCATTTTTATTCTCCTTTACATTTTTTCCGAAATGCTTTGCATTTTGATGATAACACCCGTAATTGTTGATTTCAACAGCAAAATATATCATTTATGCTGATTTCTACGAAATAAGCAAAAAAATTGCGGCTTTTAACGCAATTTCAACAAAATAATTGTCGAATTTTCGATAAAAATGGTGGTTATTTTTATAATTTTTGTTGTTTTATTCAAAAATTCTTGTATTTCAACAACTAATGTACTATAATTGACGTGTAAAATGCAAATTTTCTCTGTTTTGGAGTGAGTTTATGAGTAAACTGCAAAGGCGAAACGCGATAACCGATTTTGTCAGCGAACGGGGCTACATCACGTTCAGCGAATTAAAAATGCGTTTTCCCGATGCTTCCGATATGACGCTCCGCACCGATTTGAAGGAGCTCGGCGAGCAGGGGAAGATCATACGCGTCCGGGGCGGCGCGAAGGCGGCCGTTGAGAAAGCAAAACCGGACGATTCTTTTTTCCTGCGGACCACAAGAAATCTGGAAAAGCGGCAGCAGATCGCGGTCAAGGCGGTCTCCTTTTTGAAAAAGCAGCTGGCGCTGAAGCCCACTGTGTCCATTTATCTGGACAGCGGCGTTACTATTACGGAAATCGCAAAGATCTTTCCGGACGAATGGTGTACCATTGTCACAAACAGCATCAGCTGCGCATATGAGCTGGCGGCGTTGAAGCGCCCCTCTGTGACCGTGCTCGGCGGCACGCTCAACAGATATAACTGCAACTGTGACAGCGCGGCGAATATTGAGCTTCTGGAGCGGATGAACTTCGACCTGATGTTTATTCCCGCCGCCGGGTACTCGCCGGAAGCGGGCTTTACCTGCGGAAAAGAGGTCATTGACGAGACAAGGGATGTGATCAAAAAGCACTCCCAGAAGATCATTGTGCCTTTTGACTCCTCAAAGATCGGCGTTGTTTACCCCATAACCCATTCCCGCGCCAACGAGATCGACATGATTATCTCGGACGACGAGTTCCCGCCGGAGATGGCTGAGCATTTCCGGCAGATGGGAATCGAGGTGCTTTAGACCGGAAGGCCCTGTCCCTAAGCAAAAGAAAAGCCGTTTTGAAGCAAAAAGAACAATATTGAGGAGAAAGCAGAAGATGATAAAAATACTGTTTATCTGCCATGGCAATATCTGCCGCAGTCCTATGGCGGAATTTGTGATGAAAGACATCGTGAACACGGCGGGGATGGGGGACGAGTTTGCCATTGAATCCGCCGCTACCAGCAGTGAGGAGCTGGGCAATCCGGTCTACCCCCCTACGGTCAGGAAGCTGGCCGAGCACGGCATCGGCTGCGCGGGCAAAACTGCCCGACGGATGCGCCCGGAGGACTACCGGAACTTCGACATGCTCATCGGCATGGACGAGGAAAACCTGCGCAATATGCGCCGCCTGTTCGGCGGCGATCCGGACGGAAAGCTCCATTTGCTGCTGGAGTTTGCGGGCCGGCCCGGCGAGGCTGTAGCCGACCCCTGGTACACCCGGGATTTTGAGGCCACCTGGCGGGATGTGGAGGCCGGCTGTCTGGGGCTTTTTGCCCTGCTGGCCGAGCCGGTGGAGCTGGATTTCTCCCACTGCACCGAAAAGCAGGAGCTTTTCCGCGAGATGCGGGAGAAAATGGACTGGCAGAAGTGGTACGGCAGCAATCTGGACGCGCTGTGGGACGTGCTCACCGGTCTGCCTTACAAGGGCAAGCATTTTATCATCCGCCTGCCCGACGCGGAGAGCGATATTGCCTCCTACACCGACAGTATCTGTGATATTTTCCGGGAAGCGGGAGTTTCTTTCGAAACTGCAAAATAAATGTTGCCAAACCAATATAAGCCTGTTATAATAACCAATGTAATTTTTTAAGAAAGGAGTCGCCAAAATGTCCATCACTACCATGAATCTTATGAACAACAACTTGATCATTAGGCGGCTCTCCATGTGATTTTTCACGGATAGGTATGTTATCATGCCCGGGAGAACTGCTCTTCCGGGCATTTTTGCGCGCAAATTTCCCGGTACAGGAGCATTGTAAACGCTGAAGGAGAGCCAAAAACCAGGCACGGGACACGCTTCAACCGCCGGTTGAGCCCTTGTTCCGGCTGTTCAACGGCTGCGTTATGGTTTTTTCCTCTGCCTTACCTATAAAATGAGGCGGAAGAAACGCTGCGCAGAAAAAGGAGAATCCATGAAGAAAATTTTTGCTTACTTAAAACCCTACCGGGGCGGACTGATCCTGGGTATGCTGCTTATGGCCATATCCACGGTGTGTGAGCTGCTGCTGCCCGATATCATGAGCGACATTCTGAACACCGGCGTATACAACGCGGACCTGAGCTACATTTTCCGCTGCTGCGCAAAGATGCTGGTGGTGGCCCTGGTCAGCCTTGGCTCCGTGCTGGGCGGCTGGTACATCAGCTCCAAGGTGGTGGCGGGTTTCTGCGCCGATCTGCGGCAGGGCGTTTTCCGCAAGGTAAACACCATGCGCTTTGAGGATATCAGCCGCATGGGCAGCTCCGCCCTGCTGACCCGCTCCACCCACGATGTGGGCACCCTGTCCTGGGTGGCCTCCATACTGTCCGGCAGCATCATCACCATTCCGGTGCTGTTCATCGGCGGCGTGGTGCTGGCCCTGGGCAAGGACGCGGTGCTGTCGCTGGTGCTGCTGCTGTTTATCCCTCTGGTCTTTGCCGCGGTGGTGAAAATCGGGAAGAAGATCGAGCCCCTGTGGGAGACCTCCGACAAATACATGGACAAGCAGAACGATATCGTCCGGGAGCGGCTACACGGCATCCGGGTCATCCGGGCCTTCAACAGCGAGCCGCGGGAGCACAAGCGCATTGAGGACGCCACCCAGGTCATGGCGGAAAACATTATCCGCGCCAACGTGAGCATGGGCATTATCTCTCCCCTGTCCATTGCGCTGATGAATATGGCCGTGGTGCTGATCGTGTATCTGGGCGGCTTTCGCATGGAGCGGGGCATCAGCTCCGCCAGCGGCGGCGACATTTTCGCTGTGATCCAGTACATCACCCTCATTATGAACGGCGTGGTCATGGCGGCCTTTTCCATCGTCATGTACCCCCACGCCAAGGTGGCGGCCAAGCGCATCGGCGAGGTGCTGGATGTGGAGTCCCCGGCGGAGCCGGTGGAAGAGGAGCTGCATTTTTCCGGGGATATCCGCCTGGAAAACCTGAGCTTCGGCTACGAGGGCGCGGCGGAAAACGCGGTCAGCGAGATCAGCCTGCATATCCGGCCCGGCCAGCAGGTGGCTGTCATCGGCGGCACGGGCAGCGGCAAATCCACGCTGGTGCAGCTGCTGATGGGCTTTCGCCGTCCCTCCGCCGGACATATCTATTTTGACGGGCGGGACAGCGTGAGCATCAGTCCCAAAACCATCCGTGAAAACATCAGCTGCGTGCTGCAAAAGGCTGCCATCTACTCCGGCAGCATACGCAAAAACATCGCCATGGGCAGACCCGGCGCCACCGACGAGGAACTGCTGGCCGCGGTGGAGATCGCCCAGATGGGAGACTATCTGGCCACCCTGCCGGAGGGTCTGGACCACGAGCTGACCCAGTCGGGCAAGAACCTGTCCGGCGGACAGAAGCAGCGGATCTGCATTGCCCGGGCGGTTTTGAAAAACGCCCCCATCTACATTTTTGACGACAGTTTTTCCGCTCTGGATTTCCTCACGGAAGCCAGGCTCCGCAAAGCGCTTTCAGAACGCACCGCGGGGAAAACCCGCATCGTCATCACCCAGCGGGTCAGCTCCGCCATGAGCTGTGACTGCATCTTCGTCATGGACAAGGGCCGCCTTGTGGACGCGGGCAGCCACCAGGAGCTGCTGGAGCGCTGCAAAATTTATCAGGAGATCTATGTTTCCCAGACGGGAGGTGAGCGCAGATGAAGAAAAAGGCCGAAAAAAAGACCCGGGAACAGCGCCGGGAGGACAAACAGGTGATCCTTCGTATCGTCCGGGAAGCCAGGCCGATCTACGGCTGGCTGGTCCTGGCCAGTCTGATCAGCTGCGTCATCATCACCTGCGCGGTGATGTCCCCCAAAATTCTGGGCAGCTGCGTACAGCTTTTGTACGACTTCTGGGCCGGGGCCTTTCAGGGGACCAGCCTGACCCGGGCCTTGCTCCCCGGCTGCTGCGTGCTGGCTGCGGTCTATCTGCTGCAAAGCGGCATGAACTATCTGAAAATGTACCTGCTGAACAACGTGGTCAGCCGCTATTTCACCTGTGTCCTGCGCATCCGCATGTCAGACAAGATCAGCCGCCTGCCGGTGCGCTATATCGACAACACCCCGGCCGGACAGATCCTGGAACGGATGAACGACGATGTTTCCCATCTGGGCGGATCCATCCACGACATTGTGGACACCCTGACCGTTGGCTTTCTGCAGATCATCACCCTGTCGGTGGTGATGCTGCTGGAGGACTGGCGGCTGGCTCTGATCGTGCTGATCTTCATGCCCCTGTCCATCTGGCTCTCCGCCCGCATCTCCTCTCTCAGCGAGAAGCACTTTGACGAGATGTTTGAGGAGAGCGGCAAGCTCTACTCCGTGGTGGAGGAGAGCTATGCCAACTACCAGACCAGCAAAGCCTATAACTTCGAGGCGGACACCATCCGCGCCCATCAGGAGGTCAACCAGCGGCAGCAAAAAGCGGAGACCACCGCCAACTTTTTAGGCGCCATGGTTCGGCCCTGCATCACCTTCACCAATGCCCTGGCCTACATCATTATCAACGTGGTGGGCGGCGTGCTCATCGTCAACTACGGCGTGTCCGTGGGCGTGGTGGTGACCATCGTGCTGTTTGCCAAGCAGTTTTCCGCTCCGCTGGAGCAGATCGCCCAGGGGCTCAGCTCCATGCAGCGGACCAAGGCCGCGGCCAAACGGGTGTTTGCGCTGCTGGACGAGCCGGAGGAGCAGCCCCTGACCGGGCATCTGCCGGAAAATATCCGGGGCGATGTTCGCTTTGAACATGTGGACTTTGCTTACAACAAAGAAACGCCCCTGATCCGCGATCTGAACATCGACGTGAAACAGGGGCAGAAGGTGGCCATTGTAGGCCCCACCGGCGCGGGAAAAACCACCATTGTCAATCTGCTTATGCGCTTTTATGACATCGACAGCGGCAAAATACGCATCGACGGGCAGGACATATCCGATGTTTCCCGGGATGCGCTGCGCGGACTCTTTGGCATGGTGCTTCAGGACACCTGGCTGTTCAGCGGCAGCATTGCCGACAACGTGGCCTACGGGCGGCCAGAGGCCAGCCGGGAGGAGATCATCAAGGCCTGTGACGAGGCCTATTGTGACCACTTTATCCGCACCCTGCCCCAGGGCTACGACACCCAGGTCAGCGAGGACACCGTGAGCATTTCCGGCGGTCAGAAGCAGCTTCTGACCATCGCCCGGGCCCTGCTGGCCGACCGGCGGCTGCTGATTCTGGACGAGGCCACCTCCAACGTGGACACCCGCACGGAGATTCTGATCCAGAAGGCCATGGACAAGCTGATGCGGGGCAAGACCTGTTTTGTTATCGCCCACCGTCTCTCCACCATTGTGGACGCGGATCTGATCCTGGTCCTGCGGGACGGGCAGATCGTGGAGACAGGCAAGCACCAGGAGTTACTGGACAAAAAGGGCTTTTATTATCAGCTCTATACCAGTCAGTACGCGATATAATTTTTGCGCTGCCAGTCTTCTGTCATCCTGAAGAACGAAGTGATGAAGGATTCCGTCTGTTTATGCAGTAGCGTCTGTTTACGGGATCCTTCACTTCGTTCAGGATGACAGCGTTTTTTGGCGCGGCAGACGGGCGGCCACACAGGGCCGCCCCTACGGCCCGACTGAAGCAGAAGCGTAGGGGCCGCCCTGCGTGGCGGCCCGTGCAATGGCTCCCCTTGTCAGGGGAGCTGGCTGCCCGTAGGGCAGACTGAGGGGTAGTCAAAGGTGGCGGTAAAGCAAACCCCTCTGCCCCCTTCGGAAGCACGCTTCCGCACCCCAGGACAAAAAAAGGAAATGTACATTCCTTTCGGAATATACATTTCCTTTTTTATTTATTCTTCTTCCTCTATGGAGAACAGCTCTTTTGCGATGGCGTCCACCTTCTGGCTCAGATCGTCGGGCGCTTTGGGCGCTTCCTCCGGGTACAGGCCACAGAGGAAATCCTGCCATTCGTCATTCAGCGCCTCGATACAGGCCATGTGCTGCTCTTTCATGCGGGAAAAGCAGGCCTCAACCCGCTCCACAGCGTAGTCCTCCCGCTGCTGGGCCTGGGTCCGAATCTCCTCGCTCTGGGCCCGGGCTTCCGCCACGATCTCCTCCGCCCGGGTCTGGGCGTCCATGATGATCTGCTGGGAGATGGTCTTGGCGGAGAGCAGCGCGTCGCCGATCTCGTTTTTCTGGCCGTTGAGCAATGTAAGCTGGCGCTGAAGCAGCGCGTTTTCTTCGCTGAGGGCCAGCGCCTGCTGGCGGATATCCTGCAATACGGCCTCCACCTTGTTGGCGTTATAATATTTTTTCTTCACCACGTCGATGTGGATCGCGTCGAAATATTCCTTGTCCAGTGCCATAACGGGCCTCCTGTTCCGGGGAAAAACCTTCCTGTAGGTGGATTATACCAGAAAAGAGAGAACTTATCAACAGGGGAATATTTCCCTGGCCGCGAAAGGAACCTTTTGCCATTTTTCCGGTTTTCCTGTAAAATAGAAGTACACCATACGGAAAAGAGGGAGCAGCATGACGCAGACGGACAGAATGCCCTTGGAAGTGCAGAGCAGTGTACGGCGTTACCTCTCTTACGGTTGGGGCAACAGCATTATCATCAGCCTGGTGCGGCGGCGTTTCGGGGCGCGGATCAGCTCCCGCTGCCTGAACAACATGCGCAAAGGGCTGCCGTGTACACCCAAATGCCGGGAAAACTGTGTATTCCGGAGTTCTGAGTAAAAACGGGAGGGTGAAGACCCTCCCGTTTTCATTTACTTTTATTCACAGAGCCTGCAGGCGGTCCGGGCCGCCACAGCGGCGTTATTCAGTACCAGTTTGATGTTGCTCTCCAGACTGTCGCCGCCGGTCAGCTCCACCACCCGGGCCAGCAGGAAGGGCGTGGTCTCCTTGCCGTGGACGCCCTGTTCCACGCTCTCTTTAAGGGCCTGTTCGATAGCGGCGTCAATGACGGCCTTGTCCATGGCATATTCCTCGGGAATGGGGTTGGTGACCAGCATACCGCCCTTGTAGCCCAGATCCCGCTGTGCGCGGAACATGGCGGCCAGCTCCTCAGGGCTGTCCACCCGGTAGTCCACACCAAAGCCGCTCTTCCGGGTGTAGAAGGCGGGCAGCTCTTCGGTGCCGTAGCCGATGACGGGCACACCGTGGGTCTCCAGATACTCCAGGGTCAGGCCCAGGTCAAGGATGGATTTAGCACCGGCGCAGACCACCATCACCGGCGTCTGGGCCAGCTCCTCCAGGTCGGCGGAGATGTCCATGGTGGTCTCCGCACCCCGGTGTACGCCGCCGATACCGCCGGTGGCAAAGACCTGGATCCCGGCCATATGGGCGATGATCATGGTGGTGGTGACGGTGGTCGCGCCGTCCGCGCCCCGGGCCACCAGGGCCGGCAGGTCACGGCGGCTGGCTTTCGCCACATTGCGTCCGGCTTTGCCCAGATACTCGATCTCCTCATGGCTCAGACCTGCCTTCAGCCGGCCGCCGATGACGGCGATGGTGGCGGGAACAGCGCCGTTTTTGCGAATGGTGTCTTCCACCAGCAGGGCGGTCTCCACATTTTTGGGGTAGGGCATGCCGTGGGAGATGATGGTGCTCTCCAGCGCGACAACGGGCCTGCCCTGTGCAAGAGCCTCCTTTACCTCGGGAGCAATGTCAAGATATTTGTTCATACGAACCTCCTGTGTTTGATAGCATGGATATTGTATGCCATATTTGTGGAAAGTCAAGTCGACAAATATAAATAATGTAAAAATACCGGAGATGCGGGCAAGCCGTATCTCCGGTATCTATGCATGTAAGGCTCAGCGGGAGCCTTTATCGTAAGGTATACCCTCGGCCTTGGGGGCCCGGGACTTCTTGGACGTAAAGGCCAGCACGACAAGGGAGATGATATAGGGCAGCATATTGTAAACAGTACTGGGGATGTTCAGCGCAGTCAGAAAGCTGAACCCGGTATAGACATTGGACAGGGCGCGGAACATACCGAAGAGCAGCGCCGCCAGGGCAATTCGGGTGGGCTTCCACTGGCCGAAGATCATGACTGCCAGCGCCAGGAAGCCAAAGCCAGCCACACCGTTTTCAAACTTCCACTCGGACACACCGGCCAGAATGTAGCAGATGCCGCCCAGGCCGCCCAGAACGCCGGAGATGAGCACACCGGCCCAACGCATTTTATACACGTTGATACCCACGGAGTCCGCCGCCTGGGGATGCTCACCGCAGGCCATAAGACGGAGACCAAACTTGGTCTTATAAAGGGCAACATAGGCAAAGATCAGGGCCAGGACTGCAATGACCATGAACCAGTTGAACTCAAAGCTGCCGATATTCAGAAGGAAAGCTTTCTTCTGGCTGATGTACTGGATGGTTGCGGAGACGTTGTCCGGATTCTCGGCGGTATTGATTGCCTTGACAATGACCGTGGCAGCAGCCACGCCCAGCAGGTTCATGGCTGTACCCACGATGGTCTGATCTGCCTTGAAATTGATACAGGCCACGGCCAGCAGGCAGGAGAAGAATACGCCTACAAGGACAGCGCCGATCAGCGTGGCAAAAATCATGACCACAGCGGGAGTTCCTGCCGGCATGTACTTCATGACCAGCGCGCCGCCCAGAGCGCCCATAACCATAATGCCCTCAAGTCCGATGTTGATTACACCGGAATGCTCGGAAAAGCAGCCGCCCAACGCGACCAGAAGCAGAACAGAGGCGAAAATCAGGGTATACTGGATAAGAAGCAGCATTATTTCTGACCTCCTTCCTCAGTCTCGGCTCGGGCAAGCTTCTCGGCTTTTTTGGCTTCACGCCGGTCTATGGCGGAGTTCATAAAGTACTTGAAGAAGGCCACGAAGCCGCAGAGGTAGATAATGATTGAAGAGATAAGGTCGGATATCTGTGCGCAGTACATGCTCTTGTCCACATACGCGCCGCCGTTGGTAATATGCTGGATAAAGTACGAGGAGAAGATGGTGCCGATGGGGTTCAGACCGCCCAGGAAGGCGGCGGCGATGCCGTTGAAGCCCATGCCGGGGACACTGGACTGGCTGCACTGCCACTGCTCAAAGCCGGTCAGGTACAGCAGCGCCGCGCCCAGACCCGCCAGTGCGCCGGAGATCATCATGGTGAGGATGATGTTCCGCTTCTCGTTCATGCCGCAGTATTTGGCTGCGTTCTTGTTGTTGCCGGTGGCGCGGAGCTCATAACCGAACTTGGTCTTTTCCAGAATGACCCATACTATTATTGCAACAATGACAGCAATGGGAATTGCGATTGTAACATAACGGTTGCCAGCAAACAGCTTGCTCAGCCCCATAGACGGGATTAGAGCAGAAGCATTCACGTTGACAAGATTAAAAGTATACGGGCTTGCTGTTTCCTTAACATTGTTAAGCAGAAGATTGGTACCGTATAGACTGATCCAGTTGAGCATGATGCAGGAGATGACCTCGTTAACGTTGCAGTAGGACTTCAGCAAGCCGGAGATGGCGCCCAGCAGCGCGCCCGCGACCATGGCGGCGATCAGGCACACATACCAGGGCATATGCAGAGCCAGAGCCAGATACAGACTGGCGGCCACGCCCACCACATACTGACCGGCGGCGCCGATGTTGAACAGGCCCACCTTATAGGCAAAGAGCACGGACAGGCCGCACATCAGCAGCGGAGCGGTCTTGACCAAAGTATTACCAAAATATTTTATCACGGCAGCTTTGCTGGGATAATAGAAAAAGTTTTTGATGACGGTGATGATGGCCTCCCAGGCCCCGGCAGGGTTAATCAACAGCAGAACGATATAGCCGATCAGCAGGCCCGCCAGTACGCACAGCAGGGAGGCCAGCAGGGACTGTACCGCCTGGTTTTTCAGGATCTTTTTCATTGGGCAGCACCCTCCCTCTTGGCACCGGCCATATACAGGCCCAGTTCTTCCACAGTTGTCTTTTTCGGGTCAAGTTCGCCCACGATCTCGCCCTCATACATGACCAGAATACGGTCGGAAAGGCTCATAACCTCGTCCAGCTCCAGTGAGACCAGAAGCACTGCGCCTCCGGCGTCCCGCTGGGCCACAAGCTGCTTATGAATATACTCAATGGCGCCTACGTCCAGACCGCGGGTGGGCTGCACGGCCACCAGAAGTTTGGGATCCTTGTCCAGCTCACGGGCCACAATGGCCTTCTGCTGGTTGCCGCCGGACATGCTGCGGGCCACTGTGACGGGGCCCTGGCCGGAACGCACGTCGTATTGGTCGATCAATTTCTCGGCGTACTTACGAATCTGCGGCCGTTTCAGGAAGCCGGCCTTGTTGGTGAACTCCGGCTCAAAGTAGCGCTGGAGCACCATGTTGTATTCAAGGGGGTAATCCAGAACCAGGCCGTGCTTATGCCGGTCCTCGGGAATATGGCTCATGCCCATGACGGAGCGGCTGCGGATGGGTGCTTTGGTGATATCTTGTCCGCAGAGCGTGAGCTTTCCGGCTTTCAGCGGCTCCAGCCCGGTAATGCCGTAGACAAGCTCGGTCTGGCCGTTGCCGTCGATACCGGCGATGCACAGGATCTCGCCGGCGTGAACCTGGAAGCTGACGTCTTTCACCGCATTGTTGCTGTGTACTTTAGAGGCTACCGTGATGCCTTCCACATCCAGCACCACCTCGCCGGGCTTTGCCTCGTCTTTGGCGACCACAAATTCCACGTCGCGGCCTACCATCATGCGGCTCAGCTCCTCCTTGCTGGTCTTTGCGGTCTCCACTGTGCCTATGTACTTGCCTTTGCGAAGGACCGTTACCCGATCGGAGACTTCCATGATCTCATTGAGCTTATGGGAGATAAAGAGAATGCTCTTTCCCTCGGCGGAGAGGTTTTTCATGATCTGCATCAGCTCGTCGATCTCCTGTGGGGTCAGAACGGCGGTAGGCTCGTCGAAAATGAGGATCTCATTGTCCCGGTACAGCATTTTGAGGATCTCGGTACGCTGCTGCATACCCACGGTGATATCCTCGATCAGGGCATCCGGATCCACATGCAGTCCATACCGCTCCGACAGGGCAAGAACCTTTTCCCGGGCCTCCTGCTTCTGCAAAAATCCGTGCTTGTTGGGCTCCACGCCCAAAATGATGTTGTCCAGCACGGTAAAGCACTCCACCAGCTTGAAATGCTGGTGCACCATGCCTATGCCAAGGTCGTTGGCGTCGTTGGGGTTTTTGATCTGGACCTCCCGGCCGTCCTTTTTAATGACGCCCTCCTCCGCCTGATAAAGGCCGAAAAGCACACTCATCAGGGTGGACTTGCCCGCGCCGTTTTCACCCAGCAGGGCATGAATTTCGCCTTTTTTCAGCTGCAGGGTGATATCGTCATTGGCAATGATACCGGGAAATTTTTTGGTAATGTGAAGCATCTCAATTGCATATGGATTCTCCAACCGTATCGACCTCCCTCTATAACAATAGTTGTTATTTATATTACACCATTTATCGCCGGATTACAAACAATTTTCACATCGTCCGGGATTTTTTTCGTACAGCCCGCGCCGGGCCGATCAGGGAATAAAAAAAGACAGGCCGGATGGCCTGTCCTTAAAGGTGCTTGGGATGAAATTACTTGATGTTGCCCTGGTAATCAACGGTCACGGCAGTGACTGCGGGCTCCGCACTAATATCATTGGATACGACAATCTCACCGTTGAACATGGCAGCGACGAGAGCCTTGTAGTCGTCCTGGGTGAAGCTGTCGGACCACTGCGTAGATTCCATGGGAATCTGGACATAGTTGAGGGTGGGATCGTCACCGGAAACGAGGCCAAGAGCCTCAATCTTGCCTGCATATGCTTCCCAGTTGCCATTTACGATAACATCGGTCAGCGTGTCATATGTGGTGGGATACAGGCCCTTCATTGCAGAGGTAACGGTCATGCCCTCAGTATTCTGAAGACTGTTAATAATGGCAGCCTGGTCAACGTCGACGCCGATGACCTTGCCGTCGACCTTGGCAGCAGCCTCAGCCGCGGAGGTGTAGATGCCGCCGCCGCAGGCGAAGACGACCTCAGTGCCAGCTGCATACCAGGTATCCATAGCGGCGGTGATGTCGGGATCTCCGTAGAACTGGTTGCCGTATGCGTAGTTGATGGAGACCTCTGCGCCCAGCTCGGCAGCAGCGGCGTCAGCACCCTGAACAAAGCCGTAGCCATAGCGGACAACAGCGGGAACAGCCATGCCGCCCAGGAAGCCCAGCTTGGTGTAGCCCAGCTTCACAGCTGCGTAACCGGCCATGTAACCGCACAGCTCTTCCTGATAGATTGCGCAGTAGACATTGCTCATATCAACGTAATCTTCAAGATTCCAGTTATCGGGATTGTAATCATAAGTCTCGCCCTTGGCGGCAACTCCTGCTTCAAGCAGGTCTCCCTTTGAAACGTCCAAAACAATAAACTTCACATCGGGATAGAGAGGTGCAGCTTCTACAACAGTTCCACCGAAAGCGAAGCCAGGCATCACGATGACGTTGTAGCCGTCGGCCACAGCGGCGTCGACCATAGCAACACGCTCAGCGGTAGAGTCGCCTGCGGGCTTATAGTACTTGAAGTCAACGGAGTTTTCCTCGCAGAATGCCTTGCAGGCCTCATAAGCGGTCTGGTTGAAGGACTGGTCGGTGATGTCGCCGTAGTCGGTGATCATTGCCACCTTGTACTCGGCTGCGACGGGCTCGGCGCTCTCCTCGGCAGGAGCGGCGCTCTCCTCAGCGGGAGCTGCGCTCTCCTCGGCAGGAGCTGCGGTCTGGCCGCAGGCGCAGAGGGCAAAGACCATGCATAGAGCCATGACAAGTGCCAGAATCTTTTTCATGTTTTTTCCTCCATAAAAATATTTTTTGCAACAGAATTTCCGGCGTGCTTTTTCACGCCGCATGGGCATTATAGCATGTCCCTGCTTTACAAATCAAGAAGAATGTGCGCAAATTCGCAAAAATAAGTAAAGAAATTTACAGATTGGTCATCTTGACGGCAGTGTCCAGAGCAATTTCCATCATCTGGGTAAAGGAGTTCTGCCTGTCCTCCGGAGAGAGGGCCTCGTCCCGGTACAGATGGTCGGAAACGGTGCACAGGCACAGGCCCCGCTTTCCGGCGTAGGCCGCGTTCATGTACAGAGCCGCCGCCTCCATCTCCACCGCCAGAACGCCCATGCGCTTCCAGAGGTCGGAGTAGTTGGAGCCCTCGGCGTAATAGAAGTTGTCAGAGGAGAGGATGTTGCCCACCTTGATGTCCACGCCGTGCTCCCGGCCCGCTTCCACGGCGGCAGAGAGCAGAGCGAAATCCGCAACGGGGGCAAAGGTCCCGGGCAGGCCAAACTGGTCGCCGTAGCTGGAATTGGTGCAGGCGCCCTGACCGGCCACGATATCCATCAGCTTCAGCTCGTCGCTCAGGGCGCCGGCGGAGCCGATGCGGATGATGTTGTCCACATCATAGAAGTTGAAAAGCTCCCAGCTGTATATGCCGATGGCCGGCATACCCATGCCGGAGGCCATAACGGTGACGGGGACGCCTTTCCAGGTGCCGGTGTGGCCCTGAACGCCGCGGACGTTATTCACCAGAACCGGGTCGGTAAGGAAATTTTCCGCAATGAATTTGGCGCGGAGGGGATCGCCGGGCATGAGCACGGTCTTTGCGATATCCTCTTTCTTCGCGGCAATATGGGGGGTGGGAACGGACATGGTATCAGCCTCCTGAAATAATTTCTTTTTTTATTATATTAGGAGAAAAAGCAAAAGTCAAATTGAAACGGGCCGATGGATATGATATACTAAGACGAAAAAACTAAAAAGTCAGGGGATTACAGGATATGAGCGATGTAATGGTAATCGGTATCGCCGGCGGTACCGGCAGCGGTAAAACCACCATCACCAAAAAGCTGATGCAGCGCTTCGGCAGCAATGTGTCGGTCATCTACCACGACAACTACTACAAGGCCCACCACGACATGCCCTTTGAGCAGCGCAGCAAGCTCAACTACGACCATCCCAACGCTTTTGACACGGACATGCTGGTGGAGGCCATCAAGGAACTGAAGCGGGGGCACGCCGTCACCTGCCCCGTGTACGATTACACCATCCATGACCGCACGGACAAGACCATCACCATAAAGCCCACCAAGGTGATCGTGGTGGAGGGGATCCTGATCTTCCAGAGCCGGGAGCTCTGCCAGCAGATGGACATCAAAATCTATGTGGACACCGACGCGGACGTGCGTATTCTGCGCCGCATCACCAGAGATGTGCGGGACCGGGGCCGCAGCCTGGAGAGTGTCATCAATCAGTATCTCAACACCGTAAAGCCCATGCATGAGCAGTTTGTGGAGCCCAGCAAGCGCAACGCGGACATCATCATCCCCGAGGGCGGCCACAACCAGGTTGCACTGGACATGGTGATGGAGCGGGTCCGGGCCCATCTGGAAAAGAACTGAAAGGAAAACGGCAAAAATGGCAAAGCTGTACTTCAAATACGGAGCCATGGGCTCTTCCAAATCCGCCCAGGCGCTGATCACCCAGTTCAACTACGAGGAGCTGGGCATGAGCGTCTGGCTCATCAAGCCCAGCACCGACACCAGAGACGGGGCGGACATCATCCGCAGCCGTATCGGGCTGGAGCGCCGGGCCAGGGTCATCACCCCGGAGCAGGACATCCGGGAAGAGTACCGCCGGGAGGGCAGGCACGACGTGATCATCGCCGACGAGGCCCAGTTTTTCACCCCGGAGCAGATCGACCAGCTCCGCTATCTTGTGGACACGGAGGATCTGCCGGTGCTGTGCTTCGGCCTGCGCACGGATTTTCTGACCCACTTTTTCCCCGGCGCCCGGCGGCTGATGGAGCTTGCCGACTCCATCACGGAGATCAAGACCGTCTGTGCCTGCGGCCGGAAGGCCACGGTGAACGCCAGAATCGACCGGCAGGGCCGCATCATCACCCAGGGCGACCAGGTGCTTCTTGGCGGCAACGACAGCTATGTGGCCATGTGCCATAAATGCTGGAAGCGGAAAATCGCGGAACAGGAAAAGGCATAAAACACAGAAAAAGCACTGTCATCCTGAGGAGCGAAGCGACGAAGGATCCCGTATGGAGAACTGCTCTCTCCGGTTTGCGGGATCCTTCGCTTGCGCTCAGGATGACAGATATTTTTACACTTTTACTGTCATCCTGAGGAGCGAAGCGACGAAGGATCCCGTACTAATTCACTTTTCACGATTACTTCTGCCTTTGACTACCCCTCAGTCGCTTTCAGCGACAGCTCCCCTGACAAGGGGAGCCTTTTTGCGGGCGCATCGTGAATCGCCCGGCGGGCGGAGCAAAAAATATTGTCATCCTTCGCTTGTGCTCAGGATGACAATATTTTTTGCTTATTCCTCTTTCGGTTTTTCAGCAGGCGGATTCTTTTTTGCCTTGCGGGCCTTCCGGCGCTTCTTCCAGACGGGGATGAGGATGGCCAGAACCACGGCCAGGATCACCAGGGCGGGCAGCGCCCCCACGATGGCCAGCAGCAGGTCCTTGAAAAACTCGCCGGTGCGTTTGAGGCCGTTGCTCAGCGCCAGGGCCAGCTCCTGCCCGTAGCTCATGCGGCTTTCCGGGGTGTACTCAACGACCTCCTGGACCTCCAGATCCAGGGTGCTGTAGGCCACCTGCCGGTCCCAGTTTTTCAGGGTGGACTGAAGGCTCTCGATCTGGTAGCGCAGCTCCGTCAGCTTTTCCTCGATGGCGATCAGATCCTCCACGGTCTTTGCCGCTTCCATCATCTCCAGCAGCCGGGCCTCCTGGGTCTGATAGGCGGTCAGGCGGGCGTCGGTATCGTAATACTGGGCGGTGATGTTCTCGGTATAGGTGTGGCTGTAGGGCACATTGCCCAGGGTGGACAGGCTGCCCATCAGGGCGGAAAATTTTTCGCTGGGCACCCGGATGACATAGCTTGCGCAGCGGGTGGAAGAATAGCCCCGGGACTGGGTGTAGTAATTGCTGCCGTTGACACTGCTGGACTCCACGAAGCCGCCGTATTGTTCCACCAGCGCGGAGAGCTTTTCGATGGTCCCGTCAAATTCCGTGGTCTCCACCGTGGCGGAGGCGGAGTAAATGAGCTTTTCCGGGCTGCCCTCCGGGGCGGCGCCGGAATCGGACTCCAGCTGGGTACCGCCGGAGACGGCAAAGCCGCCGTAACCCTCTTCCGCCTCTGCGGGGTAGGCGGACTCCGTGTAGGCCATGTCGTAATCGGCGGCGGGGGCGCTGGACGCAGTATCGGCGGAGCCGCAGGCGCACAGCGCGAAAACCAGCAGCGCCGCAAGCAGAAGAGAAAGCGCTTTTTTCATGTTCAGTCCTCCATTTTGTTTATTTTGTTGTCCTCTGCCCTTGTGACGGCGGAGAAAAAAGGAAAGTTCCGTATTCTTAAGTTATTTTTAGTTTTTTCTGCATATATATAATGATATAATCAAGACAAAGCATGACCATCCTGAAAAGGAGCCTTAAAATGAACGACACCTTATTGCTGATGTTGGGCATTCTGCTCAGTCTGGGCTGCGCTGTCTCAGGAGCGCTCTTCCTTCGCGCCGGTTGGCGGAAGGACTACCGGCGGGCACTGCTGCTCAAAGGTCTGGCCGGACTGTACTTTGTGCTTCTGGGCGCAGCGAACGCCTTCCTCTGTCCGGACAGGAGCTTCCGCATCTATGTGCTGGCGGGCCTGTGCTTTGGTCTTGTGGGTGATGAGCTGCTGGCCCTTCGCTTTATAAAGCCGGAGCGGCACGACTTTTTCTTTTCCTGGGGCGCGCTGGCCTTTTCTTTTGGCCATCTGATGTATCTGGATGCGCTCTTCTATCACGGCAGTTCGTTATCTCTGGCGCTGCCGGTTTTTGTCCTGGGCGTTGGGGCGTCCTGGCTCTATCAGCACCTGAAAAAGACCAACGCGGGAAAACTCCGCTTCCCCTCCATGCTGTATATTGCGCTGGTGGTGTTTATGGCTTCTGTGGCCTGCGCCGCTGCCGTCCGGGGCTTCAGCGTGGGGCTGCTGCTCTTCGCCGCCGGCGGGATCTGCTTTGCCGTCAGCGACAATCTGCTCTGTGCCTACTGCTTCGGCACAGCCCGCAGCCGGGCGGTGGACCGGGCGGTACATATCACTTACTATGCGGCCCAGCTTCTCATCGCCTGGAGCCTGCGCTTCCTGTGAATAATTCAATTGATGAAAAGGGCTTGCCGCCTGAAGCAGACGGCAAGCCCAAAATTTTTCTATAATTTCTTCGCTGAGAGAACGCGGAGAACATGATCCTTGACCTGAAACTTCACTTCCCGCCCCGCAAATTCCAGGGCATAGACCCGCTCCCCGTCCTGCTTGTAGCGGGGCCGGGGGTCGTTTGCCAGCACACCCCGCAGGGCCTCCCGCTTCTCCGGCGGGATCTGCTTTTCCGCTTCCGGCAAAAATTCCACCGTAAGCTGCGCCCCCGGGTCCGGGGCAAAGCCGCTTTCGGCCTCCGGCTTGCAGTCGGCATAGGGGATATAGGGCTTGATGTCGAAAATCGGGGTGCCGTCCATCAGGTCTGCGCCCGCCACACGGAGGGTCTTCCCCTCTTCCGTGTCCTCGATGCCCAGCAGCCGCACGCAGGACAGGCCCAGGGCGTTGGGCCGGAAGGGCGAGCGGGTGGCAAACACGCCCATTCGGGTGTTGCCGCCCAGTCTGGGGGGCCGGACCGTTGGGGACCAGTCCTCTCTCACGGCCTCGGAAAACTGCCAGATCAGCCAGATGTGGGAAAATCCCTCCAGACCCCGCAGAGCGTCGGGGTTCCGGTATTCCGGCTCGAACACGATCCGGGCCTCCAGCTCCTCCACGATCCCCGCCTGGCGGGGTATGCCGAACTTGGTGGGAAAATCGCTCCGAATCCGGGCGATGGCTTTTATCGTGTATTCCATAGGCTCACATCATAGCATAGAGCAGCCACATGGAGACGCCGTTGACCAGCATATGCAGGAAAATGCTGCCCCAGATGGAGTTGGTCCGCTCATAGCAGCGGCAGAGCAGATAGGAGATGGGGATATATTGCAGCAGATAGATCAGGTTTTTCAGATCCAGAAAGGCATAGGCCCAGACATGGTACAATGAGAACATAGCCATGCTGACCACATAGGCCAGCGTCCGGTTCCGGCGGCGAATAAGCCCAAAAAGTCCCGCCCGGAAGAGGGACTCCTCCACAATGGGGGCCATGAACACCGCCATGGCGGCGATGGGCCCGAATTTCATTCCGGCCATGCCGAACAAGGCCTCGTTGTTGGGGTTGTCGCCCATGCCCAACAGGAGCATGATGCTGTTCACAACCAGATTGCAGCACAGCATCAGCCCGTAGCAGACCAGCACCTCCCGGATGCAGGCCCAGGGCCGGTCCCACAGGGCGTCAAAATCCCGGCGGAAAAATTTCCACAGGAAAATGAGCATATAGGCAACGCCCAGCGTGTAGCACAGAAGATTGGCCTGGCTCTCGTCCAGGATGCCCTTGAGCATCAGAACGGTGGCGATCACCGGCAGCAGCACCATATGCACCGGCAGATAGACCAGCGCCGCGATGGCCTGCCCTTTGGTCAGATGGCTTGTGAATGGCAAGGTTTTTCTGTTCATCAGCCTCTCGCTTTCTTTTGTAGTTCAAAGAGCAGATTCATGGCCTCGATGGGGGTGATGGTGTTCAGATCGGTCTCCCGCAGGATGCGGCCCACCTCATCCGTCCCCACATCGGCAAAGCTGATCTGGTCGTCGGCGGCCTTGGCCGTCTCAAATTTGGGGGCGGACCCGCTCTCGTTCAGCTCCTTCAGATAGCCCTTGGCCTTGCCGATGACGCTGTCCGGCAGACCGGCCAGCTTGGCCACTTCGATGCCGTAGCTGTCATCCGCCGCGCCCCGGACGATCTTTCGCAGAAACACCAGGGTCCCGCCCTGCTTTTTGGCGGTGATGTTGTAATTCCGCACGCCGGAGAGCTGGCCCTCCAGGGCGGACAGCTCGTGGTAGTGGGTGGCAAACATGGTCTTTGCGCCCAGCTTCCGTTTGTCAGCGCAGAACTCCAGCACCGCCCGGGCGATGGCCATGCCGTCATAGGTGGAGGTGCCCCGGCCGATCTCGTCCAGGATCAGCAGAGAGGAGGCGGTGGCGTGCTTTAAGATGTTGGCCATCTCGTTCATCTCCACCATGAAGGTGGACTGGCCGGAGGCCAGATCGTCGGAGGCGCCGATGCGGGTGAACACCCGGTCCACAATGCCAACAGTGGCGCTTTTGGCCGGGACAAAGGAGCCGATCTGGGCCATGAGGACGATCAGCGCCGTCTGGCGCATATAGGTGGATTTACCGGCCATATTGGGGCCGGTGACAATGGCCACCCGGTCCTCCCCATCGTTTAAAAAGGTGTCGTTGGGGACGAAGAGCACGTCCTTCATGGTCTGTTCCACCACCGGATGGCGGCCTTCCACAATGTGCAGCTCCCGGGAGGTGTCCACCTCGGGCATGGTGTAGTTGTTGCGGACGGCTACCTCGGCCAGAGAGCACAGGGCGTCCAGCCTGGCCACCGCGTCCGCCGTGGCCTGCACCCGGTTCACCTGGGCGGCTACCATGTCCCGCAGCTCGCAGAAATACTGGTATTCCAGCTCGTTGATCCTGTCTCTGGCGGTGAGCAGGGTGTTTTCCAGCTCCTTCAGCTCCTGGGTAAAGTAGCGCTCGTTGGAGACCAGGGTCTGCTTGCGGATGTAATCGTCAGGGATATTCTCCAGTCCCGCGGACTTGGGCACGTCGATAAAATAACCAAAGACCTTGTTGTAGCCCACCTTCAGCTTTTTGATGCCGGTGCGCTCCCGCTCCCGGGCCTCCAGATCCCGGATCAACTCCGCGCCGTTATCCCGGACATTGCGGAGCTTGTCCACTTCCTCCGAATAGCCGGTGCGCAGGATGCCGCCCTCGCGGACGGAGAAGGGCGGGTCGTCGCAGATGGCCCGGTCGATCTGAAAGCGCAGGTCCTCCAGGGCGTCCATGGCGCAGATATCCCTCAGCTCCAGACTCTTAAAGCCCTCCAGCTGCTTTTTCAGCTCCGGCAGCGCGGCGCAGCAGTTGGCCAGAGAGCGCAGATCCCTGCCCCCGGCGGTGCCGTACACTGCCCGGCCCACCAGGCGCTGCATATCCGTTATATTTTTCAGGGCAAGGGCGATCTCGCCCCGCTTTACATTGTCCGTAAACAGCTCGTTGACTGCGGAGAGGCGGCGCTTGATGGCCACGGCGGACAGCAGGGGTCTTTCCACCCAGGCGCGCAGAAGCCGGCCCCCCATGGGGGTCTTTGTTCTGTCCAGCACCCAGAGGAGGGAGCCTTTTTTCTCCCCGCTGCGCAGGGATTCGGTCAGCTCTAAGTTCCGCCGGGTAGTCCAGTCCAGCTCCATATACCTTCCGCCGAAGAACACGTCCAACTGGTTGATGTGGCTGATGTCGAATTTCTGGGTCTCGATGATGTAGGAAAGAAGCGCGCCTGCGGCGCAGACGGCGGCGGGCTGGTCTCCCAGGCCGCACTGGTCCACATCCTCAAAGCCGAACTGCTGGCAGACCAGCGCGGCAGCGGGCATAAACTCAAACTTGTCCCCGCCTTTTTCCGGCATGGCGGCCAGCTTCTTGCTGAGAAAGTCCCGGATCTGGGGGCAATTCTCCGCGCCGGCGGACAGCACCGCCTCCCGGGGTGAAAAGCGGCCCAGCTCGTTCATCACATGGTTCACCGCGTCGTTATCAAAGGCGGCGCAGCAAAATTCGCCGGTGGAGATGTCGCAGAAAGCCACGCCCCCGTCGTTATTGTTCAGATACACGGCGCAGATATAGTTGCTGCGCCCCTCCTCCAGCATAGAGCTCTCCGTCACCGTGCCGGGGGTGATGATGCGGATCACGTCCCGCTGCACCAGGCCCTTGGCCAGGGCCGGGTCCTCGGTCTGCTCGCAGATGGCCACCTTGTAGCCCTTGGCGATGAGCCG
>JBJDXP010000015.1:0-4269 GCA_051866735.1 Candidatus Limivicinus sp.
GAGCGGGACATCATGGACCGCAAGCCCCGCGACGCCAAGGCCGGTATCTTCGCCGGCGGCATGGCGGTGGACGTAGTGTATCAGGGCCTGCTGGTCTCCGCGCTGGTGCTGGCCTCCTACTTCATCGGCCACTTTATTGAGGCCGGGACCTGGGCCGTGGTCAACAGCGCCGACGGCACCACTATGGCCTTCCTGACCATGTCCATGGCGGAGATTTTCCACAGCTTCAACATGCGCTCTCAGCGGGGCAGCATTTTCAAGCTGGAAGGACAGAACAAGGTCCTCATCATCGCGGCCATCGGCTCCCTCATCGCCACCACCCTCGTGTGCGAGGTGCCCTTCCTGGCCAACGCCTTCGGATTTACCAGCGTCAGCTTCTTTGAGTATGTTGTGGCCATCGTCATCGGCGCAATGGTCATCCCCGTTGTGGAGCTGGTAAAGCTCGTCCAGCGCAAGCTGGGAAAGAAACAGTAAAAAACTGTTTGACAGCGCGAAAGAGAAATGCTAATATAATCCCTTGTAAAAGGCTTTGAAGGAGAACGCAGGCGCAGAACACGTTCAGAGAGGGCAGCCCTGGCTGTAAGCCGCCCCGGATATGCGCCGCCGCCACCGCTCCCGAGCCGGGAGACCGAAAAACGCAGTAAGTTTCCCCGCTTTGCGCCCGTTAAGCGCCCAATGAGTGAAAATTCAAGGTGGAACCGTGCAATTCAGGCACCCTTGGCAAAAAGCCAAGGGTGCTCTTCATTTTTAGAGAGGAGAAACAATTATGGACGAAAAAAATCTGTATACCTTTGAAAATCCCGAGTATAAAAACACCTACCGCCACACCACCAGCCACATCCTGGCCCAGGCCATGAAGCGCCTGTACCCCGAGGTAAAGCTGGCCATCGGCCCGGCCATCGACAACGGCTTCTATTACGATTTTGACGCCCCCTTCGCCATCACCCCGGAGATCCTGGAGAAGCTGGAAGCGGAGATGCGCAAGATCTGCAAGGAAAAGATCAAACTGGAGCGCTTTGAGCTGCCCCGGGAAGAGGCCATCAAATTCATGGAGGACCGGGACGAGCCCTATAAGGTGGAACTGATCCAGGACCTGCCTGAAGACGCCGTCATCAGCTTTTATAAGCAGGGCGACTTTACCGATCTGTGCGCCGGCCCCCATCTGGACTCCACCGGCCGGGTCAAGGGCAATGCCATCAAGCTCACCGCCTGCAACGGCTCTTACTGGCGGGGCGACGCCAGCGGCAAGGCACTCCAGCGCGTCTACGGCACCTGCTTTATGAAGAAGGAAGAGCTGGATCAGTACCTCCAGCGCATTGAGGAGGCCAAGAAGCGCGACCACCGCAAGATCGGCAAGGAACTGGGCCTGTTCATGCTCACCGACGAAGGCCCCGGCTTCCCCTTCTTCCTGCCCAAGGGCATGGTGCTGCGCAACACCCTGATCGACTACTGGCGCGAGATCCACAAAAAGTACGGCTATGTGGAGGTCTCCACCCCCATGATCCTCAACCGTCAGCTCTGGGAGCGCAGCGGCCACTGGGATCACTATAAAAACAATATGTACACCACCAAGATCGACGACGAGGACTTTGCCATCAAGCCCATGAACTGCCCCGGCGGTATGCTGGTCTACGCCTCCGAGCCCCACTCCTACCGTGATCTGCCTCTGCGCTGCGGCGAGCTGGGCCTTGTCCACCGCCACGAGCTGTCCGGCGCCCTCCACGGCCTGTTCCGCGTCCGCTGCTTCACCCAGGACGACGCCCACATCTTCATGACCCGTGAGCAGATGAAGGACGAGATCAAAAACGTGGTCCGTCTCTTCGACGAGGTCTATTCCACCTTCGGTCTGAACTATGAGATCGAGCTTTCCACCATGCCTGAGGATCACATCGGCACCCAGGCGGAGTGGGAAGAGAACCAGAACATCCTGAAAGACGCCATCACCGACATGGGCAAGAGCTATGTGATCAACGAGGGCGACGGCGCGTTCTACGGCCCCAAGCTGGACTTCCACATTGAGGACTGCCTGGGACGCACCTGGCAGTGCGGCACCATCCAGCTGGACAGCCAGCTGCCCGAGCGCTTCCAGCTGGAGTACACCGGCGCTGACGGCGAGAAGCACCGCCCCATTATGATCCACCGCGTGGTATTCGGCTCCATCGAGCGCTTCATCGGCGTCATCACCGAGCATTTTGCCGGCGCCTTCCCCGTGTGGCTCTCTCCCGTCCAGGCCAGAGTCATGCCCATCACCGACCGGGCCGCCGACTACGCAAAGCAGATTGCCCAGCGGCTTGACCAGGAGGGCGTCCGCGTGGACACCGACCTGAGAAACGAGAAGATCGGCTACAAGATCCGCGAGGCCCAGATGCAGAAGCTGCCCTACATGCTGGTGGTAGGCGACAAGGAGGCCGAGGCCGGCACCGTCTCCGTCCGCACCCGCGGCGGCGTGGACCTGGGCGCCATGCCTGTGGATGACTTCATTGCCAAAATCAAGGAAGAAATCAAAACCAGAGCAAAATAAAAAAACAAAAGAATAAAATTCCCGCGCCCTCACAAACTAAGAAAAACAGTTTGTGAGGGTGTTTTTATGAGCGCAGAAAGAAAAAAACTGATCCTTGCCATCGCGGTGATCTTTGCTGCCAACATCTTTATTATTGCCCTGGTGCAGTATGCCTCCGCCGACCTGTATAAGCGGGGCTCCAGCGGTGACACGGTGCGGGAGATCCAGACCCGGCTGAAAAACTGGGGCTACTACAGCGGCGCGGTAGACGGCGTCTACGGCAGCGGGACGGAAGAGGCGGTCCGCCTGTTCCAGCGGAAAAACGGCCTGTCTGTGGACGGGCAGGTGGGGAACCAGACCCTGGCTGCTCTGGGCATTACCCCCAGCTCCTCCGGCAACGCCGGGAACCAGACCGCCTCAGACAGCGACCTGTATCTGCTGGCCCGGGTCATCTCCGCCGAGGCCCGGGGCGAGCCCTATAACGGCCAGGTGGCGGTGGGCGCGGTCATCCTCAACCGCATCAAACACCCATCCTTCCCCAACACCCTTTCCGGCGTGATCTACCAGACTGACGCCTTCACCTGCATGGTGGACGGCCAGTTTGACCAGCCCATCAGCGAGACCTCCTACCGGGCCGCCCGGGACGCGCTGAACGGTGTGGACCCCAGCGGCGGAGCCATCTACTATTTTAACCCGGACACAGCCACCAGCGCCTGGATCTGGTCCCGTCCTCTGATCGTCCAAATTGGAAAACACCGCTTCTGTTCCTGAAAAGATTGTTGAAAAGAGACAAACCATGATATATAATTGAACCATTCAAATTTTTGGAGGATATCATGGCATACTGCGAGAAATGCGGCGCATATATTCCCGACGGCCAGAGCAAGTGCCTGGCCTGCGGCTTTGATGGGGCGGAAGAGGAGAGACGCGCCGCTCAGGCAGCCCGTCAGCAGGAGGACCAGCGGGCCCAGGCGGAGCAGCGCCGCCGGGAGCGCCAGGAGATCAATAAAAAATGGGCGGAGAGCGAGCAGCAGCACCGCCGCAATATGGAGGAGCTGGAGCGCCGCCGGAAAGAGGCCGAGGAAAAGGCCAGAAGAGAAGCGGAGCAGAGACAGTCCGCCGACTGGCAGCAGACCGAATACGGCAGCTTCCGCTTTACCGACGGCAATGCGCCGCGCAGGACCGCTTTCGGCCACAATAAGGTCCTGGCCGCCCTGTCCTATGTGAGCATCCTGTTTCTCCTTCCCCTGCTCTTTGCCCAGGACGATGAATATGCCAAGTTCCACGCCAAGCAGGGGGCCAGGCTTTTTGTCTGCAACGCCATCGGCACGGTTCTGGGCTCCATCTTCTCCATCGGCTGGATCATCAATCTGCTTCTCATCTACCTGATGATCGTAGGAATCAAAAACGCGCTGAATGACAAATGGGAACCTCTGCCCTACATAGGCAAGTTCAAGCTTTTCTGAGCAGAAACGGTATTTTGTGGCATTTTCCCACAGGAAACCACAAGATTTTGAAGTCAAAAATTTTCTTCAAAAAAGCTTCAAAAAAGTGTTGACAAGTGGCAATTTAGATGCTATATTAACCAAGCACTTGAGAGAGCGCAGTCAAAGTTCAAAAGCGAAAATAAAATCAAAAAAGATTGAAAAAAGCTCTTGACAGACGGCCTTCTTGGTGTTAAAATAGCAAAGCTGTCGTCCTCAAGACGCAGCGCGATGTACCTTGAAAATTGAACAATGTAAGAACAGCTTATGCAAATAAGCACCAGA
>JBJDXP010000016.1:0-21967 GCA_051866735.1 Candidatus Limivicinus sp.
ATCAGCGTATTTGGGATTTCAGACAGGCACGGAATATTTTCTGCTGCTGATCAACAGGGGGAAAAATAGAATGGATACAGAAAACAGGGGTATGGATATTCAAAATTTTTCTGCGGGAGGTTTTGATATCTATCTTAAATATTATGGTACAGACTTCTCTTCTTTCGTGAACACGGTTTCAAGCATGACCGAGAACAAGCAGAGAAGATGCTTCGTGATCGTGGGCGACAGAGAGGGAAAACGGTTTAATGAAAAAGCTTTGTACACGCAGCTTGGACAGGCGCTTGCCCAATTACCGATAGACCATCTGTACTGCTTTGGCGAAAAGGTTGGGAAAACCTGTGCCGCAGCGCGGGAAGCAGGGCTTGAAAACGTCTCGTATACAAACAGCCGCGCTGAATTGGAAGAGTGGATCCAGCGGGATATCAAGCAGTCGGATCTGTCCATATACGGAAGCGGAGAGCAGATGCTGGACCTGACGTCTGTAATTGACGACGTATATGGCACTTCTTATAAAATCAATACGCAAAATGTGGAAAAGACCTATGTCAGTGTACATGCGAATTTCCGGTTCGTAGGGGAGAATCTGGAGTTTTACAGAAATGAGCCCTGCAGCGAAAATACAGTGTATATACCGGAGGTAATGAATGGGGTCGTTGTCAGCCGCATCTCTCCCAATGCGTTTTCAAGATGCCGGGAGCTGCGTCAGGTCATCATCCCCCCCAGTGTGACGAACATCGGAAAAGCGGCATTTTACATCTGCCCGAAGCTGGAGAGTATTACGCTGCCTGAGCAGCTCCGGGTGATCGAGGACAGCGCGTTCAACTACTGCACGGCCCTGAAGCAAGTGGAGCTGCCCCCCAAAACGATCCATATCGGCAGACGCGCCTTTTTTGATTGCAGGAATCTTACGCAGCTGTATATCCCGGCCTCCGTCGGTTATATCGGCGAGGAGGCATTTGCAAACTGTGAAAAGCTGACTGTGTCAGTGGACGCAGGCTCTTATGCCGAGACATATTGCCGGGAAAACAATGTGAGATACATATTGAGATAAGGCAAGAAAAAGCGTTTCCCTTGTTCCCTTTCCCCCTGCCGAGGGGCGGGATGTTCGGGTAAGCCGCAGTTGACCGGATCATCCTCCTTTGCCGGAGACAGCAGATGCGTTTATATGGGCGCTTGACGGGGATGGCTGTAGAAATGCCGGCCTGATGGGTTCCCGGGAGAAGCTGGACCGGCGGATGAGGGAAAAATCACCCGCTGAAAAAGATTCCTATGCGGACCAGTATGCAAAAGAAAACAAGCTGACTACGCAGTATATCGAGTGACCAAAGGCGGCACCTTATGTTCAGACAGAAAGGGATAGTAAAGTGTGAGGCGCAAATTATCCGGGAAATTTAACATGCTCCAGAGAGCGTTTCTTGTTCTGCGCGGATTCCGGTACAAATATGCAAAGCTGTATCAGAAGTTCCCCATCTCTTCCCCCAAGGCTGAGATGGCGCTGCGTTGCTCCCCGCTCAACCCGGAATTTGACCCCATGTTTGAGGATATCCTGACGACGCAAATGGTCCTTCCCGAGCGGAGGGCGGATTTCCCCAGACTGTATGGGCTGAAGGTTTCCGACGGGGAGAACCTGCTTTTCTGCCGGCCGATGCAGCGGGGCGATTGGAAAATGTCGGCCGGGGAGCTGCTCCCCATTATCAGACAGGAGCGGCGTCTGGCTGTCCGGCCATGCAGCACGCTCTGCTTTGGGAAAGGCCATCTGCTGTCCTGGGATGGCTCGGCCTTTTCTGTCGACGGGGTCAGGACCGGGGAACAGGAGCTGATATCCTTCCTTGAAGAGCTGCCGGAAGACACGGTGATATTACAGGCACCGGAGGAAGCGCAGAAGGGAAGCTGCCCGGTTCTGCATCTGTCTGTACTGAACGACGGGGAAGAGGGACCGCAGGTCGTTTTGGAGCAGATGTATGACCACGGTCTTGACGGCGGCTTTACCCTTTACAGCACAAAAAAAATCGAACTGGCTTTGGCCCCGGATGATCCGCGGCGATTGTCGGCTCATAATATTGCGCTCTATATCGCCCGAAAGTTCAGGGAGATCGAATATTTGGGGGTCTATTTTTCCGTCGGAAAAGAGTGCGTAAAAGTTTTGCAGGTCAGTACGTCGGTGGATCTGGCATTGCGCTGTGAAGACTCTGAAGCGGTCAGCGGTTTTGTATGCCGGAAGGCGGCAGAAAGCCGGATGACGGAAAAACCAATGCTTTGCCGGCTGAAAAACTATTTGTTCGCGGCCTTTGCCCGGAAAAAAGGCTTTGTAGATTATATGTACCGCAACTGGCTCAGGGGCCTGCGGGAGGATAACAAGGTCAGAACAACCACCTGGATGGAGAAAAGATGGGCGCACCGGCGGGGTTTTTACTCTTACCGTATCGGGCAATACGGGCTGACGGAGGAAAACTATAAGAATTTTCTTTCCGATTATCAATACAAACAACTTCGGCCACTGAACAATACCTACCGGAAATGGTTCTGGGATAAGATCCTGACCTATTATGTGCTTCAGCCCTTTGATGAGATCCTTCCCCGGTATTTCTGCCGGATCGCAGAGGAGAAAGGGCATCGGCAGGTGATCCCCTTTGGGGAAAATGAGATCAATTCAGTGGAAGAGATCCCTGCGCTGGTCAGGGCGCAGAAGAAACTGGCTTTGAAAAAAGCAGTTGGTTCTCATGGCACAGGCTTTCATAAGCTTTCCTGGGATGAAGAGCAGGATCAGCTTCAAATCGACGACTGCCCCTGCGCGGAGGAAGATTTGCTCTGTTTGCTCCGCTCACTGGAGGGAGAATACTTCATCTCCGAATATGTTTATCCCCATGAGGACCTGCGGAAGATCTATGACCGGGTGGCCTGCACGGTCCGCGTAATGACGATACGGGACGATTCGGGCAGCTTTATTAAAACCGCCTATCTGCGTATCGGCACTTCTTCCACAGGCAATACAGACAATCTTGCCTCAGGAGGAGTGGTAGCCGCATTGGATCTGGCGTCCGGTGAAGTGCTGACGCCTGAGCTGCTGCGGGAGCATGTATTTTATCCCTGCACGGTACATCCGGACACCGGGACCCCAATTATGGGTAAACTGCCGCATTGGGATGAGATCAAAGCCAGAATCGAAGAGATCTGCCGGTATATCTGTCCTTTGGAGTACCTGGGCTTTGATATTGTTATTACCAATGAGGGGTTCAAGCTCCTGGAGATCAATACGCATCAGGACTTACATAAGTATCCGGGCTATCCGGATGCAGTGAAGGAATATTTTGACCGGAAAGTAATGCGGCATGGGCGCGGGGTTCACCGATAAGCTATGCCGGCCCGCAGCATCAATGAAAAAGGGGCGGAAATATGCAGCGCAGTTTCCATAGCATAGGAAGAGAACAGCAGATCGATAAAGTATATGACAAAGTTATTCTGCTGAATGAAATATGCAACGAAGAAGTCAACATCTCGGAATACATGAAGAAAGAACTTCGGCACTATGAGTTCCTTCCCGCAATCCATGTTCTTGTGCGGGATAATATGTGCAAGAAGAGAAAAAAGAATATTAATATCACAACGCGGGGCAGAGAGTATTTGAGCCAGCACATGGACTATGTGAAATTTTATAATTTTGCCTGTCCCTATGTTGAGATTACGGAATATCAGGAAGAAAAAGAAAAAAATCCGGAAAAATCTTTTGAGAGCATAATGATCGGGCTACTGTTATCAAAGGCACACGACGCCCTGAAGGAAGAACATTTTGACCTGGCCGCAAATCTATATACAGATTCGGCATGTATGCTCGAAGAAAACACCCAATTCTCCAAGGCCTTTTTCTATTATACTTTGGCTGCATTGATTGAGGTGGGCGGCTATAAATATTCCTGGCTTATCCGGGAAATGTGCCAGGCAGGCATCGATAAGCGTGAGATTGAAAAGAAATTCTTTGGCTTTAGTATTTCCAGCCAGCTGTGCGGAAAGATCCGGGAGCTTCGTGATTATTGCAATCCCGATTTCATCAGCGCGATCTATGCTTATCTTCCTGAGGAACTGTGCTTTTATTCAATAGATTTCTTTAAAGAGGTCATAAAAGAATTGATGGATGGAAAGTATCCCATTTGGCAATGGGAGAAAAAACACAGGGAGACTTTTCAGAAGAAATTGAAAGACACAGAGCGCGTTCTTTCACAAAAAAAGCAGGCCGGCCCGCCGGATAAAACCGGTCAGAAGCACAGCGCCCAATAATTTGGCAGAGATGCAGGGATACAATGGAAAATAAACGGAAGAAAAAAAGCAAATTATTCTTGATCATCACTTTGGCTGTTGTCTGTTTTTGCTTGATTATTGTCCTTGCCGGAGCTTTATTCATTAAAAGTAAGCTGGACAAGATCCAATACAGCGACGGTTCGCGGGAACAGACCTTGGCCGATCCGGGAATACCGGAAGATGAAGAGGAAACGATCGACATTTCCGATTTGACGCTTGTGGAAGATGTCCCCACGCCTGAGGGGGATGTCCTTTCAGAAGATGGCATTTTGAATGTACTGCTGCTGGGTACGGACGAACGCAGCGATGAACTGAGCGAAAGCGCCCGCTCCGATTGCATGATGCTGCTGAGCCTGAATATGAACGATAACACAGGCAAGCTGATCAGTCTTGAGCGGGGAATGGGCGTCGTCATGCTGGGCGGTATGTATGAAGGGAAAGTCGATCTGCTTACCCATTGCTTCCGCTGGGGAGGGGCCGAGCTGGTCCTGAAAGAAGTACAGGAATATTTTAAAGTTGATGTAGAGAAATATGTCCGCGTTAACTTCGCGGCCCTGGCAAAGCTGGTCAATGTTATCGGCGGCGTGGATATTGACCTGACATATCAGGAAGCGGTATATTTGAACGGGGTGGCGTCCAGCGCTTCCGAGCGCGGCTATTCCACGCAGTATTTCCTGTTTGATGAAGAACAGCCCCAGAGAGATTTCGTGGAGGGGACAAACCACCTTTACGGCTCCGCGGCGTTGGCCTATTCCAGAATACGAAAAATTGACAGTGACTGGACACGAATAGAGCGTCAGCGCAATGTGGTACAGGCCTGTATCAACAAAGCCAAGGAGATGGATCTGCTCACGCTGAATACCCTTTGCGACGAGCTCCTTCCCATGGTCCAGACGAATTTTACGCAAAAAGAAATAGCACTTTTACTTCTTGAGGTACCCAATTTTGCCGGGGTGAAATTTGACCAGCTCACGATACCAGTTGACAGAGATACCATGGGCGGCGTTGCTCGCTTTTCCGGCGGAGGGGCATATGCCCCTGACTACGAATTAAACGCGCGCGTGATTCAGGAGTTCATATACGGAGAAGCGAAATAAAATAGAAAAAGGATTTTTTACATGCTCTTTTTAACCGTGATAAAAGGGATAGCGAATTTTCTTTATCTTTTTCTGAAGCGATTGCCTACAAGGAAAAATAAGGTTTTATTTCTGAGCCGTCAGTTTAATCATCTCAGCCTTGACTATCAACTGCTGATTTCCGAATTAAAAAGGAGCAATGTACCTGTTGAGATCGTATCCGTTTTATGCAGGCTGGAAAAGTCACCCAAAGGTGTCGTGAAGTTTTTCCTGTCGCAGCTGATCAGCATGTATCACTTGGCCACGGCAAAAGTGTGCGTATTGGATTCGTATTGGCCGGCAGTATCCATTTTGAAGCATAAAGATGAACTGACCGTTATCCAGATGTGGCACGCTGCCGGAAAAATAAAAAAATCCGGCTATCAGACGCTGGGAATGCCCTATGGCAGAAACAGAAAGATTTCGGAATTGATGAATATGCACTGCGGCTATGATGTGATCATCGCCGGAGGAGAAAAGTTAAATCCCTTTTACTGTGAGTCGTTCAATACGACAGAGGAAAAGCTTTTTCATGTGGGTCTTCCCAGGATCGACTGGCTCCTTGAAAAAAGAAGCACCGGCTTGGAATATCTTTTAGAGCGCCATCCGGAGTACCGCGGAAAAAAAATAATTTTATACGCACCAACCTTCAGAAAAGGGCAAAAGCTGGATTGTGAACAGTTGTGTCAGGCCTTTAATGTCAATGGTTATGCATTGATCGTCAAGCCGCACCAGAGACAAACGCTTGAACAAGGGGTAGACGCAGATCTGTGCAGAGATTTCTCAACGATGTCCCTCCTCGCTGCGTGTGATTATCTCATTACAGATTATTCAGCCATTGTTTTTGAGGCTGCGGCGATCAGGAAGAAAACAGTTTTTTATCTGTATGATTATGAGCAGTATCTGCATAATAACGGATTGAACATAGATATTGCCAGGGAAATGCCGGAGTGTACATATTTTACCGTGGAAGATACCGTTCATGCCATCATGGAGGATCAGTATTGTTTCGAAGCACTGGATAATTTCGCTGCGCAATATCTTCCCCAATGCTTGGGCAATTCTACGGAAAAGATAGCGAAACTGATTATTGACTGTATAGAGAGAGGCAAAGATGAGGGAATTAGCAGAAGCCTTGGAAGAGAATCTGAAACTGCTGTGCCTGTGGTTTAGGCGTATACTTTTTTCGCCGGATCACTTTCATACGCCGTTATACAGACGCATTTGGCTGAGTTTTCATGGATATGTTCCGGACCAATATGCGCTTTATGATCTGAAACATAATGACATGAACGATTATCTGTCCGAGTTTGACTGGTATAAGTCACGAAAGATCAACGGGAGAGAAGCGTATATCCTCAATCATAAAGCGATTTGTTCGCAGATGCTGTCCCAATATGTACAGGTTCCCAAAGTCCTGTGCTTGAAAAAGAAGACAGCGATCGTGTCAGACCGCGGGCTTTTTTTGGCGCCGGATGATTTACTGCGGCTGCTGAAAAAAGAGGGGAAAACGATATATAAACCCCTTGATGCGGGAAAAGGAAAGAATATTTTCACCATAGAATTTCGCGGCAATGCCTGTCTGATCAATGGTCGGGAAAGCGACGCGGATGAGCTGATCAAAAAGCTGAATCGCGAAAAGGGCTGGTTTATTTCTGCGTATATCGAGCAGTCTCAGTACCTGAAGGATATTTTTCCTGACAGTGCAAATACATTAAGGCTCATCACTGTACGCAACGAGGACAGCAATGCAGTGGAGCTTTTGTTTGCTATACAGCGGTTTGGGAGAAAGAACACGATCCCCGTAGATAATGCAAGCCAGGGGGGACTGGTTGCGAAGATTGATTTATCTTCAGGTGTGATGAGCGAAGCAAGAACCCTGCACAGCCTGGATGTCTTTTATTGCCATCCTGACAGCGGCGCAAAAATATGCGGAATGAAAATACCCCATTGGGATGAGCTTAAAGCCCAGATCGTTGCGCTTGCTGAGAAATTCATTTATCTGGATTTTATTGCGTGGGACGTCCTCCAAACGGATAATGGTTTTTACATTATTGAAGCGAATGCCTCAAGCGGTGTGAACATCATTCAGCTTTGGGGCGGCCAGCGGAACGGGGAACTGGGCAAAATATACAGACGCTATGGGATCATAAAATAAACGATTCGAGTGTGTGCTCATGAAATATATCATCATGGCTGACGGCAAAGAACGCCGTTGGCATAATTACTCAGGGATGCATAAATGGCAGATAAAAATCGAGAATGAAAATCTTTTGGAGAGAACGGTGAGACTGGTTCACGC
This sequence comes from Candidatus Limivicinus sp., assembly GCA_051866735.1. GTDB lineage: Bacteria > Bacillota > Clostridia > Oscillospirales > Oscillospiraceae > Limivicinus. The sequence continues at coordinate 7,714 of JBJDXP010000016.1, forward strand.
CTATGACGCGAATGCCACGATCATAATCACTTCTCATGACAAAGACATCAATATTGATGGCGCAACGCGATATGAGCCGCAAAATAACAAAATAGAGATCGACCGATTTACCTGGGAACTGATTGACGCGGATACGGTCTTTCTGTACGGGGACAGCTTTTATACTGAAGATGCAATAAGGATAATTGCTGAAGCGAAAACAGAAAGCATTTTGTTCTTTGGAAGTGAAAAACGGATTTTTGCCATAAAAATTGCGGATGAAGAACTATTCAGAAAGCATGTACAAGCGGTTAAGGAAGCGTTTTTGCAGGGGAAGATCAAAGAGTGCATAGGCTGGCAAGTATACCAGTCTTTTCAAGGGCTTGAATTTGGAAAAAAGCAAATTGCCAATAACTTTATCCTCATTCGTGATGGCACATGTGATTTCAATGAGCCGACAGATTATATTGAACATCTGAATAAAGTAAAGGGAATGGCTTGAAATAAGCGGCCATTTCATTTAGCTTTGTCTACAGTCGGACCCGTGCAGGCAGCTGCCTGCACGGGTCAAGGCGTCGGCAAAGTCCGACGCCTTGAAAACTTATTCAGGAGTATTCAGAAATACTCCTGAATAAGCATGGATTGAACGCCGAAAGGGGACTCCCGTCCCCTCTCCGCGCTCTCCCCATGCAATTCTATACACTGCCGATAGCTTTGTCTACAGTCGGCCCCGTGCAGGCAGTGGCCTGCACGGGGCCTTTATCGTATCAAAAAAGGATATTTGCAGCAGAAAAAGTGTTAAAAAACAAAAAAACCTGCTTCACCAATGAAGCAAGCTCTATATAAAAAGAATACTCAGCGCACCATCTGATGGTGGAGATAAGCGGGATCGAACCGCTGACCTCTTGAATGCCATTCAAGCGCTCTCCCAGCTGAGCTATACCCCCATATATGTTAAAGAGGCGCGCTGAGTATTGCTTATACAATTTTCACCGCTCGACCGGGCGTTGCCCCGTGAGCAAGGAGTATATTACCAGACTCACACCCAAATGTCAAGCAAAATTTTTCGTTTTTTTCGCTTTTATTTTACAAAGCCGGTGGCCATCTCCGGGCAGAGCTCTTTGATGCGGGCCAGAGCGTCGTCCATGGCCTTCTCGTCCTCGCTGATCACGTCGGCAAATTCCTTGCCATTGCGGACGAACACCAGACGGAAATACTGGAAAGTGGACTTGCCGCAGCAGAGCTTTCCGTCGACCTCGTTGATGCGGATGAACACCCGGTCAAAATCCTGGTAAGAGAGATACTTGGTGCGGAAGCCTTCCTTGAAATACACGCCCAGCTTGCCGACCTTCACTTTGTCAAACTGTTCGGCGGCGGCGAAATCCTCAGCCACTTCAACGCTGTCTACCGTGCCTTTTACGCCTGCAAATTTCTTATCTGCCATTTTTTTATCCTCCCTTAATTAACGTTATCTTTCTGCCGCTGCGGCGGATCAGACCGTCATCACACATGTTTTTCAGCTCGCGCATCATGCCGGTCCTGTCTACGCAGAGGTAGCTTGCCAGTTGGGACAGAGACATGGGCGTTTCAAAACTGGGACTGCCGGCCTCCTCGCTGAGGTAGGCAAAATAGGCCATCAGCTTTTTCCGCAGGGATTTCTTGCTGATCATACTGATGCGGACGGCCAGGGTCTGGGCTTTCCGGGCGGACAGCTCAAACAGATTCCGCGTCAGCCTGGTGTGGTGCTCGCATGCTCTGGGACAGCGGCCGTAAATACAGGAAAAACGGATAAACATCACCGAACAGTCACAGTCAGCCTCCACCGCGTAGCCCAGGGCCCCGTAGGGCATGGCGAAAACCTCGCCAAAAATGTCGTCCGGGCCGTAGTTTTCCAGAAGGGTATATTCTCCCTCGCTGTCCATACAGTAAAGGTGGGCCCGGCCGCTGAGCAGCACGCACAGATGCTCCAGCTCCGGGGAATATACGATGATGGTCTCGCCCTTTTTGAAGCCGCGGGTCTCAGGCTTGAAGCAGTTCATGATCGCCTCAATACTGCGCTTGTCAAGGCCCTGAAACAGCTCCACTTTCTCCATTTTTCCACTCCGCCTTTTAAATGATAGTATATACTTTAATTGTAGCATAAAAGTGTTGCAAATGCCACAGGAAAAAAGAAAACAATAGGATATATTTTTATCAGAATTAAATTTTGAGGAGGAACATTCATGTACTGCACAAGAAAGGTCCTGGACGATCTGATCTGGGTAGGCGCCGACGACAGAAGGCTTGCCTGCTTCGAGGGCGTTTACGGTGTGCCCGACGGCGTCTCCTATAACTCCTATCTGCTGCTGGACGAGAAAACGGTTTTGTTCGACACGGTGGATAAGGCTGTAGGTGCTGTCTTTCTTGAAAATGTGGCCCACGCCCTGGACGGACGGAAGCTGGACTACCTGCTCATCTCCCACATGGAGCCGGACCACGCCGCAACCATTGAGACGCTCTGCCTGCGCTACCCGGAGGCGCAGGTCATCTGCAACGCCAAGATCCAGACCATGCTGGCTCAGTTCTTCGCTCTGGATCTGAGCGGACGGCTGCATGTGGTGAAGGAAGGGGACAGCCTCTCCGTGGGCAAGCATGAGCTGACCTTTGTCAACGCCCCCATGGTCCACTGGCCCGAGGTCATGATGACCTACGACAAGACGGACAAGATCCTCTTTTCCGCCGACGCTTTCGGCACCTTCGGCGCGCTGAACGGCCGCCTTTTCGCCGACGAGGGCGATTTTATGGGCGAGCAGCTTGACGAGGCCCGCCGCTATTACACCAACATCGTGGGCAAATACGGCCCCCAGGTCCAGGCCGTGCTGAAAAAGGCCGCCGGGCTGGATATCGCCTATGTCTGCCCCCTCCACGGCCCGGTGTGGCGCAAGCATTTCGGCGATTTTCTGGAGAAATATCTGCAGTGGAGCAGCTACACGCCCGAGGAAAAGTGCGTGCTCATCGCCTACGCCTCCGTGTACGGACACACGGAGAACGCCGCCAACATTCTGGCAGCCAAGCTGGTGGAGAGAGGTGTGCGGGTGCGCATGTACGACACCTCCGTCACCCCCGCAAGCTACATTGTCTCCGACGCTTTCCGCTGCAGCCACCTGGTCTTTGCGGCCACGACCTATAACGCCGGCATGTTTGTCACCATGGAGAATCTGCTCCACGACATTGCCAACCACAATCTCCAGGGCCGCAAGATCGCCATTATGGAAAACGGCAGCTGGGCGCCCACCAGCGGCAAGCTGATGCGGGAGATGCTCTCCGGACTGAAAAACACCGAGTTTATCGGGGACAACATCACTATCCGCTCCGCCCTGGCCGAAAACCAGCTGGGAGAGCTGGACGCCCTGGCCGACGCCATCGCCGCCGACCTCCGCCCCGCCGCCGCGCCTGTGCAGGAGAGCGAAGCTCCCGCCGCACTGGATGTGGATAACGACGTGTTCAAGCGCTTTTCCTACGGCGTGGAGGTGCTCACCACCCGGGTGGACGGCAAGGACTACGGCTGCATCATCAACACCGCCGGACAGGTGGCCTCCTGCGACCCCAAGAAGATCACCATCTCCGTCATCAAGAAGAACAACACCTGCGACATGGTGGCCAAGGCCGGAAAGTTCAACATCTCCATCCTCACCCAGGACGCGCCCTACAAGCTCTTCCAGCGCTTCGGCTTCCAGAGCGGGCGGGACGTGGACAAGTTCGCGGACGTGAGCTACACGGAGCGCATGGCCAACGGCATCCGCTATATCCCCGAGTACACCAACGCCGTCCTCTCCTGCGAGGTCATTGACGTGAAGGACGTGGAGACCCAGGTGCTGTATATCGCCAACGTTGTGGAGGCCAAGGTCCTGTCCTCCGCCCCCTCCTGCACCTACGCCTATTATCATGCCCATATCAAGCCCAAGAAGAACCCGGCGCCCGAGCGCGGGGAGGGCTATGTCTGCAAGGTCTGCGGCTACTTCCACGAGGGCAGCGAGCTGCCCGAGGATTTCGTCTGCCCCCTGTGCAAGCACGGCAAGGACGATTTCGAGCATGTGGTGCCCGCCGTCGTCAACAAGCAGAAGGGCTATATCTGCACCATCTGCGGCCACTTCGAGCCCTGCGAGGGCGAGCTGCCCGAGGATTATGTCTGCCCCCTGTGCCACCACGGCCGGGAAGACTTCGAGCCGGCAGAACAGTAAAAATATTTCTTTCTCCGGAGCGCATGACCCTGCGCTCCGGAGATTTTTATGTCCGGAGAACCATAGATTTTATTGACACAGATTTCTGCGCGGAAAGCCAAATCATCAGTTTCAGAAAAAAACCCAAAGTATTGGCAAAAAACACAAAGAAAATCCATAAAACGGAAAATAAAACGCCATTGCCAATCAATTATCATGATCGTTAATAACTTATCTTTTCAAAAAGCCGGTTTTCCAGCCTTTAAATGTAGACAATTTGTGACCGGATGTGATATGATACTTTTTGCAAAAAAAGACGAGGTGAAGCTTATGTCCCATACTTTTAAAGGCGGCGTACACCCCAATTACATGAAAGCACCCGAGATCCCCATTTCTGTAATTACACCGCCGCCTCAGGTAATCATCCCCATGACACAGCACATAGGCGCTCCCTGCAAGCCTCTTGTTCAGGTCGGCGACTATGTAAAAATGGGTCAGAAGATCGGTGAGAATCCGGCGCCGGTCTCCGCCCCGGTTCATGCCTCCGTTTCCGGCAAGGTAGTGGCAGTAGAGCCCAGACCTCACCCCCTGGGAGACATGATCATGTCCGTCGTTATCGAGAACGACTATCAGGACACCCCCTGCGAGGATCTGGCCCCCCTCACCGAAGAGCAGCTGAAAGACTCTGAAGCCATCCTTGAGCGTATCCGCGAGGCCGGCGTGGTCGGCATGGGCGGCGCAATGTTCCCCACCGCCTTCAAGATCCGCGGCGGCATCGGCAAGGTGGATAAGCTCATCATCAACGGTGCCGAGTGCGAGCCCTATCTGAACGGCGACCACCTGACCATGCTCAACTACCCCGAGCAGCTCTTGAAGGGCATCGAGCTTGTGCGTATCGCCAGCTGCGTTGACAAGGCCTACTACGGCATCGAGAAGAACAAGCAGGACGCCATCGACCTGCTCAACTCTCTCCATCCCGAGAAGTACGGCATCGAGATCGTCCCCGAAGAGGTCAAGTACCCCCAGGGCGCCGAGAAGATGCAGGTCAACGCGGTCACCGGACGCGAAGTCAAGCCCGGCGGCATCCCCTCCGGCGTGGGCTGCAACGTGGTCAGCACCCGTACCTGCTACGCCATCTACCAGGCCTGCTATGAGGGCAAGCCCGTCATCGAGCGTATCGTCACCGTGGCTGGCAGCGCGCTGAAGGCTCCTGTCAACGGCCTGACCCGCGTGGGCACCCCCTTCGGCTACCTGGCCGAGCAGTGCGGCGGCTTTGTCAAGACTCCCCGCAAGATCGTTCTGGGCGGCCCCATGATGGGTATCTGCGCCACCAGCTTCGACGCCCCCAACATCAAGGGCACCGCCGGCGTCCTGTTCTTCACCGAGGAAGAGGATAAGCATGTGGAGCACCCCACCTGCATCCGCTGCGGCAAGTGCATCACCGTTTGCCCCATGAATCTGGAGCCCGTGTTCATGTACATGTACTACAGCAAGGGCGACTTTGAGAACATGGCCAAATACCATATCACCGACTGCTTCGAGTGCGGCAGCTGCGCGTTCAACTGCCCCGCCAGAATGCCTCTGACTCACGCATTCAAGACCGCAAAGCTGATGTTCCAGGCCAAGCAAATGAAAGAAAAAGCAAAGGCCGAGGCTGAAGCCGCCGCAGCCGCAGCAAAGGAGGCAAAGCAATGAGCAACGAGAAGAAAGAAAGAATCGTTCTTGACGTAGCGTACCAGCCGCAGGTCAGAACCAATACCGACACCCGCCGCATCATGCTGGACGTGATGATCGCTCTGCTCCCCGCCGTTGCTGTGGCGGTATGGCAGTTCGGCGTCTATCCTCTGCTGGTCATCGCGGTTTCTATGGCCTCCGCCGTGTTCTTCGAGTGGGGCTACCGCAAGCTCCTGAAAAAGCACAGCACCATCGGCGACCTGTCCGCCTGCGTTACCGGTATTCTGCTGGCCCTGGTCCTGCCCCCCGATGCACCCTGGTGGCTGCCCATCATCGGCACCTTCTTCGCCATCGTGGTGGTAAAGCAGCTCTACGGCGGCATCGGCAAGAACTTCTTAAACCCCGCCCTGGCAGGCCGTGCCTTCCTGCTGGCCTCCTATGCGGCCATCATGAGCGGCGCATACCTGGTCCCCAGAGCACTCCGCAGCACCATCGACGCGGCCACTATGGCAACGCCCCTCTCTTTCCTGTACGATACCGGCGCAATGCCCGAGTATTTCAGCTTTGTTGACCTGCTCATCGGCAAGGTTCCCGGCTGCATCGGCGAGATCAGCGCTCTGGCCCTGATCATCGGCGGCGTGTACCTGGTCCTGCGCAAGGTCATCTCCTGGCGCATCCCCGTGTCCTTCGTGGGCACCGTGGCTCTGCTCTGCCTGATCTTCGGCTACCAGGGCTACGGCCGTGTGGAATGGATGCTCTACAACGTCCTCTCCGGCGGCCTGATGCTGGGCGCCATCTTCATGGCCACCGACTACGCCACCAGCCCCGTTACCCTCAACGGCCAGCTGCTCTTCGGCGCAGGCTGCGGCGCGCTGACCGTGCTCATCCGCTATTTCGGCGGCTTCCCCGAGGGCGTGTCCTACGCCATCCTCATCATGAACCTCTGCTCCTGGGCCATTGACAAGGCCTTCCACCGCCACCAGTTCGGCGTCAGCAAGGAAGACATCAAAGCCCAGAAGGAAGCAAAGAAAGCAGCGAAGAAAGCGGCAAAGGAGGCGGCAAAATGAAAAAGATTCTGAAGCTTACCCTGATCCTTTTCCTGGTCTCCGCCATTGTTGCCGGCGTTCTGGGTGTGGTCAACGAGGTCACCAAGGACCGCATTGCCGAACAGAACCGCATCAAGACCGAGAAGGCCTTTGCCGCGGTGCTGCCCGCCTCCGGCTACGAGGAGCTGGCGCTTGACACCAACGCCTATACCAATATCGACAGCATCAGCAAGGCTACTGGCGGCGAGGGCTATGTGGTTCAGACCACCTTCTCCGGCGCCCAGGGCAACATCACCATGGTTGTAGGCGTCAGCCCCGACTTTAAGTGCACCGGCATCTCCATCATCTCCCATGCCGAGACCTCCGGTCTGGGCGCCAACGCGGCCAGCACCTCCGACATCGGCGTGAACTGGCGTGCACAGTTTGTTGGCCAGGATAAGAACATGGCCATCACCAAGGCCGGCGGCACCATCGACGCCCTCACCGGCGCGACCATAACCTCCCGCTCCGTGGCTGAGGCTGCTGCCAATGCCATCAGCGTCGTCGAATCTTTGGGCTAAGGAGGAAACGCTGAATGAATATAAAAAAACAGTTCAAGGAAGGCCTGATCACCAATAACCCGGTTCTGGTGCAGCTGATCGGTATGTGCGCCACCATGGCCATTACCACCACGCTCTTCAACGGCGTTGGCATGGGTCTGTCCGTTCTCATCATCCTTACCTGCTGCAACGTGGTGGTCTCCGCCATCCGTAAGATCATCCCCAACGAGATCCGTCTGGCCATCTTCGTTGTCATCATCGCAGGCTTTGTCACCATTGTTGACCTGCTGCTGCAGGCCTACATACCCGCCCTCAGCGCGGCGCTGGGCGTGTTTATCCCCCTGATCGTTGTTAACTGCATCATCATCGGCCGTGCAGAGGCCTTCTGCCAGAAGAACACCATCGGCGCATCTTTCTTCGACGGTATCTTCCAGGGCCTGGGCTACACGGTGGTGCTCATCATCATGTGCGTGTTCCGTGAGCTGGTGGGCAGCGGTAAGTTCGGCACCGGCCTGATCGACATTGCCAACGGCTTCCGTTTCACTATGGACGGCACCGGCGGCGGCATCCAGATCTTCCCCGCGGATTACGGCGCAACCATTATGCTTCTGCCCTTCGGCGGCTTTATCACCCTGGGCCTGCTCATCGCCCTGATGCAGTACATGCTCAAAAAATCCGCAAAGAAAAAAGAAGCGGCTGAAAAAGCGGCAGTAAAGGAGGGTGAAGAATAATGCTTACCAACATCATTTCCATCTCCCTTGGCGCGATCCTGGTCAACAACTTCATCTTCTCCCAGTTCCTTGGCTGCTGCCCCTTCCTGGGCTGCTCCTCCAAGGTGGAGACAGCCACCGGCATGGGCCTGGCCGTTGTGTTCGTCATGGGCCTGGCCTCCGCCATCTGCTGGGTCATCGACACCTACATTCTGATCCCCCTGGGCCTTGCCTTCCTGGAGACCCTGGCTTTCATTCTGGTCATCGCCTCCCTGGTTCAGTTTGTGGAGATGTTCCTGAAGAAATCCATCCCCTCCCTGTACTCCGCACTGGGCATTTACCTGCCCCTGATCACCACCAACTGCGCCGTTCTGGGCGTGGTGCTGCTGAACGTGCAGAACCACTACAACTTCATCGAGTCCGTGGTTTACGGCATCACCGGCGGCTTTGGCTTCATGCTGGCCATCGTTCTGTTCGCCAGCGTGCGCGAGCGTGTTCAGTTCTCCGAGTATCCCGAGTGCTTTGAGGGCTTCCCCATCTGCCTGATCTCTGCCGGCCTGCTGGCCCTGGCCTTCATGGGCTTCAGCGGCATGAAGATTTTCTAAGGAGGGCGTACTGATATGAAAACAATACTTCTCTCCGTTGCCGTCCTGGGCGCTCTGGGCGCTCTGTTCGGCGCGATCCTGGCCTTTGCCGCCAAGATCTTCCACGTTGAGGTAGACCCCCGCCAGGAAGCGGTCAGAGACTGCCTGGCCGGCGCTAACTGCGGCGGCTGCGGCTACCCCGGCTGCGATGGCTACGCTGCTGCTGTGGCCAAGGGCGAAGCGCCCACCAACCGCTGCGTGGCCGGCGGCGCTGAGGCTGCGGCCAAGATCGCCGAGATCATGGGCGTTTCCGCCGACGCTGCTGAAAAAATGGTGGCTTTCGTGCCCTGTTCCGGCACTACCGGACACGCGGAGATGCGCTTTAACTACTCCGGTCCTGTGGACTGCCGCGCCGCCATGCTCTTCGGCGGCAAGAGCAACAAGACCTGCACCTTCGCCTGCATCGGCCTGGGCAACTGCACCCGCGCCTGCCAGTTTGACGCAATGCACATTGTGGACGGCGTGGCCAAGGTTGACCGCTCCAAGTGCGTGGGCTGCGGCGCCTGTGCCGACGCCTGCCCCAAGAGCATCATCCAGATGATCCCCGAGAGCCAGAAGATCATGCCCGCCTGCGGCAACAAGGACAAGGGCGCAAAGGTCATGAAGATGTGCGACTTCGGCTGCATCGGCTGCATGAAGTGCCAGCGCGAGTGCCCGGCCGACGCCATCGTGGTCAAGGACAATCTGGCTGTTGTGGATGTCACCAAGTGCGTCCAGTGCGGCCACTGCGCGGAAATCTGCCCCCGCCACATCATCAACTACTTCGGTTGAGCTTCACCTGTTTCATAAAAAAGAACTTCCGTCTTTTTTTGGACGGAAGTTCTTTTTTGGGGAGCTGTTTTAAATTATCTGTCATTCTGAACCGCGGCAGCGGTGAAGAATCCCGTTAATAGAAGTCACGGCGTATTTGTAAAGCCTGAGAGAAAAAAACCATTTCTTTGGGGCCAAAGAAACGGGTTTTGGATCCCAAAGAAAGCCCCGGAGGGCGGGGATTTCGTTTTCCCCGCCCCCGGACCCCCACCCTTGAAACGACAAAAGAGGGGGGGTATCCCCCTCTTTTGAATCTCCCCCAACTGCGGTGTAGAATATAAACCCTATATGTTCTTAGTTGTGTACTTCAAGGGCTTCCTCGTGTAAATGGAGGCAGTGGCGACTGAGGGAGTGCCTTTTTAACGATTCTTGGCAATTCGTTTTATCCATACTTCTAATTGAGTTTGGAGCCTATGGTTTCTTTTCTGCAATAGCTATTCTGCTTATCCGTTCAATTTTTCAACTACAGCGCGGGTGCTGGCTTCATCCCGGGTCCCCAGGAGCCAGGTCTGGCCGTCTGTGGTTTTTACCAGAATAAACGGGGGACAGGTGGGGTCCAGCCTGAGCTTCAGCGTGCCCAGCTCCGGGCAGGAGAAATTGCCCTCCAATAGGGTCTCCAGACTTGTGCCAAAGGTGCGGCTCAGATTTTCCGGCAGTTCCTCACTCAGTTCAACGCTGCTGATATTCTCCAGGGGGATCACATCTTCCTTGCTGCCCCGGGAGGAGATCAGCTCCGTCTCGCTCACTTCCAGCATGGGCGGCTTGGTGCCGATCCCGTCGACCAGCCCGCCGGTGAAGGGCATGGCCAGCAGCAAAAGCAGGATCAGCCCATAGATCACCTTGCCGGAGGTCTTTGCCAGATTAAAGCCGCTGTTCAGTCCCACCCGGTCGTTGACCACAAGGCGGCTGTCCTTGGGATTGTAATAGAGCACACCGCCGATCCACAGCTCGTCCTCGTCCCGATACCAGCGCTGGCCGCTCTCCGCGGTCAGCTTTTCCTGTATGCGCCGGGTTTTGAACTCAATGCCTATGGCGGCGGCGCAGAACAGGAAGGAGAAGGCCAGCACCAGAAGGAGCATCAGCCCCTGTTTTTCCCGGAAAAGCCACATGCACAGGTTCAAAATCACCATGAACCAGGCGGAGATCAGCCAGACCATGGCCCAATTGTGCCGCCGGACCTGGGTCAGCGCCAGGGTCAGCTCAGTGTTTTCGTCCACCAGCTCAGCCCGGTTTCGGTACAGATAGCGGTAGCACAGCCAGAAGAGCACAACGCACAGGGCGTCCATCAGATAGACAAACCAGAAACTGCGCTCAAAGACCAGCGGCAGCAGGCACAGCAGTAACGGCGGCAGAAACAGCCAGGGGGAGAGCCAGCGGCCCGCGCCCACGGCGGCGGTGTCCACCGAAAGGGTCTGGCCCGCGTTTACATTCCATCCCCGGTCCCGCTTGATGCGTTTTAGCTCCCGGTTGCAGCGCACATAGGGGATAAAGGGCAGGAAAATGCACAGGTCCAGCCAGAGAAACCACAGGGTCATGTTCCCGGCAAGGCCCTTGACCAGCATACAGGGCAGGGCGAGCAGCAGAAGAAACACACACAGCAGCCACAGCTCTTTTTTGAAACGGGAGAGCCGGGCCGAAACCTGACTGTCCTGCCGGCCCTCATAGGGCAGAGTCACACCCACGGCGATGTTCTTTTTAAATTTTGCCTCGTTTGCCAGCACAAAACACATCAGCGGCGCAAGCCAGATGATACTAAGCCATAAAATGATATTCAGCATGTTCAGCCCTCCTCATACAGCTTTCCGCAGAGCTCCATCACCTCTGCTTTGCTCAGCCCGGCCAGCCGCAGCTCCGACATGTGCACACGCAGGGCTTCGAGCAGCTCCTCCGGCAGGGGCAGGGCGCTTTTCACTCCGCACACGGTGGTGCCGCCCCGCCGGTCGGTGCTGATATAGCCCTCCTGCTTTAAGAGCTGGTAGGCTTTGCTGACGGTCATCATATTGACGCCGCTCTCCTCCGCCAGGGCCCGCACCGTGGGGAGCTTTTCTCCCGGACTGAGCCTGCCCTGGGCAATGCCGATGACGATCTGGTTTCTCAGCTGCATATACAGCGGCGTATCGCTGGAAAAATCAAAAGTCAGGAGCACAATGATCACCTCTTTGTATTATTTAACATAATACAAACAATACAATATGTCAAGAAAAAGAGAGGCAGTGAAGCCTCTCTTTTAAAAATTTACATTGCTTGCATATTTTTTCCTCAAGGAATGTGTTATCATAACAAAATCCATGCGAAAGCCAGAAGAATGGCCAGCAGCAGGAAATTGACCAGGCTGAAGCGCCAGAGGAAGGCGCCGGTTTTCGCGCCCTCTGCGTGGGAATACAGCTTCAGGGCGATCAGACTGGCAAGACTGGCCACCGGCGTGCCCAGCCCGCCGATGTTCACGGCCAGAAGCAGCGCTCTGGCGTTTTCCGTAAAGCCGGAGAGCAGCAGCGCGGCGGGGACATTGCTGATCACCTGGCTGCACAGGGCGCCTATGAACAGTTCGCGCCCGGCCAGCAGCCGCCGCAGCAGACTGTCCACCGCGTCGATCCGGGCCAGATTGCCCGCGAAGATGAAAAAGCACACAAAAGTGAGCAGCAGCAAAAAGTCCGCTTTCAGCAGGATCCGGCGGTCAAAGATGCCCACCAGCAGCAAAACCAGGGCCAGCATCATCGCCCAGTGGAGCAGGCGGAACACCACCAGCAGGCACAGCAGAAACAGCGCGGAGTAGAAGAAAAGCGCCCGGCGGAGCAGGATGGGCTTTTCCCCTAAAAACACCTTGACCGGCTCTTTTTTGATGAGCAGGCAGCAGCCCAGCACCAGCAGCAGGGACAGGCCCCACACCGGCAGCGTGGCGGAGAAAAAGTCCGCTCCGCTCATGCCATAATAGGAATAGAGATAGAGATTCTGGGGGTTGCCCACAGGCGTCAGCATACTGCCCAGGTTGGCGGCCACGGCCTGGAGCACCACTACCCAGACCAGCTCCTTTTCCCGCCGGGCCAGGCCCAGCACCACCACGGCGAAGGGCACAAAGGTCAGCAGCGCCACGTCGTTGGTGATCAGCATGGAGGAGAAAAAGCACAGCGCCACCAGCACCGCCGACATAAGCCGCAGGTTTCCGGCCCGGTCGCAGAGAAAATGGGCCAGAGCGGTGAAGCTGCCGGCCCTGCGCAGCCCCGCCACCACCACCATCAGGCAGTACAGCAGCGCCAGCGTGCGCAGGTCGATATATTGAATATACGCTGTGTCGGGAGGCACAAAGAAACAGCTGATCACCGCCGCAAGAAAGGCGATGCACAGCACAGCCTCCCGCTTGAGAAAATCCTTGACACGTGACATAAAACAATTACCTCAGGAGGAAAAAATGGAAAGACTGAAAAGAAAGCTTGTATTTGCTGAGGGCGGTCACGCTTCCCAGCTTCTGCGGATCATGCAGGACATTGCCGGAGACGACGCGGACCGGCGGGGCGGCGGCATGGACGCTTTGGCGGCGAAAAACTGCGCCTGGGTGTTGGTAAAGCTGAGAATCGACATTAAACGTATGCCCCAACCCGGCGAGGAGATCGAAATCTGCACCTGGCCCGGGAAGAGCCGCCTGGCCATCTACCCCCGCAGCTATGAGATCAAAGACGCCGCCGGACAGGTCATCGTCAGCGGCCTGAGCACCTGGGTCATCATGGACATGGACAGCCGCAGCCTCATTAACGGCGAGAGCCGGGGCATTGCCATCGCGGGGGAGGAAGAGGGGACCGTCCGCCCCCAGCGCAAGGTCAGCGTGCCGGAGGGCGGCAGCGAATTTGAACTTACGCCCTCGGCGGACCAGATCGACCGCAACGGCCACATGAACAACGCCGCCTATCTGGATGCGGTGGAGCCCATGCTGCCGGAGGAAGTCCGGGGCAGGGAACTGCGGAGTATCGCGGTGGATTATGAGCATGAAATTCTCCCCGGCAGGCACGCCGCCGTCCGGGCCGTGGCCCAGGGCGACAGCTGCTTTTTCGAGGGCAGCATGGAGGGCCGGACCTGCTTCAGGATCTCAGAGACCTTTGCCGTTTAAGGCGGCGCTCACCAGCTTATCTCCCTGATAGCGGAGCTTCAGGGAGAAGAAGGGCTCGTCGCTATCCAGCAGGCGGAGAAAGATCTTATCGCCCTCCCACAGGGTCAGGCGCAGCAGCTCGGACTTTTTGATCCAGGCCAGCTCGCCCTCGTCGCAGTCCTTCAACTGCCCCTGAAACGCGTCGGCGGTGAAAAGGTGCATGTACTCCGTACCAAACTCGTCGGACACAAAGGTGACGATCCCCCGATACTGCCAGCGGCTTATGGTCAGGCCTGTTTCCTCAAGGGCCTCCCGCAGCATACATTCCTCCGGGCTTTCCCCCGGCTCAAACTTGCCGCCGATGCCGATCCATTTGTCGTGGTTTTCGTCGTTGGCCTTCTTCACCCGGTGGAGCATCAGGTATTCGTCATCCCGCTGAATATAGCAGAGACTTGTATTTTTCATTGCAATCACCGGATATGATTATAACACCCGGCTGTGGAAATTTCCACAGCCGGGTGTCAGTCTGTCAAAAAACTTTTCAAAATCCCCGAATATCTGTATAATGGAGGAAA
>JBJDXP010000017.1:0-4153 GCA_051866735.1 Candidatus Limivicinus sp.
ACGAGCGGGATCCCGAGCCCATCCTGAAGCGTGCCGCTGAGCAGATCGCTGCCGGCGCCACCTATCTGGACGTCAACATCGGACCTGCCGAGAAGGACGGCCCCGAGCGCATGATGTGGGCGGTCAAGCTGCTGCAGGAGAACTTCAACAACGTGCCTCTGGCTCTGGATACCGCCAACAAGCGGGCCATCGAGGCCGGTATCAAGGTTTACAACCGTACCAACGGCAAGCCCATCGTCAACTCCGCTGACGCCGGCTCCCGTATCTCCTACATCGACCTGGCTGCTGCCAACGACGCCATCTGTATCGCCCTGTGCTCTGCCGACGGCATTGCCAAGGACAACGAAGAGCGTATGAAGCACTGCCACAACATGCTGGAGCGCGGCATGAGCCTGGGCATGGAGGCCACCGACCTGTGGTTCGACCCCCTGTTCCTGGTTGTTAAGGGCATGCAGGACAAGCAGATGGAAGTTCTGGAAGCCATCAAGCTGTTCTCCGCTGAGGGCCTGAAGTCCACCGGCGGTCTGTCCAACAACAGTAACGGCGCGCCCAAGAACGTCCGTCCCATCATGGACTCCGCTCTGGTGGCCATGTGCATGATGCAGGGCCTGACCTCCGCTATCGTCAACCCCAACGACCTGCGCCTGATGGAGACCATCAAGTCCTGCGACATTTTCAAGAACCACGTTCTGTACTCCGACTCCTACCTGGATCTGTAAGCGTTGAGCCGCCGCGAACAATGCGTGCCCGGCTGACGTGTATTCGGAACGCCGTTGGGCACCGCTCGGGTCGATACGAAGTTCAAGATAGTGCATGTCATTGCGGGCCAGTGGTATTCCGCGCAGCGAATCAAAAGGAACCGATTGCCGATGGTGGCGATCGTGCCATCATTTCTTCGCTGACTGGTGCGGCAATCCCCTGTAAAATCAGGACCTTACCACGGCTGCTTTGCTTCGTCGGAATGACAGCGTAATTATCCCAAGCATTTATGGCTGGGAGGGCACTCCCTCCCAGCCAGTTTATATTTCATCCGAAAGGAAATCACTATGTTTCCATGGCAGGAAACTCTGACTGCCAGCGCGGTACTGCTTGTATTGCTGCTGGCGATCCGTTCGTCAGCGCGAAAGCGCCGGGAGCGCAGGCAGCGGGATTTCACCCGCACGCTGGAGACGGCGCTGCTGCCCCGGGAAACCGTAAAGGTCATCTGTCCCCAGAAAAAGGGACGATGGATTCTCACTTCAAAACGTCTGCTTCTGGAGGAAAAGGGCGGCTTTCATGCCATTCCCTTAGAGAAAATCAAGTCCGTTCAGGGACGCAATGCCGCCGGAAACCGAACCACCTCCGTGGGTAATATGGCGGCGCTCACCGTCAAAGCGGAAAATGAGTACCGCATTCAGAATGACAACGACCAATTCCCGGAATTGGCAAAACAGCTGTTGGCCTCCATGAAAAAGCAAAAAGAGAAGGAAAAACGGAAGCGGGGGAAATAACACCACGCTCCGCACCAATTATGTATATTCAGCCGAATCCGGCCCTATATAAAAAATCCAATTTTGTATCAAAATTTGGGAGAATTTCAAATGAGTGTATTAACCGATCTAATTTACGGCGGCTCTAACGCCGTTGCCGGCCTGACCGAAGGCGCTGTCAACAACGCGATTGTCAAGTACGGCGCAGACAAGGAGATTGCTTTCCCCGATACCGCATACTTCTTCCCCACGATTTATGCAGCTACCGGCGTGAAGGTCAAGACTCTGGGCGACCTGCCCGCCTGCGTGAGCGTGCTGAAAAGTCTGATCACCAATCAGGAGGATCTGGGACATGCTCTGAATGCAGGTCTGGCTACCGCAGTGGGCGCGGAAATCATTGAAGGTTTGAAATATGTGGAGGGCGGCAACCCTTACGAGAATGAAGCCGGCATCGGCTTCGTGCCCGACCCCATCATCCGCTCCCTGGGCGTGCCCCTGGTTACCGGCGATATCCCCGGTGTTGCCGTGGTTCTGGGAAAGGCGGAGGATCCTGCCGATGTGGTGAAGGTGGTCAAGGATTACCAGTCCAAGGGCATCCTGACCTTCCTGGTGGGCGAAGTGATTGAGCAGTGCAACCAGGGCGGTGTGAAGATGGGTCTGGAGCTCCGTGTCATTCCTCTGGGACATGACGCGACCTCCGTCATCCACGTTGTTACTGTGGCCATCCGTGCGGCTCTGATCTTCGGCAATGTCCAGCCCGGCAATCTGGCCGCTCTGCTGGAGTACACCAAAACTAGAGTACCCGCCTTCGTCAACACCTTCGGTGCCATTGACGCTGTGGTGGTCTCCGCCGGTGCCGGCGCCATCGCCCTGGGCTTCCCTGTGGTGGTGGATATCGACCTGGGCGAGAATCAGGTACCCGGTGCCCTGGAGTCCGTGTGCGATCACGCCGAGACGGTGAAGAAATCTCTGGAGCTGCGCAACATCAAGATCAAGGTGAAGGAGCTGCCCATCCCCGTGGCCTTCGCCGCAGCTTTCGAGGGCGAAATCATCCGGAAATCCGATATGCACAACGAGTGCTGGTCTGCCAAGAACCCCACCGCTGAGCTGGTGGTCATGCGGGAGCTGAGCGAGGTGGAGGATCACAAGATCACCATCATCGGATCCGATCTGGCGGACGAGAAGGAGCTGGCGCTGGCGACCTTCGTGGAAGTCGCCGGCAAGAAGATGCAGGTGGATTTCGAGTCCGTTATTGAGCGGAAGTTCCACGCCTGGTTCAACTACATGGAAGGTGTCATGCACACCGGCCAGCGCAACCAGGTCCGTATCCGTATCAGCAACGCCGCCTATGAGGCCGGTCTGCGGCTGAAGGACTTCGCGGAAGTGCTGTACGTCATGATCATGGACGAGTTCGACGCCGTTGTGGACAAGTGCCAGATCACCCTGATCACCGACGCTGCCCAGGCCGCCAAGTTCCGGGACGAGGTCGCCATTCCCCGGTACAACCAGCGCGACGACCGTCTGGCCTCTATGACCGACGAAGCCGTGGACCGCTTCTACACCTGCATCCTGTGCCAGTCCTTTGCCCCTGCCCACTGCTGCGTGGTTACTCCCGAGCGTCTGGGCCTGTGCGGCGCTGTCAGCTGGCTGGATGCCAAGGCCACCTATGAGCTGAACGCCAACGGTCCCTGCCAGCCCATCTTCAAGGAAGGCTGCACCGACGAGCGCACCGGCCGCTTCGACTCCGTTAACAAGGCCATCAACGACGCCACCCACGGCGCTGTGGAGAACGTCACTCTGTACTCCATCCTGGAGGATCCCATGACTTCCTGCGGTTGCTTCGAATGCATCTGCGGCATCGAGCCCATGTCCAACGGTTTCATTGTGGTCAACCGGGAATTCAAGGGCATGACCCCCGCCGGCATGACCTTCGGCGAGCTGGCCTCCTGCACCGGCGGCGGCGTCCAGACCCCCGGCTACATGGGCCATGGCCGTCACTTCATTTCCTCCAAGAAGTTCATCGCTGCCGAGGGCGGCATCGAGCGGATCGTCTGGATGCCCAAGGAGCTGAAGGACGACGTGGCGGAGCGCCTGAACAAGACCGCCAAGGAGTTGTACGGCATTGACAACTTCACCGACATGGTGGCCGACGAGACCATTACCACAGACTGCGAGGAGCTGCTGAACTGGCTGACCGAGAAGAACCATCCCGTCCTGGCCATGGAGCCCCTGATGTAAGGCCGCATGGCGGCGGCAAATACGTGACGAACCTGGTCAGGAATCGTTACGCCTCCTGGGTACCGCTCGAATCTTTCTTGCGGTAGTCAACGGAATTATTACCCGGCGCGGCGGGCAACCGCCGCGCCTTTTCCGAGCAATTTTCAGCGATTTCATCGTGGCTGAGATTTTTATGTAAAGGACCGTTTAGCGAAGCACCCATCGTAGGGCGGGGTCATGACCCCGCCGACGCACCTATGATTTTTTTGTGGCTGCGTCTTTTTGGCAAGGAGCGTTTCCTGCCTGTTCGGCGGGGTCATGACCCCGCCCTACAATGGTGCTATGCGATATTATTAGCAACGATCATTTCGCACCGATATTTTGGGTACGACGGAATCGTTACAGCTATTAACTATCCGAAAGGAACTTCCGACTATGAAAGTAACCTTCCAAATCGAGGGCGGAAG
>JBJDXP010000018.1:0-4137 GCA_051866735.1 Candidatus Limivicinus sp.
TCCGCAGAGTGGATACCATCATTTTGCATTCTTAAACTACAGCCAGCAGGGCCATGATGCCGATACCCGGCAGGCCCAGGAAACCGGCCACAAGAATGGTGACCGCGTTGATGGGGAAATAAATGCCGGTGAACGCGGAGACGGCGTTCAGCATCCACAGGCAGAAAAATCCGCAGGCGGAGTGGATACCCAGCTTGAAAAACCACTTCATAGGGATCAGCAGCAGGCGGACCAGCACCAGGGCCAGCAGGGCGGGGATCAGCAATGTCACAAATTCTTCCATAAAATCCCTCCGAATAGATTGGCCGGTCCCGGTTATACTACTCCCGGACAGCAAGAAAACAGGATCCAAACGTGACGACGATTGAAAGCCCGGTTTTCATTGGCTGTCAAGGGTGTCAACGCAGGCGCGGCGGTTTGACGCGAACAGCAGGGGAGAAGGGAACGGCTCACCTGCGTACATTTTGCCACGGGAAACCGGAGAATAAACGAAAAACCAGGGCGGCAGCTCTGGTTTTTTGCTTTTGGGTAACGATCCTGTCACGGTACAGACTTTTGCGCAAGTGTTCTTCCTGTACGCTGTAACGGCTGATTCTTTGCGGTAAATGATCGCTTATCGCATCAATATACTTTGGGGGTGTAGGGGGCGGCATCCTTGACGCCCCATTTGCATGCAGTGCCATCATAAGGGGCGTCAAGGATGCCGCCCCCCTACCCACAGCTACCTAAGTATCTTTTGCCATAACGAAGATAAACGATCATTTGCGCGTGGAACTTTGCTGAAAAACGCGTCCAGGCCGGAATCGGTGCTGTTCCGGCAGCCATCCACAATATCCTGTGTCTTGACAAAAAACCACTGTCCAATTTCTGCAAAATTCTCCTTGGATCTGCCGTTGTCCCCGGAGGGAAGCTGTGCTATAATGTCTGTAATTATCGAAATTGGCGAGGAATGTCCCATGATCACGGAATCTGTGAAGCTTTCCCAGAACGATGTGCGAAAGCTGTTAAGCGCCGCCAGTCCGGACGCGGCGCTGCTGTACATATACTTAAAGAGCGGCAACCGGCCGGAGGACGCGGAGGCGGACCTGCACCTGAATCCCTCCCGGTTAAGCTGCGCCGGGGCAACCCTGCGGCAGCTGGGGCTGCTGGCGGACGAGCGGCCCTGCCATATCGCCCCCGGAGAGCGGCCCAGCTATTCGGAGAATGACGTGCTGACCGCCATGGATACCGACAGTTCCTTCCGCAGCCTCTACGGCGAGGTCCAGCGGCTGCTGGGCAGGAGCCTGAACACCGAGGAGCTGAAAATTCTGCTGGGCTTTGTCCGGTATCTAGGGCTGCCTGCGGATGTGATCTCCGTGCTGGTGTGCTACTGCAAGGACCGGGCCCGCCAGAGGGGCAGCCTGCGCAACCCTTCCCTGCGGACCATCGAGAAAGAGGCCTACGCCTGGGCGGAGCGGGACATCGACACCGTGGAGGAGGCGGCCGCTTTCATCCAGGCCCAGAATGTCCGCAACTCCCGGCTCCACCGGCTGATGAACATTCTGCAGATCCATGGCCGCAGCCTGACGGCGGCGGAGGAACGCTATGCCCAGAGCTGGCTGGATATGGGCATGGAGGAGGAGCTGATCTCCATGGCCTACGAGCGGACCTGCCTGAATACCGGCGGCCTGAACTGGGCCTATATGAACAAGATCCTGCAGCGGTGGAACGAACAGGGCTTCCGCACCGCGGAGGAGGTCCGCAATGGGGACCGGAAGAGCAGCGTTCCCTCGGGTGCCTCCGGTCAGCTGGGTCAGGCGGAACTGGAAGCCATTCAACGAGTTTTGCGGGAGGGATAATCCATGGCATACAGCGCGGAAGTCGTGCAGCGCGCCCGGGCGCGGCTGGCACAGGCGAAGGAAGACCGGGAATCCGAAAACCGGCAGCATCTGGCCGAGGCCTATGCCCGGGTCCCCCGGATCAAAGAGATCGACATGCAGCTGCGGCGTACCATGGCCCAGGCTGCCCAGGCGGCGTTTCTGCAGGGCAGTGACGGCCGGGAGCTGATGGAGCAGCTCCGGGAGGAAAACCTGACGCTGCAGCAGGAGCGGGCGGAGCTGGCGGCGGAAAATTTTGAGGAAGGTTTTCTGGACGAGACGCCCATCTGCGAAAAATGCGGCGGCAGCGGCTACGTGGGGTCTAACATGTGCGAGTGCCTGCGGGAGCTGTGCCGCCAGGAGCAGAAAAAGGAGGTCTCCATCCTGTCCGGCAGCAAGGAGAGCTTCAACCAGTTCCGGCTGGACTACTATCCCGACCGTTTCGATCCCCAGCACGGAGCCAGTCCCCGGACGATCATGGAGCGGAATTTCCAGAACTGCCGCCGCTACGCCACCACCTTCTCCCTGAATGCGGGGAACCTGCTGTTCGTGGGCGGCACGGGCCTGGGCAAGACCTTCCTGTCTGCCTGTATCGCCAGGACTGTGGCGGACCGGGGCTACAGTGTGGTTTACGAGACCGCGGCCCATCTGTTCGGCAAGCTGGAGAAGGCAAAGTTCAATCCCAGCGAGGAATCCCGCCGGGAAGCGGAAAAATTTACTGCCTGCGACCTGTTGATCGTGGACGACCTGGGCACCGAAATGCCCGGCCAGTTCGTCACTGCGTCGCTGTACAGTCTGCTCAATGACCGAATGCTCTCCGGCAAGCCCATGGTGATCTCCACCAACCTGAATGTGGAAGAGGTGGGCCGCCGCTATACGCCCCAGATCGCCTCCCGGCTCTACGGCGGCTTCCAGCGGCTGACCTTTGTGGGTGAGGACATCCGGGTGCTGAAAAACAGGGGGTACTGATGAAGGTAGGCGTATTATTTGATTTGGACGGCACCCTGCTGGACACCCTGGAGGACCTGCGGGATGGTACCAACTATGCCCTGGGGGTTCACGGATACCCCAGTAGGAGTCTGGAGGAGGTTCGCCGTTTTGTGGGAAACGGCGCGGAAAATCTGATCCGCCGGGCCCTGCCCTCTGCCGCAGCGGAGGAGGAAGTGCAGAAGGTGCTGGCTACCTTCCGGCCCTATTACAACGCCCACTGCCGGGTCAAGACCAAGCCCTATGACGGTATTTCCGAAGCGCTCCGGATCCTGAGCGCAGAATATCCCGTTGCCATCGTCTCCAACAAGCCGGACAGCGCGGTGAAGCCCCTGTGCGCGGACTATTTTCCCGGGATTTTCGCCTTGGGAGAGACAGAAGGCTGCCCCAGAAAGCCCGCCCCGGATATGGTCTACAAAGCTATGAAGGTCATCGGTGCGGAGCGCTGCATCTACGTCGGCGACAGCGAGGTGGATGTGCTGACGGCGAAAAACGCGGGGGTTCCCTGCCTCAGCGTCCTCTGGGGCTTCCGCCACCGGGCGGACATGGAAGCCGTGGGTGGGTCATGTTTCTGTGAAAAACCGGAGGACCTGGTGAAGGCAATTTCTGAAATCGAAAGCAGGCAGATCCTTTCCTGCTGATTTTGCGTTCTGCTCCGCTGGAATTTGTGTAAAGGATCGTTTATCACAGTATGGAATATCGTCTCTCGTAGGGCTTATGTCATGACCCCGCCGACCAACCAGAGGGAATGTCTGTGTAAATTGGATGCGTAATGTTTGGATTTTGCGCCTAACCAAGCGCTTGTATTCACTTACTGCTTCGACGGGGCCATAACCCCGCCCTACGATAGGTGCGATGCGATACTGCGATAAACGATCATTTATATGTTTTCAACAGCAACAGAATCACAACAAATTCTGCATTTACGGAGTTATTTATACAATGGCAAATGAATTTTACGCCCTCATGGGGCGGATGCGCTACATCACCCGCTGGGGTCTGATGCGCAACACCTTTTCCGAAAACATTTCCGAGCACAGCCATCAGGTGGCGGTGTTTGCCCATGCCCTGGCTCTGATCCGCCGGGACATTCTGCATTTGCCCACCCCGGACCCGGACCGCTGCGCTGTGGCGGCACTGTACCACGATGCCTCCGAGATCCTGACCGGGGATCTGCCCACCCCCATCAAGTACTACAATCCCGACATCAAGCAGGCCTACAAGCGGGTGGAGCGCATTGCGGGGAACCGGCTGCTGGACATGCTGCCAACCGAGCTTCGGGCCAGCTATGAGC
>JBJDXP010000019.1:0-4135 GCA_051866735.1 Candidatus Limivicinus sp.
ACGGTCTGCCAGATGCCGCTCTGGGGCGTGTACCAGATGCCGCCCCGCTTGGTTTTCTGCTTTCCCCGGGTATGTACGCCCTTGTCCGTATCGTCGGTGACCCGGACGGTGATGGTCATCACGTTATCCTCGATGGCCTCGGTAACGTCCGCCTCAAAGGGCAGATAACCGCCCACATGGCTTGCCACCATGGTGTTGTTCACCCAAACGGTGGCCTCCTGGTCCACAGCGCCGAAGTGCAGCAGCACCCGCCTGCCCGCGTATTCCTCCGGCAGCTCCACCTGGCGGCGGTACCACAGGTACTCCCCGCTTTTCAGGCTGCGCTGTACGCCGGACAGTTCCGTCTCCGGGGAAAAGGGGACAATGATCTGCCCGTCAAACTCTGTGGGATGGCGGCTTGAGCTGTTGATGGCATAATCCCAGGGGCCATTCAGGCTCCGCCAGCCTCGCCTTGCCAGCTGCGGCCGGGGATATTCCGGCAGGGGATTGTTGATGTCTACGCTGTCAGTCCAGTTGGTTTTCATTTGCTCCTCCTGAGAAAAGGGTATATTCTTAAGACTTCTTTATTTGAAACATGGATGCCTGTGTGATAGAATCGGCACGAAAGGGATGAAAAAAAATGAAAAAAGCTGTATCCTTACTTTTGCTTTTGGCTCTGGCCCTGTCGCTCTGCGCCTGCGGAGAGGTCTCCCCCGCTCCCGCGGAGAGCTCTGCCCCATCGGAAAGCGGCGAGCCGCTTGACACCCCCGCCCCGGCGGAATCGGAAGCGCCGCCGGTTCTGGAGGACATTGTGGTCACGGCTTTTGAAAAAAGCGGCGATTATACCGACAGTCTGGGCAATGAATACCATTACTCCTACCGCATACCGGCCATCAACACTGAGACGGAGGAGGCCCGGCGCATAAACGAGGCCATCCATGCGCAGCTCATGTCCGTGGTGGATGAAGAGCTGAAAAGCATGGACGACGGCGTCAGCCTGGTCAGTGTGAATGTGGATTACCGCTATTTCGTCAACGACGGTATTGTCTCCATTCTCTGCACCTCAGACAGCCCCAACGACTTTTTCAATTACCGCGTATACAATTACGACGCGGGAGAGGACCGGGAGTTCACTCGTTCCGACTTTCTCGCCCGGGAGGGGCTCACGGAAGAGGAGCTGACTTCCCTGGCCATGGCTGCCTGTGAGCAGAAGTTCACCGAAGCCTTCGGTGGCTTCCCCCACGACAGTTTTTATGAGGAACAATACGCCAGAACCCTCGACCCGACCACCTATGGAGACGGTCTGATGCTCTATTACGGCGAAGGCGGCGCGCTGTCCATGGTGGCGCCCATATACTCCCTGGCCGGTGCGGCCTTCTATTATCAGGAAATGGCCGTCAGATAAGCAAAAGTATACTGGTCATAATGATGGGCAGGTCAATGACCTGCCCATTTTATTCATTCAGAAAGGCAGGTTCATTCCGCCCTGGATCTTGCTCATGGATTTTGCCGTGCTGTCATCGCAGAGCTTCATTGCGCCGTTAACCGCCGCGATCACCAGATCCTGAAGCATTTCCACATCATCAGGATCCACCACTTCGGGCTGGATCTCAATGCTCTCCAGCTCTTTGGTGCCCAGGACAACAGCCTTCACCGCGCCGCCGCCAGCCGTGAACTCGAATTTGGAGGTCTCGATCTCCTGCTGCATCTTCATCAGCTCCTGCTGCATCTTCTGGGCCTGTCTCACCATATTCATCTGGTTGCCGCCGGGAAATCCCCCGCGAAATCCGCTTTTTGCCATTGTTTTTTTCCTCCAGTTCTATCTTTATATAAATTTTACCTCAGGATAAGCGCGAAGTTCGTCGATATCGCGCTGTGGTCTTTCATTTGGTTTAAGCTCAGAGAGCATTACCCGTATTTCCCGTCCTGCCAGCTCCCCTGCCGCCCGAGCAAAGAGCTGCAAAACCTCCTGCTTGTTGAAGCGGCCGTATATAAAGCCGGGCAAAGCCTCCAGGTGAAATACATCCCCCTCTATCCTGCCGCGCAGCTTGGTATTGTCGTCAAGAAGAATTTTCAGGTCCATCGGCAGCTTGTCAGCCGCCCGTTCGCAGATCTCCGTCCAGGTGGGCACTTTTTCTGTCGGGGCCGTTGCCGGTGTGACCGGCTCTTCGGGTTTTTTCTCCGCCGTCCTGCCCTGGTTTTTCGCCGGAACGTTCGCCCGGGGTTCGTCAATGAACACCTCAGGGCCCGGTTCCTCATATTCCGGCTCCTCATCATACCGGGGCGGCTCGGGCAGTTCGTCGTAATAATCCTCTTCGTATTCCCGCCGGTCAGCTCTCCGGGGGGCAGGGTCCCACTCCTCCCGGCGGGCCGGCACGCCCTCCTCCATCTGCTTTTCCAGACGGGAGACGCGGGCGCGAAGCTCCGCAACACTCTCCCCCAGGGTGCTGTCGCACAGGGAGACCAGGCACAGTTCCGCTGCGGTCTTGGGGTTTTTGGCGTCCTTCACCGTGGACAGGGTCCTCTGCAGGGTGTTCATGGCGCAGAGCAGCTCCTCCGTGGTCATGCGCCCCGCAAAATCCCGCAGGGTCCCGGCGTCAAAAGCGCCGGAGATCAGCTCCAGCGCGCCTTTGGGGGCCACGTGCATCATCAGCACGTCCCGCATAAGATTGCTCAGCTCTGTCAGCAGGGATACCGGATCCTTTCCGTCCATCCACATGCCGGTAAATTCTTTCAGCGCCGCCTCCGTCTCATGGCGCAGGATATGGTCCAGCAGCTCCGCCACCCGGCGGTTGCCTGCCAGACCCATGGCGGAATACACCGCCTCCAGGTCGATCTTTTCGCTGGCAGAGCACTGATCCAGCAGGCTCAGCGCGTCGCGCACGCCGCCCTCGGCCAGCCGTGCGATCAGCTCCGCAGCATCGTGCTGGAGGGTGAAGCCCTCCTGCCCCGCGATATATTCTAGATAATCGGTGATCACCGCCGTGTCGATCCGCTTGAAGCTGTGCCGCTGGCAGCGGGACAGGATGGTGGCCGGGACCTTCTGCAGCTCTGTGGTGGCCAGGATGAACATCAGGTGCTCAGGCGGCTCCTCCAGAATTTTCAGCAGCGCGTTGAAGGCCGGGTTGGAGAGCATGTGTACCTCGTCGATGATGTACACTCTTTTTTTCACCGTGGCGGGCGAAAAAATCGCTTCCTCCCGCAGGGCGCGCACATTGTCCACGCCGTTATTGGAAGCGGCGTCCAGCTCCACCACGTCCATTACGGAGCCTTCAGTGATCCCCCGGCAGGCCGGGCATACGCCGCAGGGGTTTCCGTCCACCGGGTGCTCGCAGTTCACGGCCTTGGCCAGGATGCGGGCGCAGGTGGTCTTTCCGGTGCCCCGGGTGCCGATGAAAAGATAGGCGTGGGACAGCCGTCCGGTACGGACCTGGTTTTTCAGGGTCTCGGTAATGTGCTTTTGCCCCACCACCTGATCGAAGGTCTGGGGTCTCCATTTCCGATACAGGGCCTGATACAAAGAACGCGCCTCCCCACAATAGATTTTATGACTCTTGACAAGACTGCACACCCATCTCCGAATAAGCGATATGCCCGTTACGCCGGCAGCCGGCTCAGACCCGGCGACCTCGCGGCACACGGAAAGCACCGCTTAATGCTGCTCGGTTCCCCGCCTGACATGGTTCACGGGTTTCCGTTGCGCAAGACCGGGTCGTCAACGCTGCTTACCGGGGTCAGACGACACAGAACATCTCCTCGGATGGGAATTCGTCCCTGCTGTAGCGGATTGCAGGTTACAGGGCACCGCTGGCTCCCCGACTAGTGCAGCCTTGTCAAAAGCCACGCGCCTATTGTACTACAAGTTTTGAATATAATCAATATTTTTCTTTACAAACGGAAAATTTGTGATATAATGCTTAAAGCTGACAAGTGAACAAACGGGGGCGTAGCTCAGCTGGGAGCGCATCCGTGCCGCTTATATGCCCGCTGATTTTTGTCCTGTGACTCAGCCGTCTGCCGCCCGGTTCACATCCCCGTCTTGACAAGAGCGCAGAAATAGGGTATTTTTTAATTAATTGAATATGGGCTTGTAGCTCAGCTGGGAGAGCGCACGGTTCGCATCCGTGAGGTTCGAGGGTTCGATCCCCTTCAAGTC
>JBJDXP010000020.1:0-4101 GCA_051866735.1 Candidatus Limivicinus sp.
GCGCGGTGACGTTCAACACGCTTCCGTGTTTTCTCCCTCTGCTGTTGATCGCATTCAATAAGTAACGTTGCATACTCGCCCCAGTCGTGGAGTTTACCGTCGTTATCCAGCCACTTGGTTTTCTTCAGAGCCGCCACAAAGGTGACAGGGTTTTTCCTGTACTCAGCAGCCTCCGCAATGGCCCTCGGCGGGCATTTGCTCAAATCACCGTCCGTTGCGTTCTGAGCAGCCCACAGCCAAAGGCTCACCAGCATACCGGCGGCGACTGCGTTGGGGCTCGCGTCCTTGCTGGTGAGTTTCAGTTCGTCGGCAAGGGCATAGGTTTTCGGGTGTTTTATCAGGTTGGAATAGACTTGTATCCAAGGGATCATACCGTAACCACTCCCCTTTCGATATGCTGATGCAGGAATACCACTTCGCTGTCAGGTCTGGCATTCTGCTTGAGCCAGTTTGTCACCGTCTCCTGGGACATGTGTGACGCCGCAACCGTGTCCTCGTAGGAAAACTTTCCCTCCTGCATTTTCCGTTCCTTGCGCCGAAGAAGCTCGTCCACATGGTAGTTGCATTCCACCATGTACAGATCAAGCCCGGGAACGCAAACGGGAATATACTGGGTATCCGTGGCGTAGAGGGCCTTCCCTGGTTCCTCCCCGCCCTGGACCTCTACAGCCCAGCCCACATTCTCCACGTTGTGGATCAGATCGAACGCCTGGATACAGATGCTTTCCGGCCCAAAATGGATCTCGGCAAGCTCGCCCGGTGTCACCAGAACCACGTTTTTGGGATCCACGCCGCATTCGGTACACAGCGGCACCAGTAAATTTTTGCTGCAGACAAACCGTACCATGGGCCTGTCCCGGTGGATCCTGCTGATGGTCTGGATCTTAAAATGATCCCCGTGGATGTGGGTCAAAAACACCACCGAAAGCGTCTTGATGTAGGGCTTCAGTTTCTTGTAGGAAACGCCGCAGTCAAACAGGTATTTCCCGTTTAACAGTACGGCGTTTCCGATGCTTCCGGTGGAGATTACCTCACAGGTCATGCAGGCTAACCTGCTCCGGCTCTGCGGGCGCAGCCTCAGGCTCAGGGGCCGCCGGAGCCGCCACGACTTTGGGAAGGTCGAAATAATCCTCCCGCTTGGAGCTGCCCTCCTTCAGCGCCGTGTACACGCCACGGAGCGTCACCATGTCCATCTCGGTGAAGCTGTCCAGCTTGTAGCCGATGTACTTCTCGATGCTTTCCAGCGGCACGGAGAATTCATTCCGAAACACGTCCACCATCTTCCGCAGGCGGTCGATCAGGGGCTCCTTATACCCGGAGGCCAGCGTCTTCTGGCAGGCTTCCAAGGCGGAGTCCACCACATCCTTGGGGATCACTGCCAGGATGCAGGCCCGTTTACGCCGCGCTCCCTGGTTCGCCACATGCTCATAGATATCTCTGGGGTCCGTCAGCTGCTTTGTCCCATTTCTGGTCTGTATGGCATGGGGGACCGTAAAGACCTTGGTATCCCGGAAATTGGTTTCGATGTCCCAGCAGTAGGCCATACAGGTGGATTCCCCGGCTTCCTGGCTCAGTTCCACCACACCGCACTGCAAATTGCCCCAGCTCTGGGCAATGGCTTCCGCCAGGCGGATGGAGGGGCCGGTCACATTCTGTCCGCCCTTGGGATATGTATAGATGGCTTTTTCCGCCAGGCCCCGGCGCTTGCAGCTCTGGGCGATTCTGGCAATTGCCTGGTTCTCGTCCCGGGGAAACCGCTTCGCCATGAATACAGCCGCCTGGACTTCCTGGGCCTCACGGGTGGTAGCCATATCCCGGGTGACACCGGCGGTTATTGCCTGGGGCGTCCCGTAGCCGCCCTGAACCATCATTTCATTGTTTTCCATCGTTGGTTACCTCCTTGTACTGATAGTTGTGCCCCTCCAGGAACGCTTTCAGGCCCCGGAGCATGGGCATTGTTGCCGTTATCGTAAATGTGACCCTGTATTTCTTCTCCTGAGAAGCATACAGCACTTGAACGGCTTCCGGTGCGTTTGCCGCGATATGCTGGGCCGTCTGGGAATCGGTACTCTGCGCCGCCTGATACTTGGCATTGTTTTCTTCCATGATGGCCTTCGCCCGTTTCCGGCTGTTTACTCTGGCAATAGCAGAAGCCACGTCCAGGGTCTGCTCATATTCAACCAGGATCTCGGCGCTGCCATCCATACCGGTGATGGCCGTCAAATCGGTTTCCACTTTCTGAACGAATTCCCGGATACGCTCCTTTGGCTTTCGCAGTTCCTTTTGATCGGCCATTGCCAAGGTGACCTTGATGCCCACTCGTTCAAATGGCAGCCAATAGATCCCCTTCGATTGACACAGCTCCGTGAAGTAGCCGCGTAGCTCGCCCTCGCAGGCCATTTTTACATCGTTCTCAACGCCGTCGATAAAAGATCTGCATTTTTCGTCCGCCTCCAGGATGGGCTTCTGCACAAGTCCCTTGTAGCGCTCCATGGCCTTGTCATAAGGAAGCATGACCGCAGCCTTTACAAGCTTCCGCTGGGTTTCCAGAGAAGAGTAATATTTATTCAACTCCGCGCGGGCTTTTCTCGCCTCCGGAAGACTCTCCCTGGTACGGGGCAGATTGTCAATAGTGTCAATAACCGTCATAACCCGCTGCTGGAGATCGACCAGGTTGTCCTCCACCACCGCAGGCTGGCGGCATTCCAGGATCGGGACCAGCGCGTTTCTTTCATCTTCCATATCGCACTTCCTCCACGGCGAAGTTGTTTTGCTCCATCTCAAACTTGCAGTCGGCACAGACGTACAGTGCGTCCTTTTTGACGCCCAAGATATACAGCGTTTCCCCGGGGCGGGCAGTGTGCCCGCAGCAGTCGCAGATCGGATAATGATCCGTTCGCAGGGCCTGCTGCTTGTCAAACAGATAGTCATAGTCCGGGTCAATCCCGGTTATGTTACTTCGCACAGCTTCACCCGCTTCCCGTTCTTGTAAAGGTGGATCCCGTGCCTGGCCATGTCCCGCAGGCAGGCGGGAGAGTAGCCAAGATTAAGGGCATGACCATTGCACAGCACCCTCCCGCTCTGACGCGTTTCGTAGCAGTCCGGGGTCACCTGCTCATTCGCCATGCTCGCCCCCCCCTGAGCCCGTCAAGCAGGTCCTGAAGGTTATTCGGAAGTCGGACGGAAGCACTAATGACGCCATACTCACCAGCCTTATGTGCGTCCGGTACCTCCCAAACCGGGGAAGAATCGTCGTCAATAAGTCCCCGCAGCATGTGCTGGTACATCTCACCAAGTATAGGGTTACTGTTCCGGAACGAGTTATAGATATCGCCAATAAGATAGGATACATCCGCAAGAATGGTAATGATATTCCCTTTTACTTCGATCTCACATGTGTGTGTTTTATCGTCCAAATGACATTTCAACATTGACTTTTCCTCCGTTTTTAGATAAAATACAAGTGGTTGTTTAAGCCTGCCGCCCATCGGAGTTGCCGCTCCGGGGGCGGCTTTTCTTATTCAGCGCGCCGTGTCTTTGCCAGGATCTTGCCAAGCAAGCCGCATTCCTCCAGCGGAACCTCGCGAAGCACAAGAACTTTGTCCGTGCGTACTTTTCCGGAGCCATTCATGGGAACAACGATGCTGGAAACGTCCGCTTCCACTTCCAGGATTGCGAGATCCCACCAATCCTTGCCGAAATCCAGAGCCCACTCTTTATAGGCGATGTGGATGCCATGACCGCATTCGATATCTTGGTCGGGATCCAGGAAATCAGCAATTGCAGCCTTACCAATGGCGTACTCAAAATTGCTCCACCTGTCTGAGACATACCGGCCGTTTCGCTTATGTACGGCCTTGTACAGTTTCACCTTGCCGTCAGACTGCTGAATCCCATAATGGGAAAGATATTCGGTGATGTTCCGGGGATTATACACAATCCGTGCATTTTCGCTTACAGTGATATCGTGTTCGTCGGTGCAATCAACGACCTGCGTGTTCCCCCAGGCCTCCACGGAGCTGTTCCCCCGGGCCTCCACGGAGCTGTTCTCCCAGGCCACCACGGAGCTGTTCCCCCGGGCCACCACGGAGCTGTTCCCCC
>JBJDXP010000021.1:0-3964 GCA_051866735.1 Candidatus Limivicinus sp.
GCGACCTTCCCATTCCGGGGGGCCAGCGCTGCGTTGTGTTATTGCTGCCATGTGTAATACTGTCCACACACAGCAAAGAGGCCCAGGCGTAGATGCTTTTCCACATAGAAACCGGAATCATTCCTTTTCTATTCCATTAGGAAAAGAAATCCTTATGGGCAATTTCCTGCCCTGGTTCTGCCACAAGAAACTGATCATCCCACTGCCCACCAATCAGCTTTTCCAACAGAAGATTACTGCCGGGTACATAGTCCAGCGTGCAGTTCATCTCCTGTGCTAATTGCTCCGCTTTCTCTACATAGCCTTGCCTGTAGCAATCAAATACCCCGGTATCCACGATATCCAAGTGAGAATAGTATGCAAACCATTTGAAATAGCAATCATCCGCTTTCCATCTGGGGCAGTTCTGGCAGAGTCTCTTGCCCTCCCGCTCCGGATGCTGTTCCATCAAATAAAGATGCCCGGCTTGCTTCGGATTTGGACGGTACACATTGCCTGTGTTGAGCAGCAAGGATACACAGTCGTCCACCCTTGGAATGACGAACCTGCGGTCAAGGGTCAGCTGATTCCAAACCCCGCCGCAAAATCCCATTGCCACCAGCACG
This sequence comes from Candidatus Limivicinus sp., assembly GCA_051866735.1. GTDB lineage: Bacteria > Bacillota > Clostridia > Oscillospirales > Oscillospiraceae > Limivicinus. Next base: position 606 of record JBJDXP010000021.1, read on the forward strand.
GTATCCATCTCCACCGGAAGAAGCATGGTGATTGCGGCAATCCGGCCGCGCATTTGCCCGGGATTCTCGTTGCCGCTATAGTCCAAAACAAAGACTGGGTAATTTGTCCCCAGCTTTTCCTGTGCCGCCTGCACGTATTCCAGCAGAGACTCACAGGCCAGAATACCGATACTCACTCCCTATCGCCTCCCCATTCAAAATCAATTCCGGTTCAGCCATGCGGTGGACGCATCCATAGCCACTCTGCAGGCATTGGTCTGATCCAGTACGTTCAGCATCACAAAATCATGAATGGTTCCCTGCACCCGAATTGCCGTGACATCCACACCGGCCCGCCGCAGCTTCTCGCCAAAGGCTTCCCCTTCGCTCCGCAGTACGTCTGCCTGCCCATTGAGGATCATGGTGGGCGGAAACTGTCTGAGGCATTCTCTGCCCGCGCAAAGCGGAGACAGGGCGATCTGCCGCCTGTCCTCCATACATGTGGTATACTGATTCCAAAACCACTGCATCTGCTCCCGGTAAAGATAATAATTGACGCCAAACTGATGGTAGGACGGCGTATCGAAGCAGGCGTTGGTCACAGGATAATACAGCAATAGCTTCCCGGCTTTGGGACCGTCCCTCTGCATCGCCATAATCACCATCGCAATCGCTATATTTCCGCCAACACTGTCCCCTGCGATCGCCAGAACACTGCGGGTTTCAACGAGGCATAGGTTGTCAGGGACTTCCCAGAGATGGGACAATACCCAGTAGCACTGTTCAATAGCAACCGGGTACTTTGCCTCCGGGGAACGGGTATATTCCGGGAATACGATCAGGGAATGTGTTCTGGCACACAGCTCCCGAACCAGCTTTTCATGAGTATGGAAGCTTCCAAACACCCAGCCTGCGCCATGGAGATAGGAAATCACTCCCTGCGGTTTCCCTTCTTGCGGAGCAACAAAGTACACCGGAATCCTGCCCCATTTCCCGGTATCCACTTCCCTGCTGGAGATTCGGGCCGGGTACAAATTGACCGGCGCGTTTTGTGCCTCTTCCAGCCGCCTTCGTCCTTGCTCGGGCGGGAGCTGAAAAATCAGAGGCGGAATGGCACTTTGATCGCATACTGCTTCTGCTGCCGGTTCCAACGAAACGGATCGTTTCATCATTTCCCTCCTTGCACGTATCGTTCTCTTATCAGTATATGCGTTATCCAATGGAATGTGACAGAGTCATTACCAAGGGATATCATCCGTCAATCTGATGCATCTGCATAGTTTGCCAAAAAATGCTTGACAAACGCAGAGATTGCATATATTATATTACTGGTTAGCTGCTGCTAACCTGTTAATTTGCCTTTGAGTTAGCTTTCGCTAACTGTAAGCAGCAAGGAGAAACACTGCTATGACATCTGCAGATATTCTATGGGCGATAACTTCTGCGGCAGGGATCGCCGTGATCGTGACGCTGTGCGCCCTGCTGAAAAAACATCTGAAAAAATACATAAAAAAGAAATGAGCTTCCGAAGGAGATGCGCCATGTCCGAAGATTACCTGATCCGCAACTGTGCCCCCACCCTGGCCGGAATCAAAACCGCCAGCCTGTTCACCTGCCCCTGTGAGGACCGGGAGTCCCTTCTGTCTGACCTGCGGCGGATGAACAAATGGCTGACCCAGAAAGGACTGCGCATCCTCCCCCTGCGCTTTTCCGGGAAAAAGGCGCTGATCTATCTGTACCGCCCCAAGCAGCTCACCGCCGATCTGTCCGACGAAGTGGCCGCAAAGCTCCTGGAGCGCAGCGGCTACTGTACCGGCAGCTGCGAAAAATGCCTGGTTCGGCTGGTGCGGAAGCTCCGCCAGCAGGAGGATTTCCCCCATGAGATCGGCCTGTTCCTGGGCTATCCCCCGGAGGACGTCTGCGGCTTCATGGAAAACCGGGCCTGCAGCTGCAAATGTGTGGGCTGCTGGAAGGTCTACGGGGATGTGGAAGCGGCACAAAAGAAATTTCATCAATACAAAAAATGCACCAAGGTCTACTGCGACCAATGGGCAAAGGGAACCGATATTAAACGGCTCACCGTAGCCGGTTGATATACCATATTTTTCTTGAAATGTTGGAAAACAACATGAGCAAAATTGCAGTCGTATATTGGAGCAGCACCGGCAACACCCAGGCTATGGCCCTTGCCGTGGCGGAGGGCGCCAAAAACGCCGGGGCCGAAGTCACCCTGTACCCCGCCGTGGAATTCTCCGCCTCCCGAATGGATGAATTCGATGCCGTCGCCTTTGGCTGTCCTGCCATGGGATGCGAAGTCCTGGAGGACATGGAATTCGAGCCCATGTTCCAGGAGTGTGAACCCAAGCTCTCCGGCAAAAAAATCGCTCTGTTCGGCTCCTACGGCTGGGGCGACGGAGAATGGATGCGCAATTGGGAAGACACCTGCCGCAATGATGGGGCGAACCTGGTCTGCGAAAGCGTGATCTGTCAGGAAGCCCCCGACGATGAAGCGGAAGCCAACTGCCGTTCTCTCGGCGCCACGCTGGCATAATCCCTTACGTAATTTTGAGAAATACCTCCTAAACACCTTCATTATGTTAAGCGGGCAGCTGCCGCGGCTTTCGCGGAGAGGCTGCCCGCCGGGGCATACGCAAAAGGAAGTGGCAGCATCATGTCAAAGAGAGCATATCGTCTGGAAGATTACCTGAAACATATCCACTGTCTGTCCCAAAATAAGCCGGTTCACCCAGTCGATCTTGCCCGAGCGTTGGAGGTATCCAAGCCGACGGTTACCGTGTTTCTAAAACAACTCCAAGAGGATGGGTATGTTGTAATTGGCGCACATCATATCATTGCTCTCACGCCCAAAGGCCTAATTATTGCAAGGCAAACCCAGCAGCGGCACCAAACCATTCAGCGCATGCTGGAATGCCTGGGCGTTCCCAGTGACGTCGCCGCGTCTGATGCCTGTATGATTGAACACGACTTGAGCCCACAAAGTTATGAGGCCATCCAACACTTTATAAAAACGCAAAAACAATATGACGAAACATGATACCTGCGGTTCTGTTTGTCCGCAGGTATCATTTTGTTTCGTCACACGATGCGTCCCACCCGAAGCCATTCGCCGCTTATTGAGCACTATGTTGCTTCCTCCGGTTCAGAAGCGAATCGTCTTCTCTCTCCCCTGCCGCGTATGGTTTTGACACCTGCGCCCAAGTCAAAAGGCCGTATGACAGTGCCTTCTTGATGAAATATTTTTATCAAGAGTTACTATTCAGTCGCAGCAGTATTGTTCGCATAAAAGATCGTTTATAGCAGAAAATACGATGGTTTTGCCAGGGCGGGACGCGCACCCAAGGCTCCCTTGTGCAAAGGGA
>JBJDXP010000022.1:0-3930 GCA_051866735.1 Candidatus Limivicinus sp.
AACCCAATGTCACCTTCTGCTTGGGAGATGATAAAGCGGTTGCGGTTTACGCCTACTGCAATCTCCATGGGCTGTGGATGACCGAAGTGTAAGAATACAGTTATACCGCCTGCCATAAAAATCTGGCAGGCGGTATTTTTGTTTTTCCTCCCTCCGGGGTCTTGATTTCCGTTTTCCAGTGCTGTATACTATATCTGTCAGTTTGACTGACAGATATGTGTGAGGGGAGGGAGCAGCACTTGCCCCACGAAGAGCAACGGGAGAAAAACATCCGGCTGGTTACGGAAAAGGCCCTGGACTGTTTTCTCGAAAACGGAATCGAGAAAACAAAAATTGCAGACATTGCCCGGCTGTCCGGGCTTACCGAGCGGTCGGTGTTCCGGTATTTTGAAACCAAGGCGGATCTGGTTCTGGCCGCTTCCCTGCTGTACTGGAACCGGGTGTTGGAACGCATAGACCGGATGTTTCAGGAAGACAGCCCCGAAGGCAGCACAAGCGGCTTGGAGGATGCGGCAAAGATTCTTGTCTGCTATTCCAGGCTCTACCGGCTGGACCCCAAAGGGATGCGCTTTACCCTGGATGCAGAGCTTACCCTGCACAGTGCAGGAAGGCTCCACGAGATCAAGAACCAGCCCCCTGAGCCTTACGAGACCTCCAACGGCCCCATGGCCAAGGCCATCCGGAAGGGGCTGGCGGACGGCTCCATCAACCCGGATGTGGATGTGCGGGAGATTTACTACAACGCCTACGACGCGATCCTGGGGATCATGCAGCGCCTTTCCATCGGCGGCACCCCCAGCGCCAGAGAGTTGGACTATGATAGCCGGATGCTCCATTTAAGCCAGATGTTCGTAAGGGCCTTGAGCGGCAAATAATTCCATACACTTCAAATCCCGAGCCATCGGGATTTGTGTATCCTCACTTATGTCAGTTTGGCTGACATAAGCAAGGAGCAAAAAAGCACAGAGAAAGAAGGGCGGCAATGAAAGAACTGAAGCATTTGATCTATTTCGAGAATCTTCTGGAAGACGCGAACAACGAGCTTGTGCGGAAAGCGGAGGCAGAGGGAGACCTGGCCATCGGTTACACCTGTTTCCATGCGCCGGAGGTGCTGCTGAACCTGGGGAACTGTTTCTCGGTCCGGCTCCGTGCCCCGCACACCAACTCCATGGAGCTGGCCACCTATTACATGGCCAACAACAGCTGTGAGTTCTCCCGGGCGCTGCTGGAGCGGGCGCTGGAGGGCAACTACAGCTTTCTCCATGCCATGGCCGGCGTTGACGTCTGCGAAGCCAACAACCGGGCCATTGAGAACATGGAGATCATGCACATGCAGGGAGAGGACAAGGAGAAGTTCTTCTACTGCAATCTGGACATCCCCTACTCCGACGATGAGGACTGCGTTGAGCATATCTGTGAACAGGTCTCCCGAAAGATTCTGAAGCCTTTGCGGGAAAACTATGGGGTAGACACTTCGGACGCCGCCATCCGTGCGGCAGTCCGGGAGCACAACGAGATCTGCCGTATCCTCACGGAGATCGGGGAATTGCGCATGCTGGACATTCCGCCCATCACCGGCTATGAGTTTGCCGTTCTGGTTCTGGTGAGCTATACCTGTCCCAAGCGGCTGATTCTGCCTCTGCTGCAAGAGACGCTGGAGGAAATCCGGGATCGCAAGGTTGACCCGGAGAAAAATTACCGGGTTCGGGTGGCAGTGGTCGGCTCCGAAATTGATGACCCCAATCTGATCAGGCTGATCGAGAACTGCGGCGCGCTGGTGGTTGCGGATCGCTTCTGCTACGGCAGCTTTCCCGGCAGGCAGGAGATTGCGCTGACCCAGCAGGAGGACGCCCTCACCCAGGTCTGCCGCTGGTATCTGCAAAACACGGAGTGTCCCCGCCAGAGTGCGCTGCACCGGGTCAAATACCGCAATGACCATGTGGCCCAGCTGGTCAGGGAGTTCAAGGCGGACGGCGCCATTTATGAGCAGATGAAGTTCTGTACCTACTGGTCCTATGAGCGGGTCATTGCCAACCAGATTATGCCCAGAGATTACGGAATTCCCATTCTCTCCGTGGACAGGCCCTACATTGTGGGGCAGAGCGGCCAGCTGCGCACCAGAGTGCAGGCTTTCGTGGAGAGCATTGAGATGAAGAAGCTTCGTGCAGCCCAGAAGGAGGAGAAATAACATGGCGTATGACCCCAAAACAGGCAAGGGATTGGGCCGGTTCTACGATGCCAATCACCGGGCTTTCCGGAAGCGCGAATGGCGGGGCTTCCGGGACACCTTTTATGATTTTTTCCGCTGGCTCTATCTCTACGGCTTTATGGCCGTAAAGCTGGGCTGTCACCCCATCCTCATGGTAAAGGCCATGCTGCGCTACCGTTGGATGGTGTCCTATCTCACCGCCGCCCACATGGTGGACCGGCATACCATGGGCCTGCGGGGCAAGGAGCTGCGCTACGCCCATAACCAGTTCTTCTCGGTTCTGCACAACTCGGTTCTCGGCGTGCGTGACATTATCGTCCGTGACGAGAACCTGCGCCCCCACAGCAAGCGGGCCGCAAAGCTGCGGGAGAACACCGTGATGTTCGATGAGATGACCCCCCATCTGATCATGATGGGCTTTCCCACGGTCAAGTGGATCGACATTGCCATGTTTGCCATCGGTCTGCCCTCAGAGGTGGATCAGAACGCCAGCATGTACTACATCGACGCCATGGAGCATCTGGGCCTGCCGGCCGATGTCTGCCCGGAACCGGCTGCCGAAAGCGGCTGTGCTGTTGTGGATGACTATCCCCGGGTGGGCAAGTGCTACTTCACCAGCTCCATGCCCTGCGACGGCGCCATTTCCCAGACCAACATCATGACACGTCACTTCAAAGACCTGCCCTCCTTCCAGATCACCCCGCCCCAGCGGGTGAATGAGCCGGAAGTGCAAACCTACGCGGTGAAGAATCTGAAAAAAGGCATTGCCTTTCTGGAGCAGCAATTCAACGTCAAGTGGGACTGGGACGCTTTCTGGAAGAACGCCGAAATGTACAACGAGAGCTCCCGCTATATGATTGAAAAGTGGGATGTGAACTGCACCGATTATCCCCAGGTCTGCGGCGCCGCCCTGGCTCTTCAGCGGGAATACGAGTTCATGGCCGCCGCCTGCATGGACGAATTTATGCTCAAGACCGACCGCAAGGTCACGAAGATGATGCTGAAAGGCTATGAGCAGGACAAGGCGGCAGATGCCAACAAGCCCAAATACCGCTGCATCGTCTGGGCCTGCCCCGCCCATTATTACACCAACTTCACCTATTGGACCCAGCACTGCTGGGGTGTCACCTGCGTCAATGACATGGAGGCCATGCTCAGCTACCAGCCCATTGCCATCGGGGACAAGGAACAGGCCCTTGAAGATCTGGTTCGCTGCTATGAAAAAATGATGATGCGTTCCCACACCAACGGCGGCTATGTGAATCTGCTGGATGAGTGCTGGAAGATGTGCGAAAAGTTCAATGTAAACATCGTCATCATGTACGACCATGTATCCTGCAAGAACGTGGGCGGCCTGCACGGCCTGTTTGAGGACCAGGCCCGGGAGCGGGGCATTCACCTTATCTGGGTCCCCCACGATGTAATGGATCCCCGTACAGTTTCCCGCCGTGAGATGCGGGAAGCCTTCAACCAATACATGAGCACCGTTTTGCGGGAAGAGCCCCTGGATCCCACTCTGTTGGATTACGAAGATGCGCTAAGCTGGTAAAGGAGGATGAAAAATGGCCTGGTACTGGATTGTTCTGATTGTTGTTGCAGCCCTCTTTGGTCTGCTGTTTCTTGCCTATATGACCAATGCGGACATGAAACTCATTGAGAAGCTGTACGACACTCTCATCAAATACCACGACAGCAAAACCGTGGAAGAAAAAATCTGATAT
>JBJDXP010000023.1:0-20507 GCA_051866735.1 Candidatus Limivicinus sp.
TTCCTCCATTATACAGATATTCGGGGATTTTGAAAAGTTTTTTGACAGACTGAAACAGACCTGCCGTCACCGACAGGTCTGTTTTTCAGCCGCTCAGCTCGGGGCTGCCGTTGTTGGGGAAAAACTGCAGGGCATCCTGCACGGTGACAAAGGCGCCGGAACGGTTTCCGCCGCCCTCCATCCGCGCATCCATGGCGGTGCGGGCCGGGTATTGCAGAACGCTTGCCTGGTGGGTGTAATTGCACCAGGAACTGATAATATAGCCGTTCTGCGCTTCGTCCACCGTGTAGGAGACGTAGCCCCGGTGGTTTTCCCCTTCATCCGGCAGAGAGAAGGCGGCAAAGATATCGGTGGAGCTTTGTTCTCCCCAAAAGACGCTGTTGCTGGTGTAGCTCCAGCTGCCGAGAAAGGCGTAAGGTGCGGTCCAGGTCTGGCCGTCCTGATCATAGAGCAGCTGCCCGGCTAGCTCCCCGACGGGGCTCCAGCCCTCGTTGTTCTGCCAGGTGGGCCAGAGCTGTATGCACTCCGTGCCGGTAAAGCCCGGGTCTACGACCCACTGAAAATGGTGGAACAGCTTCCAGCTCTCCGGCTCTCCGGGCAGCTCCACCGCCACGCCGGTAATGCGCAGCTCCTGCACATCGTAGACTGTTGTGGTATAGGATACTATACCCTCCTGGTTAGTGAGATACTGCCCCTTGTTCACCGGGTGGTTCTGCACCTCCCACACCACCTGCAGAGCGCCGTCACAGGCGAGAATGTCCTCCTCCGTCAGATCATTCAGCACATTTTCGGGAAAGTCCAGGTTGAGTAACTCCTCCTTCACCCGGGAGACTTCCGCGTTGTTTCGTACCTCCTCCGGCTGCCAGTCCATGGGATAGGCGCCGGAAAACAGGTGGGCGCAGCCCATCCCCAGGGCCAGGACCGCCAGAATGAGCCAGGTCAGCGCCCGGTCAGACAGACGGACGGGGGCGGCCGTGATGGCAAAGCCCGCTTCGTCCAGCTCCCGGGCCAGCTTCAGAAGGCTCCGGATCATCAGAACGTAAGAGACGATCATAACAATGGGCAGAATCAGCCCAGTATAATGGACAGAGGCCATGACAAGGATGATGGCATACCACAGCATGAGCCACAGCGCCCCCGGGGCGCTGTCCGGCAGACCCGCTTTCCGCCGCACGGCGATAAAAGCGCGCCACAGGCAGAAAAACAGGAGAAACAGCAGCCCCAGGCTCCCGGCGGTCAGCAGTTTTGACAGGCCGGAGGCGTAAAAATCGCTCTGGTAAACGGAGGCGTTGAGGATGATCTGAGCAAAGAGGTAGAGCGAACGCACAAGAGTGATGCCGTAACAGGCCCGAAACCAGCGGTTTTCCCGGCGCAGGCTGCGAAAGCCCAGCAGGGAGAGAATGGACGCGATGGCGGGCAGGATGTAGTTCAGCCCGAGAAAATTCAAGGTGAAGGTGTTGAAGGCGATGCCGATCAGCGCCCGGTAGATGGCCTTGTGCCAGGGTGTCACCTCCTGGACGATATCCTCCGGTGGAAGCTCGGGAAGGCCACTTTGCAGCATGGCGTCAAATTCCTCGTCGTTCAAGAAATTCCGCTCAGGGTCACACATCGTTTTCACCTCCCAGCATAGCGCGAAGCCGCGTTTTGACGCGGTACAGTCTGCCCTCCACAGCCCGGGCGCTCATGCCCAGCTCGGAGGCGATCTGGGCCGTGGACTGCCGGTAATAATACTTCCGGTAAAATAACAGCCGCTCTGTTCGGGACAGGCGGTTCAGGGCAACGGACAGCTCCGCCTGCCTCTCCTTTCTGAGCAGCGCCTCCTCCGGCGACGGCTCCGGGGAGGGCAGAGCGGGGTCCAGCGCCTCCGAGTCCTCCCGCTGCAGCTGCCGCGCCCGGTTCAGGGCGGCGTTTCTGGTCAGGGCGGTGAGCCAGGCGTTCCAGGAGCCCCGGATCGGGTCAAAGCGTTCAATGCTGTCCCAGACGCGCATGGCCGCCTCGGAGATGCACTCCTCCCGATCCTGCTCGGCGGGCAGAATGGGGGCGACAATATAGCGCATCATGGGGCCGTAGTGCCGCAGCAGCGCAGACAGGCCCCGTTCATCCCGCGCCCGGATCAGCGCAATGATCTCCTGCTCGTGCACGGCTCTGCCTCCTCTCCTTGATACTAATTCTTGATAAAAATCTTTAATATCAGCTTGGTCTATTGGCGCAAACCTGCGTTATCGTCACTTGCCATACACAAAGTATGGCGGCGCTCCTCTGCCTTGTCTTGCACCAATATCCCTTCGCTGCTGATTCAATCTTTCTATCAAGAATTAGTATGAACGGCGTTTTGTTCTATTATATAATACACGGAAAACGGAGAAAACCCACGGAATTTTCTAAGGACGCGAAAAAACCGCCGTGGGAGCGGTTTGGCTTTCCCTCGGCGGTTTTTCCTGTGTTTTACTCCTCGGTCTTGTCGTCAGCGGGGGTCTCGCTGGTGCCGTCGCTCTCGGTGGCGTCCACCACTTCGTCAAACGCGCAGACCTCCACCTCGATGTCCTTGGCGGCGGCCTCGGCCTCAAACTCGGCCTTCATGGCGTTGATCTCCTCTTCCTTGGCCAGGATGCTGGCGCTGATCTCCTGCACCTGGTTGAACAGGGGGGCGAAGAAGCCCTCGGGCGCGTCCTTGGCCTGGTCGTAATAGAGCTTGCCAATCTCGGTGTACACCCGCTTCAGCTCCTCGCTCTCGCCGTTCATCTCCAGGGTGAGCTTGGCGATGCGGGAATAGGCCTTGGCGCGGTTAGCGCCCTTGTCGTAGATCTCCTTGACGGAGCCGGTCTCAGCGGCCTCTTTCACCTTGCCGCAGAAGTTCTGCACGGTGTCAGACTCGGCTACTTCCTTGACCTTGCCGGCGATGTTGTTCAGGGTGCCTTTAATGATGTCTTTGTAATCTGCCATTTTTACTTATCCTCCTTAGCACATGTGCTTTCTGTCTCTTCCGTCGCCGCTTTTGCCGCCCGGACCCGGTTCACATACAGCGCTTCCGGCGGGTGGGGCCTGCGGCTCTGGCGTATCAATAGAATGAGTGATATCAAAACAAGCACAATGGAAAGTGCCTGTGATACGCGTATGTTGGTGCTGCCGATATACAGGCTGTCGGTGCGCAGCCCCTCGATCCAGGCCCGGCCCAGACCGTACCAGAAAAAGTAGATCAGCGTGCACTGGCCGTCGTATTTCCGACGGCCCTTTTTTGTGAAGATGATGAGGAAAATCAACCCCGCCAGGTTCCACAGGCTCTCATACAGAAAGGTGGGGTGGACGTAGATGGTGCTGCCGTCCGGCGCGGTCAGGCCCATGCGGCAGAAGATCTCCGTCTCCGCGCCGAAGGCCTCCCGGTTCATAAAGTTGCCCCAGCGGCCCAGAATCTGCCCGATGAGCAGCCCGAACACCGCCAGATCCAGCATGGCGGGGATGGGGATCTTCTTATGGCGGCTGACACAGATGACGACGATGACGCCCACGATAATGCCGCCATAGATGGCAAGCCCGCCGTCCCGGATGGCGAAGATCTGCCCCGGATCGGCCAGATAGTGGTCCAGGTTGAAGAGCACATAGTAGAGCCTCGCCCCGATGATGCAGCAGGGGATGATCCACAGCATCAGGTCAAAAAAGTCGTCGGACTTGATGCCGAAGTCCCTGGAATTGCGGGAGCAGTAGACCATGGCCAGAATGAAGCCCAGGGCGATAATGACCCCGTAATAGTATATGTTCAGGCCGAAAAGGCTGAAACAGCTGGGCGGGTTGAAGCGGAAGTCCCCCAGCATGGGGAAGCTGATGGCGGAATCGCGCTGAATGGTTTGTACAAGAAAAAGAATCATGGTTTCAGGTCCTCTTGGGGGTGATGATGGATATGGCAAGGCGCTCATTTGACAGCGTCTCGCGGACAAACTGCTCGCACTCGTCCTTTGTCACCTGGCCCAGCAGGGAGATGGCGTCAAAGGCACAGTAGCCGCTGAAGAGACCGGTGACGGTGGAGACGCAGACGCTCTCAAAGTCCTCCAGACCACGGAGCCTTGCGCCCAGGGAGGCCCGCTTGGAGCGGCGGAAAAGCTCCGGGTCAAAGCCCTTTTCCGAAATCCTTGCCGCCTCGGCCTTCAGTTCGTCCAGCACCTTTTCCGGCTCCCGGCTCTCTCCGCCGATGATGACGGTGGCGGTGCCGGCGGTAAAGTCCGCCTCATAATCAAAGTCGTGGCTGATCAGGCCCTGGGCATAGAGCCTGGCGTAGAAGGGCGAGGAGGCGCCCACAAGCATACGCAGGGCCAGCTGAGACACCAGCCGCTGGCGCAGCAGCGCCTGTCCTCCTTCTTCGGGGCGGAACTTGGCCCCGATGAGAAACTGGGGGGCGGAGACCGCCATTTCCCGGCTGCGGAAGCTCTCCACCGGCAAAAGTCCCTCTTCCGGACCAAAGTCCGCTTTGGGGACGGGGCTGAGGGCCTTGGGCAGTTCCTCCTCCGCAATGGCCAGCACCCGCTCCGGGTCGATATCCCCCTCCACACAGAGCACCATGTTGCTGGGAGCGTAAAACACCCGGTGGCAGTCGTACAGGGTTTTGTCCGTGATCTCCCCAATGCTCTCCACCGTTCCGGCCACCCGGTCCCGGATGGGGTGGTGGTCATAGAGCATGGTGAGCAGGTCGTAGTAAATGCTCACATTCGGGTCGTCCTCACCCATGCGGATCTCCTGGGCGATGATGCCCTGCTCTTTCTGTACCGTCTCCGCCGTGAAATAGGGGGTGGAGACAAAGTGCAGCAGCATACGCAGGTTTTCCTCAAAGCCCTCGGTACACTCAAAATAATAGCAGGTGACGCCGCTGGAGGTGAAGGCGTTGGGGTCGGCCCCGTTGGCGGAGAGAATGCTCAGGGCGTTTTCCCCGTCGGGCAGGTCGAACATCTTGTGCTCCAGAAAATGGGCTACGCCCGCCGGAGTGTCCAAGGTCTGCCCGTCCACGGTGAAGCGGCGGTGGGCACCGCCGTAATTGGTGGCAAAGACGGCGTAGGCGGTGCTGAAGCCGGGCTTGGGGATCACCCGCAGGCGCAGACCGTTTTGCAGCGTGGCGGAATACATGCTCTCGCCGATATCGTCATACTTATTCAGCTGCATCTTCATCCTCCTCTGCCTGGCCGTTGCCCTTCAAAAAGTAGATCATGTCGCACGCAAGGCTGTTGGCTATGCGCATAACGTCCTCTTTCGTCACGTCCTCCACCAGCTCCGCCAGCTCCATGGGGCCGTATTCCAGCCCCTCCAGCGCCCGCGTCAGGTAGAAGCCCTCCAGCTCGCCCTGGCTGTCCATATAGGCCCGCAGGTCGGAGGCCACGCAGGATTTGGCGGAATTTAATTCCTCGTCGCTGATGTCGCCCTGTTTGATGGCGTCCAGCTGCCGGAAAATCTCGTCCCGGGCCACTTCAAACTTGTCAAACTCTATGCCCGAGGCCACCAGTAGCAGGCCCTTCTGAAGGCTCACCATGGAGCTTGCGTAATAGCACAGCTGCAGGCGCTCGCGCACGTTCATAAAGAGCTTGGAGGTGGTGCCGCCGCCGAACACGCAGTTGAATACGAAGATGGGGGCGGGCTCAGCCTCCTCCATGCACTCGCCCAGACGGTAGCCGATGACCAGCTTTCCCTGGGTCACGTCCAGCTCTTCGGTGACGGTGCGGGGTTTCTCCTCCAGCGCGTTCATGCGCACGTCGGTGCCGATGTCGTAATCGATCTCTCCCCGGGGCAGGGTGGAGAGCACGTCCCGCAGGCAGGAGACCAGCTCCTTTTTCGAACTGCGGCCGCAGTAGAAGATCTCGATGGGGCTTGACTGCAGGAGACTGCGGTACTGGCGGGTCAGCTTTTTATAGTTGATGTTCTCCGCCTCCGTCTCACTGCCGAAGCGGCCCACGGCGAAATCCTCATAGCAGCACATCTCCTCGATGCAGCGGGTGACAGAGTAGCTGCGCTTGTCGTTGATGCGGCTGCGGATGATGTCCAGCAGCTTTTCCTTCTCACTGTCCACATACTGGGGCAGCAGCAGGCCGCCCCGGGTGGCGGGGGCAAGCAGAAGCCGGCCCAGCAGGTCGCAGGCCGGGCGGAGCACGTTCTCCTTCCCCGGCAGAAAATCCCCCTCCGGGATGCTGGCGAAAAAGCCCACGCACTGGATCTCTCCGATGCGGCGGACCACCGGCTCAATGGCCGTGCCGTACAGCTCGTCCAGCCGCGCGGAGATCTTCTCCATATCCTCATAGCCGGTGGCGCCCCGGCGCAGAACGAAGGGGATGAGGGCGTTCATGGAGGCCGTCTCCCGGCTGAGCTGACTGAGCAGGTTCAGACTGAGACAGGCGGATTTGAACTTGTCTGTTCGCAGATGGCTCAGCCATACGCCGGGCATGATCTCTGTCCTTGTTATCTCCATGGGGCACCTCCGCATTACTTACTCTTATTTAATATAACATTATATCACGCTTTTTTCCTTTTGGGTAGCCCTATCCGATACCCCCGCCGGAATATTTCTCCCCGTCCACGGTGATTTTTTCGCCCTTAACCTCTATGCGGTGGCTCTTGCCGGAAAAGTCCGTCCAATCGGCGGTGTAGCCCTCCAGCGCGGCGGGCAGGGAGGGGCTGACATAGAGTTTTCCGTCTCGGAGCCGCAAGCCGAACAGCTCCTCCGTCACCGCACGGAAATACCAGCCGGCGGAGCCGGTGTACCAGGTCCAGCCCGCCTCGCCCTCATGGCCGGGGGCGGCGTACACATCCGCCGCCAGCACAAAGGGCTCGCCGCCGTAGTGTTGGAGCGGGTGGTTTTCCGGCAGCAGCAGGTTCAATATCTCGTAGCCCGCGTCCGGGCGGCCCCGGCGGAAACAGGCCATGGCCAGCCAGACGGCCCCGTGGGTGTACTGGCCGCCGTTTTCCCGGAAACCCTCGCCGTAGCTGGAAATATAGCCCAGGTAGGGCTCATCCGGGGAATAGGGCGGGTCAAAGAGCTTTACCAGCCGGTGCTCCCAGTCTACAAGTTTACATAACGCGTTTTCCAACGCGGCGTCTGCGTGGGCCTTGTCGCTGTGGGGGCACAGGGCGGCCCAGCTCTGGGCGATGGAGTCGATGCGCTCCTCGCCGCCCAGGGCATCGCCGTTTTCCAACCGTCCCCGCATATACCAGCGGCCGTTGAAACTGTTTTCGGCGGCACCGGCAAGCTGGCGGGAGAGCCTTTCATAGCGCTCCGCCCCGGGGCGGCCCAGGCGGTTAAGAAGCCCCGCGAACATGTCCGCGCAGCAGGAGAAGAACCAGCCCAGCCACACGCTCTCGCCCTCCACCGCGTCCAGACCGTCGTTCCAGTCGCCGCTGCCGAACCAGGGCAGGCCGTTGGGCCCAAAGCCCCGGGCGGCGCAGCGCTCCAGCGCGGCCTTGGCGTGGTCCAGCACTGAGGCGCGCATGTCGGAAAGCTCCGGCCGCTCGTAGCGGTCCCGCTCCACGGCAGTGAGGGGAGAAGAGTTTACATAACTTTCTTCCAGGACGCAGATGGCCTCATCCCCGGTGGCCTCCACATAGCTGCACAGCGCCCAGGTCAGCCACAGCAGGTCGTCGGAGCAGCGGGTGCGTACACCCTTGTCGCCCTCCGGGTGGGGGTGCCACCAGTGCATCACGTCCCCCTCCACATACTGGTGGCGGCAGCAGTCCAGAATCTGCTCCCGGGCGTAATGGGGGTCGATGAGCAGCATGTTTACGCTGTCCTGAAGCTGGTCCCGGAAACCGATGGCCCCGCCGCTCTGGTACAGGCTGCACCGGCCCTGGATCCGGCAGGCGATGGTCTGATAGGCGGCCCAGCCGTTCATATAGGCGTCCAGCGCCCGGTTGACCGTGCGGATCTCCAGCCGGTCCAGCAGAGCGGCCCAGCGGGAGGCGGCAGAGGACAGGGCAGCCAGGGCCAGACTGGGGCGGCAAAGCTCCTTTATCTCCGCTTCGCTGCAGCAGCCGCAGGCCAGAACGGTGATGTGGCGGCAGGTACAGCGCAGCAGCATAGCGGCGGGGGCAAAATCGCATTTGATGAGGGCGGGGGAGGAGCTCCCGGCCCGAAACTCCACGCCGGGCAGAGTGGACTCCGGATTCTCTGCCCGGAAAATGCCGTCCTTTGCGCTGCAGCGCACGCTGCTGCCGTCAGCCGCGCCCAGTACAAGGGACAGGGACCAGCCCAGCTCCAGGTCGTCAGCCCCCTCCACCATGAACACCCGGGCGTCGATGCCGCCGGGGATGAAGGCGCTGGTCTTGATGAGCGCGCCGCTGATCTCCTTTTCCCACACCGCAAGGCCGGGGGAAAAGCTGACGCGGCAGGGGTAGCCGTCGTTGGCGGCAAAGAGGCTGACAGGCCCTTTCTCCGTCTCCAGCCACAGGCTCTCGCTGCCGGAGACATCCTCGGGCAGAAGTGGAGGCGGATCGATCCGCATCTCCCGGGCGTTTTCCAGCCACATGCAGCCACTGCCGCAGTCGGAAGCGATATAGCCGTAGCGGCCGTTGGTCAGAATGAGCTGCCAGGAGCGGAAGGGGAGATTTTGGTTTACATAAAACTCAAATGCCCGGCCCGCGTGCCGGTATTCCGGGATGCTGCCGGGAGACCGGGGAGCGCCGAAAACGGGTGCGGGCGGCTCAGGCAGGGCGCTCCGCTCCCGTCCTACCGCCCAGGCGGCCCGGCTCTCGATCAGCGCCTTTGCGCTCAGAGGGGCGAAATGCACCCCGCCGGGGCTGTCGATCAGGGCCTCGAGAGAGAAGCGGGAGAGGATCTGGCTGACCCGGCGGAAGAAGGGCCGCTGGTACTCGCCCTGCTCGTCGCTGAGATAGACCAGGTCCGCGTTGAGACCGCAGCTTTTCAGCAGACAGAAGCGCAGCAGCAGGCTCTCCGCCTCTTTCGCGCCGCTGTCGCAGCAGAGAATGGGCAGGTCGCCGGAGATGCCGAAGGGCCACAGCTCCCGGGCGGGTGCGGCCTCATGCAGCCGGGGACTTGTCAGCGCCGGCAGCATGTCCATGGCCGCGCCGATCTCTCCGGCGCTGAGCCCCAGCAGCGTGGCCGAAGCGCCCAGCATGCCGCCGCAGTCCAGTTCGGAGGCGGCCAGTATCCGCTCGGCCCCTTCCTCGGCCTCCTTTTGGGAGAAACCGGCGCAGAGGGCAAAGCGCAGCGCGGCGGTCTCTCCGGCACGCAGGTGAAGGTCCAGCTGAACCCTGACCAGAGGCTCTGAGAGCCAACCCAGACCGCCTTTCTTGTCGGCGGAAAAGCGGGCTTCCCCGCTGCAGGCCAGGCAGAGCCAAAGCTCTCCCGCGCCGCCCCGGCGCACCCGGCGCAGCAGCAGGCGGCGGCCCTCTGCCGACGCGAAAATCCCTAAGCGCCAGAAAGTGGTATGGTTTACATAATCATTATAAGCAGCCAGCACCGGCACGAAGGAAAATTCCAGGGAGATTTCTCTGTCCCGGTCGGATTTACACTGTATGGTGCGAAGCTCCCCGCAGTCACCGGAGGCGGCAAAGACGGTGAGCCGGACTTCCAGACCATCAAGGCTTCGCCGGAAGGCGCACTGATCCTCGGAAAATTCCCAGTGCTCCGCTTTTGCGGGGAAGAGCTTTTTTCCGTCCAGCCGCAGCTTGGGGGCCTGAAGGTAGATCATCCGGCCGGAAAGCTTTGCCTGTCCTCCGCCGTCGGAGCGGAGGAGCAGCTCATAGGCCCCGTTGGAGAGCAGACAGCAGCCCTCGTCCTCGACTCCGCCCTGCTTCTGCCAGCGCCCGGCCTCTGCCCGGTCCGGCTTTTCCGGCACCGGGGACAGGTCCCGGCGGATGACGATGCCGTCCTCCGGCAGCCGCTCCTGGAGCAGGGCGGTGTGGGCGGCCATGGCCGGGTCGGAAAGGAAGCGGTGCTGCACGCAGCCGTCCTTCACGGCGTTTGCGGCGGCCAGGATGCTCATGCCCGCGTGGTGGGCCATGGTGCAGCGCACCGGCTCCCCGCTGTCGCTGCGGCAGCGGCCGGGGGTGAAGTCCAGGGCCTCAATAAAGCCGTAGCGTCCCAGGGCGCCGAAGCGCTCCAGGCGGCGGAGGTTCTTCACCGCGCTCTCCGGCTCGGCGCAGAGGGCCAGAAAGCTGCTGTAGGGCGAGACCACCATGTCCTCCTCCTGCCCCCGCTTCAGGGCCAGGGCGGGACAGCCGTGGGCCTTGTAGCGGTAGCTGAGGGAGCTGTCCAGAGAGAAAAAGGCGCTCTCGGAGATGCCCCAGGGCTTACCGGCAAAGACCCGGCGCTTCTGGGCGTAGAGACAAAAGCGGCTGCTCTCGTACAGCAGGCTGCCCCGATAGAGGGGCAAAAACAGCTCGGGCATCAGGTATTCAAACATGGTGCCCGTCCAGCTGGCAAGACCCCGGTAGCCGTCCTTCTGCAGCTGGGCCCGGCTGAGCCGGCGCCAGTGCTTTTTCGGCACGTCCCCCTTGGCAATGGCGATGTAGCTTGTCAGCATGGCCTCGCTTGCCATCAGGTCATACCAGCCGCCGGCGCCCCGCTCCCTGGAGGCGTCATAGCAGATATAGAAAAGGCCCCGACCGGCGTCGTACAACGGCGAAAAGTCCATTTGCTCCAAAATGGAGCGCAGACGCTCCGCAAGCTCCCGCTGCCCCAGCTCCTCCATGGCGGCCTCCGCCACCAGCAGCCCCGCGTACAGATTGCCGCTGTCCACGGTGGAGACAAAGGCCGGGTGCAGAGGCAGCAGAGTGCGGGTGTCGTACCAATTATAATAGTGTCCCCGGCAGCGGGGCATGCGCAGAAGGGTCTCCGTCAGGCGGCGGATATATTCCATGCACTCTTCGCTCTGAATCAGCTCCATGTCCATGGCCGCCGCCGCCGAGGCGGCGGCAAGGCCAATGTTGGTGGGCGAAGTGCGGTGGGCCACCCCCACAGGGGGCTGCTCCTGGAAATTGTCCGGGGGCAGGTAGTTGTCCTCCTCTGTAGAGAAGTCCCGGAAGTAGCGCCAGGTCTCCCCGGCGCGCAGACGCAGATATTCCCGGTCTGCCCGGCTCAGTGTATTCTCCCTGCGGGCGGGCAGAGCCAGAGCCGCCGTCGCCACAGGGGACAGCAGCCACATCAGCCCCGCCGACTTGCCGATGATGGCAGGGGACAGCAGCAGGCACAGCGCCCCCGCCAGCATGGAAAACCACATGGCCTTCATGTGGGCGGCGAGAGAGCCGCTGCGGCTGTCGCTCTGGGCGGCGGTCTCCCATTCCAGCAGCTTCTGCCCGGAAACCAGCATCCGCCACAGGGCGGTGACGGCGGCGGAGAGACAGACCCAGGCCTCATAGGGCAGCAGCCAGAGCCGCATAAAGGTCTGGACAATGGCCCCACCCACGCCGGTGAGCAGCCGGGTGTAGCGGCGCAGGCGCACCGTCTCCCGGCGTTTGCGCCCGCCCTCGGCAAGGGAGATGAACAGGCGGCTCAACAGGGCCAGCAGCGCCGCCCAGGCCGCCAGCCTCAGCCCGGCGGCGGGGATAAAAAAGCCGGAGAGAATGGCGATAAAGGTGGCCGGGGCGATCAGACTGCGGCGCAGGCTGTCCAGCAGCCGCCAGCGGTCGATATCGCGCAGCTCCCGGCCCCGGCCAAAGAGCCAGGGGGCGTTCTGCCAGTCGCCCCGGACCCAGCGGTGGAGCCGGCGGTAATAGGACAGGGGCTTTGCGGGGAAGCTGTCGGAAAACTCCGTGTCGCCCATGAACGCCCCCCGGAGATAGGCTCCCTCCAGGGCGTCGTGGGAGAGAATACGGCCCTCAGGAAAGTGAGCTTCGGAGCAGTCCAGCAGTACCCTGGCGTCTAAAATGCCCTTGCCCGCAAAGCCGCCGCTGTCAAAGGCGTCCATATACAGCTCGCCGCAGAGGGCTCCGTAGGGGTCGCTGCCCCCGGCCCCGGCAAAGATCAGAGCAAAGTCGGTGGCGTTGGCGCTTTGCAGCCCCGTGCTGATGCGGGGGTGGATGACGGCGTGGCCCTCCGTCACCACATGGCGGCGCTTATCCAGCCGGGGCGTGTTCAGGGGATGGAGCATGGCCCCAATCAGCTCCGAGACCGCGCCGGGGTACATTTTCGTGTCGCTGTCCAGGGTGATGATATAGCGAACCCCCGCAAGGGCGTCCTTGTCCCCGGTGACACAGAGAGCGGACTCCCTGTCACATAAGAGCTTTGCCAGCTCCAGCAGCGCGCCCCGCTTGCGCTCATGGCCGGTGTAGCGCTCCCCGTCGAAGCGCCTTTCCCGGGTGAAGAGATAGAAGCCGCCGCCGTATTTGAAATTCAGCCCGTTTATGGCGCTGCGGGCGGCGCGGAGGATCTTTTCGTCCTCCTCCGTCTCCGGCGAATCTGCGGCGGGCAGGTCCGCTAAAATGCCGAAACAGACGTTTTTCCCCGTACTGCGGTTGGCCAGGCGAAATTGCTCCAGACTTTCCGCCAGCTTCCCGCCGCTGTCGGGGCTGGTCAGCAGGGCGGAGAGAACGCAGATGCTGCGGCCCTCCGGGGGAACGCCCTTTTCCGTGTCCATTCTGGGCAGGCGCTTCGGGGGGATAAGGTGCAGCAGGATCAGATCCAGCAGACTCTTCACCAGCTCCGACACCGGCAGCAGAAGCAGAACCGCAGCCCCGGGGCTGCCCACGGCAAAGGACAGCAGCAGACTGAAAAACAGGGTGAGGACGATGTTCGCGGTGATGTAAAGCCCCGCGCCCCGGCGCTTTTTCGGCGGGAAGAGGGTAAAGCCCACATGCCGCCCCTCTTCCGCCGCCTGTTTGATCAGCTTCCGGGCCAGTACATGCTCCTCCAGCCCCTGAGCCCGGGCCAGCTTTGTAAGCCTTGCCAGGTAGTCCTGCCGGGTGCCGCTGTCCATGTGGGCAAAGTCCCCGCTGGGGTCCCGGGAGAGGATCTCCTCGGTCACATCCACGCCGCGGAGCAGCTTTTCCGTGTCCAGCACGGAAAAGAGCCGCAATGTGCCGAAAAGGGCCTCCAGCTCCCTGGCGTGGGAGGCGGTGTCGGAAGCGTACTGCATGGATCGGCAGACCTGGGCCACGCCCTCGATCACGGCAGAGCGGAGGGCGGCGGGGAAGAGCAGAAGCTCCTGCCGCCGCAGCACGGTGACGGTCTGAAATCCCTGGAGAAAGAGGGTGCTGCGCTCCTCGGTGACGGTACCCTGCCCGGCGTGCAGCAGCGCCCGGCAAAGCTCGACAATCAGGGGCTGCTCCGGACAGAGCCGGAGAGGACGGGCAGAGCGGAGCGCCGTATAGGCGCTGCGGTACTCCCGCTGAACCATATACCAGTTGTCCAGCAGCCATTCGCAGGCGGCGGGGACGGTGGTTTGGCCGCCGTAGCGCCGCTCGATCACGCTGTGGCTGCGCTCAATGGTGGAAAAGCTGCGCTTTAAAAGATTAATGCTGCTTTTGGCGGAGCCTTCGCCCTCCACCCGCAGCAGCCGCGCCTCCGAGGCCGCAAAGCCGGGAAGCTTTTCTTCGCTTATATATGCCAAGCTGTAATGTTCCATTTTGCCCTCCTGTGAGGTTGATAATGAACATCTTTCCCATAAATTGCTTTTTCTATGTAAACCGGGCAAAAAAACGACGGCTGACAAGAAAAAAGACTTGACAGTACTGCCGTGGAGTTGTATACTCTGCAAAGGTAAATCACTTGACAGGGGGCATAGCCGTGGCGGACAGCAGGATGATGCAGACAATGCTGCTGGATTTTTACGGCGAGCTGCTCACCGAAAAGCAGCGCGAGTGCTACGACCTGCACTTTAACGAGGATCTCTCTCTGGCAGAGATCGCGGAGCAGAGCGGCATCTCCCGCCAGGCCGTGTGGGACAATATCCGCCGGGCCGAGGCGGCGCTGCAGGACATCGAAGAAAAGACCGGCCTTATCCGCCGCTTTCAGGAGACCAGAAGGACGCTGGACGAACTCAGCGCCCTGACGGACAGGCTCACAGCTCTCACCCAGGGGGAGGCAAAGGAACTTGCCTGCCGGGTGGCCCAAGGCATAGAAGAGCTCCGGACAAAGGGATGACGCAATGGCATTTGAAAGCTTATCCGAAAAACTGAATGCCGCCTTTAAGAAAATGCGCGGCAAGGGCCGTCTCTCCCAGAGCGACATCAAAGAGGCGATGCGCGAGGTGCGCATGGCCCTGCTGGAGGCCGACGTCAGCTACAAGGTGGTAAAGGACTTTACCAAGACCGTCACCGAGCGGGCCAGCGGCCGGGAGGTGCTGGAGGCCCTGTCTCCGGCCCAGATGGTCATCAAAATCGTCAACGAGGAGCTCTGCGCCCTGATGGGCGGGGAGACCCAGAAATTGAATATCGGCTCCAAATCCCCCAGCGTGGTCATGCTGGTGGGCCTGCAGGGCGCGGGCAAGACCACCAACGGCGCAAAGCTCGCCGGCTACATGCGCAAGCAGGGCAAGCGCCCGCTGCTGGCCGCCTGCGACATCTACCGCCCCGCCGCCATCAAGCAGCTGGAGACGGTGGGCGCCCAGCTGAATATCCCCGTGTTCCAGATGGGGCAGACCAACCCGGTGGACATTGCCAAGGCCGCCGTGGAGCACGCCAAAAAGCACGGCAACGACCTGGTGTTCCTGGACACCGCCGGCCGCCTCCACATCGACGAGGCGCTGATGGAGGAGCTGAAAAACATCCGTGACGCGGTGCAGCCGGCAGAGATTTTGCTGGTGGTTGACGCCATGACCGGCCAGGACGCGGTGAACGCCGCCACCGCCTTTGACGAGGCGCTGGGCGTCACCGGCGTGATGCTCTCCAAGCTGGACGGCGACGCCAGAGGCGGCGCGGCCTTATCCATCCGGGCGGCCACCGGCAAGCCCATCAAGTTCATCGGCGTGGGCGAGAAGCTGGACATGATCGAGCCTTTCCACCCGGACCGCATGGCCTCCCGTATTCTGGGCATGGGCGATGTGCTCACCCTGATCGAGAAGGCGGAGCAGAGCTTTGATGAGAAGAAGGCCCTGGAGACCGCCGAGCGGCTGCGGGCCAATAAATTCACCCTCACCGACTATCTTGACCAGATGGCCCAGATCAAAAATATGGGCAGCATACAGGACATCGCGGGCATGCTGCCCGGCGTGGACGCCAGCGCTCTCAGCGGCGCTCAGGTGGACGAAAAGGCCCTGGCCCGGCAGGAGGCCATCATCCTGTCCATGACCCCGGACGAGCGGGAGAACCCGGGCAAGCTCAACAGCAGCCGGAAAAAGCGCATTGCCGCCGGCTCCGGCACCGCCGTGGTGGACGTGAACCGGGTCTTGAAGCAGTATGAGACCATGCAGCAGATGGTCAAGCAGCTCAACAGCAAAAGCATGAAGAAAAAGCAAAAGCGCATGGGCCGCATGGGCGGCGGCTTCCCCGGCCTGCCGGGCGGCTTCGGCTTCTGAAAAACGTTTACAACGCGCCAAAGCGCTTTGTAATAAATAAAAGTGAGATTTTACATGGAGGTGAATATACAATGGTAAAAATCAGACTTCGCAGAATGGGCGCTAAGAAGGCACCCTACTACCGCGTCGTAGTCGCTGACTCCCGCGCACCCCGCGACGGCCGCTTCATCGAGGAGCTGGGCACCTACGACCCCATGGCAGAAACCGACAAGATCAAGGTAAACATGGAGCGCGCAAAGTACTGGATCGCAAACGGCGCACAGCCCACCGACACAGTCCGCGGCCTTCTCAAGAAAATTGAGGCCTGATAAGGAGTTTCTACCGGCATGAAAGAACTTTTGACCTATATTGTGCAGAGCCTTGTGGACAATCCCGACAAGGTATCTGTGACCGAGCGCAAAGCCGACGGCGAGACCATCTTTGAGGTCCGCGTTGCCGACGGTGATATGGGCAAGGTCATTGGCCGGCAGGGCAGGATCGTCAAGCAGATCCGTATACTCATGCGGGCCGTCGCCCAGAGAAAGGGCAAAAAGGTCTCAGTCGAGATTCTTGACTAATACTGATTTTTAATAGAAATCAGACAATCTTTCCGGTCAAAATCGCGTCAACCTGCGTTGACGGCTTTGCCCATATATATCCATTATGCGCCGCAGCCGCCGCCTTGTCTGCCGCGATTTTGCCGCGGAAATCTTTGTCTTCATCTTATTGAAAATCAGTATAAGAACGAAAAAGCAGAGGCAGAACGCCTCTGCTTTTTCGTTGTTGAATTATATACCCCTTTCAGGTACAATATATACAGGAGAAGAACAAAATGAAACGGAAAAGGAGAAGAGATATGAAAAAGACAGCAAGGATCATTGCCCTCATCCTTCTGGCGGCGATGCTGCTGTGCCTGACGGGCTGCGGCTCCTTTGAGACGAAAATGGCTAAGGCGGTAAAGAAAATGGCCGCGCTCCAGTCGGTCCATATGGACATGGATATGCACATGGATTTCAGCATGTCCATGCTGGGGGAGAGCCTGGATCTGGACGCGAACATGGAAAGCGGGATCGACATGCAGACTGAGCCCCTGCGCTCCAGAATAGAGATGGGCATGGAGGTACTGGGCGCGAATATGGAGATGCTTATGTATCTGGAGCAAAACGGTGAGGAATACACCGCCTATGTCTCTGCGGACAACGGCGCGAGCTGGGAGGCCGAGACCATGACGGCTGAGGAGGCCAAATCCCAGACCGGAGATGTGAGCGAAAACCTGAAGATTTTTATTAACTGCGCAAAGAGCTTCCAGGAGGCGGGAACAGAGATGGTGAACGGGTCCGAGGCCACCCGCTATGACGGAGAAATCACCGGAGACAGCCTGGAGAGCGCTCTGGAGCTCAGCGGCGCCAAGGAGATGCTGGGCGAGGGCCTGGGCACCAAGCTGTCTGCCGACGCCTTTACCGGTCTGGAGAGCATTCCCTGCTCCGTCTGGATCGACAACAAGAGCGGCATGGTGGTCCGCTACGACATGGACATGGGCGCTGTCATGCAGACTCTGATGAAGGACATGATGGACGAGATATTTGCCGACCAGGGCCTTGACGGGCTGGGCGTGGAGATGGAATTTCGGGAGGTCTCCGTCAGTGTGGTCCTGTCGCAGTTTGACGCGGTAGGGGAGATCGTTATTCCTGACAATGTAAGAGCAGCCTAATCGTAAAAACAGCAAAGGGCCTCCCGCATGGGAGGCCCTGATTTTATCAGCTTAGTTATCAAAAAATTTCATGCCCTTGGGGACGATGAGCTTCAGCGCCCCGGGGATCAGGCGCATACGCACCTTATCGGTGTAGAGAGCCTCGCCGTCCACGTTTACCACGTTTTCCTCGTCGAAATCAATGTCAATGGCGTCGGTCTTCAGATGGTGGATGTACTTGGGCACCTCGTCGGAGCGGCCGGAGGCATATTTCCCAATCAGCGCCGCCACATGCAGCAGGCCCACCCCATCCACAATGAAGATATCCATGATCCCGTCATCGGGCCTGGCGTCCAGACTGGGGTTGAAGCCGCCGCCGTAGAAACGGCCGTTGCAGGCGCAGACCAGGGTATGGCTCCCTTCGGCGGAAAAGCCCTCCGCCCGGATGCGCATTTTCCGGGTGATGCCCTTGAACACGTTGACGATCAGGGACACCACATAGCCCGTGGCCCCGCCGATGATGGGGAACTTGCTGTATTGATGGACGCTGGTGCCGATGCGGGCGTCGATACCCACCGAGCAGATATTGGCGCTATATCGCCCGTTGCAGTCGATCAGGTCAATGGGGTGCTCCCAGCCCTCCACCAGGGCGTCCAGATCCCGGTACATGTCCTTCTCGTCGCCGAACATGCGGCAGAAGTCGTTGCCGGTACCGGTGGGGAAGGGGCAGACGGCCACATTAGGGAGCTTGGCCGCGCCGAAAACGCACTCGTTGAAGGTGCCGTCGCCGCCGCAGGCGTATACCCGGAGCGGCCCGCCGGAGGCGGCCTCCTGTTTTATCTTTTCCGGGGCGTCCATGGGGGCTTTGGTGACATAGATCTCCACGTCCTCATTCCGGCCGGAAAAGGTTTTCTCCACTTTTTCCCGGACTTCGCCGGTTCTGTCTTTTCCTCCCGCGGTGGGGTTGACGATGAACAGATGTTTCATGGGCCTTACCTCACTTAAAAAACATAAACAGATCGCATTTGATCATGCCGTTATAGAGCTTGCGCTTTTTGTCCGCGCTGCGGCCGAAGCAGCGCTCAAACTCCGTATGGGAGGAGAGCAGATAGAGCTGCCAATTTTCGCTTTTGGCATAGGCCGCGCCGAAGTCCCGGTACAGCCGCTCCGCCTCCTGCTTTTCCATGATCCGCTCCCCGTAAGGGGGATTGGTGACAAGGATGCCCCGCTCCGTCTTCCGGTCGAACCGGGCGGCGTCCGCCACCTCAAAGCGGATAATGTCGTCCACGCCCGCCCTGCGGGCGTTTTCCCGGGCCAGGGCGACGGCCTTGGGGTCAATGTCGGAGCCTACAATACGGTAATTGCCGTGATACTCTTTGGCCCGGGCGCTCTCCCTGGCCTGTGCCCATACTTCCCGGGGAATATCCGGCCAGCTCATGGCCGTAAAGCCCCGGTCAAGGCCGGGGGCCCGGTTTTTGGCGATCAGCGCCGCCTCAATGGGGATGGTGCCGCTGCCGCAGAAGGGGTCGCAGAAGTCGTCCCTCCCCCGGTAGCGGGAGAGCTTCACCATGGCGGCGGCCATGGTCTCTTTGAGGGGGGCGGCGTTGTGGGCCGGGCGGTAGCCCCGCTTGTGCAGGCCCTCGCCGGAGGTATCAATACACAGGGACACCGTGTCCTTCATAATGGAAAACTGCACCTGGTACAAGGGCCCGGTCTCGGGAAACCATTCTATTTTATATACGCTTTTCAGCCGCTCGGCGATGGCCTTCTTAATGATCTTCTGGCAGTCCGACACGGAGAAAAGCTGGGAATTTAAACTGTAGCCCTTGACGGGAAAAGCGCCGTCCTTCGGGATGATACTCTCCCAGGGCAGAGCCTTTGTCCCCTCAAAAAGCGCGTCAAAGCTCAGGGCGGTGAAGCGGCCCAGCTCCACAAGCACACGCTCGCCGATGCGCAGGTTGATGTTGGCCGAAGCCAGCGCCTCCGCTCCGCCTGAAAAATAGACCCGGCCGTTCTCGGCGGTCACGTCTTTCATGTCAAGCCGGCGCAGCTCGTCGGCGATCGGTCCCTCCAGCCCCAGCAGGCAGGGGACACAAAGCTTGTACTCCATGTTTTCCTCCATACACTATTCAATCAAGTGTATATTACAACAAAATTTTTAACTTGTAAATGCAATATGGAAAACTATTGATTTTTTCTGTGAAGCCCGGCCAAGCAGGGGCTTCTGCGCCCGCTGGATATAAAATATCCGTCACTTTTCTGAAAAATTCACTGTATTGACAGTATTTTGGCAAAAAAAGCTATTGAAATTTGGAGTAATTAGCTGTATATTATATGAGACAAGTCACACTTTGTTCATTTTTACCCCAAGGAGGACAAAAAATGGCATTGGACAGAGAGTCCTTCCTGAAGGTACTGGAGGATTCATACAGCGCATATTACAACCTGAACCCCAACGAGGGGATGACGGAGCTGCCCCTGGTGTTGCGGGCAGACTACTTCTCCAGAAATGAGCGTTACTGGCTGACCAAAAGCATCCCCATCTGGGGAAATGAGACCAACGAGTATCTGTACCTCTTCTCGGCGGAGCAGTTTGACCCGGACACCGTGAACAAATGCATCGACTACGCCATTGCCGACATGCTGCCCCGGGTGAAGCCCCATAAGGAGCACCAGTACACCAACGTGAAAACCGTGTTCGTGGCCGACGGTTTTGACGATGAGACCCTGAAGGTCATCAAAAAGAGAAAGTTCACCAAAAACTATAAATTTTCTCTTTACGGCTACTCCGCGCTGCTGACCGCTGCCGTGGATCTCTCCCGGGAAAAGGCTTTCACCAACCCAGCGGGCCGGGCGCAGCAGGATTTCTTTAAAAAGCTATTCTCCCTCAGGAAAGACTCGCCTGACTGAGAATGCTTATAAACACATTTTATTTTTTAAGGAGTGAAAAGTGTGAGCGCAATTCTTATCCTGATCATCGCAGCTGTTTTGCTCGTGCTTGGCTACGTATTTTACGGCAGCTGGCTGGCAAAGCAGTGGGGCGTCGACCCCAACCATGAAACCCCCGCGCACACCAGCTACGACGGAAAGGACTTTGTTCCTGCAAACCCCGCCGTTCTGATGGGCCACCATTTCTCTTCCATCGCCGGCGCAGGCCCCATTAACGGACCTATCCAGGCCGCAGTCTTCGGCTGGGTTCCCGTTTTCCTGTGGGTCGTCATCGGCGGCATCTTCTTCGGTGCCATGCACGACTTTGGTGCTCTGTTCGCCTCTATCCGCCACAACGGCGGCTCCATCGGCGAAGTCATCAAGGAGAACATCGGTGTCCGCGCACAGCGTCTGTTCACCATCTTCGCACTGCTGGTTCTGATCCTGGTCATCGCTTCCTTCACCGCAGTTGT
>JBJDXP010000024.1:0-3890 GCA_051866735.1 Candidatus Limivicinus sp.
TCCCTCAGTCAAAAATCAAAGATTTTTGACAGCTCCCTTTGCACAAGGGAGCCTTGGGCGCCGTAAGCGCCAGTACCGTAAACAATAATTTAGCTAAGTAACGATACCGAGCGGGCGGTGCGCCCGCAGGGAATTGGCATCAGTATGATTGCCAGCGGCAATCATACCATAATGCAATAGGGAAGTAACGAATACCACCGCACCGTGCACGCATTGACAGCGGCGGCACGCCGCCACGCATTGTCCGCGGCCACTGGCCGCCGCAGGGTAAAACTGCCCAAAAAACGTCTATTTTTTTCTCCGGAAGGCTGGACAGAAATCCAAAAGCGGCACTTGCGCCGGAGAGCTCTTTTGTTTATAATACAAGTGTATATTTATGCGCGCCCCAAGCTGCGCAATACAAAGGAGAATTGCTATGGCTGAATTTGTCAAACTCAACCCCAGCGAGCTGGCTGCCCTGCACGAGCAGAATCCCCTGCTCATGAGCTACAACGTGGAATTCGCGGAAGTTACCGGCGGTACCTTCTGGAAGGCCTACACCCCCGGCCAGATTGCTGGCACGGAGGCGTTCTATGTCGAGCCCAGCAAGGACGGCATCGCCGCTATGTACAAGGACCTGATGCAGGTCTATCCCCCCATCAACCTGTATGACCCCAAGCTGCGCAAGCTGACCAAGGACCTGGGCACCGCCTGGATGCGGGTCTCCGGCACCTGGGCCACCAAGACCTACTATGACTTCGACGGCGAGTACGCTGACGGCACCGTCCCCGAGGGCTATCTGAATGTGCTGACCAAGAAGCAGTGGATCGGCGTGCTGGACTTTGTCCGGGACTGCGGCCTGAAGCTGAAGGTCTCCGTTGCCAACTGCCCCGGCCTGCACAGCGCCGAGGAACCCTGGCCCTCCACTGAGGCGGAGAAGCTGTTCAAGTTCTCCAAGGAGTACGGCGTGCCCATTCAGGCAGCCGAGTTCGCCAACGAGCCCAACATGATGGAGGACACCGGCTTCCCCAAGGGCTACCACGCGGAGCACTACCGCCGGGACGCCGACCTGTTCGCCACCTGGCTGAAGGAGAACTATCCCGAGTGCCTGTACGTCGGCCCCTCCACCACCGGCGGCGACAACATCAGCTTCGGCAAGATGGGCAAGGAAGGCGGCGGCGTGGAGCAGCTGTCCCGGGAGACCTGCGGCTGTGACGACCTGCTGGGCGGCACCAAGGTTCCCGTGGATGTATTCAGCTACCACTACTACAACGGCATCTCCGACCGTCTGGCCTCCGTCATGCCCGCCGGACACTGGGACGCCAGCGAGGCCAACAGCGAGGAGTACCTGGACACCGCTATGAGCTTCTGCCGCACCTACCTGCCCTTCCGGGATAAATACTGCCCCGGCGGCGAGATCTGGGTCACCGAGTCCGGCGACGCCGGCGGCGGCGGCGACAGCTGGGCCTCCACCTATCTGGATGTGCTGCGGACCCTGAACGAGCTGGGCGGCTTCGCGGCGCTGACCAACGGCATCATCTTCCACAACACCCTGGCCGCCTCCGACTACGCCTTCCTGGAGCGTCAGGTCTTCAATCCCCGGCCCAACTACTTCGCCGTGCTGCTGTGGCAGCGGCTCATGGGCCAGACCGTCTACGCCTCCGGCGAGCCTGTCCGCATGGGCGCTCATGTCTACGTCCACAGCCGCAAGGACGGCAAGGAGGGCAAGGTCTACCTGATCATCAACAACTCCGAGACCGAAGCCACCACCGTGGACGTCCCCGTGGACGGCACCATCTACCTGCTGAGCGGCAAGGACGGCAACAAGCGGGCCACCGTCATGACCCTGAACGGCCGCGACCTGGTTCTGGGCGAGAACTGGGAGCTGCCCGACCTGTCCGGCGCCCCTGTTTCTGCCGGCAAGATCGAGCTGGCCCCCATGACCTGCACCTTCCTGGTGGTGTAATTTTCAAAGCAAAACGGGCGCATCCAAATGGATGCGCCCGTTCAGTCTGTCGAATAGGATACGCGTTACTCCCCATACCCCATGGGGTTCTGGCTCTGCCAGCGCCAGGAATCCCGGCACATGTCCTCCAGGTTCTTTTCAGCCTTCCAGCCCAGAACGGCCGCGCTCTTGGCGGGGTCGGCATAGCAGGTGGGCAGGTCGCCGGGACGGCGGTCCACGATCTGATAGGGGACTGCCACGCCGTTGGCCTTCTCAAAGGCCTTCACCATGTCCAGCACGCTGTAGCCGGTGCCGGTGCCCAGGTTGAACACCTCGCAGCCCAGGTTCTCCGCCGCGTACTTGACGGCGGCCACATGGCCCTTGGCCAGGTCCACCACATGGATGTAATCCCGGACGCCGGTGCCGTCGGGGGTGTCGTAGTCGTTGCCAAAGACACTCAAGTGGTCCCGGCGGCCGATGGCCACCTGGGTGATGTAGGGCATCAGGTTATTGGGAATGCCCCGGGGATCCTCGCCGATCATGCCGGACTCATGGGCGCCGATGGGATTGAAGTAGCGCAGCAGCACAATGCTCCACTCCGGGTCCGCGTGGGCCATGCCGGAGAGGATCTGCTCAGTCATGTACTTGGTCCAGCCATAGGGGTTGGTGCAGTTGCCGGTACGGCTGGTTTCCCGCAGGGGCATCTCGTTGTCCCCGGAGTAAACCGTGGCGGAGGAGGAGAAGATGATCTTCTTGCAGCCCGCTTCCCCCATGACCTTGGTCAGCACCAAGGTGGAGTTCAGGTTGTTGTCGTAGTAGCGCCAGGGCTGAGCCACAGACTCGCCCACGGCCTTCAGTCCGGCGAAGTGGATGACGGCAGTGATCTCGTTCTCCGCGAAGATCTTCCGCAGCAGCGCCTCATCCCGGACATCGCCCTCATAGAACTTGGGCTTCTTGCCGGTGAGGGTCTCCACCCGCTCCAGACTCTTGGGGTTGGAGTTGCACAGGTTGTCGATGACGATAACGCCATAGCCGGAGTTCAGCAGTTCCACGCAGGTATGGGAGCCGATATACCCAGCGCCGCCGGTCACTAAGATGTTCATGGGAATCTTCCTCCTTAAAAATGAAATGTTTATCAGGTACTCAGCAGTGCGACAAATTGTAGTTTAACGCACAGCGGCCTTGGCTCCCCCTATGGGGGAGCTGTCACGGCACAGCCGTGACTGAGAGGGCCCTCTCCGCCCCCTTCGGGGGCACCTCTCCCATAGGGAGAGGCAAGGGGCTAACCGATAAACTACAATTTATCGCAGAAACGACACCGAGCGGTGCCCAGGAGTGTAACGAATATCGCCTAGCCTGCGCACGCATAGTCAGCGGCGACTCGCCGCTGTCTGCTGAGCAGGTCGATATACATTGTAAGCTAAATCCATTATAAGCTTGCAAAAACCGGATGTCAATAGAGTGTGGAGTGTAAAGTGTGGAGTTTGAAGTTGCACCACAACTCCTAACTCCAAACTCCTAACTCATTTCGCGTATTTGGCAACCACCGCCGCCATGTCGGCAAACTGGGCTTCCATATCGGACACCAGCTTGAACTGGGTGCGGGCCCGGTCCAGGTTCTGGCCGGGACGGTGGATATGGAAATAGTGGTCGCCGTCCAAGTAATCCGTCAGGAACCGGATGCCGCATTCCAGAGTCATCAGCCGGGCGCCCCAGGGCAGGTATTCCAGCTCCCCGGCGGTCAGGCTGCCCTTAGCTCCTTCCAGGAAGCCCCGGGTGTAGACCTCGTACAGGCCGATATCAAAATTGACCTTGCTCAGATCCTGCTCGTCCTCCTTGGAGTGGTTGGCGCCGAAGCGGATGGAGTCGCCGAAATCGTTGATGGCAAGGCCCGGCATGGTGGTATCCAGGTCGATGACGCAGATGCCCTCATGGGTGTCCCGGTCGATGAGGATGTTGTTCAGCT
>JBJDXP010000025.1:0-20327 GCA_051866735.1 Candidatus Limivicinus sp.
CTCCTCGGAGAGGGAGATGTTCTCTGACCGGAGCGTCCGGCTGCCGGAGAGATACGCAGGCTCACCTTCCTGGGTGAGTTGCTTCCCATCCAGATGGGCCAGGAACACCTTCCATCTCTCATCCAGTGACGCAGAGGTTTTCTTGTTTGCGTAGTAGGCGGCGGAACTGATGTCCTGAATGCGGAAGCACTGCCAGCCGTCCATGATGTGGAGCGCGTCGAAGCGTCCACTGTCCAGGTCGATATCGAATGCTCCGGTCACTCGTCCGGTGTTCTCCAGCCGCTCCGTCACATAGGCATCGTACTGTTCCTGAGAGATTTTCTCTCCACGGGAAAACATTCCGGTAAACCGTGCGGGATTATTTTCAGGCGGCTTGCGGATATAGCTTCGCAGTCGGCAGGCCACCTGGAGCATTTCCAGATTCTCCTCGGCCACAAAGTAGGTAGAGCTGCCGCCCTCCGTCACATGGAATACGGCGAAGCGCCGGGCGGCTTCCTGCGCCTGTTTGCGTTCCTGCTGTTCCTGCCAGATCTCTGCGCTGATACGCTCGTATTCCTGCTCCGGAAGCTGGTTGCACATCTGGTCGATGACTTCTTCCAGATGTTCTTCAAGCGTTGCATCTTTGAGGTGTTTACTCAGCGCATCGTACCAGCGCTCGTCTACCCAAATTGTGATCTCCCTGCTGTTCACTGTGTATCCTCCTTTGCTTCACCCTGCGGCTCAGTCTTAGGAACAACAGATTGAGCCGGACGCTTGGGCCGGGGCTTTGATGCGGCAGACAGCTTCAGCTTGCTGTCCAGATACAGCCGGGTTTCCGCTGGGACATACTTCTCATACATCTCAGTCAGCATCTTCTCCAGCGCTTTCTGCGGAGTGGTGTTTTCCTTTGAGCTAAGATAAAACTGCAGAGCATCCAGACGAATGGCTTCGATGCTTACCTTCAGCTCGATCTTTTCCATGGTGCTGTACCTCCTTAATCATAGTTGATGTATTCGATTTTCAGCCAATGCGTCCAGCCGCGGCCCGCCAGTTCCGTCTTGACCACGCCGTACTTAGTACCCATGGCCTCAATGACATAACCGTTGCCGATGTACACTCCGATGTGCCCGTCGTGCCAGACGGCGAGGCCGGGGATGTCCGGCATGGTGTCTATGGTACCGGACACCGACGCGGAGTAGTACATCTGGTTGGCGCCGAGATCCGGCATTCCGTTTGTGCCATAGTTGATGGTCATGGTATCCGGGTTGAGCCAGCCATAACCTTTGATCAGACCGACGCAGTCTGTCGTTCTGCCACCCAGCCAGTGTTCTCGGATGAAATCCTCGTAGTTGCCGACGCCGTCCGGGTACTGTTCCAGCTTATAGGCGAAGAGCGAATCAGTCAGGACGCAGCCGTAGGTTCCCCAGACATACCCCCAGCCGGACTCCCAGGCATGGATGGCATAGGTCACAAGGTCGGCGGCGTTTTTGGTAGTCGGATCTGTGAAGGCCGAAATGTCCAGCTCGATGCTGCTTCCTTCGCCACGGAGGAACTCGCCGCTGTAATTGCCGCCACCTGCGGCTCCGGCAATCATGGTGTAGATGTGGTTGATATTGCTCTTGTCATCATCCGTAATGGTTCGACCCAGTTGGGCTTCCAGATTGGCATATGCCTGGTACAGCGAGAGCGGGACGGCAACAGTGTAGGTTTCCTCCTCGGTGGTGACCGTCCCGTCCTCATTCACCACCTCCACGGTGCGGGTTCGTGTTTCGGTGGTGTAAAAGCACGCCACAAAACGGTTGGCAGCACGGCGGGACGGCGCGTCCTCCCCAAAGCAGAGAGCATAAAAGACGGCCTTGACTCTGATCGGGTCAAGGCCGTTGCCGCTGCCCATCTGCCCATTGACAGAGGACACCGCCGAATCCAGAAGAGAAAAGGCTGTGCGCATCTCCTCAATGTGATACCGGAACTCTGCCGGGACTTCTTCGGAGTAGCTGCTCCCATAGAAGCAGGCTGCTACTGTCTGATTATTATGGTCTGCTTCGCCAGTAGCCATGGAACAGAGGACAGCAATCAGCAAAATGAGGGGTGACAACACTGCAACCAAAATCCATCCCACTCCTTTGCGGAGTTTTTCATTGGACAAGACTGTGGCGGCGGCTTTTGCGATTGCCGTAGCAGAAATAGACATTATATCACCTCGGTATATTAATAGTAGTGGACACAGCAATGCCACTGTCCGTTCGTATTGTGGTTTGCCTATTGACAATTTTGGTATGGGTGCATATAATTATATCAAGATATTTCGATTTGAGGTGAACGTATGGCGACAGTGTATGAAGAACGGGCAAAAGTGTTCAAGGCTCTCTGCGATGAACGTCGGCAGCGGATTCTTGAATTGCTGCACAGCGGAGAGAAATGCGCCTGCGTACTAATTGATGAAATGGATATGCCTCAGTCATCCCTTTCTTATCACATGAAGATCCTCTGCGATTCCGGCATTGTCACAAGCCGGGAAGAAGGCAAATGGACGCATTACCAAATCAGTAAGCAGGGCAGTGAAAAAGCAATCGAGCTGCTGAAAGAAATCACGGCGGTCACGGAAAACAGTGACGGATGTAAAAACTGCTGCAAATAACGTAAAAGGCCATCCCAGTGCGGAGATGGCTTTTTACAGGCAAATCAAATCGATTTTTCTTGATTTAATAGGAGGGTGAGGAAACAATTATGCACGCATTACGAACTGGGTGGGACTTCTTCCAAAATGAAGTCCTGGGTATGAAATGGCTGAGCCGATTGATTGGCAGCGCCGTGGAAGCCTGCGGATTAGACCCCGCAAGCAAAGTGGGCGGTAGTATCCAGTTCTTTTTCTACGACGCTATCAAAATCATGGTGCTACTGGGCGTTTTGATTTTGATCATCTCCTACATCCAAAGCTACTTTCCGCCGGAACGCACCAAAAAGATTCTTGGTCGGTTTCACGGCATCGGTGCGAACTGCATCGCAGCCCTTTTGGGTACAGTGACGCCATTCTGCTCCTGTTCGTCCATTCCGCTATTCATCGGCTTCACCAGCGCAGGTCTGCCTCTGGGTGTCACATTCTCTTTCCTGATTTCTTCCCCGATGGTAGATTTAGGAAGTCTGGTGCTTCTGATGAGCATTTTTGGATGGAAGGTCGCCATCGTCTATGTGGTACTGGGCCTTGTGATTGCGGTTGCTGGAGGAACGCTAATTGAGAAGCTGCATTTAGAGGAACAGGTTGAGGAGTTTATCCGCAACGGTCACGCCATTGATGTTCCTCAAGAAGAACTGCATTTCAAAGACCGAATGAAATATGCGTGGGAACAAGTGGTATCGACCGCTAAAAAAGTCGCTCCCTATGTGTTAATTGGCGTTGGCATCGGTGCCTTCATCCACAATTGGATTCCCGAAGAATGGATTGTGAAAGTCCTCGGTACTGGCAATCCATTTGGCGTAATCATTGCCACCATCGCAGGTGTACCCATGTATGCTGACATCTTTGGAACCATCCCCATTGCAGAAGCACTGTTGGCCAAGGGCGCGCAGCTTGGTGTGGTGCTGTCCTTTATGATGGCTGTTACTACTCTGTCCCTTCCTTCCATGATCATGCTCCGCAAGGCTGTAAAGCCGAAGTTGCTGGGGATCTTCATTGCCATCTGCACAATCGGTATCATTGTTGTCGGCTACTTCTTCAATGCGATTCAATATTTGCTTGTGTAAGGAGAGAAAAAATGGCTATAAACTGGTATCCTGTTATCGACATTCTGACTTGTATAGAGTGTGGCACCTGCGTCAATTTCTGCCCTCACGGTGTGTATGATAAGCAGAAATCTCCCATTCCGGTTGTTGTGAATCCCGATGGGTGTATCGACCATTGCCACGGCTGTCAAAAGAAATGCCCTGCGGGTGCGATCTCTTATGTAGGAGACACGGGAGATCATCATAATGCCGCCCCTGCTTGCTGCTGCACTGCTGAGCCTAAGACTGTGGAGGGCCGACCACTACTCATTGAGTATCTGTATCTCGACCTAAACACTTGTGACCGCTGCATTGGTACAGATGCTGTTTTGGATGAAGTCGTCGCCGTCCTTCGCCCGGCTCTGGAGCTGGCGGGTTATTCGGTGGATTACCAAAAGCGGGAGATGACAACGCCGCAGCTTGCCGAACAATATCATTTCCTTTCCTCGCCCACCATTCTTGTCAACGGTCAGGACATTTTCGGGGCCGTACAGGAGTCCAACTGCGGCTGCTGCGGCGAGATCGCCGGTGCGGACGTGGATTGCCGGGTGTTTGAGTATGAGGGTAAGACCTACGAGGTTCCCACCAAGGAGATGCTGGCAAATGCCATTCTCAAAAGTCTGAACGCACAGCCAGCTTGTTCCTGCGGTACTTATGAACTCCCCGAAAATCTCAAACGTTTTTACGCGGGCAAGGCTCAACGAGCCGAAAACACCTCGTCCTGCGGATGCGGCTGCACTTGCGGTAGATAAAGCCCGCAAGAAATGAGTTTTTGTTGTCGCCCATCTTTCATCAAATCATCTATTTAGGAGGAAATCATCATGGGTCTGTTTGGTTTTGGTAAGAAAAAGGAAGATGAAAAGAAAGTTCCCACTTGCTGTTGCGGCTCTGGTGCGAAAACGGAGGAAACCTGCTGCTGCGGTGAGATTGGCAGCGGTATCGCCAGCATCAAGGTCCTGGGTGCGGGCTGCAAGTCCTGCCATGAGCAGTACGAGAATGCAAAGGCCGCGGTTAAGGCGCTGGGCCTGGACCTACAGGTGGAGTATATCACCGATATGGAAAAGG
Organism: Candidatus Limivicinus sp.; assembly: GCA_051866735.1. Taxonomy (GTDB): domain Bacteria; phylum Bacillota; class Clostridia; order Oscillospirales; family Oscillospiraceae; genus Limivicinus. The sequence goes on from JBJDXP010000025.1 coordinate 4,804, forward strand.
TCATGGGCTACGGCGTCATGAGTATGCCCGCCATCGTGGTCAATGAGCAGGTGGTCTCCATGGGCAAAGTCCTGAAAGCAGCCGATGTGGAGAAGCTGCTCCGCAAGCTGGGATTCTGAGAGAAGGTGATTTCTACGGAAAAGAAAAAGAGTGCCATCAGCGTTTTTCAAAAATATTTGACTCTATGGGTTTTGCTCTGCATGGCTGTCGGTATCCTGATTGGCCAGTTTTTGCCGCAGATTCCCACATTTCTGAACCGGTTCGAGTACGCCAGGGTGTCCATCCCCATGGCGATTCTGATTTGGCTGATGATCTATCCCATGATGATGAAGGTGGACTTCCGGAGTATCCGAAATGTGGGCAGGAATCCCAAGGGCCTGTTTGTCACATGGATCACCAATTGGCTCATCAAGCCTTTTACCATGTATGGCATTGCCAGCCTGTTCTTTTTTGTGATCTTCAAGGCATTTATCACGCCGGAACTGGCAACGGAATATCTGGCTGGCGCTGTTCTGCTGGGCGCAGCTCCCTGCACGGCGATGGTCTTTGTCTGGAGTACGCTCACCAAGGGTGATCCGGCCTATACCGTCGTTCAGGTGGCCACCAACGATCTGATTATTCTGTTTGCCTTTGTTCCCATCGTCAAATTCCTGCTTGGTGTTTCCAATGTGTCCGTACCCTGGGATACGTTGATCCTTTCTGTGGTGCTGTTCGTAGTGATTCCTCTTGCAGGAGGTATGCTGACCCGTGCTCTGGTTATCCGAAACCATGGGAAAGATTACTTTGAAAACACCTTCGTCAAAAAGTTTGATGGCATCACCACTGTCGGCCTGCTGTTGACGCTGGTCATGATCTTCTCTTTCCAGGGCAGCGTCATTCTGGAAAATCCGCTGCATATCGTTCTGATCGCAGTGCCTCTAATTCTGCAGACTTTCCTGATTTTTGCCATCGCATATATCGCCTGCCACATTCTGAAACTTCCGCACAGAATTGCAGCCCCAGCTGGAATGATTGGCGCATCTAATTTCTTTGAGTTGGCTGTTGCTGTGGCTGTGGCTCTGTTTGGCACAACTTCTCCAGCCGCACTTGCCACCACAGTTGGTGTGCTGACTGAGGTGCCTGTAATGCTGTTTCTGGTGAAGATTGCAAACCGCACGAAAGGCTGGTTTGACCATGGCTAAGAAAAAAGTTGCCTTTCTCTGCGTTCACAATTCCTGTCGCAGCCAGATCGCGGAGGCGCTTGGCAAGCACTTGCGAAGTAAGGACTTTGATTTCTTCTCTGCCGGTACAGAAACCAAGCCGCAGATCAATCAGGATGCGGTGCGGCTCATGAAGCAGCTCTACGGCATTGATATGGAACTGACTCAATACAGCAAAACTATTGACAGTATCCCGATGCCGGATATTGTGATATCCATGGGCTGTGATGTGGGATGTCCTTACATCGGCAGACCATTTGATGAAAACTGGGAGCTGCCTGACCCTACAGGCAAAAGCGATGAAGATTTCAAGGAAGTCATTCGGCTGATTGAAGCAAACATTCTGAATCTGATCGATGACTAATAACAACATCCGCGATTGGAATCCAAATTTAGAGGGAGAGATTCTTGTAGGAATCTCTCCCTTTCCTTAACGCCCACCTGCCGTTCCGAAGAGCCTTTCCTTGTAGGCTGGAGCATGGACTTCCAGCAGATACCGCTCGTTGCCGCACTTGTACAGGCAAACACCTCTCTGGGGGAACTTGATGAGGTTGTACTCGGATTCCTCCAGCTGGAGCATCTCCATGTAGGACCGTTTGTCGATAGAGCCTGCGTTGAAGAGGAACTGGTGGGGCGGGATGCTGAACAAGGGCTTTGTCATTTCACGGATGCCCTCCTGATCGAAGTCCTCCAGATTCTGACTGGCCAGAAGCATTGCGGATTCCTTCTTACGGACACGCTTCAGGCAGTTGCGGATATACTCGATGGCGGTGGGATTGGACAGCCAGATATACAGCTCGTCCAGTGCGGCCACCGTGTTGCCCACGGTCAGAAGCTTATCCGACATGAAGGACAGCACATTGAACAGCATGGCGTTGCGGACATTCTTCGCCGCACTGAGCATGCCCTTTACACCAAAGACCAGGAAGCGGCTGGAGGTGATATTGGTGTGCCCATTGAAGAACTGAGCATCGGCTCCCTTGCACATTGAGTGCAATCCCAGCAGAACTTCCTGCAGGAGTTTCTCCGTGTAGAGCTGGTGGCGGCTGGCATCGTAGGTTTTGAATTCTTCCTCGATCAGGTCATACAAATCAGAGAGAATGGGATAGTCCTCCGGACGCATCCGGCTGAAGTTGGTGCGCTCGGTGATGCCGAACTTCCGGTACAGCTTGGACAGCATGATCTCGATAGTGTCGATGTGCGCGTCGCTGAAATCCTTATAGGCACGGAAGAAGTCTTTCAGGAAAGAGATGTGCTGAGCCAGCAGAGTGCTTTTGCGAAATGCCTCCGGCGCATCTGTGGCATTGGGATCGCCGCCATCGTCCCAGCACTTGGGTTCGAGAACATTGATGATGTACTGGCCGGCCATGAGGTCAGCGAAGCAGCCGCCCACGGCTTCACACATCTCCTGCTGTTCATGCTCGGCGTCCAGAGAGATCACGGACTTTCCGGACTCCAGCAGATTCAGAATCAGGAGCTTCATCAGGTAGGACTTGCCCTGTCCGGAGTTGCCCAGAATCAGGATGTTGGCAGAGGTCTTATCCTCATCTCTCTGATCAAAGTCCACCAGAATGTTGCTGCCATACTTGTCCTTGCCGATGTAGAAGCCCTTGCCGTCCAGCTTGCCGGAGTAGTTGAAGGGGTACAGATTGGCAACGGAGCTCGCCGGCAGAACACGCTCGAACTGTGTGCCGAAGGCATTGTACCCGCAGGGGTTGACGCAGCGGAAGCCCTGCTGCTGACGGAGCAGGAGCCTATCCACATTCAGCTTGCTTCTGACCAGTTCCGTCAGAACATCGGTCTGGAGCAGCTTGAGCGTGTTATAATCAGAGGCAGTGAGCTCGATATACACAGCGCAGTGAAGCAGCGGCTCACGGTTTCGGTGCATGGTAGCGACCAGTGTGGCCACATCCTGAAGGTTGCTTTCCGCAGTGACTGTCTGCTGGAGGTCGTTGGTATTGCTCTGGTTCATGCGGTTCTTGTTGGCTGCGTTCTGGATGATGCGCTTCTCCTCGGCGGGCGTGACCTGCCGGGTATAGATGCGCAGAGTGACGCCGTCCTTTTCGCCCAGGTGGCGGAGGATGGCCTGTTCGTCAGTGCTGGTGGGATACTCACGGAGTGCCCACACGCATCTGTAAGTGTTGCCGCAAATAAAATGGTCTGGCATAAAGCTGACCGCAGAGGGAGCAATCATATCCAGAAAGGATTTGATGCTTCCCTCCTCGCGGCTCTGGGCTATCGGTCTTTTTGATTTCTTTGCCAAATAGGATACCTCCTTTTCTCCGTGGAGGCATCCCGGCCATGAGTGGGATGTCCCCACGGCCAGTCATGAATTTACATTGTCATTCCCGAAAAGCTCTGCTCATCCAGCAGTCCCTCATGACGATATACATCGTACATGTCGTCGATGTAATTCTGAATAAAGTCCTCCGGGTCGGTGATCCCGACAAGCTCATCGGGATGGATGCAGAAATCGTCGATCAGCTTTTCGTCCGATTCCCGGAACACCTGGCAGAAGTAGCCACCCTTATTGGGGCCGCAGTCATCCACATAGTCAATGCGGAGCTTTCTATATTCCATAGCCTTACTCTCCCACGATAACCCAACGGTCGCCGTCGAAATCCTCAAACTGCTCGGTGGTCACATTCTGTTCGAAGTAGACACCCAGCATCCGCTTGAGATCCTGTTCTGTGGCTCGACGGGTAGTGAAGCCATTGTCATTAATGCTCTGCTCGATACGGGAAAGGTACGAGAAGATGTCCGTTTCCTTTTCACCCCGCAGGCGGATGATGATATAGAACTCCCGGCTGGAGGCCATCAGCACTTGAATGCGGTCCAGGTGTTTGCTGTCCTGCTCCAGGAGCTTGCGGATGGCGGGAAGCTCCTCGTTGTCCTGCCGCTCTCGATAGAAGTTCTTGTTGCGCTCGAAAGACTCCTTGGAGTTCAACGCCAGCATCTCGATCTCTGCCAGCCCTTTCACCACGTTCAGCAGAGCGTAGATCCTGGCACTGATGCTGGAATCCGGAAGCACACTGATGTTGGTGGGCTTGATGATGAAGAATACCAAATCGCCCATGCGGGTGGCAATGCAGTAGTCCTTGATGCCATCAATGCCCATGAGCTGCCGGGTAGACTGGGCGGCGTTCTCTTTTTTCTTTCTGCTCATAAAAACTTACCTCCCTTCATCACAGTTCGACAGTCATAGGACCAACGCACCGCATGGTCACACGGCAAAATACCCTGCGCCGCTTGGGATCGCTGTAATACTCCGTCCGCGTGTCTTTCAGAATAAGATTGCGGGCCTTCTCACACAGAAGCCCGCCCACATAGCTTTTCAGGAGTGCCTTGAGACTGCGGAAGCCATGATAATATTTGCCGTCCTCGCTGCGGCAGCTCCACTTGTTTCTGCCGTCCAGCCAGAAGTAGGCATTGCCGCTCTCCCAGCGTTTCCGCTTCCGGCTCCAGTGAACCGCAAGCGATACGGACAGATCTTTCTCATGTCCGTCCCAGCCGGGATATTCTTTGTCCTGTCGCATCTTACATTCTCCATTCATAGAATTGCTGTTGTGTGATAAGGAACGCCACCGCATACCGGATGAAGTCCAGAATGCTGGTGCCATCAAAACGGATGCTGAGAAAGGCGTAGACCGCTGTCAGCACCAAAGGGATAAAGATCCCGGTCTGCGTGAGCGCCAGCACAGAGAGCAAAAGCCCCACGCCGATCACGCCCACATCCCGAAGCTCCCAAAGCCAGAGGACGGCTTTGGCGGTCAGGTTGTCGGGATAAATGTACAAAATGCTCACCTCCAAGAAAAAAGCTGCCGGGATTTCTTTCCCGGCAGCCTATACGGTATATCATTCTGCTGAAACTTCTTCGGGCAGATCCTGCGCTTCATACTCTGCCAGCGCCTGTTCGATGAGCTCGATGACGAAGTCTTTCTGGCTGATTTTCCGGCCGCGCTTCTTTTCTGCGGCGATGTAGTTCTTCAGCCGCTGATCCAGCTCCTCGCTGATCTGGAAGGCAAGGGTTTTCATGTTTGCCATCGTGATTTTTCCTCCTTCAAAGTGTTCTTTCAATATCTGCTCAACATAATCGCCCAGCGTTTTCATGCCAAGCTGCTCTTTTTCTTCCAGAACTCTGGCATGCAAGGCTGCGGGGATCATTGCGCAGAGGTTCTTCTTTGCTTCCATTGTTACGCTCCTTTCTGTCGGGTTTGTAAGCAAAGCATACCGAAGACAAGTCCAAATAGCTATTCACAGATACCAACAAAGAAATCATCCCAATGCGAAGCAGAAGCAACAATGCAAGATCATCCGGCCCGAAGTACCAATGCAATGCCGCGCAGGACATAGTCCACGCACGGGATGGCCACGCTGTTGCCCAGTGCTTTGTATCGGGCCGAGTCCGATGCGTTGGGGATATCCGTCCAGCCGTCCGGGAAGCCCTGGAGCCGTTCACACTCCAACGGCGTCAGTCTGCGGATCAGCAGGCCGCTTCGGATGGGATGGATGGAGTTGAGCGAGCTGCCGGAGGTCCCTTTTTGGAGCGTACCGCACAGGTCACCGTTCTCGCGGGCATTTCGGCAGTCCAGTCCAGCCACATCCATTACAAGGTCTGTGGCGTCCTTGTGCTGTCGGGCGCTCTGGGTGCTGACCACCTCACCATACTTGAACACATCCACACGCTGCCTGCTGAATACGGCGTGGTGGTCGGTGGCTGTCAGGGTGTATGCGATGTTCTCCTGATAACCGATGCCGTTGCCGCCATTCTGGGGTTGCCGGTCGATAGCGTTCCCGGTGATGCAGAACACAGGTTCCTGCTCCACCAGCGGGACATTGTTGCCACCTGTGCCGTACCGGGCAGACATGGTGGGCGCTACCTTGTGTGGCCCGGTGTAGCGGGCGTCGATGCCGTGGTTTTCATAGACCAGAGGCTGATGCCCATGCTCCTGGGCCCGGAGTGTACCCGTCACATCCTCTGAGCACTCCATGTCGCTGCCACCCTGATCGTTGAGACACAGAACGCTCGGCACCATGTTGGTACCGCTCTCCGCGGCTTTTAGCGTGGGCGAACATTCTTCCTGATAACCAATGCTTCCGGCTGTGGGTGACGCGCCCCCGCAGAAACCAGCGGCGATAAATGTCTGCTGCTTCATGCCTGGCTGTGCGCCCAGAGCCCCAGCCACATCGTGAAGATCCCGGACTTCATCTCTCTGATTTGCCGCAAACACTATGGACTGAAGCAGTCCGTTTCGGCCGGTAGACATTCCGCAGTTTACTCCGAGGGTCGCGGCTACATCGCCGGTCAGGTCGCCATTATAACCATCGAAGCCCTCGGTTTCCTCCTCGTCCGGCTGTGTGACAAAGGTCTGCATCTGCATATTGCTGGTGGCCATCAGCGCACCGGAAACGCCATGCAGATCGATGCCCTCGTCGCGTTGGTTGATGTGGTACGCCTTCAGTTCGGTGGGATGACCGTCCGGTTGGATGATTCCTGCCTGTATCTCCAATGCCCGTTTGAGTTTTTCAGGCAGTTCCTTTCCACGCTCAGAGGCTCTCCGCAGAATACCCAGGCATGCCGTCCTGGTCAAATAGTATTTTTGCGGCGGATCTTCCTGCAAAATCTGCGACAAGGAAGATTCTTTTTCTTCTCTGGGGGACACCCCAGTATTGAGCATCGATGCATCGCCACGCCAGGGAGAAATCAGTTCCCAGTACGATTCGCCCAGCAGGTTGCCATGGCCAGGGGTAAGGTCGAGGGATTGAAACATCACTGACTTTAATTCGGACGATTTCCTCGAGGACGATCCTGAAGTCTTCACCCTTGGGCTCTCCTGAACTGAAGGCTCCGGGAACATTTTCCCACACCATGAATCGAGGTCGTACAGACTCAGCTGTTCGGCCTCGTAATTCATCTGCATATCTCATCTCCTTTACAATTCTGGTTTGCTCCATAAAAAGTCCGGAGCGTTCGCCGGCAAGTCCGGCTCTGGCTCCGGCCACAGATAGATCCTGGCACGGACTGCCGCCGCAGATGATATCCACGGGCGGCAGTTTTGCTCCGTCAAGTTTCGTGATGTCACCCACATGAACCATGTCCGGGAACCGAAGCCTGGTCACCTCAATGGGAAAGGCTTCGATCTCACTGGCCCACACGGGGACAATTCCATTCCGCACGGCAGCCAAAGGAAATCCTCCGATGCCATCGAACAGGCTGCCCATCGTCAGCGTCCTCATTTGGATACCGCCTGAACGACAGTCTTTGTGGTGTTGACGGCAGCCTGGGCAGTGTACACGGCAGACATGATATTGGCTCTCGTTGTCGTATCCAGCCCGAATGCTCCGGCAATCCGGGGAATCTCACCAGCAGACAGCATCAGTCCAAGTCCCAGCAATGCGTGGTCCTTAAATACCATAAGTCCCGCGATGAGGATAGTAGCTTGCAGGAATGCCGTCAGGCACAGGCCGATAATCTGTTTGCACCACTGGACGAAGCCATCCGTGTAACCTCGGGGAACGCTGAACATATACAGGCTGCCAACGGCGATTTGAATCAGCAGGATTCCGCCTCGCTTCAGATTGGCAAAGAACACTTTGATCACCGCATAGGCCATGAGGATGATGCAGAACAGCAGCATGATGGGACTGGTGATGGACGCAAAGCCAAAGTAAGAGCCGGAGGCCACATCTGTCAGCGATTCCACACCGTTGAGTGTATTGATGATGTCCGTGGCCACTTCTCCAATGGAAGTGCCATAGCCGGTGATGCCAGCGGTAAGGCTGGCCTGCATGGTGACAGACAACTCATAGAGCCTGACCGGAACAACAGTAAACAAGCTCACCGCCATAAAACCCTTAATGGCATTTAAGGCGATTTCTTTGATGTTGCCCCGCCCAGAGGAATATTCGATCCCACACTCGAAGCAGGCCACCACCAGTCCGACACCATACAGCGCCCAGGCCAGATAGGAAAAAAACAGCACGATGCTCTGAACCCAGGACATCTCAAACAACTCGACACCCATGTTACCCATCTCTGCGAAGAAGTTGCCTAAGAAACCTATGACCTGACCGTAGATCCAGTCCACGATTTGGCCCAGGACTGTCTCGGCTACAAAATCCCAAATAAACAATTGGTAGGGCTACCTCCTTTCAGGATGCCGCACCAACCGCATTGAAGAAAAGCCAAGGGGCCACACAGTTGGTACGGCCCCTTGCTTCAGTTATTTGTTACATGGTTTGCTGCCACTGCGGATCGGCGGTATGGGTCTGTTCCTGAAACACCTCCAGATAGTCGGTCACCGCATCGGTCAGCTTTTGATAGTCCCGGCTGTTAGGATGATAGACATACCAATCTGCTTTGCCGTAATCATCCCAGATGTGAGGGATCACGCCATCCCGGAAGTTGGGGTTATTCACCATCTTCTTGCCGAACAAGTCAGAAAAACGAAGCAGCAGATTGTCTACATCACCCGCCTGGCGATTCAGTACTGTCAGCCGCAGAGCGCTGTATTGATTTGCGATGCCGGTGGTAACAAACTGGATTTTTGCCCGATTCATCTCGTCCAACCGAACATAGCAGGCCCGGCCTACGAAGGTGGCGTCCGGGTATTCAGTCCCGACGATCTTCCGAAGTTCCTGTTCAAAGAAGGTCATTGAGCGCCCTCCTTAAATGCCGATGATCTGCCAAATGTACAGGGGTGCAGTCAGCGTAAACACCAGACACGCAAACAGGATAGCGGGAGCCGTCCACTCAAACTGTCCGCTTTTGCGGTAATCGAAATACGCCGTGCCGAGCTTGGCGAAGAAGAACACGGCGAGGATCAGGTCAATGGCGGGGAAAACCACATTGTTGACCACGGTCTTGATCTGGCCGGAAGCGGTCTGCCAGGTGCTTTCCACCGCACCGGCCACATCGCCGGTGCCTGCGGCGAAGGCTGTGGTTGCCATCATGCAGACCATGACCAGAGCAACCATGAGCATGACGGCGAATCTCTTAAACTTAAAAGTGTGCATAAAATACCTCCAATATTTTGTTGTTATTTCGTGGGAGCAATGTGCCATTCCTCCCACAGATCACCGGAGATCATCACGGTGTCGGTGAGGTTTATGGAGAGCATCCCCGCTGGCGTCCAACAGTCCAGCAGCCAGGTATAGGGCGTATAGCTGCCGTCCGGATACCAGATGGGTGTGAAATGGGTCGGACGGTTATATGTGCTGTATGGGTTTTCCTTAAAGGTAAAGGTCGAGCGTCTGCCGCTGATACTGGGCTTCAGCAAACGCCAGAAGCCTTCATAGCCAAACTCCGGGAAATAGGTCACAGCATTCTGTGCGGCTGTGACGGCGGAGCTTTGTGTCGTGGTTACACTGGCCGTGACTTTCTGCTGAATGCCGTAACCGCTTTTTAATGTGGTGGCCGTTGCAGAAGGCGACAGGCTGTCCGGTGTGATATCCATGGAGGCGGAAAGGGTGGCAGAATAGCTGTTGTAGTCAAATTCCCACCAGCCCTGGTCCTCCCAATAACCATTGTCCACCCAGTGATACCACCTGTCGCTGTGAATGATTCCGTTTGAGTCGGTCCAGCGGTCCGTGTGCCAGCATTTCTCCCAAACGGAAACCCACACCCAGTTCTCTCGCCACCAGGGGGACCAAATGCCCCAGGAAGCCGAAGTGTTCTCTGCGTTGGAAGGAATAGGAGATGGACGGAAGCTGTCGTTGCGATCATCCGCCAGCGGGTTGGGAGGATCGTGACCGTCCAGATCCACAATGTTTGCGGTAATGGTACTCTGCGCCGAACCGCCGCCCTGCACACGGACGCGGATTATGCAAGTGCAAGGTTCTGAGGGTGTGTGCCATTTGACCCAGACCAGTTGGCTGTCCCCGTCAGGATAATAGACATTGCTCACAGTGTAGGTTCGACCCTCAATGACGAATTGCACTGTGACCGGATTGTCCGGATCAGATTGTCCGCCGCTGACCTCAACCGAGGTGATGACGTCGGTATCCACTCGGTACTCGTAGTCATACTCATTTTCCTCCGGGTCCTCTGTTTCCTCGTTAAACCGGACGATGCCGATGCCCAGAGAAGAGATGATTTGGTCATTGCTGACCTTACCAGAGCGTCCACCGCTCCAAGCGGGGTATCCTAAATCCGCTTCCTCCAGAAAAATAGCCAGCGGCAGGTTCTGATGTGTCAGCGATCCCATCCAGTAGCGCAGTTGACCGCTTACCACCTGATCATAGAGTGCCGCTTCCGTAGCAGTCATGGCAAACATCTGGCCCTTGAAATAAAAATAAGCAATCGGTTCCACGACGATCTTATAGGTTCCATTGGTAAGGGTATCAAAGTTCATGCCTACATAACCCGCCAGGGAGCGGATGACCTGCTCGTCAGTGAAGTAGCTTCGGATTGCTTCAATGCTGGCAGGGTAACTTCCGGAAGAGACAATGCGCGGCAGGCTCTGTGCCGGATTCCGGTAGGAATAACCTCCCACTACAGGAGAGAGGGATCTGCCTGCGTTGTAGGAAATCTTACAGACCTTGCCGAAGTGGATGATGCCTGTAGGCGGAGACTGGTTGGTGAGATCCACCGGTCCGGCAACCACAGAGTGGCTTTCCGCATTGACAACAGTCACCCGCACACCGTCCATACCGGGGTTCCAATAACTCGAAGAGTTACCGCTTCCCATGTTCCCTCCGCCGCCGTCAAAGTTGCCGTCGCCTGTGGCATACGCAGGAATGGCGATGCCGCAGAGAAGAACAACCGAAAGGATAAGCGCGAGGACTCGTTTCATGAAAGACCTCCTTCCCATGAAAAAAGCGCAGCCGTTTTCGACTGCGCTTTCTCATGTGTGGGCGGCTTAATCACCGCCCATGATTCCGATTTTATTGCCGTTCTCATACATATCATCCAGGGTTCCACCGTCGTTGCCACCGCTGTTGTCCACATAGCCGAAGCCAGGAACATAGACCTGACCGGCACTGTTGGTGCTGCCAGCGGCAGGCTCGTTGTCGTTGTTGGACGAGGTGACTGTGGGCTGCTGCTCATAGGTGGGCGGGGCTTCATCCTCAGTCTTGCGTTCAGATGCAGGGACATCCTCTGCTTTGTGGTCATCCGGCAACTGGGTGGTGCCGGTCGGCGCTTCCGGTTTTTCCGGTGCTTCCGGTTTTACGGGATCTGCCTGGATGGTCTGCTCCGTACCAGAGGAGTCGGCTCCGGCAGCGGGATCGCTGGCATCAGGCACCTCTGTCTTAATATTCACTTCCAGCCCGGAGTTCAGCGTTTCGCCGTTGTCATTGATCCTTACGGTGGGATCGATATCATCCTGGGGCGTATCAATTACCGTACCGGAAGGCACGCCAGTATGACCGCCGAACCGGGTGGCGATTCCAATCGCCGCCGCTGCGCAGAGCAGACAGCCGATGGCGATGATGACGATTCTTTTTGTCTTTTCTGTCATAGCGTTTACCTCCATAAAGTTTTCCTTTCAAACGGACAATACCACACCTTTCCGTGGAAGTCTATTGAAAAGAACGAAGATTTCAAAAAAGAGGCACATACTTGGCCTCCACATGTAACGTCATTTCAGCAGATGGCAGCAGGTTTCCGAGAAAGCGGATGGGCACCTCCAGATGGAGTTCCGCGATAGCTGTATAGCCCTCGCTTTGTCCAGAGCTGAGATCGTTATTCTGTACCTCTACTGTCAGGCCGGAGATGGCGTATTCCATCACACCATCAACGATTTTTTGGTAGGTGTCCCCACCGGCATTCTGCAATCCCAAGGTAGAGGAAAGCTGGCCGTAGATATCCCCAATGTCGAGGCTCTCGTCCCAGTTTCCGCCGCCATCCGGATACCAGCCTGCGGCATAGCCCTCCCGGACAGCGTGATACACATCGTCGTAGTTGTCGTTGACAGTAGAGATGATGGCCTGTTGGGTGGCTTCCTTCACGCCCTGGGCGATGATCCATACCCGGCTGTATTCCGCAATGGCGCAAAACAGCATAAGCAGAACCAGCACGATTGCGAGAATCATGGGGGTGCCCTCACCGGGGCGGCGGCGAAAGGTCAGTTTCCTCATTTCCAGTACACCTCCGACTTTCCGGTTGCCTCCGCCGTCAGCGTTATCGGAAATGAGCTAAATCCTCCGAAAAGGCCGATGTCCATGTCCAGCGTCAGTGTCACCGTAACTTCCTCGTTGAGCTGGATGCGCCCGGTCTTTGACCACCGGATATCCGGGTCAAGGCCGGTGCTGTCGGTCAGCGTCGCGGCACGGCGGCTTGTTTCCGTACCCACGCAGCCCGCAATCTCTGCTTCCCGCACCAGCTCCACCGCATAGGTATCGAGCTGCTGTTTGGCCACATAGACCGGAAGCACGCGGACGACCAATGCCAGCACCAGCATGGCGCAGAGAACCAGGACGCACACATCGATATAGCCTTCGCCGGGGCGTTTCTTCAGATATTTCTTCATTGGTTACCCCCTTAGAACAGCGTACCCATCGAGGTGATGATCTGATAGACAATGATCACGATATAGGTGAGCATAAAGCACATGAGCATGACAAAGCTGAACACCCGGATCTTAGGCGGGATCTTTGCCGCTTTTGCTTTGAGCCGCTGCAGTTCCAGAACTTTGAGGTCATGGGCCAGCATCTGGAAGTACATCCGACCATCATCGCCCTGGAGCACGCCCACCAATCCCCGGACAATGTCCGAGACAATGGCAGAGCCCATTCTGGCCTCAAAGCGGATCAGCGCCGCCTCATAAGAGGACGAACGCATATCCGCTGTCAGCACATCCAGTTCTCTGGCGAAGTCCGGCCCGGCGTGTTTCTTATAGTTCTCCAAAATGTGAAGCACATCGCGGCTGGCAGCCAGCTCCTGCTCAATGGTGGCGACAAAGCGGGGCAGTTCGTCCTCAATCAGTTCCAAACGTGCCTTGACCAGCTCATCAGCACGGCGGCTTTCCTTGAAATAGGTCAGAATGGCCAGCACAACAATGAGCGGGGTCAGGATTGGCAGGATCAGCAGACATGGAATAACGCCAAACAGGATCAGGCAGGGTTTCAGAATGCAATATGCGGTATAAACTTCAGGAGTCATGTCCAATCCAGCGGCGCCCAACTTGCTCTCCAGCCTTCTGCGCTTATACTCGTCCAGATGGACAAATCGGGCGGCTTTGATTGCCCAACCGAGGATGAGAGCCTCCAGAGATTTGACCAGGCTCCGGTCACGCCGTCCCGCGGAAATGAGGGCGCGTTCCGTTGCCAGCCGAGGGATCTTCAGCAGGTCGGCAAGGACGAAATACAGTCCGGCGGCCAAAGCCATACCAAACAGGAACAAGAGTATTTTCATGTCCTCACCTCCGGTATTCGATGGGCTGGGTCAGCTTGATCACGAAAGCGAAGCAAACGAACACAGCGGCAATGCACAGGGCGATGACCGCCTGGCCGGGAAGCGTTCCCGTCAGCGTGTGGTACCAGTCTTTGTTGATGAAGCGCACCAACGGAATATTGATGATGACCAGGATCGCCATGGTGATAAACTCCTTGCGGGGTCCATACACCAGATTCTCCAGCTCGCCGTTGACCACACGCATATCCGACAGCTTGGCTACGATGGGCGGAAGCGTGGTTTTCAGACTGCGGTCGGCCTGGCAAGCGGAGACCGCCTCGCACCACTCCCGCCAGACTTCGTTGTCGATGGCATTTTTGAGCTCATCCAGTGCCGCATCCAGATCCGGATCAATGTGCTTGATGCGTGTCAGAAACCGCTGGAATACCTCCTGCACGGGGTGGTGAAGATACCGGACATTTTCCTCAACAGCCTGCTGGAAGTTCTCGGTGCGCAGATAGGCTGTGGTGATAACGGACAGCGCCGTTTCCAGCTCTGCAGCCACATCCTTTTTGAAGCCTCCGGCTGTCAGTTTCACATACCAGAACGGAACCAGCATCATCCCCACCGCCAGGACCGGAACGAGAAAGGCGTTCCCGGCAAGGATGGCGATGCAGGCGCCCAGAGCAAACAGCAGCAGAGAGGTCATACATACGAGGGGGAATTTCCCCTCCCGACCGGATGCGGCCAGAACCGCCTGTGCTTCGGAGATCTCCCGGCGGAAGAAGCCAGCCTTTTTTCGTTTGGTGGTTTCATTGATATCCGCGCGGATACTGCCGGGAGCCGTAGTCAGTCTTGAGAAGATGCTTTCGCTCATCTCTCTGGGAGAGATGTTCAGCACCATAAAGAGTCCTGCGATCATGCCCGCGCAGGCAATCAGTTGGATCATGGTCATGCGGTTACCTCCTTCCTCTGGAGGAAAGCCTCCAGCTCACCGCGGGGCATGCCGTTCTCGATAAAGCGCCGCTGGAGGCTTCCGGACATCTCCTCACACTTCCGGTGCTGACCTTCGATGATAAAGCGGTCACCCTCCATCCGGTTCTCCGTGATCTCATACTCATACAGCTTGTGGAGCTTTCTTGTGCCGTCCGGCAGGATCTCGCATTCGGAGATGTTTGTGATGCGGCGCTCCTTGTTCTCCAGCTGGCGGCAGTAAACCACGATGGGGTACGCCTCGGTGACATAGCCCATGAGGGTATCGTCCGGGGTATCCACGGCACGTTTACACAGGGATACCATGCGCCGGTAGGTGCCCTCGCTGGAGTTGGAATGGATGGTGGTCAGAACCGCAATGCCCACACGGGCGGCTTCCTGGGCGGCATTGGCCTCGGGGCCGCGCATCTCGCCCACACAGATGACGTCGGGATTGAAGCGCAGGGCGATATCCAGCAGTGCGATCTGGTCGATGCGCTGGCGCTCGTTTTCGCTGTCGCGGGTCTGGGTGTGGACTACGGAGTTGACGACCTTGCCGTCCCGTTCCCGGACAAGCTGCAATTCGCGGGAGCCGTCCTCAATGGTGAAGATGCGCTTGCGGTCGGGGATGGTGGACAGGAGCCAGCCCGCCACCGTGGTCTTGCCGGAGCTGGTGGCACCCGCCACGCAGACGGATACACCGTAGCGCAGGCAGGCAGACAGGAAGTCCAGCATCTGATCCGTGGCAGTCCCGCTTTTTACGAAGTCCTCCTTGGTGAGATTCCTTGGATTGACGATACGGATGGATGCGGCTACGCCAGCGTCCTCGTCCAGCACCGGGGTCTTGATGACCGAAACGCGGATGTTTCTGGCCAGCCGGGAGGTGATGATAGGGCTGGCATTGTCCAGCACCTTACCGGAGTTCTGGAGCATGCGGCGCACCACATTGGCGGCATGCTCCGGTGAGTCGAAGTGCTCGTCCAGCTTGGCGGTGCGGCCATCGGAATATTGGATCTCGA
>JBJDXP010000026.1:0-3806 GCA_051866735.1 Candidatus Limivicinus sp.
GGATTTGGGTCTTATCTCGTCTGCCAACGGCTTGTACATGGGCCGCCCTCCGTTCAAAATCATAGTTTTATCATTATATCACGGAGGGACGTAAAAGTAAAATGAAACAGCGGTCATGCTGAGTGAGTAGAACTCAGCATGACCGCTTGTCGTTATTTGAACTTGGTAAAATCAATGCTGTCCGCCAGCAGCTCCAGATAGTAGGGTTCGTTTTGGCCGGATTCGTTCAGCGCAATCACATAGGCCAGGTCCGTCTCATAGAGAATCGTACTGTATCCGCCCACCGGGTACACCATTTCCCCTGCCTGGGTGATATACACCTGCTCGCCGCAGGCTGTGTCATAGGCCCAGCCCTCCATCTCCGGGTGCAGGCAGTAGCGCATCAGGGGATAGAAGCAGCCCTTGGGGATGTAATGAACATATACCTTGCTGTTGTAGCAGAGAAAAGCACCGTTATCATAGACAATGGCCAGATTGATTGACTCATCGCCGGTGAAGAAGTCGCCGCAGCCCAGGATTTCATAAATCTCCTCTGCGGTGAGATAAGGAAAGGTGGTATAATCAACGCCCTCCGGGCACTTGAGTCCCCTGTCAGGACGGAGATACTCCGCCGGAACATTTTGGCCGCCCCAGACGGCTTCCGCCTTTCCGGCGGGCTGAAGCGCGTATTCTTCAAGAATGCGGTTATATGCCTCGTCAATGGAGCCGATGCCTGTGGGAAAGCTGCCGTAGTAGAAGAAAGCGGGATAGCCCTTTACTGCGTATTCAAATTCCCCCGTCGCTTCGGTGTAATCCCGGAAGATCATCTGAAACTCCGTTGCGGCCTTGTATTCAGCGGTCTCCACCCAGTCGGCCAGCGTCAGCAGCTCCCCTTTCGGCTTGACCGCGGTGGGCGCCGTGTCGAGAACGGAGGACAGATCGGGTTTTGCGTTGCAGAGGATGCCGTAGTCAAAAAGCTCCGCGTATTCCTCCACGGCGCGGAAGCTGTCCTCCGCACAGGGGAGTGAACCGAAGATGGTGACCAGACAGTCCTTCCCCTCGCAGAAGATAAAACAGTCAAGGCCCCCCCGGTCAATGGGGCCGGTGTACACCGCCAGATTGAGAAGCTGTCCTTCCTGCGTCGTGTATTGCCATTCCTGATAATCCCCTGCGCGATACAGGTAATTAAAGCTGGGGTCCAGAACCCCTTTCATGCCTTTGATGAGGCTGAACATGTAGGAATACTCGCCAAAGTAAATCGCCCCCTCGGCGGAGAAGGAACCGTCTTCATAGATGACTTTCGGGAATAAGGAAGATTTGAAACTTTCGTCGATGAACGGCTCTATTCCCAGTACTTTGTAGAAATATTCCAGATTCGGCACATTTACCGCTTCGGTGTGTAAAGAGATCCCGTTTTGATCCCGGATCTCCAGCAGTTTGTCCATCATTGCCTGATCATAGGCCGCGTAGATGTGATAATAGCTTTCCAGCTCCTCGTTGCCGCCCAGCCAGCTCAGCTCGTCGTAGTTTTCAAATTCATGGCTGCTCACATATTCATTCCAGAACCGGCACCACTCGGCGTGGGCCTGCCCGGCAGGCGTGTCCGCGTAATCGTTCATGGAGATATACCCGCCCTCGGAGAGGCCCAAAGGGTCTTCCGCAGGCGTTACACGGGAAGAAAAGCCGAACCAGCCGGTGGCGGCGGCGGTGGCGGCAAAGAGTACGCTGATGACTGCGGCGATCAGCAGCACCCGCAGGGTCTTTTTCCGCCCGTTTTTTCCTTTTTTGTCCGTATAGCCCAGCTTCTGCCCGGCCTCGATAATATGCCGCTCGTCAATATCGCTCATGGCGGCAATGAGCTCCTCGGAATTCAGCATAAGCCCTCCTGCACTAAAAATTTTCGCAGCTTGTTCCGGCAGCGGAAGAGCATACTGGCGGTCTTGCTCCGGGAAAAGCCGAACTTTTCCGCGATCTCGTCCACCGGGGCCAGATACCAGTACCGGCTGACAAAAACCTGCCGCTCCGGTTCTGGCAGACCGTCAATAAACGCGCCC
This sequence comes from Candidatus Limivicinus sp., assembly GCA_051866735.1. Lineage (GTDB taxonomy): Bacteria > Bacillota > Clostridia > Oscillospirales > Oscillospiraceae > Limivicinus. The sequence goes on from JBJDXP010000026.1 coordinate 2,034, forward strand.
ACGGCCGCCGCCAGTTCCCGGCGCTCCGCTTCCCGTTCCACGTCAGCCGGGGAGGGGATGCACTCGTCCAGCTCCTCCAGGGCCAGAGTTAGCTCTCCGCCGCCCCGCTTCTGCCGGGCCCGGCCCCGCATCCGGGACAGGGCGTGGTTCCGGGTGATCTTCCCCAAAAAGGGGGCCAGCCGTTCCGGCCGCTTGTCCGGCATGGCGTTCCAGGCGCTCATGTAGGTGTCGTTCACGCACTCCTCCGCATCCTCGGTGTTGGAGAGAATGTTATAGGCCACGGTGCGGCAGTAGGCGCCGTATTTTGCCGCGGTCTCCGATATGGCGGAGCTTTGCCGCTGCCAGTAAAGCTCCACGATCTGGAAATCTTCCATTGCGTTTCCTCCTTCCTGAAGGCCTTCACTCATATTAACGCCGTTTTCGGGCGGATATTGCAAAGAAAACAAAAATTTTTGCGTCTATACAGCAAAAGACCCCGCAGACAGGGCACATAGCCGCTGGCTGCGGGGTCTTTGCCATGGATCAGACGTAAATAAGGAGCAGGCCCACCAAAATACCCACAAGGGCTGCGGTGGCGGGCATTTTGCTGCGCCACATCAGGATGCCCTCGGGCAGAAGCTCGCCCAGCACCACATACAGCATGGCGCCGGAGGCAAAGCTCAGCGAGAGGGACAGGGCCAGGGGGCTGAGCATACCCACCCAGAAGCCCAGCAGGGCCCCGATGACCGTGGGCGCGCCGGTGACGGCGGTGAGCAGCACCGCCTTGGTCCGGCTCATGCCGCCGGAGATCAGCGGCACGGCTACGGCCATGCCCTCGGGAATATTGTGCAGGCCGATGATCACCGCCATCACAAGGCCGCTGCCCAGAGAGGAGGGGGACAGCTCCACGGCGTCCGCCGCATAGGTTGCGCCGATGACCATGCCCTCCGGCAGGTTGTGCAGGGCAATGGCCGCCGCCATGACCAGCCCGCCGATGAAGAGCTGGTAGGAGCTGTTCATCTTCCGGTGCTCCTCGTAGTGGTCGGCGTGGATCAGCTCGTCCAGATCGTCGGCCGTATGGGGGTGGTCGGCGTCAATATGGGCCACCTCGTGGTTTGTGTTTTTGTCGATGATGTAGTTGAGCAGATATACCACGCAATAGCCGAAGAGAATACTGGCCATAACGATGAAAACGCTGATGGGCGCATCGGCGTTCTCCGGCAGGATCGCGCTGCTGATCAGGTCAAAGCAGACCACCGCCATCATCACGCCCCCGGCGAAGGACAGCAGGAGGCTTACGATCCGGGTACTGTCCTTTTTGAACAGCGCGCCGATCAAGCCGCCCAGTCCTGTTCCGCCCACACCGGCGATCGCCGTGATCAGAACCACTTGCCATATCATTGCCATTTTTCATTACCATCCTTTTCTATGGCAGGATAGTATATCATTCGACATTTGTCAATAGCTCTTAGACTGTCAAAAACTATGCTTAAATCGTCAACAACAGAGTCGCGGGGGAGCGCGAGGGGGTTAAGACCCGCCTCGCGTTAAAATAGCCCGTCGCAAAAAAGCTTGATTTTTCAAGCTTTTTGGGCGAAGCAGCGTTTTGAAGATTTCAAAACGCTCGGCGGTTGAAGCGGTCAAAAAAGTCCTGACAGGACTTTTTTGACAAGCGGAAGAGCGTCCGTGCGGTTTTTCCGCACGGACGCTCTTTGTCAACCTAATTTTGTCACTCGTCGTCGCTGTCCAGGTCGAACTCCAGCGTCTCGCCGCAGCCGGGGCAGGTGGTGGAGC
>JBJDXP010000027.1:0-19490 GCA_051866735.1 Candidatus Limivicinus sp.
CCCGCGTCCCCCTGGGTAAACCAGCAGTTTTTCACGCCGTTGAGCCGGGCGTTGACAATGGCGTCCTTCACCGCGTCGCCGTTTAACTCCACGCCGATGACCTGCTTTGCACGGTCGCTTGCCGTCAGGCCGATGGTGCCGATGCCGCAGTAGGCGTCCAGCACCGTCTCCTTTCCCGTCAGACCCGCAAATTCCACCGCCGCGGAATAGAGCTTTTCCGTCTGCGCCGGGTTGATCTGGTAAAAGGAGCTGGGGGAGATGCGGTAGCGCTTGCCGCAGAGGACATCCTCAATATACCCTGGGCCATAGATCACCTTGTCCCGCCGGCCCAGCACCACCGGGCCGAAGCGGTCGTTGATGTTCAGCACCACGGTGCTGATCTCCGGGTGAAGCGTTAAAAGCTTTGCCAGAAAGGGTTTTTGCAGCTTAAAAATGAGGGAGACCGCCACCAGCACCACCATGACCTGCCCTGTGGCAAAGCCCCGGCGCACCAGCACATGCCGCAGCCAGCCGCTGCCGCTGCGCTCGTCATAGACCTGTATTTTGAACTCCGGCAGCAGCTTTCGTATGCTGACAATGATTTTGTCTGCCAGCTCATCCTCGATCATGCACGCGTCCACCGGCACGATGGCGTGGCTGCCCGGCTGGTAGATGCCGGAGACTACCCGCCGGTTCCGGTCCAGGCCGAAGGCGGCGTGGACCTTGTTCCGGTAATGCAGGGGATGGTCCATGCCCATGATCTCCTCCACATGGCCGAAGCGGCCCAGCAGGGAGACCTCTTTTTTCTGCTTATGCAAAAGCTGTTCGGCATAGCTCATGTTCTGTAGCTGGCAGCCGCCGCAGGCGCGACGCTGAGGACAGCCGTTTTTTTCGATCTCGTTCATTCCCAATAACACCTCAAACATATCATACCACAGATTTCGCCCAAACTCCACCTCTTTTGCGCCAAAGCTGTTGAGAAAGCATGTGGAAATGTGGTAAAATACTCTCGCCGTCAAAGGCTGGAAGCCTTTGACGGCGAAGGAGTTTCGCTCCGAACCGCGCATAATAAAGCTGTCATTCTGAGCCGCGAAGCGGCGAAGAATCCCGTGAATAGAAGTACCCAGCGTCCCCGGCCGGGATCCTTCGCATACGCTCAGGATGACATGAAGGAAAGGAATTTTATGGACATTCTCTACACCGACAAGGATATTGTTCTCTGCCTGAAGCCTGCCGGGGTGCTCTCCACGGATGAGCCGGGGGGACTGCCGGAGCTTTTGCGCGCCGAACTGGGGACAAAGGACATCCGCACTGTCCACCGGCTGGACCGGGTGGTCAGCGGGCTGATGGTGCTGGCCCGGAACGCCGCCGCGGCCTCCGAGCTGTCCCGCCAGATCCGGGAGGGCGGCTTTGACAAGGACTATCTGGCCGTGGTCCACGGCGAGACTTTGCCTCGGGGCGAGATGGTGGACCTGCTGGCCCGGGACAAGGCAGAGCGCAAGACCTATGTGGCGGACGCAACCGGCAAGGGCGTGCAGCAGGCCATCTTGCGCTATGAGACCCTGGGACGAGCCCAGGGCCTGAGCCTGGTGAAAATCCGGCTTATCACCGGCCGCACCCATCAGATCCGCTGCCAGTTCTCCTCCCGGGGCCTGCCCCTGATGGGAGACCGGAAATACAGCCTCCTTGAGGACGGCTGCCCCATTGCCCTCTGGTCCCACATGCTGTCCTTTTCCCACCCGGAGGACGGGCGGCCATTGGTCTTCACCGCCCCGCCGCCGGACATTTTTCCCTGGAACCTCTTTTGAGCGCCGGAAAACCCTCCGGCGCCTTTTCGCGCCCCGGGGCATATACTGTACAGGGTCCTTCTGACCCCGGAAAGGACTATACCAAATGGGTGTAAGCAACGCCAATAAGGAACTCAGCACACAGATTATCGACTGCGGGGACCGCTTCACCGTCAAGCTGTCGCTGACGGCGGAGCCGGACATTGTGACGAACCCCACAGACATCGTTTGAATTCTTGACCGCTCCGGCACTTGTGCATGGGCTCCAGGTCGCCGATCTCGCTGGCCTCGCCCACAATGCGAATGCCCAAAATCCCGGCTGCCGCTGCCAGCGCCGGACTGACCCGGCCGTTTTTGGCGAAGTTGGAGAGAGACTCCAGAGAGAACATCAGGTGGGTGCGCTGATGATAGTCCCTGATCTCCCGGCAGACCTGTTCAAAGTCCAGCCCGGCGAAGATCAGCTCCCGGAATTTCTCCGTGATCAGCTCCATCTCCGGTCCGGTGGAGAGGGTGTCCAGGATGAAGACTTTCCGGCCCGGGTAGCGGCCCCGGTACTCATCCGCGGCGATGGCGGCGGCATTGTAGCAGCCGGAGAGATGGCTGGTGATGGCGCTGCCGTAGACAATATCCGCGTCGCCGAAAGCCTCCAGCCAGTCGCCCACGCTGGGGCAGGCGGTGCTGGATTTACCCTTGTATTCCTTCAGCTCCTTGAGCATCTGCGGCACATCCAGACGGCTGTCATCCACGTACTCCCTGTCCCCAGCCAGCACCTTCAGCGGAACGGGGGAAAAGTCAAAGTCAGGCCCGTCCAGGGTATAAAGATTTGCGGAGGAATCGGCAACGATTTTTATTTTCATAGTGTTCTCCAATTTCAAAAAACGTTATATCGGTTTTGCAATAACCGATGTGTGAAGTATAACCGCTTTTACTTATCCTGTTAACGGTTATTTAAAAACTTATCACCGGCTATTCTTGACAAGAAGAAAAAGCAGAGCTATAATGAACCCATGAGTGATTTGATGCGATCCGGCATTGCCGCCGGGATAAAAGAGTTTTGTCTGCCGGCCTACAACGAGATCCCGGACGTGGGGCTGTATCTGGAGCAGACGGTAAAATATATCAACGGCTATTTCGCGCCTTTTCCCGACATGGAGCTGACGGCCTCCATGGTCAGCAACTATGTGAAAAAGGGGCTTGTGTCCAACCCTGTCAAAAAGCAGTATTCAAGGGAGCAGATCTCGTACCTGATCTATATCAGTATTGCCAAAGTCTCCGTTTCTATCGACAATATCAACCTGATGCTGCAGATCCAGCAGGATTCTTACCCCACGGAGACGGCCTATGAGTATTTCCGGAAAGAGCTGAAAAACGTGCTGGACTATGTTTTCGGCTTTAAGGATAAGCTGGACAATGTGGGCGTGGAGGACACGGAACAGAAGTTCCTGCTGCGAAAGGCGGTTATCGCCTTTGCCTATAAAATGTATCTGGATATGTACTTCGCCGCTTTGAAAGCGGAGAGGAAAAAGGAATGACCGCCAAAGGCCACAGGCCCTGGCGGTCAAAATTTTTTTCAAAAAGGTATTGACAAATCAGGCTTGAAGGAATATTATACAAACAACCTACCGGGGAAGTAGGGAATAAAAATCACAGAGGAGCTGTGAATATGTTTTTCAAAGAAAATTACAGCACCGGAGCTTTCCGATGTTGACCCGCTGAATAGATTGTCCGCTCATCCATCCATAAAAATAATTTATTAAAGGAGTAAAAATCATGTCTGCTATTTATACATCTGCCGATCAGCTTATTGGAAAGACCCCTCTGCTTGAGCTCACTCATATCGAAAAAGAACTTGGCCTGAAGGCGAAAGTCCTGGCAAAGTTAGAGTACTTTAACCCCGCCGGTTCCGTGAAAGACCGTATCGCCAAGGCCATGATCGACGACGCGGAGAGCTCCGGCAAGCTGAAGGCCGGCGCAACCATTATCGAGCCCACCTCCGGCAACACCGGTATCGGCCTTGCCGCCGTGGCCGCCGCGAGAGGCTACCGCATCATCATCGTCATGCCCGAGACCATGTCTGTTGAGCGCCGCCAGCTGATGAAGGCTTATGGCGCGGAGCTGGTGCTTACCGAAGGCGCAAAGGGCATGAAGGGCGCCATTGCCAAGGCCGAGGAGCTGGCTAAGGAGATCCCCAACAGCTTCATTCCCGGCCAGTTCACCAACCCCGCGAACCCCAAGGCCCACTTTGAGACCACCGGTCCCGAAATCTTTGCGGATACCGACGGCGCAGTGGATATCTTCGTGGCAGGTGTTGGCACCGGCGGCACCGTCACCGGCGTTGGCGAATACCTGAAGAGCAAAAAGCCCGAGGTCAAGGTGGTTGCCGTTGAGCCCGCTTCCTCCGCCGTTCTGTCCACCGGCGTGGCCGGCGCACATAAGATCCAGGGCATCGGCGCAGGCTTTGTGCCCGATGTGCTGAACACCAAGGTCTATGACGAGATCATCACCGTCTCCAACGAGGACGCCTTTGCCACCGGCAAGTTAGTGGGCAAGAAAGAGGGCGTTCTGGTGGGCATCTCCTCCGGCGCAGCCGTCTGGGCCGGCGTTGAGCTGGCAAAGCGCCCGGAGAACGAGGGCAAGACCATCGTAGTCCTCCTGCCCGACACCGGAGACCGGTACCTGTCCACCCCGCTGTTTGCCGAATAATTTACAGAACAAAAGCCGTTTTTTCTTCATACAAACCTCTTTTCCCCATGATGTCTGTCTGCCCGCGAAAACGGACAGGCAGACGGCAACCGGGCTGAATGCGTCAAGCAGTCAGCCCGGTTGTTTTACTATTATCGGAGAGTCATCCAGAGGAGGGAAACGAGAAACGTCTGTCATTCTGAACCGCAGACGGGCGGCTTTCTTCTCGAATCTGCACGCCTTTCAAGCCTCCCCCGACAGGGGAGGTGCCGAACGCAGTGAGGCGGAGGGGTTTGCTTCGCCGCTACCTTTGACTACCCCTCAGTCACGCTATGCGTGACAGCTCCCCTGACAAGGGGAGCCTTTAGCGGGCGCATCGAGAAGCGCCCATACAAGCGCCCTCAGAACCCATTCATAGGGGCGATTCACGAATCGCCCGTCTGTTGCACCAAAAAGATGCTGTCATTCTGAGGAACGAAGTGACGAAGAATCCCGTGAACAGGACGCCAAGCGTGACCGGCCGGGATCCTTCACTTCGTTCAGGATGACCGCTGGTTTGCCGCGCGCCTTTCAAGCCTCCCCTGACAGGGGAGGTGCCGAACGCAGTGAGGCGGAGGGGTTTGCTTCACCGCACCCTTTGACTACCCCTCAGTCACGCTATGCGTGACAGCTCCCCTGACAAGGGGAGCCTTATGCGGGCGCACCGAGAAGCGCCCAGCGTCACCGGCCGGGATCCTTCACTTCGTTCAGGATGACCAACGGTCGCAGCGCACAGTGACGCGGCTTTGGCCGCCGTAGGTGCAGGTATAAAGGCTCAGGTCATACTCTCCGTTGGTCATCTCCTCAACGGCGGTGGGGGGCAAAATTTCCACCGACACCACGGTGTAAGTGCTGACCACGTTGTCCATGTCCACAAAAATCACCTGTTCGCCGCCAGAGAGGCCGGAAAGGCCGCCGAAATGCTGGGCAAAATTGTGGGCGGCGATCACCAGATCGTCGGTTTTGGTGGAGCCAGAATAGCGGCAGGGGGCAATATTCAGCCGCGTGTAGTCCCATTCTGACATCACGGGCAGCTCCAGACCCAGCGCGGGAATGGACAGATAGCCGATATACAGATATCCGTCGATTTCCACCTCGGTCATGGTGGGGTCAAAGGGGTCAGGAGGCGCGGGATCTTCGGCAGCAGTCTCCGCAATCTGTTCCACCACCAGGGGGAGAATGCTTGCTGCCGCTTCTCCGGCCTGCTCCGCCTCCCGGCGGTTCCAAAGGAAAAGGGACAGCGCGGCAAGAATCAGCACTGTCCCCAGGATCATACAAATGGTTCCCAGTTTATTTCTCATAGCCGTCCTTCTTCCTGCCAAAGCGAAGCAGCCAACCCAGAGAGAACAGGCACAGGCCCAGGATGGCCAGCACCGGGACCGGCCAATTCAGTTGTCCCGTCTGGGCAAGGGTAGGGGGCTTGGGCGTAGGCGTTGGGGTAGGCTGGGGCGCTTTTGTCAGCTCCACCTTGGGACTTGCGTCCACATCGTAGATATAGGTCCCGTCCTCGTTCATGGGTACGCTGACAAGGAAAGGCGCGGCGACCTGGTAGCCCTCGGCGGCCTGGTTCTGGACCAGCAGATACAAGCCCTGCTCCACAGCGAAAGAAATTTGCCCCTGATCATTGATCTCCTGCGTGCGGCAGGGGATTTTATTATCCTCTGCGTAGTCTGCAAGCTTTTGCGCAAGCTCTTTGGACTGAATGTCCTCAAAGCTGCTGACGCAGCCGGTAAAACTGGCGGAGGGCACAAAGCTGTAGTTCCCGTCGTCCTCATGGATGTCGCCCACCCGGTATAAGGTGAGCATGCCGCCGGGGACGGCGGTATCGCCATAATGCATGGATATATTGATGGTACATGGATAGTGGTCGGGATCAGGTACATCGTGGGCATAGGCGTTGACGCCGGAGCAGCAAAGCAGCAACGCGCAGAGCAGCAGCGCGGCCAGCCGCTTACCTTTTCGCATATATCCTTCCTCCTTATCTTCTCTTTTTACGGGTGCTCACCAGGAGCACCACAAGCAGAATGAGCAGTATGGGCACTGCCACCAGCGGCGCGACCAGAACTGGCTCAATTTGTATGGCGTCGGCAGTGACGCGGATCTGAACGGCCTCTTCCTCGTTTGCCACGCGGTGGCCCCGCACCAGCAGACGGTGGGTGTTGATGCCGTAGGGGGTGCAGGTCACCAGGGTGCAGTAATCCCGGCCCTCTTCGATGGCTAATGCGTCCAGCTCATAGGGCTCCACAATCAAAATCTGGTCCACCTCATAGGTCAGGGTCTCGTCCAGGACCCGGAGAACGAAGGTGTCGCCGACGATGAGCTTGTCCAGGTCGGTGAATAGCTTGGCGCTGGGCAGCCCTCTGTGGCCGGAGATGACGCAGTGGGTGCTCTCTCCGCCGGTGGGCAGGGAAGTGCCCTCAATATGGCCCACGGCGATCTGCAATACACCCTCGTCCGTGCCGTGGTAGATGGGCAGGGAACAGCCGATTTTGGCGATCTCGATATAGCCGATGATGCCGTTTCCGCCCACGTTCAGCAGGCTTTCATAGGTCTCCCGCTCCTCCTCGCTGATCTGGAAGCGGTTCTGCTTTCCCACAAGGGTCTGATTGTAGGCCCCGGCGTCCTCCCAGAGCTGAGTATAGCGGTCGTTGTCGATATTGGCCACCTGCTCAGCGTAGGTGGCGATAGCCCGGGATTGGTGGAAGGAGTTCCAGTAATCACTGACACTGGGGTACAGCAGCAAGGACAGCCCAACAAGAAAAACAAGTATTAATATTACAGTGGAAAAATCCCGTTTTTTCATTGATCCGGTTCTCCTTGCGGCTGCGGCCGGGGAGGGGAGACCCTCCCCGGTTTTGCAGCAGCGGTTTTGCGAAAATTACTTCTCTGCGCTCATGCGTTTTTTGGTGATGAGCAGGATGGCAGCGCCCACCAGCAGGACGGAGCCAAGCAAATAGAAGATGGTGGTGCCGATACCGCCGGTGCTGGGCAGCTCAAGACCCTTATTGTTCTCAACCTCAACGGCAGCTTCTTTCAGCTTCTCGTTATAGGTGATCACAGTGGTGGATGAGCTGGTCTCTTCATCAACAACATTACCATCTGCATCATAGTATGTAGTTTTAGAAGAAACGGTAACGGTCTCATTGATGACAGTGGGCGTCAGAGAAATGGAATCTTGCAGCTTGTTATAGCCGTCAGGAGCTTCGGTCTCAGTTACAGTCAGCGTGACGTCGGAAGGCAGACCCTTGATGACCAGGTGACCGTTGTCATCGGTCTCCATTTCAGTGCCAAGTGTGGTAGAAGCGGGATCAAAAGCAGTAACAGTATAGTTGCCCTTGGAGCCGGTAACCGTCAGACCATTGGCGGCGAACTTGGCACCAGCCAGCGGAGCGCCATTCTCATCGACCTTTTTCAGCGCGGCGGCATAGGTCCAGATGGTCTCGTCATCTCTCCAGGTATCTTCCCAAGGATCAGGAGTAGTATCGTCATCGGGAGTTGTGTAAGGCGTGAGAATGACTTCGTTTGTGTTGCCGTTGCTGTCAACAACTGCCTCCGCAGTGACCTTGGCAGTGTAAGTAATCACAATTTGTGCGCCGTTGTTGTAGAGGCTGACATACTTACCGTCAATCTTTTCAGCCCAGGGGATAACGATTGCCTTGTTTGTATGCCCGGCAACTGTGCCAAACTGGGGAACAGCTCCGTCAACCGTATAGGCAACACCGCCGATGGTGATGCTGGTGACAGTAACATCCGTCAGAAATGCAGGCAGAGTATCTTCAATCACATACTGGGTAACGATTTCGGCATCCTTACCTTCGCCCAGGTAGTTTGCCGTGGTTGCCGTAGTCGTATAGGTGACAGTCTGACCGATGTAAACGTCAGGATCATTAACGGACTTTGTAATACCGGGTTCCTTGGAGTTCTTGTCGTAAACAATGGCGTCGGGGTTGGTGGAGTCGACGGTAATAGCAGTACCCTGTGTGGTGGTGATTACATAGTAGCCAAAGGGCAGATTGGTGAACACCAGTGCGCTGCCGTCACTCACTGCTGAAGCATCGGGGGTTTGCCCTTCAGCCCAGGTTTTCAATGCGGCAACAGCGTTTTCAGACAGACTGCCGTCCGCTGTTTTAGCAGCGTCTTTTACCTGAATGTAGCCGTCAACTACCACAAAGTAATCTTCCAGACCTTCAGGAATAGTACCGGTATAGACGATGGAGCCGTCTTCTTTGCCGGTTACGGATGCGTCAAAGAGTTTTACGACTTTGTAGGTCTCGCCCTTTGATGCGTTCTTGACGGTGATGCTTGCAGTGCCGCCCTTCCCAGAATCAATATTCTGGGCAAAGGCGGTGACGGACAGGGCCAAGATCAGCGCCAGCGCCAGAAGCAGGCAGGAAATGCGTTTGATTGTTTTCATTACTCTTGTTATCCTTTCTTTATTCGTTTCTATCTTTTATGGTCATGCGCTTCAGGAAGATGAATTTTCCTCCTTTCTGCGCTTGAAATGGATATAAGACAGGAGCAAGCCCGCCGCTGTGATCAGAAGCAGTCCTCCTGTGATATACGGTTGCATTCCGGCTCCGCCGGTCTCAGGCAGAACAGGCATCGCGGTGTTTGTAAACACAACGGACCCATTTCCGCCTGTCGGAATTTGCCCTGCGGCGGTATTTCCATTGGTTGGTGTGATGCCGTCTACCTGATAGGTCACCACATAATAGGGTACATCCGTCTCAGTAATGGTATATCTTGTGCCATAAGGCAGATAGTTGATGATGACATATTCTCCGGCTTTCAGTTCAAAGGAGCCGCCGTCATAGATAATGACATCCTGCTTGACCACTGTGCCATCCGCCGTATAACGGGTATAGGAGTAATCATCCGGCAAGGGATTCCCGTTTTCATCGGTAAACATTATTGCAAAATGGAACTCCTCGTCGCTGTCTACCGCGCCCTCCACCAGCTTTTGAACCGTCAGCAGACCGGTATTCTGTTCCGGTGTGATGGAAGATACCGACGGAAGCGTGAACTGCATATAGCAGGTGGAGCCGGACAAACCACGCTCCGTGTAATAGAAACTCAGGGTGTGGGTCCCGGCGCTTCCCTGAGAAACATAATCCCACAGGTTCACATATTCGCCTACAGAACTGTGGACGCCGCCAATATCGCATACCAGCGTGCCATCCAGGAACACCCACATATCGTCGTCGCCGAAGAAGTAGTATTCCAAGGGCCCGGCATAATCCTCGGTAAGGGTGAACTGCACCGTATACTGCATACCGAACATGTTGTTGTGCGCAATGCCGTTATCGCTCTCCGGGTAAGATTTCTCTGTCCCGGATGCCCCTATATAAGTTCCTGTATTACCGGGGATGCCTGTGTGCGGGTCGGTATTTGTGACATTGTCCATGGGCCAGAAGTGATTCGACCAGATTTTCCGTGTGTTATTCCAGTTCCATCTGCCTGTAAAGGTCTGCAAACTGGTCGCGGAAGATGTTCCTCCCACGGACGAAAGTGTGTAAGTATCGCCTATGCGCTCAAAGGAAAGGGTATATTGCCCGCTGTCATAGGATGTTTTTCCTATCGCGTTTCCGTCATCAAACAGCTTGGGTACGTCAAGGCCGCTGGCGTACTGAATTTTTCCGTTGCTGAGACCGGTGGCTAATCCAAAAGTACAGCCGCTGTAACCGTTACTGTTGGCCTTGTTCAGTGTGTTCCCGTTCCATGTCTCTCCGGCCAAGCCTGTATCCGTGTTGTTATTACCGAAGGCCAACTTTGTCCCGCTTCCGGTATAGTTGGAGGCACTGTTGATGCCCTGCGCCGCTGTATGAACGCCATCATTGGTGATGTCATAATCATAGAAGTTGACGGCATTGGTATAGATGCTCTCCGTGGTGTCAAAAACAAGTCGGATGACCGTTCCGTCGGTAATCAGCACAGTGCTGCTGTTTACCGATTGGCTGCGGTTGGTGAAGTGGGTAACAGCCGGATCATATACGTCCCAGTCCGCCTGACTTACGCTTTCAGCGTCTTTCCCATCCTTTAAAATCCAAATTTCTTTTAATGTGTAGTGCCCGTTCTCGTAGAGACGGTTGAAGTAGGTCAGGTTGGGTGCGGTGATATATTGGTAATCATGGCTGCCGTACACCCGGGTCAGGGCGCTGACGGTCTTGATACCATAAACTCCGGAGCCGGATGCTGTCTCTTCCAGATACAGTGTTTTTGTTTTGGGTGTTATGCCGTTCTGGGGGAGAACAGCGCCGCTGTCGCTGTGGGTATCAATAATTGGCAGATTATTTGTCTCACTGCCGCTGTCCGCCACAACATCCAACCAGGCATAGTACTGCACAGTAAACTTCGGATTTGCCGTTTGCGCCGCTGCCACCGCCAGAATACCGTTGCTGTCAACAGATGCCATGAGCACAGGAGACTCCTGCGAAGTTGCATCCACTATGACGCTGTCCAGTTCTGTTGTGCCATCCTCAGTAGCGCCGAGCAGAGCAAACACAACACCCGTCTCTGCCTCTGGTGCGGCTTCGGCTTCCAGCTCAACGCACGCTGCCTGGGCCGTTTCCATCATCTGTGCCCGAGGTGTGATCAGAGCAGTAACGCTACACAAAGAGACATCCAGTGGGGCATCCTGATAGTAAAACGCCAGGGAAAGCACCGAAAGGTCCAGAAGTTCATCTGTGCCTCCCTCCTCAAGGGCGGCAGCAACCTGCCGGTATTCCGGCTGCTGCTCGGCCAACTCAGTGACGACAAGAACAGGTGCCGCCATCGCTGTGGCTTCGTCCGAAACAGGTTCGTCCCCAATTTCCGAAAGTGCTTCCACCGTGGGGGAGCCTTCCGCATCGGACAACAAGTTTATAGCAGCCTCACTTTTTGTTTCCGGTGTATCGTCCTGCAAAAGTGCACTGCCCTCCACATGGAGGACGATTGAAAAGCTGTCGTTTTCATAGTGAAATTCATCTGACAGCACAATCGTTGTTTCGCCCAAAGAGTCAGAAGAAACAGAATTGTCCTTCGTGTCAGACTCTTCGGATTCCAGCCCGGTCAGGCACGCCTCAGAATGGGCATGTTCCTCAATGGGACAGAGCAGTCTGCCGTCATAGCCATAGCAATACTGGCTATGGGCATGTGCGGTCTTTTCACAGGCAAAGCCCGTCTCTTTTTCGGGCAGGCGGCCGAAGCCCAGGATCACAGCGCTGTCGGCCTCGTAGGTGACGGAGCAGACCATGTCTGCAGCGTTGCCCTCGATGGTGCGGAGCTTTGCTTTTTCCGTTTCCGTTTCCCCAATCAGTTCAGCAACGATCCCCACATGGTCGGAAGACTGATCCCCGTCAAGGTCAAAGAAAATGATATCGCCGGGCTGGGGTTCGTATTCCCCGGCCTTTTCGTAAAGCCCGTATTCCTCAGCGGACAGGGCGTTGATCCAAGTGGTGCAGCCGCAGTCATAGGGGAAGTTGGGGACCTCCGCATAGCGCAGGCAGAAGGACACGAACATAGCGCACCAGTCGCCGTAGGGGATGCCGTACCACTCACCGTAGCGGGTATAGCCCTTGACAAATCCTGCCTCATCAATAATGAAATTCCGTGTACTCTCGTGGTAGCCCAGCTGGGTCTCCGCTATGGCCAGCAGGTCTGCCCGGTAATCGCCGGTCAGAACCACGCCGCTCATGCTGGCTTCCCAGTCCGCCGCCGTCTCCAGATCGGCCGTGGGGTCGCCGGGGGTCAGCTCTTCATAGCAGGCTTCGGTGTGGACGTGCTCGGGAATCTCGCAGATCAGCTCACGGACCGGCTCCACGGTCTCAAAGCAGCTCTCCGTATGCTGGTGGACCGGGGCCTCAACCTCGCCGCAGGTGAGCACAAGCACGGAAACAACAGGCTGCTCCTCCAGAGAGCAGACAAGGGTGGGAATTTGCTCATAGCAGTCAGGGCCGTGCTGATGCTCCTCGTTTTCTTCCAGACCGCAGATCAATTCGCCCGGCTGCAGTTCATAACAGGCATCCGTGTGGACATGGCCTTCCTCCGCCGGCGTGTAGCAGGCGTCTGTGTGGACGTGGGCCGTCCTCTCCGGAAGGGTACAGACCAGCGCGCCGTCTGCGCCATAGCAGTTTTCATCGTGGGTATGTATTACATAATCCGCCTGCCCGCAGGTCAGATTTCCGTCTCCGTCATAACAGGCCTCGGTATGGCTGTGAATGCCCAGCGTCTCGTAAGTGCAGCGGAGCACAGTCTGCGCTTCTTCCGTAAGCGGAGTATAACATTCGTCGGTATGGGTGTGCTCCTCAAAGCCACATACGGTTTTTTCCGCCGTGATGGCAGGCAGGATCAGCGCATAAGTGGTACAAAATACGACTACGCAACCCAGAACACTGACGACCTTGGCCCAGCGCCGTCGCCGCCGTTTCTTGACCAGAAACCCATCAGCTTCCGGCTGAATGATTTTCTGCATACTGGATCCTCCTCCCTATCCCACAATACCCAGCCGGTTCAGCGGCCAGATACGGAAGATGATTTTTCCCACGATCTGCTCCTGGGCCACACAGCCCACGGCAGTATTTCGCGAATCCACCGACGTGGAGCGGTGGTCGCCCATGACAAAGACTTTGCCGTCCGGCACCTGATAGGGCAGCTCAATATTGCAGTCGCCCAAGGCCTTTTCCGCCAGATATGGCTCGTCCAGCACTGTGCCGTTGACGTACACGGTGCCGTCCTCGTCAATATTCACCCAGTCGGCCGGGCCGCAGATGACGCGCTTGATGAGAATTTTATTATTATAATAGAAAGCAACAACGTCGCCTGGCTCGAATTTCGAGGTCTTTACGCTGAAAACGATCTCCCCGTCCTGCAGGGTGGGGGTCATGGAGCTGCCGTAGATCTGCAGCACCGGCAACCACAGCGTTGCCGTCAGAACGGCGACGGCGGCCACGATGACCAGCGTATATATGGTGCTTCTCAGCACGGAATGATACCGGTGTTTATACTTTTCCCGGGCCAGCTCCGCTTCAAGCTGTTCGGTGGCCGGGATATCGCCGGGGGTAATTTTCTTTTTCACTGGGTCTCCTCCGCAATGCGGCATGATACTTTGTCAATTTAGTGATACACAGGAAAATATACCATATTGTGTTTTGCTTTTCAATTGTTTTGCGGAAGAAAAACCCTAAAATTTGTGTAAAAAATGAGCATTTTGCAAGAAAAACAGAATATTTGAAAACAAAAATGAATAAAAAGTGAGACGAGTGATGACAAAATGGAAAAAGAAAATCCGGCAAATAGAGCGGAGATAAACTCTCCGCTCTGCATAAGCTATGTATTCATTTTCAGCCCAGGGCAACGTCCAGCGCCATCATCAGCGTGAAGCCCAGAGCAAAGACCACCGTGCCCAGGTTAGAGTGCTCACCCTCGGACATCTCGGGGATCAGCTCCTCCACAACGACGTACATCATTGCGCCTGCCGCAAAGCTCAGGCAGTAGGGGAGCAGGGGCGTCACAAATCGGGCGGCAGCGAGGGTCAGCAGCGCGCCCAGAGGCTCAACCACGCCGGACAGTGCGCCGTAGCCAAAGGCTTTGAAGCGGCTGGCCCCCTCGGAACGCAGGGGCATGGAGATGATCGCGCCCTCCGGGAAGTTCTGGATGGCGATGCCCAGAGACAAGGTGAGGGCCCCAGCCAGGGAAAGTTCCGCATTGCCCATGGCCCAGCCGGCAAAGACCACGCCCACGGCCATGCCTTCGGGCAGATTGTGCAGCGTCACCGCCAGAACCATCATTGTACTGCGGGACAGGGCGCTTTTGGGGCCCTCGGCCTTTTTGCTGTTTGCGTGCAGGTGGGGGATCAGCCGGTCCAGCAGCAGCAAAAACAGAATACCCAGCCAGAAGCCCACGGCGGCGGGGACAAAGGCCCAGACGCCCATGTGGGACGACTGTTCCATAGCGGGGATGAGCAGGCTCCAAATGGAGGCGGCCACCATCACACCGGCGGCAAAGCCGGTCAGGCCCCGCTGCAGGTTCCGGTGCATCTTGCCGCGCAGGAAAAACACGCAGCCCGCGCCTAAACAGGTGCCAATCCAGGGGAGCAATAAACCAAACGCTGTTTCTTTCATTTTCGTCCTCCTGCTCTGCATTTTTCCGCAGAGCAGAAATATTTTACCAGACGAAAAAGCTGATGTCAAAGAAAAGCCGCATTTTCCCTGTCGGAAAATGCGGTGTTTACAGTCAATCCGAAGAACGCAGGCCGTTTACCAAAGACTGCATCTCACTTTTGGAGGACACGGAATGGGCCTGCTGCACAATTTGGGAGCGTTTTTCCTCCGGCAGGAGAGAAAAGGCGCGCATGGCTTCCGGATTTTGAGCCAGGGCAAAGCCAAAGCCAAGGGGCAGATCGTTTTTATCCATAAAATTCACCTCGTCCATTCACAGATCCTGCAGATCTGCCGCCGTAATGTCGTTTTCCACGTTGTCCCGGGCCAGATCGTTGTCGAGTACAGGGTAGATGCGGGAAACAGGCTTCTCCTTTTTCTGCTGCCGCTTATTCTGTCCGGACTGATTTTTCTGCTTTTCCGTCATGAAGATCACCTCAAACACAGGATTCCCATCTTTGCACGGAAAAATGCAAACAAAAAAGCACGGTCCGGGAAGTCATCACTCCGTTTCCGTGCTTTTTGCCTGTTATAGGCTTTTGGGTTTTCCGGCCTGCGGGTCACCGGGCTGAAGCCGTTCCAGCTGCCCCGCTGCCGGGCGTCCAGCTCTCTGCGCTTTTTCTTGGAGAGCTTTTCATAGGGGATATATTTTTCCATAGCAAAACTCCTTTCTTTTTATAGAATAGCAAAAAATTTCCTCAAAGTCAAATCCGCCGCGGACCTGTGCTGTCCGCAGCGGATAAACGCAAATTATTGTTCGACGCTAACTTTTTCTTTTCTCTCCGCGCCCATTCTTCTGATGCTGGCAAAGATAGAGCCGGAAATATTGTGCCAGACGCTGAAAATGGCGCCGGGCAGGGTAGCCAGAGGATTGGAGGCAAAATTTGCGTCATGCGGCGTTGACTTTCTTGACCATATATTCCCATTATGCTCTGCGAAAGCCGCCTTGCCTGATTGTGTGGAGTATTACAACGACCCGGCAAAGTACGAAAAGGGAACCCTGGATGAAAACTACTACTGTGAGATCTGGATCCCGGTGAAGAAAAAACAGTAAGCTGCCAAGCGGTAAAAAATCAGACGCCGGGCTTTTGCCTGACGTCTGATTTTTCTGTAAAAAGGATCAAAAGAAGAATGAAAATGTGTTACAGGCCGTAATCCTCTTCAATGAGGATCACTTCCGCCTCTGAGACCATCATGGGGCCCCAGAGCGTCACCATGCCGCGGCAGATACGGCCGGGGCTCTTGCAGTCGTAGCACTTGTCGGCCTTGGCGGCGCAGGGGGTCTTGGCGTTCATCTGCTGGGCCCGCTTGGGAGCGGCCACGTTCCGCGCCCGGTCAACGGCCTGATGGAAGCTGGGGACCAGCTTGTTCTTGCCAATCAGGAAATAGACCTTTTTGTGGCCGAACAGGGTGGCGGCAACCCGGTTTCCGGCGCCGTCGATATTGACCATCTCGCCGCTCTCGGCCAGGGCGTTGGCGGAGCAGAGGTAGACATCGGTGTTCATGGCGGCGATACGGGCCGGGCCAGGCTCCTGTTTCCAGTGCCAGATGACCTGGTTGTGCTTCTCCAGCAGCTCGTACAGGCCAATATCCCGCACGGTGGCGGAGCCGCCGATCCCCACGGTCACGCCGTCGATCTCCTTGTCCAGATAGGCCGCGGCCTCGGCCCCGGTGGCGAAAACTTTTACGGTATAGCCTCGCTCGATCAGATTTTTTTCCACTTGATCAAAAACGGACATGTGAATCCCTCCTTGTGTCTGATAAAGACACTATACCAGCAAAGCTGCTCCAAAACAAGTTTAAAATACAATTTTGCCCTGCCGGTCCCACGCTTGATTACAGCACAGCAATGTGTTAAAATAACAAAACATCGTAGAAAAAGAAGGAAGATTCACATGCTTGCTGTAATTGTTAACGCTGCTGCGGTAATCATCGGAGGACTGATCGGAATTTTGTGCGGCAGCCGGATCAAGGAACGCTATACCAAGGCGATTATGACCTGCATTGCTCTCGTCACCATGGTCATCGGCGTACAGAGCGCCATTGTCACCAGCAACATCCTTATTGTGATGGTATGCCTGGTCCTGGGCACGATCATCGGCACTGCCCTGCACATTGACGACTTTATCAACGGCTCCGGCGACAAGATGAAGGAGAAGCTGTCCGGCACCCGTTTCGGCGGCGGCCATTTCGCGGAGGCCTTTGTCTCCACCAGTATTCTGTTCTGCGTGGGCACCATGGCGGTGATCGGCTCCATTCAGGCGGGGCTGAACAAGGATTACAGCATCCTCTTTGCCAAAAGCACCATGGACTTTGTCAGCTCCATCGTCTTTGCCGCGGCCCTTGGCCCCGGCGTGTTCCTGTCGGCGGTGACGGTGCTGGTGTTCCAGGGGGCCATCGCCCTGCTTGCGGGTCTGGCCGCGCCGGTTCTCAGCACGGAAGTCGTGACGGAGATGTCCGCCGTGGGCGGCGCGCTGTTCATCGGCATGGCCATCAATCTCCTGGGCTTGAGAGAAGAAAAAATCAAGGTGGGAGACATGCTGCCCGCAATTTTCCTGCCAATCCTGTATTTCCCCCTGGCAGAGCTTGTGTCCGGACTGTTTTAATGGTATAATAAAGACAGAGAAGGAAACCGAAGAAAAAGAAAGGGGAAAGATATGGCAATTCTTGTATTGGGTTTGATCATTGCACTGGTACTGTTCTTTGTTCTGGGCTTTACCAGCGACAACGACGAGGTCTACACCGACGCAAAGGGGAAGACCCATGTGAAAAAAGGTCCCAAGGTGTGGAGAACGGGCAAGAAGCAGTTTGCGGCCCTAGCCGTCCTGATCCTGGCCGTGGTTCTCAGCAGCATCACCGTGGTACCCACCGGCTATACCGGGATCCTCACCACCTTTGGCCGGGTGGAGGACCGTACCATCAGCGCCGGCGCCCACTTCATCCTGCCCTGGCAGAACGTGGTGAAGATGGACAACCGCACCCAGAAGGTGCAGATCAGCACCGACGCCTTTTCCAGCGACATTCAGCAGGTAGACCTGCAGCTGTCGGTCAACTTCTGCATTGACCAGGAGACCGCCCAGGAGCTTTACCGCACCGTGGGCATCAACTACTATGACAATGTGATGTATCCCCGCATTCTGGAGAACACCAAGGCGGTGTTTTCCCAGTATTCCGCGGAAAACCTGATCGCAAAACGAAATACCCTGTCTGATCTGATTGCGGAAAGCACCTCCTCCGATATGAAGGAGTACGGCATCACCATCGTGTCCATCGCCATTGAGGACATTGACTTTACGGACGCCTTCACCACGGCCGTTGAGGCCAAGCAGGTGGCGGCCCAGAATAAGCTGACTGCCGAGACCGAGCAGGCCCAGAAGACCATGGAGGAAGAGGCCACCGCAAAGCGCGCCGTCATCGCGGCCAATGCGGAGGCGGAGAAAGCCATCATCGCCGCCAATGCCGATCTGGAGGTCGTGAAGGTGCAGGCCGAGGCCGCCCTCTACGCCGGCGAGAAGGAAGCGGAGATGAACAAGCGCATTTCCGAGTCTCTGACCGACGCTCTGCTCCGCTACTACTGGATCAAGCAGTGGAACGGCGAGCTGCCCTCCACCGTGCTGGGCGACGGGGCGGATTACATGATCGACCTGACCCGGTAAACATTGCGTACATAAGCAAACAGAAAAGGATCCCGTATCCGGCGTGCTGCCGGATACGGGATCTTTATATTATCCTTCGTTTATTTCTTGAAGCTCTCCTTCAGCGCGACGGCCCGGTTGAACACCAGGTGGCCGGGAGCGGCGTCCCGGTTGTCCAGACAGAAGTAGCCCTGGCGCATGAACTGGAAGCTCTCAGAGTTCTTGCCCTTCTCCGGCATGGGGATCTGGGCGAGGCAGGCCTCCACCTTGCAGCCCTGCAGCACAGTGAGGCTTTCGGGGTTCAGGCAGTCCAGGAAATTCTTGCCCTGTCCGTCGGGATCGGGATCGTTGAAGAGGTAGTCGTAGATCCGCACCTCCGCGTCGGCGCAGGTGGCGGCGTCCACCCAGTGGATGGTGGCGCCCTTGACCTTGCGGCCGTCGGCCGGGTCGCCGCCCCGGCTCATGGGGTCGTACTCGCAGAGAATTTCGGTCACATTGCCCTTTTCATCCTTCACGCAGCCGGTGCAGGTGACAAGGTAAGCGCCCTTGAGACGGACTTCAAAGCCGGGGTGCAGGCGCTTATACTTGGGAACGGGGACCTCCATGAAGTCGTCCGCTTCGATCCACAGATCACGGGAGAAGCTGACCTGCCGGGTGCCCTCCTCGGGCTTGAGGGGGTTATTCTCGATGGTGAGCAGCTCGCTCTGCCCCTCGGGGTAGTTGGTGATGGTGAGCTTGACCGGGTGCAGCACGGCCATCACGCGCTTGGCGTTTTCGTTCAGGTCGTCCCGCAGGCAGCTTTCCAGCAGGGCCCAGTCCACGGTGGAGTCCACCTTGGCCACGCCGATGCGCTCGCAGAAATCCCGGATAGACTTTGCGGTGTAGCCCCGGCGGCGCAGGCCGCAGAGGGTGGGCATACGGGGATCATCCCAGCCGGAGACCCGCTTTTCCTCCACAAGCTGGCGGAGCTTGCGCTTGGACATGACGGTGTAGTTGATGCCCAGGCGGGCAAACTCGATCTGCCGGGGCTTGATGCCGGGGATGGACACGTTGGATACCACCCAGTCATACAGGGGCCGGTGCGCCTCGTACTCCAGAGAGCAGAGGGAGTGGGTAATGCCCTCCAGTGCGTCCTGAATGGGGTGGGCAAAATCGTACATGGGGAAGATGCACCACTTGGTGCCCTGGCGGTGATGCTCGATATAGCGGATGCGGTAGAGCACCGGGTCGCGCAT
>JBJDXP010000028.1:0-2337 GCA_051866735.1 Candidatus Limivicinus sp.
CCTATGACGGGACGGTGCTTTTGGCTGATACCGGCGGGAAATACGTCAATTACCGTGTGGAACACAGGAGCTAAGACACTAACAGAGCAAGCATAGGGAGTGTGGCTACACTCCCGGTAAATCCCTGACCTGG
This sequence comes from Candidatus Limivicinus sp., assembly GCA_051866735.1. Lineage (GTDB taxonomy): Bacteria > Bacillota > Clostridia > Oscillospirales > Oscillospiraceae > Limivicinus. Next base: position 134 of record JBJDXP010000028.1, read on the forward strand.
CGTACCTGACCGGGCCGGGGATTTTGCTTGTTGGGAGTTTCCCAAACCCTTATATTTCAGAGAAAGGAGGCTGCCGATGGCAAGTTTACGGGACACCGTAAGAGAATATCAGGATGATTTACGAAGCGGCATTGTATGGCTGGCGTTCTGGCGGGAGGGCCGTTCATGGCACGGGGAAGCGTTTCATCTGGATATGAGCGACTATTTGTACCCGGAGGACAAAATGCGGCTTGCCGAGATACAGGCCGCAGACCCCAAGGCCGTTGTGGTGAACGGCTACTATTCCGGCTATCTGGGCGAAGAAATGAGCGTAGACGAGCTGGCCGACGGAGTGCGCCACCACTACGAAAACGGCCTAAGTAATATCGCCCCGTTTATGGAGGCCCACGACGATGCGCTGCCCCCGGAGGTATTAGAGGAAGCGCGGGCCAAGGCCCATGAAGCGGGGCTGCCCTTTTATGAGCGCCCCTATAATGGCGAGGACATCGACCCGTATGTATATGACGGCAACATGAGCGTTGAGGACTACGAGCTGATGCACCGTCTGATGGAACAGGACAATGAAAGGAGTGAGCGCGTGAACGAAGTATTTTCTATCCAGCTCCACAACCGCCAGCTCTACGAACAGGGCAAGGATGGCGTCTGGCTGGATATTCCTACTACAACGGAACAACTACAAGCGGCCCTGCGGCAGATCGGCATTTCCGCCGACAATCCGCAGGACTTTTTTATCAACGGGTATTCCTACCCGGAGGGCCAGCGTCTTGCGCTGCCTTACGATATGGTGCTGGCCGCCGACGTGGACGAGCTGAATTTTCTTGCCGCCCGGCTGGGCCAGCTTGACGCCGCCGAGATCGCAGAGCTGAACGCCGCCCTGCAAAATCCTAAGGGCGGCTTTTCGAGTATCGGCCAGATCATCGATTTTACTGAAAACGCAGACTACTATGTGCATCTGCCGGATGTGCATACCGCCGCCGCATTGGGCGACTACTACCTGAACCGTTCCGGCATGGTGGATATGCCGCAGGAATGGAAATCCGGGATTGATACGGCGCAGTTTGGCCGCCACATTGCCCAGCAGGAACAGGGAGCCTTTACCGAGTATGGTTATATCGTGAAAAGCGGCGACAAGTGGCAGCGCGTCCATGAGGGCCAGCCGGTGCCGGAGGAATACCGGGTAATGGCCTTTCCCCAGCCGGAGGTTATGCGGGACGAGATCAAGACCCGGCAGGCAGCGGTATTGACTACCGAGGCCCCGCAGTCCCAGCCGGTTATCCCCATTGACTTAAACGGAAAGAACAATGCCGAGCGCATGAAAGAGATCACTGACCGTCTGGAAGCCGGAATACAGGCCCTTTTTGAAAGTGAACAGTACAAAGCCTATCTCACGGCAATGTCCAAGTTCCATAATTACAGCTTCAACAATACGCTGCTGATTGCCATGCAGAAGCCGGACGCCTCTCTGGTTGCCGGTTTTGGTAAGTGGCGGGACGACTTTGAGCGCCATGTGAAGAAAGGCGAAAAAGGCATCAAGATACTGGCCCCGTCCCCCTACAAAGTGAAAAAGCAGATGGATAAAATTGACCCGGCTACCCAAAAGCCGGTAATCGGCGCAGACGGCAAGCCCGTAACCGAGGAACGGGAAATTGAAATCCCGGCCTTTCGCGTCGTCACGGTCTTTGACGTGAGCCAGACCGAGGGCAAGGAAATCCCGGACATTGCCGTGTCCGAGCTGACCGGCAGCGTGGAACAGTATCAGGATTTTTTCGCCGCGCTGGAAAAGGCGTCGCCGGTGCCGATTGCCTTTGAGAACATCGAGGGCGGCGCACACGGCTACTACCATCTGGAAGAAAAGCGGATTGCCATTGACGAGGGCATGAGTGAGCTGCAAACCCTGAAAACGGCCATCCATGAGATCGCCCATGCCAAGCTCCACGCCATCGACAAGGACGCCCCGGTCACCGAGCAGGCTGACCGGCCAGACCGCCGCACCCGTGAGGTGCAGGCCGAAAGCGTGGCGTATGCCGTCTGCCAGCATTACGGGCTGGACACATCGGACTATTCTTTTGGCTATGTGGCCGGTTGGAGTTCCGGGCGGGAGCTGTCCGAATTGAAAGCCTCCCTTGAAACCATCCGTAAAGCAGCCAATGAGCTGATAACCGACATTGACGGCCATCTGGCCCAGCTTCAGCAGGAGCGCGAGG
>JBJDXP010000028.1:2437-3675 GCA_051866735.1 Candidatus Limivicinus sp.
GAAACCGGCTTAGAGGGCTGGGAGCAGGACAAAGCGGAACGGGATATGCTGCTGGGTGAGTTTGTTCCTTATATGAAGCTGCATTGCAATCTCTCCCACATGGAACAGGAAGCCAGACGGCCCCTGCTTTCCGGGGAGGAATTGACGCCGGAACAGGAAGCCTATTTCCATGCCGTTCTTGACTATGTGCAGGAGTGCCGCCCGCTTCTCAATCAGGGCCAGTATCAGTTGCCGGAGCCGCCGAAGCTGTCCGATTTTGACCAGACCTTGCAGGACTACAAGGAGCAGGTGCAGGCCGAGATCGCACAGGAGGCCGCCGCAGCCGGTATGACCGTGGAGGAATATGCGGCGGCTGGCTATGAAGCGCCGGAGCAGGACAGCTTTTCTATCTATCAGATCAAGAGTGGTGATGAAACGCGGGACTATCGGTTTGAACCCTTTGATCGCTTGCAGGCCACGGGCCGCTCTGTGGATAGGGCCAACTATGACCTTGTTTATACCGCGCCGCTGGATAGCAAGACCACGTTGGAGGACATCTACCGCACATTCAATATCGACCATCCGGCAGACTTTAAGGGACATTCCCTTTCTGTGTCCGACGTGGTGGTGCTGCATCAGGGCGGGAAAGATACCGCCCATTACTGTGACAGCTTTGGGTTTCAGCAGGTGCCGGAGTTTTTACGGGAAAATCCCTTGCGTACCGCCGAGCTGTCCACGGAGCAGAACGAAAACATGATTGACGGCGTTATCAATAACACCCCGTCCATGGGCGAGTTGGAGGCCAAGGTAAAAGCCGGGGAACAGATTTCCCTTACCGATCTTGCCGATGCTGCCAAGGCCGAGGCCAAGAAGCCCAAGGCCAAACAATCCCGCAAGACCCAGCAAAAAAAGCCCTCCATCCGTGCGCAGCTCAAAGCCGCACAGGAGGAACAGGCAAAAAAGAAACCGGCGCGGGAAAAATCGCAGGAATTGGAGGTGTAACGGATGCAGAAGTTTGAGAATGTGGACGTGATTGCGGCTCTGGGTGAGATCATGCGGCAGAACACCGCGTTTTATCAGAGCGACTTTGACATTGACAAGGGTATTATCCAGCGGGCCGCTGCCAGCAATCAGGCCGTGGACAAGACCCTGCTGTGGATGTCCCGGCCCTCCGGGACGTACTGCTTCCGGGAACGTGATGTGTTCCTGAAAGATACCCGGCAGCACAATACATGGCGGTTCTACGGGGAGCAGACCCG
>JBJDXP010000029.1:0-3668 GCA_051866735.1 Candidatus Limivicinus sp.
TCTCCAACGAGGGCCTGAAGTCCACCGGCGGTCTGTCCAACAACTCCAACGGCGCGCCCAAGAACGTCCGTCCCATCATGGACTCCGCTCTGGTGGCCATGTGCATGATGCAGGGCCTGACCTCCGCCATCGTCAACCCCAACGACCTGCGCCTGATGGAGACCATCAAGTCCTGTGACATCTTCAAGAACCACGTTCTGTACTCCGACTCCTACCTGGATCTGTAAGCGGCGAGTCGCCGCGGACAATGCGTGCCCGGCTGGCCGGTCATCCAAGACCATTGGGTGGTCAGCTCGGTAACGCAAGGTTGTACAGCGTGTAACAGAACATTTCCCTGGCATTTTATGGCTGGGAGGGAACTCCCTCCCAGCCACTTTGCAATTTCCCCTACCGAAAGGAACACCACAATGCAATTATGGCAGTATTTGCTGCTGTGCGCCCTTGGGGCGCTGATCCTGTTTTTGGCGGTCTGGTCCGCCGCTGTGAAGCGGTGCAGGCGTAAGGAACGGGATTTTACCCGGCGTCTGGAAACCGTGCTCCAGCCCCGGGAAAATGTCAAGCTGGTCTGTCCGAATCGCGGCGGGCGGTGGGTACTGACCTCCAAGCGGCTGCTGATGGAAGATGGCGACGGCTTCTTTGCCATCCCTTTTTCCAGGTTAAAGCACATCCAGGGTCAGGATGCGAATGGGAAGACCACCACATCCCCCCCAAAAATGGCCAGCCTCACCGTTAATGGAGAACATACCCTGCACAACACCTGCAAAGATTTTCCGGAATTTGCCAAGCAGCTGAAAACAAAGGTAAAAAAGCCAAAGAAAACTGCGAAAGGAGCGGCGAAGTGTCAAGAGGGAAAAAAGCAGCCATCCTGATTGCGGCGTTTGTGCTTTTGCTGTTTGGTCTGTGGATGTATTGGGAGCGGGAAATCTCTCTGACAGAGATACTTCCGGACACATCCTGGACCAAGGTCCGGCTCCTGGCGGGAGATCCGGACAGCCTGGAACGGGAACAGGAATTCGCCTCACCGCCGCTGGACGAGATCCTGGCTGCCGCTGATGCCACCAAGGTCACCCGGGATGGGAAAAATCCCTATCTGTCTGACAAATACTTCCAGCTCTATCTTTACCGGGAGGTCGGCGATCCCACGGTGGTTTATGTAAAAAACACCGGCCAAATCATGATCGCTGCCGACCTGGACCACTATCGATATTATGAAGGCGGCGAAGAATTCTACGAAGCGCTTTCCACGATTTGCGCCGGCCTGGCGAATGTGGAATAAAACTTCACACTCCAAACTTCAAACTCCACACTGAATCTGTATATTCGGCCTTACTGGCTTAATATAAATCCAATTTCATCGAAAATTTGGGAGGAATTTACATGAGTGTATTAACCGATCTGATCTATGGCGGCTCCAATGCCGTTGCCGGACTGACCGAGGGCGCTGTCAACGACGCCATTGCCAAGTACGGTGCAGAAAAAGAAATTGCCTTCCCCGACACCGCTTATTTCTTCCCCACCATTTACGCGGCCACCGGCGTCAAGGTCAAGACTCTGGGAGATCTGCCCGCCTGCGTGGGCGTGCTGAAGAGCCTGATCACCAATCAGGAGGACCTGGGCCAGGCGCTGAACGCCGGTCTGGCCACCGCTGTGGGCGCTGAGATCATTGAGGGCCTGAAGTATGTGGACGGCGCTAACCCCTACGAGCAGGAGTCCGGCATCGGCTTCGTGCCCGATCCCATCATCCGCTCCCTGGGCGTGCCTCTGGTCACCGGCGATATCCCCGGCGTGGCTGTTGTCCTGGGCAAGGCGGAAAATGCCGCTGATGTGGTCAACGTAGTCAAGGACTACCAGTCCAAGGGCATTATGACCTTTATGGTGGGCGACGTCATCGAGCAGTGTGCCGAGGGCGGCGTCAAGATGGGTCTGGAATTCCGTGTCATTCCTCTGGGCCATGACGTGACCTCCGTGATCCATGTGGTCACCGTGGCCATCCGTGCCGCTCTGATCTTCGGCAATGTCCAGCCCGGCAATCTGGCTGGCCTGCTGGACTACACCAAGAACCGCGTGCCCGCCTTCGTCAACACCTTCGGCGCCATCGACGCCGTAGTGGTCTCCGCCGGTGCCGGTGCTATCGCCCTGGGCTTCCCCGTGGTGGTGGACATCGATCTGGGCGAGAACCAGGTCCCCGGCGCGCTGGAGTCCGTCTGCGACCATGCCGAGACCGTGAAGAAGTCCCTGGAGCTGCGAGGCATCAAGATCAAGGTCAAGGAGCTGCCCATCCCCGTGGCCTTTGCCGCCGCCTTCGAGGGCGAGATCATCCGCAAGGCCGACATGCACAACGAAATCTGGTCCTCCAAGAATCCCACCGCCGAGCTGGTGGTCATGCGGGAGCTGGGTGAAGTCGAAGATCACAAGATCTCCATCATCGGACCGGATCTGGACGAGGCCAAGGATCTGGCTCTGGCTACTTATGTGGAGGTCGCCGGCAAGAAGATGCAGGTGGACTTCGAGTCCGTCATCGAGCGGAAGTTCCACGCCTGGTTCAACTACATGGAGGGCGTCATGCACACCGGCCAGCGCAACCAGGTCCGTATCCGTATCAGCAACGCCGCCTATGAGGCCGGTCTGCGGCTGAAGGACTTCGCGGAAGTGCTGTACGTCATGATCATGGACGAGTTCGACGCCGTTGTGGACAAGTGCCAGGTCACCCTGATCACCGATGCCGCCGAGGCGGGCAAGTTCCGTGACGAGATGGCGATGCCCCGGTACAATGCCCGTGACGACCGCCTGGCTTCCATGACCGACGAGGCTGTGGACCGCTACTTTACCTGCATCCTGTGCCAGTCCTTCGCTCCTGCCCACTGCTGCGTGGTTACTCCCGAGCGTCTGGGCCTGTGCGGCGCGGTATCCTGGCTGGATGCCAAGGCGACCTATGAGCTGAACGCCAATGGTCCCTGCCAGCCCATCTTTAAGGAAGGCTGCATCGACGAGCGCACCGGCCGTTTCGAGTCTGTCAACAAGGCCATCACCGAGGCCACCCACGGCGCTGTGGAGAACGTCACCCTGTACTCCATCCTGGAGGACCCCATGACCTCCTGCGGCTGCTTCGAGTGCATCTGCGGCATCGAGCCCATGTCCAATGGCTTCATCGTTGTAAACCGCGAGTTCAAGGGCATGACTCCTGCCGGTATGACCTTCGGCGAGCTGGCCTCCTGCACCGGCGGCGGCGTCCAGACTCCTGGTTACATGGGCCATGGCCGTCACTTCATCTCCTCCAAGAAGTTCATCGCTGCTGAGGGCGGCATTGAGCGTATCGTCTGGATGCCCAAGGAACTGAAGGACGACGTGGCGGAGCGGCTGAACAAGACTGCCAAGGAACTGTACGGCATCGACAACTTCACTGACATGGTGGCCGACGAGACCATCACCACCGACTGTGAGGAGCTGCTGAACTGGCTGACCGAGAAAGGCCATCCCGTCCTGAACATGGAGCCCCTGATGTAAGCGGCGAGCCGCCGCAGGCAATGCGTGACGGACCTGGGTAGGAATCGTTACACCACTGGGTACTGCTCGGTTCGTTACTGTGGTAGTCACCGGAGCGGGAAGTTGGCAGGGCCAACGGCCAATGCGTGACGGACCTGGGTGGGAATGGTTACACCACTGGGTAC
>JBJDXP010000030.1:0-3592 GCA_051866735.1 Candidatus Limivicinus sp.
AGGAGCGGGGGATCCCCTATCAGGTGGTGCCCGGCGTCACCTCGGCGCTGTCGGTGCCTGCTTACGCGGGAATTCCTGTGACCCACCGGGACTTCTGCTCCTCGGTGCACATCATCACCGGCCACGCAAGGGCGGGTTCCGCGCTTCGGATCGACTATGAAGCCCTATGCCGCACCGAAGGGACCCTGGTATTTCTCATGGGTGTTTCCGCACTGCCGCAGATCTGCCGGGGGCTGTTGGAAGCAGGCATGGATCCGAAAATGCCTGCGGCCATTGTGGAACGGGGTACCCTTCCCCGGCAGCGGAAGGTGATCGCCACATTGGAGCTGCTCCCCCAGGAGGCGGAGCAGGCGAAGATCCAAAGTCCCGCCATCATTGTAGTGGGCAAGGTCTGCGGGCTTTCGGACCGGTTTGACTGGTACGATCGTCTGCCCCTGAAGGGCAAGGAGATCATCGTCACCCGCCCGGCGGACCGCAGCGGTACCCTCTGTGACCGGCTGCGGCAGCTGGGCGCCAGTGTGACCAATTATCCCTGCATCCGCACTGTGGAGAGGGAAGATTGCCCGGAGTTGGACCGGGCCATAGAAACATTGAACACTTACCGCTATCTGGTGTTCACCAGTCCCGCGGGACCGGAGATTTTCTTCAAGCATTTGTTTGCGGCTGGCCGGGATGTCCGGGCCCTGGCAGGGGTAAAGCTGGCTGCCATCGGTCCCAAAACGGCATCTATGCTGGAAAAATACGGCCTGCGGGCGGACCTGGTGCCGCAGACCTATGACTCTGCCCATCTGGCCCAGCTTATGGCCCAGGCGGAAGGGCCTGTGCTGCTGTGCCGGGCCAGCCAGGGAAGCAACGTCCTGCCGGAGCTGTTTGCCAAAAATGCCATTCCCTTCCAGGATGTTCCGTGCTATGATACCATTTATGAAGCGCCGGACCCCGGCCGGGTTTTGGAGCTGCTGAAAAACAAAGTCCTGGTGACCTTCACCAGCGCTTCCACGGTCCGAGGCTTTGTGGAGAGCCTGCCCCGTGCGGATTTTTCCAATGTTCTGGGCTGCTGCATCGGCCCCCAGACCGCTTCGGAAGCAAAAAAATACGGCATTACGGTTGTCACATCCCCAGAGGCCACCATGGATTCTCTGATCGAATGCATCAAAGGAGTGTAAAACATATGGATCTTGTTATTCGTCCCCGCAGGCTGCGGACCAGCGATACTTTGCGCAGGATGGTGCGGGAGACCCGAGTGTCCCCGGACAGCCTGATCTATCCCCTGTTCTTGGTAGAAGGAACCGACATCCGGGAGCCCATCCCCTCTCTGGACGGTCAGTGGCGCTATTCGCCGGACCGGGTCTGCGAGGAGATCGCCCGGTGCCGGGAGGCCGGGGTCAACCGGGTGCTGCTGTTCGGCATCCCCGCCCATAAGGATTCCTGCGGGTCCTCCGCCTGGGATCCCGACGGCGTGGTGCAGCAGGGCATCCGGGCCATCAAGGCGCAGTACCCCGACTGCTATGTCATCACCGACGTGTGCATGTGCGAGTACACCGACCACGGACACTGCGGCATTCTCCACGGCCATACCGTGGACAACGACAAAACCCTGGAGGTTCTGGCCAAAACCGCCCTGTCCCACGTCCAGGCGGGCGCGGATATGGTGGCCCCCTCGGACATGATGGACGGCCGGGTGGCAGCCATCCGGGCAGTGCTGGACGAAAACGGCTTTGAGACCACCCCCATCATGTCCTATTCCGCCAAATACGCCTCCGCCTTCTACGGCCCCTTCCGGGAGGCCGCCGGTTCCGCCCCTGCCTTTGGAGACCGCCGGGGCTATCAGATGGATCCCCACAACCGGAAGGAAGCGTTAAAGGAGTGTGCCCTGGACGTGCAGGAGGGCGCGGACATCCTGATGGTCAAGCCCGCTCTGAGCTACCTGGACATCATCCGGGAGTGCGCCGATGCCTTTGACCTGCCTTTGGCAGCTTACTCCGTCAGCGGCGAGTACGCCATGATCAAGGCTACCGGAGCCGCCGGTCTGATCGATGAATACCGGGTTATGTGCGAAAGCGCCCTGTCTGTCTACCGGGCCGGTGCGGACATCCTCATCACCTACTTTGCCAAAGAGCTGGCCCAGGCCATGAGAAAAGGAGATTTGGGATAATGACAAAATCGGAACAGCTGTTTGAAGCCGCCCAGAAGGTCCTGCCCGGCGGCGTCAATTCCCCGGTGCGGGCCTGCCGAGGCGTGGGCACCTACCCCCGGTTTCTGGACCGGGGCCTGGGCAGCCATGTCTGGGACGTGGACGGAAAAGAGTACGTCGACCTGATCTGCTCCTGGGGTCCCCTAATCCTGGGCCACTGCCGGGAGGAAGTGGAGCGCGCCGTGGTGGAGGCCGTGAAGAAGAGCCTGAGCTTCGGCGCTCCCACGGCGGTGGAGGTGGAGATGGCGGAGCTGGTGTGCCAAATGACCGGCGTGGAAATGGTCCGTATGGTCAACTCCGGCACCGAGGCGGTCATGTCCGCTCTGCGTCTGGCCCGGGGAGCCACAGGGCGCAGTAAAATCATCAAGTTCGCCGGCTGCTATCACGGCCACTCCGATTCCATGCTGGTGAAGGCCGGTTCCGGCGCCCTCACCGGCGGCGCGCCGGATTCCGCTGGCGTCCCCAGAGAGATTGCCGGGGACACCCTGAACGCTTCCTATAACGACCTGGCCAGTGTGGAAGGTCTGCTGAAGGCCAATCCCGGGCAGGTGGCGGCGGTGATCGTGGAGCCGGTTGCCGCCAATATGGGCGTGGTGCCGCCCCAGCCGGGATTCCTGCAGGGACTGCGGAAACTCTGCGACCAATCCGGGGCGTTGCTGATCCTGGACGAGGTCATCACCGGCTTCCGCCTGGCCCCCGGCGGCGCCCAGGAATACTATGGCGTCCGGGCGGATTTGGTGACCTACGGCAAGATCATCGGCGGCGGCATGCCGGTGGGTGCCTACGGCGGCAGCCGGAAGCTGATGGAGCTGGTGGCCCCTCTGGGTCCCGTGTATCAGGCGGGCACCCTGTCCGGCAATCCTGTGGCCATGGCAGCAGGTCTGGCCCAGCTGAAAATTCTGAACAGCAGCCCGGAGATCTACACCGGGCTGGACCGGAAGGGCGCCATGCTGGAAGCAGGATTGAAGGACGCTCTGTCCGGCATCCCCGCCCAGGTCAACCGGGTGGGCTCCCTGCTGACGGTGTTCTTCACGGAGCAGAGCGTCACCGGCTACGACCAGGCCCGTTCCTCCGATCCGGAGCGCTTCCGCCTGTGGTACAACGGCCTGCTGCAGCGGGGGATCTACGCCGCTCCCAGCCAGTTTGAGGCCATGTTCCTGAGTGATGCCCACACGGACGAGGACATCCAGCGGGTCATCGACGCAGCCCGGGAGATCTTTTAATCTCTGAACCGAATTTGTCCACAGCGCTGCTATTCAGCCGTGGCAAATAATGATCGTTTATCGCAGCATCCATGGTTTCATATTGTACCGATCGTAGGGCGGGGTCATGACCCCGCCCTACGATCGGTGCAAACATAAACGATCATTTACACAAGAAACGGAAATACGGCTGAATCGT
>JBJDXP010000031.1:0-3588 GCA_051866735.1 Candidatus Limivicinus sp.
CCGCCGTGCTGACGCCCCAGGAGATCGACGAGCTGATGGAGATCATGCGGGGCTTTGCCAAGGAAGGAAAGTCCATCCTCTTCATCACCCACAAGCTCAACGAGATCATGGCGGTGGCGGATCGCTGCACCGTCCTGCGCAAGGGCAAATGCGTAGGCACCGTGAATATCTGCGACACCAATAAGCAGGAGCTGTCCAACATGATGGTGGGCCGCCCTGTCCAGCTGGAGGTCCAGAAGGGCCCGGCCCATCCGGAAGATGTGATCCTGGATGTGAAGGGCCTGACCATTCCCTCCAAAACCAGCAGGAAAAACGCGGTGCATGATGTGTCCTTCCAGGTCCGCGCGGGAGAGATCGTCTGTATTGCCGGTATCGACGGCAATGGCCAGACCGAGCTGGTCTACGGCCTGACCGGCTTGGAAAAAACCACCGCCGGCACGGTTACCCTCTGCGGCCAGGATATTTCCCATGCCAGCATCCACAAGCGCAGCCAGGCGGGCATGAGCCACATCCCCGAGGACCGGCACAAGCATGGCCTGGTGCTGGACGACACCCTGGAAAACAACCTGGTGCTTCAGACCTTCCAGGAACCCCGGTTCCAGAAAATGGGCTTTATCAAGCGGGACGCGGTGCGCCAGTATGCCAATCAGATCATCGGTCAGTATGACGTCCGCAGCGGCCAGGGCCCGGTGACGGTGACCCGGAGCATGTCCGGCGGCAACCAGCAGAAGGCCATCATCGGCCGGGAGATCGACCGGGGCTGTCCCCTGCTGATCGCGGTGCAGCCCACCCGCGGCCTGGACGTGGGCGCCATCGAATATATCCACAGCCAGCTGGTGGCCCAGCGGGACGCCGGAAAAGCGGTGCTGCTGGTCTCCCTGGAGCTGGATGAGGTGATGAACGTATCCGACCGGATCCTGGTGATGTACGAGGGCGAGATCGTCGGTGAGCTGGACCCCAAGGCCACCACCGTGCAGGAGCTGGGATTGTACATGGCCGGCGCCAAGCGCAGCGGGAAGGGAGGAACCCAGGAATGAAGCAGACTTTACTGACCATCTACGAAAAAGACGCCACAAAGAAAGTCCTGGCGTCCCTGATTTCCATTCTGGTTGGCCTGTTCGTGGGCACCATTGTGGTGGTGCTGGTGGGCCTGACCAAGGATACCATTACCACCAAGGGCATCTGGGATGGCGTGCGGCTGATTTTCGCGGGCATTTTGTCCACCGGACGGAATGCCGCGGGCAACCTGACCTGGGGCTATAACGCCCAGTCCCTGGGCAACATGTTCTTCCGGGCGACGCCGCTGATCATGACCGGCCTTTCCGTGGCGGTGGCCTATAAGACGGGCCTGTTTAACATCGGCGCTCCGGGACAGTACCTGATGGGCACCATGGCCTCCCTGATGCTGGCTCTGGGCATTCCCTCCGAGTCGGTACCCACTGGCCTGATCTGGGTCATCGCCTTCCTGGGCGGCTGCCTGGCAGGCGCGCTGTGGGGCGCGATCCCCGGCATGCTGAAGGCCTTCCTGAATATCAACGAGGTTCTGGCCTGCATCATGACCAACTGGCTGGCGGCGAACATTGTCACCTGGGCCTTTGACGTGAGCAATTTCAAAAACGTGGTGGAAAACACCAAGGCGGGCTATATCTACAAGACCACCTATAATGGCGTGGCAACCCCCAAGCTGGGCCTGGACAAGCTGTTCCCCGGCTCCCAGATCAACGGCGGCATTCTCATTGCCATCGTCATCGCCATTGCCATGTATATCCTGATCAACAAGACCACCCTGGGCTATCAGCTCAAGGCCTGCGGCTCCAACCGCCATGCCGCCCGGTACGCGGGCATCAATGACAAGCGCAACATCGTGCTGTCCATGGCCATTGCCGGATGCCTTGCCGGCGGCGGCGCGGCGCTGTACTGGCTGTCCGGCAACACCGAGTTCTACTGGTCCACCTACCAGTCCCTGCCCTCCGCGGGCTTCAACGGCATCCCTGTGGCCCTGCTGGCGGTGAACAACCCCATCGGCGTCGTCTTTACCGCCACCTTCATGGCCATGCTGGACATCGTCGGCCAGCAGCTCACCGGATATACCGCCTACAACGAGTATATCACTGACGTGATCATTGCAGTTATCGTTTACCTCAGCGCCTTCTCTCTGGTGATCCGCATGGCTCTCACCGGCAAGCGCAAAGCGGGCTCCGCCAACGCCAACGCGGAACCTGCGGAGGAAAAGAAGGACACGGATGCCCAGCAGAAAGGAGGCGAGGAAGCATGACGTTCCTGATTCAGCAGACGTTACTGTATGCGGTCCCTCTGATGATCGTGGCCTTGGCCGGTGTGTTTGCCGAGCGAAGCGGTATCATCAACCTGGCACTGGAAGGCATCATGATCTTCGGCGCCTTTATCGGTGTTCTGTTCGTCCGCAGCATGCAGTCCTTTGACGTGTTCGTCAACGCCGCCCGCAGCGGCAATTGGCTGACCCTCCAGGGTCTGGAGCTGCTGGCGATGCTGGTTTCTGCCATCATGGGCGCGGTGTTCTCCCTGCTGCTTTCCTTCGCCTCCGTCAATCTGAAGGCGGACCAGACCATCGGCGGCACCGCACTGAACCTGATGGCCCCGGCGTTGGTGCTGTTCCTTGTTCGGATCCTGGCCAACCAGAACACCCTGATGATGGCCACCGGCGACGCCGCTTCCTGGTTCATGATTAAGAAGTCCACCTTCGGCATCGACAAGTCCACGGACATCGGCTTCCTGGGCGAGACCTTCCTGCACAAGGTATACCTGGCAACCTATATCTGCATCCTGATCTTTATCATTCTGTCCATTATCCTGTACAAGACCCGCTTCGGTCTGCGGCTGCGGGCCTGTGGTGAGAATCCCCAGGCGGCGGACTCTCTGGGCATCAATGTCTACAAGATGCGCTACGCCGGCACCACCATTTCCGGCGCCCTGGCGGGCATGGGCGGCTTCGTCTACGCCCTGACCACCGCCAACTGCACCGCCAACGGCGATGTGGCGGGCTTCGGCTTCCTGGCCCTGGCGGTTATGATCTTCGGCAACTGGAAGCCCGGCAATATTGCGGCGGCCTCGCTGCTGTTCGGCCTGTTCAAGTGCATCGCGGCGGCCTACAGCTCCATCGACATCAACGGTGACGGCGTATTCATGCTGGCGGAGCTGGGCATCAGCTCCCACCTGTACCGGATGCTGCCCTATCTCGTGACCCTGGCGGTGCTGGCCTTCACCTCCAAGAAGTCCCGCGCCCCCAAAGCCGAGGGCATTCCCTACGACAAGGGAAGCCGGTAATACCGGTAATAACGCACCAGCCCCCTGCCCAAAAGGCAGGGGGCAAAGTATTGCCCTGCCGGGAGAGGCTGGTGTACGAATTGGCGGTGTGCCGCCGCTGTCAATGCCTGGCCGCCAGTGGCGGCGGACAATGCGTGCACCAGCCTGGCAATAGTCGTGACACCATTGGGTACGGCTCGGTGTCGTTCCCCTGGTATTGATGTGCTAAATTGTAGTTTATTGCACCAGCTAAAGCCTCGGTAAGTTGTCAAGCCAAGTGCAACACTTTGTTGATGAATTCAATTG
>JBJDXP010000032.1:0-18836 GCA_051866735.1 Candidatus Limivicinus sp.
TGTTGTAGAACTTGACCTCCACGCCGTAGAGCAGGGTGTCGTCGTTGGCGGTGCCCGGGGCGATCTTGTCCAGGGCATAGATCATCTCAATAATGCCGTCCAGGATGCGTTTGGGGATCACCAGGCTCAGATCGCCGGGGGTGGCCGCCAGGGTGGGGGTGACAAAGCTCTCCCGGATGCGGGCCTCGGTGCTTCTGCGCCCTCTCACCAGGTCGCCGAAGCGCTGGACCATCACGCCGCCGCCCAGCATATTGGACAGGCGGGCGATGCTCTCGCCGTAGCCGTTGGAGTCCTTGAAGGGCTCGGAGAAGTGCTTGCTCACCAGAAGGGCAAAGTTGGTGTTCTCCGTGTGCTTGGACTTGTCCTCATAACTGTGGCCGTTGACGGTGACAATGCCGTTGGTATTCTCGTTCACCACCACGCCGTGGGGGTTCATGCAGAAGGTGCGGACCATGTCCTCAAACTTCTCCGTGCGGTAGACGATTTTGCTCTCGTACAGCTCGTCGGTCAGGTGGGCGAACACCTCCGCCGGAAGCTCCACGCGCACGCCGATGTCCACCCGGTTGGAGTGGGTGGTGATGCCCATATCGGAGCAGACCGTCTCCATCCACTTGCTGCCGCTGCGGCCCACGGAGACCACGCACCTGCGGCAGCTGTGGTTCCCGGAGGCGGTGCAGATCTCAAAGCCGTCCTCCAGCTTCTTCACGCTGCTGACAGCGGTGTTGAAGTGGAAATCCACCTTGTCCTTCAGCTCGTTGTACAGGTTTTCCAGCACCACATAGTTGATGTCGGTGCCCAGATGGCGCACCTGGGCGTCCAGCAGATGCAGGCCGTTTTCCAGGCAGGTGCGCTTGATTGCGGTGTTGGCGGTGGAGTAGAGCTTGGTGCCCTCTCCCCCGTGGCTCAGGTTGATCTGATCCACATATTTCATCAGGTCGATGGCCTCCTGCTTGCCCACATACTCATACAGGGTGCCGCCGAACTGGTTGGTGATGTTGTATTTTCCGTCGGAAAAGGCACCCGCGCCGCCAAAGCCGCTCATGATGGCGCAGGTGGGGCATTTGACACAGGACTTGACCTTCTTGCCGTCGATGGGGCATTTCCGGCGCTCCAGGGGATTGCCCAGTTCAAACACGCCGATTTTCAGCCCTTTGTCCGCTTTTGAAAGCTCATATGCGCTGAATATTCCTCCGGGGCCCGCGCCCACGATGATCACATCATAGTTCATTCTTCTTGCTCCTTTCTGAAATACGCAAAAATGCCCCCGTCCGCCATCTTCCTTTCGGGAATCAACAGCTGCACGAGGACAGAAATCTTGTTCATATGCCGTAAATATCCTTTGTTATCATAGCATGTTTGCTCTGCAAATGTCAAGTGAATGAACTGTGAATAAAAAACCACCCGGAATTTTTTACCCGGGTGGCTTTTATGTACTCTGCCTCAGTATTTACAGCAGGCCAACAATTAAAACATTTTCAGATATACTGAGGTAATATGTTATTCCATTTTTTTGTACCTGCGTCCCTTCTCCTATTTCCGATGTAAGCTCCTTCGCTTCCTCCATGGAAAGGGATGGGTCGCAAGTCAGCACAATACCGAAGACAAGCCTCACCATATTATTTATATCTTTATTAAGAAAGCTACATGTCAATGAAAAAAAGTTTTCGCTGGTGTGTTCTACACTGCTGTTATAAAAAGTAACTCCCGCAAATGAACTATAACCATCGTATACACCGCACAGCGCACTATAATCCTCATCAAATATATACTGTGTACTCAGTGTGTTATTTGTAAAATAATCCAGCTGATTCCCCAGGCGCTCAGAAAACTCCTCTGCATTGAAGTCAAATACCCCATTATGGTACATTTTTTCCAGATCGCTGAACTCCACATCCACTCTTTCACCACAAACCGAGCAGTAGCGCATTTTTTCCTTAAACGCATGAACATAATCGATTTCTTCCCGCCAGCTTCCCGGCTTATGTCCCAGAGCTTCTCCCTCGGTCTCTCCGCACAGGGAGCAGGTTTTCGGCTCTGCGCAGGTGGCTTCCTCCCAGGTATGCCCCAGGGGCTTCCCCTCGGTGTTCCCGCACAAAGAGCATGTTTTTGGCTCTGTGCAGGTGGCATCCACCCACTCATGTTCACAACCGCAGCCGGATATCAACACAAGGCTCAGTACAAGAAGAAGTAATGTCAACCCTTTTTTCATCGATACGCCTCCAAATCTGCAGAAACGCCAAATGTATAATAATACTTTTTCCCATAATCTTCAGAGAAGACATAGGCTAAATCACTATATTCAACAGCATATTCTTCTAAAAGCTGTTTTGCCAGCTCCAACGCTCTTTCATAGGTGATGGTCGGTTCACAGGTCATAATAACGCCAAGCATGATTCCTGCAACTTTTTCTACATCATTGGTATAATATGTACAGCCGCAATTTGAAAAAGTGCCTTTACTGTCTTTTAGCTTCTCAAAATCATAAACGAAACTGAATAGACCTTCGGAAAAATGAATGTCCGCTATTTTCTTATCGCCGGTTGAGTCAAAAATACTGCACGTTACATTTCCCGAAGAATCGATCGCGTATTCTGTCATATACGAAATTGTGCGCAACTTCTCACTCACATAACTGAGCTGGTTCTCCAATCGCTGCGTGAATTCTTCCACATTGAAATCAAACTTTCCATCATGTGCCAGACTAAACAGCTCTTCCTCTCTGCTTTCCAGCACCTCACCGCATACCGAACAGCACAGGATTTTCTGCTTTACTGCCGATATATAATCAACTTCCCCATCTTCCCAATTTCCCAGCGTATGCCCCAAAGCTTCTCCCTCAGTTTCACCGCATTTAGAGCAGGTTTTCGGCTCTGTGCAGGTGGCATCCTTCCACAGATGTTTGCAGCTGCATCCAGCCAGCAGCAGGACACTCAATACCAGCATCAGCATTAACACTATTCTTTTTCTCATTTTTATCCCCCTTTTTGTAGTCTCTAAGCTAACTAAAGATATTCTACCAGAATCTATTTGTTTTGTCTACATAATTGTAAGCTGTCAGCATCGATTATTTTACTATCAGCTTGCATATGGAGGAACTGCTATGAACAGAGTTGCTTTTGGAAGACGTCTGAATATTGCGAGAAAAGAAAGGGGATTAACGGGAGAAAAACTCGCGGAGCTGTGCAGCATCAACGCTACCTATCTCCGCCAGATTGAAAGTGGGGTAAAGATCCCCAGTCTGCCTATTTTTGTTTCCTTGTGTCAGGAGTTGAGAGTTTCTCCAAATTATCTGCTGCAAGATACACTGCGGGAAAATGAATACAGCGATGTTGAGGAGCTTGCCGCCCTGCTCAATGCCGCCTCCCCTTCTCAGCTCAAGCTCGTTACCGCTCTGATAAAATGTGCTGTGAATACCATTGATACGAATTCCTGATCAATTTCTGCTTGGTCTGCTGGTGCAATACGGCGCTAATTTCACTTGTCATACATAGAGTATGGCAATGTTCCGATGCCCTGTCTTTCACCTATATCCCTACGGGCTAATCAATTCTTATCAGCAAGAATTCGTTTGAATCTGAAAATAATCAAAAAAAGCACCCGGTAAATTTACCGGGTGCTTTTTCGCTTATTGGCTTTATTGCTTGTAGTTGTGGGCGTCCTGGAGGACCATTTCCTTTACCTTCAGCAGACGCACCTTGGTGGCGTTCTCGTTCTCCTCCAGCTTCATGGCGATATACTTGATATTGCTCTCAAGCTCGGGGATCATCACGTACTCCAGCGCGTTTACGCGGCGGCGGGTCTTTTCGATCTCTTCCGCCAGCAGCTGCATGGTCTTTTCCACCTGGGCCAGCTCCAGCATATCCTCAAACACGCGGGCCATCTTGTCCAGCGCGTCATCCAGCTCACCGGAGGTCTGGGCAAAGCCGTAGGGGTAGATCTCCGACGGGTCGTTGTTTTTGGTCTGGAAGCTGTACTGAGGCACGTTGACGCTCATGATGTTTTTATAAGTAAGCCCCAGCTCCACGCTCTGCCGCGGGTACAACAGCGCCTGCTCCAGCATTTCGGGAGACATGATGGCGCTGGCCACCTGCAGGGAGGAGAAAGCGGCGGTAAGCCCTTCCTCAACGCGGGTACGGAGCTGCTTATTGAGTTTCACCACGTCCATAAACTGACGCATCAGCTCGTCGCGCTTATCCTTCAGCAGCTTGTGGCCGCGCCGGGCGGTTTTGAGTCTGCCTTTGAGCTGGTTGAGCACCATTCTGGTCGGGGTTACAGCAGTACTTGCCAAAAAGCATCACCTCCATGAAAAAATTTGTTGGGTCATTACTTCTTGGGCATGTACTTCTCGATAAATTCGGGCTTGATACGCTTCAGCTCGCGTTTGGGCAGGATGCTCAGCAGCTCCCAGCCCAGATCCAGGGTCTCCTCGATGCTGCGGTTGGTGTTGTTGCCCTGGCTGACGTAGCGCTTTTCAAACTCGTCGGCAAACTTGGCGAACAGCTTGTCGTCGTCGGACAGAGCGGCTTCGCCCAGAATGGTCATCAGTTCCTTTGCGTCCTTGCCGCGGGAGTAGGCGGCGAAGAGCTGGTTCATGGTGCCGGCGTGGTCCTCACGGGTCTTGCCAACGCCGATGCCCTTGTCCTTCAGACGGCTCAGGGAGGGCAGCACGTCCACGGGAGGAACGATGCCCTTGCGGTGCAGCTCACGGCTGAGGATGATCTGGCCCTCAGTGATGTAGCCGGTCAGGTCGGGGATGGGGTGGGTCTTGTCGTCCTCGGGCATGGTCAGAATGGGGATCATGGTGATGGAGCCCTTCTTGCCCTGGCGGCGGCCTGCGCGCTCATACATGGTGGCAAGGTCGGTGTACAGGTAGCCGGGGTAGCCGCGGCGGCCGGGGACCTCTTTCTTTGCGGCGGAGACCTCACGCAGAGCCTCGGCGTAGTTGGTGATGTCGGTCAGGATGACCAGCACCTGCATGTCCTTCTCAAAGGCCAGATACTCGGCGGCGGTCAGGGCCATACGGGGGGTGGCGATACGTTCCACGGCGGGGTCGTTTGCCAGGTTGGAGAAGACCACGGTACGCTCGATAGCGCCGGTGCGGCGGAAGTCGTTGATGAAGTACTCGGACTCCTCAAAGGTGATGCCGATGGCGGCGAAGACCACGGCGAAGGTCTCGTTGTCGCCCAGAACCTTGGCCTGACGGGCGATCTGGGCTGCCAGAGCGGCGTGGGGCAGACCGGAGCCGGAGAAGATAGGCAGCTTCTGGCCGCGAACCAGGGTGTTCAGGCCGTCGATGGTGGAAACGCCGGTCTGGATGAACTCTGCGGGGTAGGCGCGGGCTGCCGGGTTCATGGGCAGGCCGTTGATATCCAGGTGCGCGTCGGCAATGATGGCGGGGCCGCCGTCGATGGGCTGGCCCATGCCGTTGAAGACGCGGCCCAGCATATCCTCGGAAACGGCCAGCTGCTGGGGGTGGCCCAGGAAGCGGACCTTGGACTCTGCCAGGTTGATGCCCTGGGCGGACTCGAACAGCTGAACAACAGCCTTGTCGCCTTCCACCTCAAGCACCTTGCAGCGGCGGATCTCGCCGTTGGGCAGCTCGATCTCGCCCAGCTCGTCGTAGGTGACGCCTTCCACATGCTCGACCACCATCAGAGGGCTGGCGATCTCTCTTATTGTCTTATACTCTTTAATCATGCGTCCTCACCTCCGGCAATGACTTCGTCGATCTCTTTCTTCATCTGGGCCGCGATGGCGTCGTAATCGCTCTCGAAGGTCTTGGCGTCGGCCATTTTGGCGCGGCCGATCTTCTCGCGGGCGTCGATGGCAAAGAGGCCGTTCATATCCGCGCCCTTGTTCAGCGCGTCGCGGCAGAGGGTGTCATACTGGAGGATGATGTCCATCAGTCTGAACTGCTTTGCGTAGGAGGAATAGGCGTCCTCGTCCACAAAGGCGTTCTGCTGCAGGAAGTCCTCACGGATCATCTTTGCGGTCTCCATGGTGAGACGGTCTGCGGGGGACAGGGCGTCCTGGCCCACCAGACGGACGATCTCCTGCAGCTCGTTCTCTTCCTGCAGGATGTGCATGGCTTTTTCGCGGTTCTTCATGTAGGACTCGCCGAACTGCTCGGTGTACCAGGGCTCAAGCATATCCAGGTACAGGGAGTAGGAGGTCAGCCAGTTGATGGCCGGGAAGTGACGGGCATAGGCCAGGCTGGAGTCCAGGGCCCAGAACACCTTGACGATACGCATGGTGGCCTGGGAGACAGGCTCGGAAATGTCGCCGCCCGGAGGGGAAACAGCGCCGATGGCGGTGACGGAGCCCTGGCGGGAATCGCCGCCCATGCACTCCACCACGCCGGCCCGTTCATAGAACTGGGCAAGACGGGAGGCCAGGTAGGCGGGATAGCCCTCTTCGCCGGGCATCTCTTCCAGACGGCCGGACATCTCACGCAGAGCCTCGGCCCAGCGGGAGGTGGAGTCGGCAAGAACGGCCACGTCGTAGCCCATGTCGCGGAAGTACTCGGCGATGGTGATGCCGGTGTAAATGGAAGCCTCACGGGCTGCCACAGGCATATCGGAGG
This sequence comes from Candidatus Limivicinus sp., assembly GCA_051866735.1. Lineage (GTDB taxonomy): Bacteria > Bacillota > Clostridia > Oscillospirales > Oscillospiraceae > Limivicinus. The sequence continues at coordinate 6,584 of JBJDXP010000032.1, forward strand.
TGTTGGCGATCAGCACGGTGCGCTTCATCAGAGGCTCGCCGTTGCGGGGGTCCTTCAGTTCGGGGAACTCCATCAGAACGTCGGTCATCTCGTTGCCGCGCTCGCCGCAGCCGATGTAGATAACGATGTCCACGTCGGACCACTTTGCCAGCTGGTGCTGCACCACGGTCTTACCGGAACCGAAGGGGCCGGGGACTGCGGCGGTGCCGCCCTTGGCAATGGGGAACATGGTGTCAATGATACGCTGGCCGCTGTTCATGGGGCGGCTGGGGACGTACTTTCTGCTGTAAGGTCTGGCGATACGCACAGGCCATCTCTGGATCATGGTCAGCTCATGGTCAACGCCCTTGGCGTCACGGACCACGGCCACCACGTCGGTGACTACATGCTCGCCGCTCTCCACGCTGACCACCTCGCCGGACACGCCGTTGGGGACCATGATCTTGTGGAGAATGGCGCTGGTCTCCTGCACGGTGCCCAGCACATCGCCGGGGCCAACCTTGTCGCCGGGCTTTGCCACGGGAACAAAGTCCCATTTCTTCTCCCGGTTCAGGGCGGGCACGTCGGTGCCTCTGGTGATGGAGTCGCCGGCCAGGCGGCGCATCTCGGGCAGGGGGCGCTGGATACCGTCATAGATGTTATCCAGCATACCGGGTCCAAGCTCCACGGACATGGGCATTCCGGTAGTCAGAACGACTGCGCCGGGGCCCAGGCCGGAGGTCTCCTCATAGACCTGGATGGAAGCCGTGTCGCCGGTCATATTAAGGATCTCGCCTATCAGGTGCTGAGAGCCCACACGCACAACGTCGGAGACGTTGGCGTCCGCAAGGCCCTCGGCCACCACAAGCGGTCCTGAAACTTTTGTAATGGTTCCGCTCATTTAACAACCTTCCTTTGTTAGTATTGAAGGGGTCCTGGCGCTCAGTCGCCAAGAATATTGGTGCCCACAGCTCTCTCCACGGCGGCCTTCAGCGCCGACTGGCCAAGTCCGATGCTGCCCTCCCGGCCGGGGATCAGAATGATGGCCGGGGTGGGTCTGTCCTTGAACTTGTCGATCTCGTGGCTGAGCTGGGCGGCAAGGTTTTCCTCGATGTAAATGATGGCATAATCGTCGCTGTCGCGGGTCAGATGGCGCAGGGTCTGCCCTGCCTCTGCCGCGTCCGCGGCGGGATATGTCTCCAGTCCCAGGGCCTTGAAGCCCATGACGGTCTCTCTTCCGCCGATAACTGCAATCTTAAGCATACATATCACGCAGCCTTTCCCGGATGACCTGAGGCTCGATGCCCGCAAGTCTGCCCGTGAGGATCATACGGATGGTGGTGATCTCATTTTCCACCGCCGCCATATAGGCAACCACCGGCTCCTCGCCGTAGGCCGTCAGCTTGGCGTCGGCCATATAGGCCATCACCGCGTTGTCGCAGGCCAGCTCGAAGGCGGTCATTGTGCCGCCGTCCACCGCCGCAGCGCCCAGCGCAGCCGCATCCTTCAGAAGCCTGGTGTTGAACAGGGAGGCAAGTCCCTCGCCGGAGGCTGCCGCCGCGATGCGCGCGGGGCTCACATTGCCGCCGGGGACCAGGGCCTGACGCATAAAGTCCGCGTCCTTGCCCATGCGCAGGGTGCGCACGGCGCTTCTCAGGTTGGTGCTGTCCGCAAGGATGGCCACATAACCGGTGAGAAATTCGCTGTCCAGCTGCTCCGCAAGGGCGGCCAGCTCCGCAAAGTATGCCTTGTCCAGAACAAAATCCGCCAGCTGGGGGTTGGCGCTGCGCGCCAGCACGCCCTTTGCCTCTTCCATCGCCGCGCCTAAGCCGCCGGGCAGGTCTCTGCACCGGTCCTCGTTGTAGGCGGCCAGCATCGCCTGGGGAGCCACACGGCCGGAGCCGCTCATCAGGCCGCTCTCGTCACTGTTCATGGCCTCCGCCTTCAGGATGACCTTGGCGTTGTGGTAGTCGTATTTGATTCTGAAAACATCGACGATCGTTTCGTTGGGCGCAAGGCCGGCCAGCTCTTTGAACACCGTATCCCGGTGTGCGGCAAGTTCCTGGTCGATCTCCCTGGCGCTCATCTGGGACATATCCTCATAACCGCAGTCGGCAAGTATTTTTGCACTTTCCTCAAAGCTGGGCGCGTCCAGCATACGCTCTGCCTTTTCACGGGTGAGCATTTTGGTCTCTCTGGCGCGGAGCATTGCGGATATATACAGATATGCTTCTTTTTTATTCGACAATTTTTTCCCTCCCAACGTCGGGATTATTCAAACAGCACGCCCGCCAGAGTGGCCGACATCTCTTCGCGGCAGAGCTCCACCAGAAGCTCCGCGGTGCAGTTGACCTCGATATTGCCGCGGTGGAGGATCAGTCCGCCGGCGAAGCTGCCCTCGGTATCGGCCAGGCTCAGCCCGGCTTTGACGCCCTTGGCTTCCAGCTTTGCGTTTGCGGCCTTGACCACCGCCTGGCCCACAGCGGCCTTGTCTCTGGCGTTGAGAACCAGCTCCTCGTCGCCGGTGACGGCGGCGTCGGCGGCAAGCTTTGCCAGAAGCTCGATGTACTGTGCCTGGGGCAGCGAGACGACCATTTCGCAGGCCTTGTCAAAGCTGGCAGAGACCATCTCCTGCTTGAGGGCCAGAACGCCTTTTCTGGCCTCCATCTGCGCGATGCGCTCCATGCCGCTGACTCTGTCCTCACAGGCCTTCACCCCGGCGCGGATCTTTGCGCCGTAGCTCTCCTTGGCCTGGTTATCGTATTCCTCGCGGATGGCGGCGCACTGCTGCTCAGCCTGAGCGATGATCGCGGCAGCCTGGGCCTCAGCGTCAGCCCGGATATGTGCGATTATTTTTTCAGTGCCTTTCATATTTTATGTCCTGCCTTTGTCTTTTTTCCGATAAGCTTCTTATCAGAGAGAGAGCAGCATCAGCATGGATGCGAGCAGGGACAGAATTGCGTAAAACTCAACGGTGATGCAGAGGATCATGCCCTTTGCCCAGTGGTCGGGGTTCTTGGCCAGCAGGTTGATGGAGCCGGCAGCGACCTTGCCCTGTGCGATAGCGGTGACCAGACCGGCAATGGCGATGGGCATGCAGGCTGCGAAGTAACGGCAGCCGTCCACAAAGCTCAGGCTTGCTGCAGTACCGTCAAGCAGACCCATCTGCATGATGGCAAAGAAGAATACCACCAGACCGTACAGGCCCTGAGTACCAGGAACGACCTGAAGGATCATGATCTTACCGAACTTAGAGGGGTCCTCAGCCACAAGGCCGGTGCCCGCCTGGCCGGCAATACCGGTGCCGATACCGGAGCCTGCGCCTGCGAGGCATGCTGCAAGACCTGCGCCCAGAAGGCCTATTGCAAGGCCGGTGTTCTGAAACAGAAATTCCATTTTTTATTTCCTCCTAATTATTGTTCTACTGTATCGTAGTATTTTGTTTTGATTCTCAGCGGAGCGAAAGCTCTTCCGCCGTCCTTATAGAACTTGCCGAAGTACTCCAGGCACTGGAGACGCAGGTCGTGCACATAGCAGCCCAGCAGGTTCAGCGCGAAGTTCAGGGCGTGTCCGATAAGGAAGATGATGAAGAATACCACCAGGTTGTTGGCGATGGCGCCGATGGTGTTGAAAACCTGGGCGATGACGCTGCCTGCCAGCATCAGAGCCATGATACGGGAGTAAGACAGGATATCGCCGAACCAGCCGGTCAGGGTGTTGTACAGGGTGCCGAAAATGCTGGTCAGCTTTCCGAAGCCCTTTGCGCTGCGGGTGCCGCCGAAGAGCACCATCGCGCAGCCGATGACCAGAACCACCGGTACGCCGGCCACATTGCCGATCTTCAGCACAAAGAGGACGATGCCCACCAGAGTGACCCACAGTGCGCCCTCTTCCCAGATAGCGCCCGCGATGTCGCCCTGCTTGACCTTCTGCACCACGTTGATCACCATACCGGTGTTCAGGTGGATCAGGCCCAGCACCATGGAGCCCACCAGCACATAGAGGGCGTCGTCCAGGGGGTTGAACAGGCAGGGCAGGGTGCCCCAGCCCTCAGGCTTACCCAGAATACCGCCGATCTGCACCAGCGCGTCTCCGAAGAAGCCGCCGGTCAGCGCGCCCATGATGAAGGTGGAAATACCGCCCCAGAACAGCAGCTGGCAGAAGGTCAGGGTGCCCTCTCTGGGCTTGATCTTCTTCATGGCCACCAGGGCCGCCACAATCATGAGCAGGCCATAGCCCATATCCGCCATCATCAGTCCGTAGAACAGGATGAAGAAAGGCGCCATCAGGGGGTTGGGGTCCACGCCGTCGTAGGCGGGCAGGCTGTACATCTCCGTTACCATGTTCAGTCCGTTGGTCAGTTTGTTGTTTTTCAGTTTTACGGGGACGTCCGGATATTCGGAGGGATCCGGGTCCTCGGTCTCCCAGGCACACTCGTACTTATCGAATATGTCTGCAAGCTCAGTCTCTTTTTCTGCCGGCATCCAGCCCTGCATAAAGACGATGCTCTTCATGCCGTAGAGCTTGTCCTCCGCCTCGGCCCGGGCGATCTTGGTGGACACCACGTCCGCCGCGAGCTTCAGCTGGTCCTGGCTCTCCTTCAGGTCCACGATGGACTGTACGCAGTCTTCCTTTTCCTTTGCCAGCTCCTGGAGCGTTTTTTCCGCAAGGGCGATATTCTCCCTGGCCGTGCCCTTCATGCCGCTGATGGCGGCGACGGCAAAGCCGAAGCTTCTCAGGCTCTCCATGACCGCGCCCTGCTCTTCCTTCAGGCAGACAAGCAGCAGATAATGCTGCTCCTTATCCTCCGACACACGGAAAAGCTCCGCCTCCTCGGTGACCTGGGAAAGCGCACTCTCCACCTCGCTCAGCTCCACCTTGGCAGAGATGGTGCCCAGCACTGCCGCGCACCTGTTGGTGCCGGCGGTCTCCAGAGGCAGGTTCAGTTCGGCCCAGGGCTGCAGCGCCTCGATGTTGCTGCGCTGACGGCTCTCCTCCGCCGCGATGCGCTTGATGCGCTCCTCAATGCCGGAGAGCTTCTCTGCCAGAGCCATCGCCGCGTCAAGGCCGCTGTCGTCCAGCAGACGGTCCTTTTCCACCTGGGGCTTGGCGCTGAGAAGCGGCTTTTTCACGGGAGCGTATTTCTGAAGAATGCCCACCGCGTTCAGAAGCGCCGCTTGCTGGGACTTAAAGCCCATCAGCCCGCTGCTCTCCCGGGACACAAGGCCCTCAAATTCGGAGCCCTGCACTTCCCCTTCAAGCTCGGAAAATTCAACGCAGCCCTGACGGATCAGCTCCCGAAGCAGCTGGTCTTTGCTGGAGCGGACAGCCATGAGCCTGAGCTTTTTCATTTTTACAATGGCCATCTCAGCTGTTCACTATCCTTTCCACTACGAGAGCCGCTGCGTTTTCGAGTCTTGCCTCGGCCTTGGCGCGCAGCGCGGCTTTCTTGTTCTCGGTCTCCTTTGAAAGTCCTTCCGCCTCGGTCATCGCTTTCTCGTCAGCCTGCCGGCGAAGCTCGGCCAGCTCACTGTCCGCTTTTGCATTGGCAGCCTCCACGGCGGCTTTCCCCGCCGTCTCTGCTTCGGCCAAAAGCTGCTTTGCCCTGGCTTCCGCCGCGGCCACCGTCGCTTTCGCCTCGGCCTCAGCCTGCGCAATGCTGGTTATCGCTTCAAATGACATTGGCACACCCCCTCTTTATTCTGGTTTTTTGACATTCATGCGAAAATCCGATAGGAATTTATCGTACTTCTGTACAATGTGTTTATGATAACTCATAAGCGCATTTGTTTCAAGGAAAAACTACCCATTTTCCTTGTCAAATTTACTACATGAAGGCCGATGGTCATACGGCCATACTTATAAGAGAGATTTAAGCACATTGTTACTTAAATGTCAAACAACTTTTGCGTATTTCAAACCCGTCTGTTAAAAAATTTACACTCCCCGTAAATTCGCGCAAAAAATCACCTTACATGATCTCCTGTAAGGTGATTTTGGCTCACATGATTATAATTTCCTGCTGCATCCCAGTGTCGGCATTGATATACAGCTTCACTTCCCTGCCCTTTTCGTCGCTGCATTTCAGCTCATAGCAGGGCACGCTGCTGCCGCCCGGGCTTTTATAGGTCACTTTCCGGCTCTCCTGAAGGCTGAGGCCTGCGGGGAGCTTCTGCTCTGCCTCCTCCTTGGTGATGGTCCATTGCAGGCTTTCATCGGCAGTTCTCATTCCGGTGGCGTCAAAGGCATAAATGGAGCCGTCGTCCAGGGCCACGGCAATATTGATGCAGCTGTCCAGGCAGGCCGCGTCCTCCTGGGTGCAGACAAAGCACAGGACGGCAATTGCCCCGTGCTGGCGGCTCTCGGAAAGCTGCATGTTCTCAAAGCCGGCACCGGTAAGAAAGTCCGCCGCGATCTGCTCCGCCGCCCCGGCGTCCATTTTCGCCTCGCTGACAAGACGGGAATCGGTCATGCTCTCCACGCCCATGGCGTCGGTGCAGATGGAGCGGCTGTCCAGGCTGTAGCAGCGCCGGCCGCCTCCCTCGTATTCATATTCCAGCCGGAGCTGATCCGGGGACACATGCAGAAACTCCGCCGCCGTCCGGCGGGTCTGCTCCTCGCTGACCGCCTGGTATTGTTTCTCTTCTTCATAGCTGTATTTCCCGTCGTAGACCAGCTGGGCCGCCTCCGGAAATTGATCCTCCGCGTTTTTCAGTTCGGCGCTGAGCTTTGTCAGCTCGCTGTCGATGCCCACGTTGGCCAGCTGCCGCTCCCGGCTGTCCATGCTGATGATCCCGTCATTCAGGTTGGTCTGGAGAGAACGCAGCGTCTGGGCAAAGGTATCGGCTGTCTCCGCCATGGCGGCGAGATTCTGCCGCTGCTCGTTGGTAAAGCCGTTTACCGAGGCCTCCCGGCAGAGGGTGTAGGCATAGTCCCCCACAAGGCCTACAAAGCCGGAGATCCGCTCCAGCTCCTGGGTGGAAAAAGGCAGGGTGGCCATGGTGGCCTGGGCCGCCTGGGAGCCCGCGTAGATCTGGGCGCAGACGCTGCTGCACATGCTGCCGTCGGTGGCGTAAAGGCTCTTTTCCAGGGCCTTGCTCATCCCATCCACCGCGCCCACCATCTCCTGAAAAGAGAGCTGGGAGCTGTGCTGGGCCGTCAATCGGTAGTCTGCAAGACGGCTGTGGCTGACAAAGGCATAGGCCGCCGTGGTCAGGATAGCGGCGCAGATATAGGTCACCAGACGGATTTTTGCTCTTTTGGACATGAAAAAACACCTCTTCAGGGATATTTTCCCCTGAAAGAGGTGTTTTACATTTTGAAAATTATGCCAGTTTTTCTCTGGCAATACGCAGACGGCGCAGGGTCTCCTCTTTGCCCAGGATGCGGCAGATCTCCACCGCACCGCCGGGAGTGACCGCCTTTCCGGCTGCGGCAATACGCACAGGCCACATGACCTTGGCGTTTTTGACCTCCATGCTCTCGGCAAGGCCGGTCATCGCGGCGAGAATATGCTCATCGTCCCAATTTTCCAGGGTTTCAAAGATGGGGATCATTTTATCAAGCACTTCGCGGGAGGAGGCCTCGTCGGACTTGGACTTTTTGTGGACAAAAAGCTCCGTGCCGTACTCCGGCAGCGCATCAAAGAAGTCAAGCTTCTCCGGGATATCGGTGAGCACCTCGGTCCGCTGCTGCAGCAGGGCGGCAATAGCGGCCGCGTCGTAGTTTTCGTTCTTTACGGCCTGGCGGATATAGGGCTCTGCCACTTTCGCAAATTCCTCCGGGGACATAGCCCGGATATACTCGCTGTTGAAGTACTTCAGCTTTTCGATGTCAAAAATGGCGGGGGACTTGGAGATGCCGCTCATCTCAAAGACCTCTTTCAGCTCGTCCATGGAGAAGATCTCCTGCTCGCCCCGGGGGCTCCAGCCCAAAAGGGCCACATAGTTGATCACCGCGTCGGTGAGATAGCCCTGGGCGATCAGATCCTCATAGGAGGGGTCGCCGTGGCGCTTGGACATTTTGTTATGGGCGTCCCGCATGACGGGAGAGCAGTGGACATAGCAGGGGATATCCCAGCCGAAGCCCTGGTACAGCAGGTTGTACTTGGGGGCGGAGGACAGGTACTCGCTGCCTCTGACCACATGGGTGATGCCCATCAGGTGGTCGTCCACCACGTTGGCAAAGTTATAGGTGGGCAGGCCGTCCCGCTTGATCAGCACCTGGTCGTCCAGGGTGGTGTTTTCCACGGTGATGTCGCCGAAGATCTCGTCGTGGAACGTGGTGCTGCCCTCATGGGGGATGCGCTGCCGGATCACATAGGGCTCACCGGCGGCAGCCCGGCGGTCAGACTCCTCCCGGCTCATCTCACGGCAGGGGTCGTCGCCCCGGTCAAATTCGCCGGCGTCCTCTTCCGACGCGCTCTTTTCGCAGAAGCAGCGGTAGGCATGGCCCTTTTCCATCAGCAGCTCCGCGTACTCCTTGTACAGGGGCCGGCGCTCGGTCTGCACATAGGGGCCCACCGGGCCGCCCACGTCCGGGCCTTCGTCATGCTCCAGGTGGCACTGAGCCATGGTCTTGTAGATCACATCCACCGCCCCTTCCACCAGGCGGCCCTGGTCCGTGTCCTCAATGCGCAGGATGAATTTGCCGTTATTGTGTCTTGCAATCAGATAGGTATAGAGGGCAGTCCGCAGATTGCCCACATGCATATAACCGGTGGGAGAGGGCGCGAAACGGGTACGCACCTCATTTTTGGGGATGCGTGCCTCCATTTCCTCAAACCATTTCATGTCTTTCATTGATACTGACCTCCAAAAAGTCATGGATATTTCGATCTGCTCTATCTTATTTTACATTTTCCCTGTTGTCAAGACGAACTTAATTTGATAGAATATGAAGACGCAAATTTTTTGTCAATTTCCTTCATTTTGGGAGGTACAAATATGGACAGTGAAAAGAAAACCATGCTCTCCGGCATTCAGCCCTCCGGCGACCTGCATCTGGGCAATTATCTGGGGGCCGTGAAGAACTGGTCCGCCCTGGCCGAGGAGTTCAACTGCTACTACTTCATGGCCGACCTGCACAGCATCACCGTGCGGCAGAACCCTGCGGAGCTGCGCCGCCGTTCTGTGGCCCAGCTGGCCCAGTATATCGCCTGCGGCCTTGACCCGGAAAAGAACACCCTCTTTATCCAGAGCCATGTGCATGAGCACGCGGAGCTGGGCTGGATCCTCAACTGCTACACCATGTTCGGCGAGCTGAGCCGCATGACCCAGTTCAAGGACAAGAGCGCGAAAAACGCCGAGAACATCAACGGCGGCCTGTTCACCTACCCCGCCCTGATGGCGGCGGATATTCTGCTCTATCAGGCAGACTATGTGCCCGTGGGCGAAGATCAGAAGCAGCACTGCGAGCTGACCCGGGATATCGCCATCCGCTTCAACAATCTCTACGGCGAGACCTTCAAGGTCCCCGAGCCCTATATCCCCAAGGTGGGCGCCCGCATCATGAGTCTGGGCAACCCCACTTCCAAGATGTCCAAGTCCGATCCCCAGGGCTGTGTATTCCTGATGGACTCGCCGGAGGAGATCGCCCGCAAGTTCAAGCGCGCCGTCACTGACTCGGACACGGAGCACTGCGTCCGTTACGCGCCCCAGGAGAAGCCCGGCGTGGCCAACCTGATGAGCATATACTCCTCCGTCACCGGCAAGAGCTTTGAGGAGATCGAGCGGGAGTTTGACGGAAAGGGCTATGGCGTATTCAAGCCCGCTGTAGGCGAGGCCGTGATCGAGACCCTGCGTCCCATCCGGGAGGAGGCCCAGCGCATGATCAGCGACAAAGCCTATCTCCAGGAGGTCTACACCGAGGGCGCAAAGAAAGCCAGCGCCATCGCCCGCCGCACCCTGCGCAAGGTCTATAAGCGCGTGGGCTTTGTGGAGAAGCCCTTCTGAAAATAAAATAAATCGGAGAGAAACTGAATGTTATCTAACCTGACTGTGTGGCTGAAACTGCTGCTGGCCGTGCTTTTGTCGGCTGCCATCTCCTTCTTTATGACGCCGCCGGTTAAAAAATTTGCCGAAAAGGTGGGCGCCATTGATGTCCCCAAGGACGACCGGCGCGTTCACGACCACCCTGTCCCCCGCATGGGTGGATTGGCGATTTTCTTCGGTTTTGTCCTTGCCGTGCTGGCGTTTGTGGACATGACCACCCCGATCATGGGTATGCTCATCGGCGCGGTGATTATCGCGGCCATGGGCGCGGTGGACGATATCGTCAGCCTGAACGCCTGGGTGAAGCTGGGAATTCAGATCCTGGCCGCCCTTGTGGCCATCCGCAGCGGCGTTGTGTTTAACGTGATTTCCAACCCCCTGATCTTTTCCGACAAGGCCTTTATCGCCATCGGCTATCTGACCGTGCCGCTGACGGTGCTGTGGATCGTGGGCTGCACCAACGCGGTGAACCTGATCGACGGGCTGGACGGGCTGGCCGTGGGCGTGTCGGCCATCAGCTCCCTGACCATGCTGGTGGTGGCTCTTTTCGTGTCAGAGCCGAACGTGGCCCTGATTCTTGCCGCCCTCACCGGCGCATGCCTGGGCTTTATCCCCTTTAACCTGAACCCGGCAAAGATCTTCATGGGCGACGTGGGCTCCCAGCTTCTGGGCTTCATCCTGGCCACGGTCTCCATTATGGGCATGTTCAAGTTCCACGCCATCATCACCTTCCTCGTGCCGGTGCTGGCCATGTCCGTCCCTCTGGCGGATACCGTATTCGCCTTTTTCCGCCGCATTGTCCACGGCCAAAGCCCCTTCCATGCGGACAAAGGCCATTTTCACCACCGGCTGCTGGCCATGGGCCTGAGCCAGAAGCAGGCCGTGGCTGTACTGTATGCCATCTCCGCCGTACTTGGCCTGCTGGCAGTCCTGCTGGCCGGAACCTACACCGCGGTCCGCATCGTATGTCTGGTGCTTGCCTTTATCATCTCCATCGGCGTTTGGTTTTTCGTGTTCCGGAAAAGGCCGGGAAACAAAAGCCCTCAATCGCCGGACGGCAATGATCCTGAAGCGGGCAAAGAAGAAACATAGCATAAAATAAAGAAGTGAGATGCGCTGATGCACATCTCACTTCTTTATTTAACTGTTTTTCAAGTAGACGCTGCCCTTAGCGCTGGTGACGGTAAAGTTTTCAAGATAGAGAATATAGCTGTCACTGTAATTGCCGAAGGTCCATATGGTCGTCCGGTCGCCCTTGGGCCAGAATTTCAGGGTTTGGATGATGCTGTTTCTCTCTGTGCTTGTCACCGTGCCGCTGTATTGCAGGGTGGCATAGTCCACATCGAAGCTGCCGCTGTTCACCACACCATCGGCAGTAAAGGTGATCTCCATGGTGTCCTTGTATTTCGAAGAGTTTGCCGCTGTATACCCCTCTTTGAGCGCAAGACCATAGGACACCTGCACATTGCTGATGTCGCCGTTGTCGTTCTTGACCGCCGCAGGATACTCTCTGTACTCGAAATAATCATACAGATTATCCAGCGTGATCTTCACCTCAAACACCGGATTGGGCGTCTCCTGGGGCGTCAGGATCTGCACCGGCTCCTCCGCTTCCTCTTTGCCGCAGGCGCAGAGGGAGAGCAGCAGGCAGACGGTGAGAAGGATAATCAAAGTTCTTTTCATGGCTTGTCCTCCATGCCTCACAATACATCACTTCACGATATGGAGATTATACCGTTTATCTGTGAATAATTCAAGACAGGATGCCATGAGGGGGAAAGAAACGCCGCCATATAAGAACGCAGTTTGCAGTGAAATATTTTGCCTTACGGCAAAATGTGAAATAAGCGCCGCAGGCGCTTGTGAAATTTGATGTTGACACATCAAGTGAAATAAAACCCACCTAAAAGGTGGATTTTGTTGAAAAAAGCACTTGCGTTAGCAAGTGCTTTTTTCTGGCAGGGGAAGAAGGCTTCGAACCCTCGGCCTACGGTTTTGGAGACCGCCGCTCTACCAGCTGAGCTATTCCCCTATATTTAATTTATTGGACCATCTATATGAGCAAAGTGGTGGACCGTCAGTCTGAGCGAACATGAAAGCTGCCGGCGGCAGGTTTCATTGCTCAGAGTCCATGACCAAGAAGCCGAGCTGAAAGCGAGGCTGATTGGATGGTGACGTTTGCTGAACAGAGATAAGAGCTTACGAAAAAGAAAAACGGTACATATTATGGTGGACCGTCAGGGACTCGAACCCCGGACCGACCGGTTATGAGCCGGCTGCTC
>JBJDXP010000033.1:0-3548 GCA_051866735.1 Candidatus Limivicinus sp.
CGCCCCAGACGTTGATTACCCGGTCAAAGCCCCGCTTTTCAAACTTGTTGCGGTGATAGGCGATATCGGCGGCAAAGTAGGTGTAGAAGCCGTTGGCCCGGCGCAGCACATCGTCCTTCAGCTCCAGCTTGTCAATGTCCGCCTGCTTTTTGCCGTTTTTCAGCATGTGCTCGCTGATGATTTGGGCGGTTTTGAGCCACAGCGCTCCGTCTTTCTCATAGGTATAGCCCCGGTCGGTGAGCAGCTGCACGGACTCTGCCACATAGCCGCTCTCGTGGAGCTCGGACTCAAAGAACCACTGGTCGTACTCAATGCCATAGCGGCGCAGGTCGGACTGCATCTTGGGGATGTTCCGGTCCAGACCGAAGCGGGCCATGGCCTCGTGGCGGGTCTTCACGTCCTCATGCAGGTATTTTTCGCCGTAAGCGTCGTAGAAGGCCTTCGCCAGGTCCTTGATATCGTCGCCGTGGTAGCCGTCCTCGGGAAACTCCACCTGGTCCTCGCCCAGAATCAGCTGCTGGTAGCGGGCGTCGATGGAGGTGGCGAATTTCTCGATCTGGTTGCCGGCGTCGTTCACATAGAACTCCCGCCAGACCTGATAGCCGGCCCGGTCCAGCACGCTGGCCAGCGCGTCGCCCAGAACGCCGCCTCTGGCATTGCCCATGTGCATGGGGCCGGTGGGGTTGGCGGAGACAAACTCCACCATCAGCCGCTGGCCGTGGCCCACGTCCACCCGGCCGTAGTCCGCGCCCTCAGCGGCGATATTTCTCAGCACGTCGGAATACCAGCTCTCCGCAAGGCGGAAGTTGATGAAGCCGGGGCCTGCCACCTCCACAGAGGAAAACCAGCTGCCCTCCAGCTCCATGTTGGCCACCAATGCCTCCGCGATCTTCCGGGGGGCCATGTGCAGGGCCTTGGCCCCGGTCATGGCGTGGTTTGCGGCGTAATCGCCGTTGGCGGTATCCTTGGGGATCTCAACGCTGCCGGAAAGCGCCGCACCGGCGGGCAGCTCGCCCTTTTCCACGGCCTTGTTGTAGGCGGCGGTGAGTATTTCGCTTATCCTGTCCTTGGCGCCCTGAATCATGTTAGCCATTTGTCTGTACTCCTGTCTGTTCCTTAACATTGATCTTGAATTTATTCCTGACGGCGACCATGTGCTCCATGTCCACCACATAGTCGATCTCCGCGCTGCCGCCGTGCTCGTTGAAGCTGTGGCGGATCCGGCGGGTGTCCACGCCCATGGTGGCCGTGCCGTAGGGGGTGTTATAGAGGAAAGAATTTCTCAGCCCCTCCCGGAACTCCATGCGGCTGGTGAGCGCGCCCTTCCGGTCCACCACAATGCCCTCCGGGGACACCACAACAACAGTCCGCGTTCCCGGCATGCCGGTGACATCGCTCTCCATGTAGCTCAGGCGGCAGATGCCGTCTTCATAGCTGTACACCCCGTCGGTGGTGAAATCCATGCTGTCCTCTTCCTCGGTCACGTCGTAGGCATGGATGCTGTGTATGTTGATCACTACATCTTTCATCGGATAAACTCCCGTTTTGTATATCATAGATGTCTAATTACTATACCGCAAATCTGCGCTTAATACAAGAAGAATTTCCCGCCCAGGCCCGGCAGAAGCCGGGAACTCTGCATGGGGAGGGTGCGGGAGGGGAGGGTATGACCCTCCCGCCAAAATTGAGCGAAGCGGATATTAGCGCGCCGCAAAGCGGCGCAGGGTTGCAGAAAAAGCCGCTGCCGCAGGGCCATGGAAAAGGACGGTCAGAAAAACTGCATGGGGAAGGTGCGGGAGGGGAGGGTATGACCCTCCCGCCAAAATTGAGCGAAGCGGATATTAGCGCGCCGCAAAGCGGCGCGGGGTCACCAGAAAAGGCAGACGCTTCAGCGTCTGCCTTTTCTGGTGACCCGTACGGGACTCGAACCCATGTTACCGCCGTGAAAGGGCGGTGTCTTAACCACTTGACCAACGGGCCGTATAAAGGGCGCAGTGTGAACGCTGCGCCCTTTTCTGGTAGCGGCACCTGGATTCGAACCGGGGACACTGCGGGTATGAACCGCATGCTCTAGCCAACTGAGCTATGCCGCCATGTGCTACCTAAACAGCAATAGGAATTTTATCAGACGAAAGCTCAGTTGTCAACATTTTTTTTGCTTTTCTTGAAAAATTATACGGGCAGATAGTCCATGGGGTCTGCCGCGGCGCCGTTTACCGTGATGGCAAAATGCAGATGGGACGTCTGACTGATCTCACAGAGGGCCGTGCTGCCCACGGAGCCGATGGTGGTGCCGCAGTCGATCCAGTCGCCCACGTTGACGGGGGGATACTCGGCCAGGTTTGCGTAGATGGTCCTGGTGCCGTCGCCGTGGGCAACGGTCAGGACGGTGCCGTAGAGAGAATCCTGAACGATGCTCTCCACCGTGCCGGAATGGGCCGCCACAACGGGAGCGCCAAGCTCCGCGATAATGTCAATGCCCTCGTGGGTGCGCCAGTCGCGCAGGGTCTGGTCATAGGAAAGCGTCTCGGAGCTGTGCGCCCGCTCTACCTGCCCGGCCACGGGCCAGACATAGATGGGGGCCGCTGCCTCTACGGCGGGCTGCTCTTCCACGGCCGCCACCGCTTCACTGTCCTGGACCTCTGTGGTTTCGGCCAGACCCTCGGTGTTCACCGCAGGGGCGTCAGCCTCAAGGGCCTCGGTCCCGGTCTCCGCCGTGCCGCTCTGGGCGGGCACGATAACGGTCTCCACCCGCTTGTCGTCAAAGCTCGCGCTGTTGCTTTTGACAGGGTCGTTTTCCATAGTCTCATTTCCTGTAGCCATCATCCAGGCGGAAACGCCGATGACAGCGGCGCACAGGAAAAGGACTATGTAGAAGCCCTTACCTGTAAAAAATCCCTCCAGCTTTTTGCCGGAGCCTCTGCTGTTCATAAAACAACCTCCGTTTGCAGAAATAGGTTTGCAATCCTATTGTTGCCTGCAAACGGAGGGAATATACACCGAATTTTTAAAATCTTACCTTATGGAGAAGAACGCGTCCATGCCGGGGTATTCGGCCACGTCAAAAAGCTCCTCCTCGATGCGCAGAAGCTGGTTGTACTTGGCCACACGGTCGGTGCGGGAGGGCGCGCCGGTCTTGATCTGCCCGGCGTTGACGGCCACGGAGATGTCGGCGATGGTGGTGTCCTCGGTCTCGCCGGAGCGGTGGGACACAACGGCGGTCCAGCCTGCCCGGTGGGCCATCTGGATGGCGTCCAGGGTCTCGGTCAGGGTGCCGATCTGGTTGAGCTTGATGAGCACGGAGTTGGCGGCATTCAGCTCGATGCCCTTTTTGATCCGTTCCGTGTTGGTGACGAACAGGTCGTCCCCCACGATCTGGATCCGGCTGCCCAGGCGGCGGGTCATCAGCTGCCAGCCCTCCCAGTCGTTCTCGCCCATGCCGTCCTCAATGGAGATGATGGGATATTTGTCCACAAAGCTCTCCCACATGTCCACCATCTGCTCGCTGGTCATCACGGTGCCGCGCTTGGGCAGGTGATAGCACTTGT
>JBJDXP010000034.1:0-3537 GCA_051866735.1 Candidatus Limivicinus sp.
ATATGGCTGCGGATGGTACGACTGTGCAAGAACAACGTGGCTGAAAACCCTTGAAAATACAGGATTTTTTGTTGCACGAGTTTTTTCATGCTACGTTTGTAAAAGGACAACCTACCTAAATTACAGATAGGACAAGCTATTTCACATACCAAAATTCCATATCGTACCTATGGGCGTTCAGAAATGGACGCCCATTTTTTATGCCCAAATTCAGAAAGGAGGCGACGCTATGTACTTTACTTCCGGCCAAGACCGGGCCTTTGAACGGCTGATGCAGGAAAAGCCCGGTTTCGATCACTACGACGGCGGCGGGGCGAACGCGCCGGAGGATTGCGGCAGTTGCCGCTTCTATCGCCCGGATTGGAAATATCAATACTGCGTGTATGCAGAGTGTCCCTATCAGCCGGGCAAGCTGACCGCCCTTGCTGCGGTCAAATTCACAGTGAAAGGAGCTGACGACGATATGGCAGTATTCCGCGTGGAGAAGAACAAAGGCTATACGGTGATGTCCAACCACCACCTACGGAACAAAGCCCTGTCCCTGAAAGCCAAGGGCCTGCTGTCACAAATGCTGTCCTTGCCGGAGGATTGGGACTACACCCTAAAGGGCCTGTCCCTTATCAACCGGGAAAGCATTGACGCCATCAGGACGGCGGTGTGGGAGCTGGAACGTGCCGGATATATCAGGCGGGAGCAGGGCCGTGACACAAAGGGCAAAATGGCCGATATGGTCTATACCATTTACGAGCAGCCAGTGTTGGCTAAGCCGGTATTGGAAAACCCGGTGTTGGAAAACCCGGTGTTGGAAAATCCAACATCGGATAACCCGACATCGGATAATCCGGCGTCGGGAAATCCAACGCAATTAAATAAAGAGATACAAAGAACTAACTTACCAAGAAAAGAAAAATTAAATACAGATGGACAAAGTACCGATTCCATTCCTTTCCCATCCCTGACCCCTGCCCCTGTGGAGGACGAAGCGGCGGCTACACCACCGGAACGGAAAGGAACAGGAAAGGATGCGGCAGTACAGATTTATCGGGAAATCCTTTTGGAGAATATCGAGTATGACTATCTCATTCAGGACAGTTCCATTGACCGGGAGCAGCTTGACGAGATCGTTGACCTGATGCTGGAAACCGTCTGTACCTCCCGCAAGACCATCCGTATTGCCGGGGATGATTACCCCGCCGAGCTGGTGAAGTCCAAGTTTATGAAGCTGAACAGTGAACATATCCGCTTTGTCTTTGACTGCCTGCGGGAGAACACCACGAAAGTCCGCAACATCAAGCAGTATTTACGGGCTATGCTGTTCAATGCCCCCAGCACCATTAGTAACTACTACACGTCCCTTGTGGCGCACGATATGGCGCAGCCGGATTGGGGCAAACCAAAATCCGGCCTGCCGGACTATTCCTGTTCGCCGGATGAAAGCCTGTGAGGAAAAGGAGGCGCTTTGAACCGTTGTTACCTGCGGCGTCTGGTGGTTCCACCTTAGACGCCATTTTTGACTTTTTGACAAGGAGGGATGCTTATTGCAGGAAGAAGTCGATCAGAAAACCATTGCCCTGTCCATGAAAACGGGCAAGCTCACGGCCCAAGTGCTGCAAGCGGCGCTGAAAAAGTATTTGCAGCACCGGGCCAAGGGCAAGACCAAGCTGCACCACGGCCAGCAGAGCCTAAAGCAGCTTAAAAAGCATGGGGCGGCCCTCTCCAACATTGAGATCACCGAGGCCAACATTGGCGCGTTCAAGCCCTGTGCCAAGAAATACGGCGTGGATTTTGCCTTGCGAAAGGATAAGACCACCCAGCCGCCCCACTACGTCGTGATCTTCAAGTCCAAGGACGCGGACAATCTGGAACAGGCGTTCCGGGAATTTACGGCAAAGACGCTCTCCAAGGAGCAGCGGCCCTCCATCCGCAAGGCGCTGTCTGCCATGAAGCAGAAGACAGCGGAGCAGACCAAGCAGCGGGCCAAGGAGAAAATCAGGGAAAGGGGGCTGGAACGGTGAAGCCTGATGTGAAAAAGCTGGTGATCCTCAACCTCCCGTATCTGATTTTTGTGTACCTGTTCGGAAAATGCGGGCAGGCGTACCGGCTGGCCGCCGGTGCCGACCTGTCGGGAAAGCTCCTGCATCTTGCGGACGGCTTCACAGCGGCCTTTGTAAATCCCCTCCCCAGTCTGCACCTGTTTGATTTCTGCGTCGGCGTCGCCGGTGCTTTGATCGTGCGGCTGGTGGTGTACTGCAAAGGCAAGAACGCCAAGAAGTACCGCAAGGGCGTGGAGTACGGCAGCGCCCGTTGGGGAACGGCCAAGGATATTGCGCCCTACATTGACCCCAAGTTTGAAAACAATATCCTGCTGACCCAAACGGAACGGCTGACTATGACCGGGAGGCCCAAAGACCCCAAAACAGCGCGGAACAAAAACGTGCTGGTGATCGGCGGCAGCGGTTCGGGCAAAACGAGATTTTTCGTGAAGCCCAACCTGATGCAATGCTTCCCGACCACGGACTACCCAACCTCATTTGTGGTGACTGACCCGAAAGGCACCCTTGTTCTGGAAACGGGAAAGATGTTTCAGCAGGCGGGCTACCGCATAAAAATTCTGAACACCATCAACTTTTCCAAATCCATGAAATACAATCCGTTCGTCTACATCCACTCGGAAAAGGACGTGCTAAAGCTGGTAAATACCCTGATTGCCAACACCAAGGGCGAGGGCGAAAAATCAGCGGAGGATTTTTGGGTCAAATCGGAACGGCTGTTTTACACGGCCCTGATCGGCTACATCTGGTATGAGGCCCCGGCAGAGGAAATGAACTTCACAACGCTGCTGGAAATGATAAACGCCAGTGAAGCCCGCGAGGACGACCCGGAGTTTCAAAGCCCCGTAGACCTGATGTTTGAACGATTGGAGCAGAAAGACCCCGACCATTTTGCTGTGCGGCAGTATAAGAAATTTCTGCTTTCCGCTGGCAAAACCCGTTCCTCTATCCTGATAAGCTGCGGCGCACGTTTGGCCCCCTTTGACATCCGGGAAGTGCGCGAGCTGATGGAGGACGACGAAATGGAGCTGGACACCATCGGGGACGAAAAAACGGTGCTGTTTCTCATTATGAGCGACACGGACACCACTTTCAATTTCATTCTGGCTATGCTCCAAAGCCAGCTTATCAACTTACTTTGTGACCGGGCCGATGATAAGTACGGTGGACGGCTGCCTGTCCATGTGCGGCTGATCTTAGACGAGTTTGCCAACATCGGTCAGATACCAAACTTTGATAAATTGATCGCCACCATCCGAAGCCGGGAAATCTCGGCTTCAATTATTTTGCAGAGCCAGTCGCAGTTAAAGGCCATCTACAAGGACGCTGCCGAAATCATATCGGACAACTGTGATTCTGTGCTTTTCCTGAGTGGGCGCGGCAAAAATGCCAAGGAAATCTCCGACGCACTGGGCAAGGAAACCATTGACAGTTTCAACACCAGCGAGAACCGGGGAAGCCAGACATCCCACGGACTGAACTACCA
>JBJDXP010000035.1:0-64606 GCA_051866735.1 Candidatus Limivicinus sp.
CGGCGAAGATACCGGCCTTGGCGTCGCGGGGCTTGCGGTCCATGATGTCCCGCTCCGCCCGCTCCATGCCCAGGGCCAGAGCCGGGAAGCAGTCGGTAACCAGGTTGATCCACAGCAGATGGACGGGCTTTAAGATGGTAAAGCCCATGAGAGTTGCGGCAAAAATGCTGATGACTTCGCTCATATTGGAGCTAAGCAGGAACTGAATGGCCTTGCGGATATTGTCGTAGATCCGGCGGCCTTCCTCCACAGCCCCCACGATGGTGGCAAAGTTGTCGTCCGCCAGCACCATATCCGCCACGTTCTTGGTGACGTCGGTGCCGGTGATGCCCATGCCCACGCCGATGTCGGCGGACTTGATGGAGGGGGCGTCATTCACGCCGTCGCCGGTCATGGCGGTGACACAACCGCCCTTGCGCCAGGCGTTGACAATGCGGGTCTTGTGCTCAGGCTGGACCCGGGCGTAGACGCTGATGTTCTGGTACTCTTTTTCAAACTCCTCGTTGCTCATCATGTCCAGCTGCGCGCCGGTGATGGCCCGGGCGCCGTCAGACAGGATGCCCAGCTCTTTGGCGATGGCCACGGCAGTGTCCACATGGTCGCCGGTGATCATGATGGGGCGGATGCCGGCGCGGCGGCACTCGGCGATGGCGTCCCGCACCTCGGGGCGGACCGGGTCGATCATGCCGCAGAGGCCGGTGAAGCAGAGCTGCTGCTCCAGGTACTCCGGCTCAAAATTCGTGGGCTTTTCCGGCCAGGCCCGCTCGGCGCAGGCCAGAACGCGCAGGGCCCGGTCGGCCATGGCCTTGTTGGCGGCCATGATCTGGGCCCGGTACTCTTCCGTCATGGGGACGGCCTTGCCGTCCTTCAGATAATAATCGCATTTTCCAATGATAACGTCGGGCGCGCCCTTGGTATACTGGATGCAGCCGCTTTGGCTCAGATGTACGGTGGACATCATCTTGCGGCCGGAGTCGAAGGGGGCCTCGCCGCAGCGGAGGAATTTGGCCTTCAGGCTGGGTTTATCCAGACCCAGCTTGTTGGCCCAGACCACAAGGGCTGCCTCGGTGGGCTCGCCGGTCACATTGCCCTCCGGGTCGATCTCCGCGTCGCAGCAGAGGGCCATGGCGGCGGCGATGCGCTTTTCATCCTCGCCGAAGAAGTCCACCACGGTCATCTTGTTCTGGGTCAGGGTGCCGGTCTTATCCGAGCAGATGATCTGGGCGCAGCCCAGGGTCTCCACCGCGGTCAGACGGCGGATAATGGCGTTTCGCTTGGACATGTTGGTAACGCCGATGGACAGCACCACTGTGACCACAGCGGCAAGGCCCTCGGGTATGGCCGCCACGGCCAGGGACACGGCCACCATGAAGGAATCCAGTACCAGCTCAAAGTTCAATCCGCCGGCCCGCAGAAGCTGAACGCCGAAAACCACAAGGCAGATGCCCAGCACCAGCCAGGTGAGCACCTTGGACAGCTGGCTCAGCTTGATCTGCAGGGGGGTCTGGCCCTCCTCGGCCTGGGCCAGAGCGCCGGCGATTTTGCCCATCTCGGTGTCCATGCCGGTAGCGGTGATGACGGCGGTGCCGCGGCCATAGACCACGGTGCTGCCCATGTAGACCATGTTCTTCCGGTCGCCCAGGGGGACGTCTTTCTCCCCTTCGGAGAGATTGATAATGTCAATAAACTTGGTGACGGGTACAGACTCGCCGGTGAGGGCGGCCTCCTCGATCTTCAGACTGGCGCTCTGCAGCAGGCGGCCGTCCGCGGGGACCGCGTCGCCGGCCTCCAGCAGCACCACGTCGCCTACCACAAGCTCCTCGCTGCGGACGATGCAGATCTTGCCGTCCCGCAGGACCTTGGAGGTGGCGGCGGACATCTCCTGCAAGGCTTCAATGGCCTTTTCCGCCTTGTTCTCCTGATACACGCCCAGGACGGCGTTGACGATGACCACGGCCAGGATAATAATTACGTCGGCAAAGCTCTCGTTCTCCACCACGGCCAGCACGCCGCTGATCAGCGCGGCCACCAGGAGGATGATGATCATGGGGTCTGCCATCTGCTCCAGGAAACGCCGGATCAGGGATTTGCCCGGCGCATCCGCCAGCCGGTTTTTGCCGTTTGCCTCCAGGCGGCGGGCCGCCTCCTCGGAACTCAGGCCCTCGGCGGTAGTGGACAGCTCGTTTAATGTGGTTTCTGTTTCTTCGCAATAGTACCGCATGTGATTGCTCCTTTCAAAAATTGGGGTGATGCAAATGCGCTGTAAAAGAAAGCTGAAATAAAAAAGACTTTTACAGCAGTATAACTGTAAAAGTCTTGCTCAATACATAAGTACCCGGCGCGCCGAACTCAAAAATGAGTTGGGATGACGACGCGCCAACGCCTTGCGGCGCAAGCTACTCCCTTTTCGTAAAAGACAGTATATCCCGGCTTTTCTGCAAAGTCAAGAAAAAACTGCCAAGTTCACATTTTGTTTACGGTTCCGCGTGAGGCAGGTTCCAGCGGAACTTGGTGGCCAGGATCCGCAGCGTTACGATGAAGCCGATGGCGATGAGCGCGCCCACGGTCTTATTCATGTCCAGGCGCAGAAAGCCGTAGTACAGCAGGCCTCCGGCCACGGAGGCGATGGCGTAAATGCGCTTATACAGCACCTTGGGCATGGAGTTTGTCAGCATATCCCGGATCATGCCGCCGCCCACGCCGGTGGTCATGCCCATCAGGATGATGAGGACGGGATTGACAAGGCCGTATTTGCCGATGGTGATGTCCATGCCCACAATGGTGAAGGAGGCCAGGCCGATGGCATCAAAGATGTTGTTCACCGCGTCCAGCCGGGCTTTGTGGGCCCGGTAGCTCTCGCCTCTGACGCAGGCGTCCACAAACACCACCAGAGAGAAGAAAGTCACCATGCCGATGTAGACAAAGCTGGTGAACATTCTGGGCGGGAACTCCCCCAGCAGAATGTCCCGCATAATGCCGCCGCCCAGGGCGGTAATCATGGCCAGAAACAGTACGCCGAAGGCGTCCGCCCGCCGCTCGATGCCCACCATGGTCCCGGTGATGGCGGCGGAGGCCACGCCGATATATTCAAGGATTACGACCGTCAGTTCCATATTACACGTTGAAGCGGAACAGGGTCACGTCCCCGTCCTGCATGACATAGTCCTTGCCCTCGCTGCGGACAAGGCCCTTCTCCTTGGCGGCGTTCATGCTGCCGCAGCTCTTCAGATCCTCAAAGGCCACGATCTCGGCCCGGATAAAGCCCCGCTCAAAGTCGCTGTGGATCTTGCCTGCCGCCTGGGGGGCCTTGGTGCCCCGGCGGATGGTCCAGGCCCGGCACTCGTCAGAGCCGCAGGTCAAAAAAGAAATCAGGCCCAGCAGCGCATAGGAGCATTTGATCATCCGGTCCAGGCCGGATTCCTCCAGGCCCAGCTCCTCTAAGAACATCAGCTTGTCCTCCGGCTCCAGCTCGGCCATCTCCTCCTCCACCTTGGCGCAGATGGGCAGCACCTGGGCGTTCTCGGCGGCGGCGATGGCGGCCACGGTCTGGAAATAGGGGTTGTCCTGATAGTTTGCCACGCCGTCCTCGTCCATGTTGGCGGCGTAGATGATGGGCTTGATGGTCAGCAGGTCGCTTGAGGCGATCAGCTCCGCGTCGTCCGGGTCACATTCAAAGCTTCTGGCGCTCTTGCCCTCGTTCAGGTGCTCCAGCAGGGCTTTGAACACCTCCGCCTCGTGCAGGAACTTCTTGTCGCCCTTGGCGGCCTTGGTGGCCTTCTCGATACGGCGCTCCACCATCTCCATGTCGGCCATGATCAGCTCCAGGTCGATGATCTCAATGTCCCGCTTGGGGTCGGTGCTGCCCTCCACGTGGATGACGTTGTCGTCGTCAAAACAGCGCACCACATGGACAATGGCGTCGGTGGCGCGGATGTTGCCCAAAAACTTGTTGCCCAGGCCCTCGCCCTTGGAAGCGCCCTTCACCAGGCCCGCGATGTCCACGAACTCGATGACGGCCGGGGTGAATTTCTTGGGCTGGTACAGCTCGGCCAGATAGTCCAGCCGCTTGTCCGGCACGGTCACCATGCCCACGTTGGGCTCGATGGTGCAGAAGGGGAAGTTTGCGGACGCCGCCCCCGCGTTGGTGATGGCGTTAAACAGAGTGGATTTGCCCACGTTGGGCAGTCCGACGATACCTAATTTCATATATCTTCATTCTCCTTTGTTATCTCTGTATTTTCAAGGGTTTCCAGGTGTGTGGCTTTCGGTGTCTACTCCATTTTACGCCATTTTGGTGCAGAACCGCGGCTCTCCTTCAGATAACCCCGTTCATTTCAAATTGCCGTACCGCTTGGTCCAGAGATTCGGTGGTCATATGGACGTACCGATCCATGGATGTTGTGCTTGTATCTGTCACGGTAGTTGCGGAGTGTATTGGGAGCCAAATCTCCGACAATATTCTCGATCCAGAAATCAAACCACTCATCCACCGTAATATCGGTGCCGACAAAAACCTCCGCGTGTGCATCCGCATACTTTGCATCCGCGATCCAGTTTCTTGCTTCGGGAACCGTCTGGAAGTATTTCTCGTGCCGCTTACCAGCTCTGTCTACGAACCGGGCGCTGTACAATCCGTCCTTCCTCTGGTAGATACCCTTACCACATTCTCTGCCTTTGAGATTCTTTCCCATGTATGAACTCCTTTCCCCAGAGAGAAAAGAGCACACCACTACACTTTAAGTATATCACAATGTGCTCTTTCTCTCAAGGTGAATTTGAAAACATCTTGTAGCGTATCGCCGCTTTTCGCTCAGATCACCAGTTTGGAGCTGATGTACTGCTCAAACTCCTTGCGCTTGACCAGCTTCTTCGTACCAACGAACAGGACGAAGTCCTACGAGCTGTGGGCGTACAACATTGAAACTGTCCTGGCGGAAAAGGCGGAAGCATTCCAAGGCCCTTCTAAATAAGCCGCCAGACAAGCTGAAAGAGGAGGAGCGAGAAAAGCTGCGTATCATCCTTGGCCTCTCAACAAGGCTGGAGCAAGCCTACTTCCTCAAAAACGACTTCCTGTTCCTTATGCACTCCCCAAACTCCGAGGTGGCTGAAGAGTTGCTTGCTGACTGGATCTACCGCGCCGAATCCTCTCATCTGCCTGAATTCCGAGAATGTACCAGAGCAATTCACAACTGGGGCAAGCTGATCCTCAACTCCTTTGATGTTCCTTTTACTAACGGCTATACCGAGGGCTGCAACAACAAAACCAAAGTTTTGAAACGCGTTTGCTATGGCGTGCGTAACTTCCCCCGTTTCCGCAACAGAATCCTGCATTGTGCCTCATGACACCTAAGAAGAAGGAGCATGTGGCGCGCCACATACTCCTTCTTTTTTAGGTTTTCTTCTTTTGTCCTACCCCAACTATTGACATAGAACCGAGAAATCTCGGCCGAAAGGCTAAAGCCTTTGCTTCCGTTCAAAAAACCGGCGGGTTCCGCTTTTGCCGGGATGCCTTGTATCACGCCGAAACGGTGCGACTTAATTCACGTTCCAAACCGTTTCATCCCCGCAGATGCTGCGGATACAAGCTCAGCCCTTTGGCCCGGCATCTTTGATATGCTGCGGCATATCGGGGTATTTCTTTTCGAAATTCTCGCGGAATCTCCGCGCCAGATCTCTGGCAGCGGTCTCGTAGGCCGCGGGATCGCCCCAAAGGCTGCGCGGGTCAAGGATCTCGTCCGGAACATTCGGACAGCGGACAGGAATATCCAGATTGAAAATGGGGTCGTGAATACACTCCTCGTCATCGAGCGCGCCGCTGATAGCAGCGTTTACCATTGCGCGGGTATATTTCAGCTTCATTCTGGGTACATCGCCCGCTTTCCCGCCGCACCAGCCGGTGTTGACCAGAAATACCCGGGCGCCGGTCTTGTCCAGCTTCTCGCCCAGCATAGAGGCATATACGGAGGTGTGCAGAGGGAAGAAGGGCTCGCCGAAGAGCGTGGAGAAGGTGGTGACCGGTTCCTTGATCCCGCGCTCGGTTCCAGCCAGCTTGCTGGTGTAGCCGGAGACAAAGTGGTACATGGCAGTATCCCTGTCCAGCCGCGCAATCGGCGGCAGAACGCCGAAGGCATCAGCCGTAAGGAAAATGACTGTACGGGGCAGACCTCCCACGCCGGGGATCGCCGCGCTGGGGATAAAGTCCACAGGATAGCCGGCACGCGTATTCTCCGTCAGGCTGCCGTCGTTGTAATCAGGGTGCCCGTTCTCATCGACGATGACATTTTCCAGCAGAGAGCCGAAATGAATGGCTTCGTAGATCTCCGGCTCGTTCTCGTGCTTGAGCCCGATGCACTTGGCATAGCAGCCACCCTCGATGTTGAAAATGCCGTTGTCAGTCCAGCCGTGTTCATCGTCGCCGATCAGGGCACGCTCCGGGTCGGCGGAAAGGGTGGTCTTTCCCGTGCCGGACAGTCCGAAAAACACGGCCGTGCTGCCGTCTTTCCCAACATTGGCCGAGCAGTGCATGGGCAGTACGCCCTTTTTGGGCAGCACATAGTTCATCACGCTGAACACGGCCTTTTTCAACTCGCCGCTGTACTGGTTGCCGGCGACCAGGATCTCCCGGGCCTCCAGGTCGATCAGGATAGCCGCCTCGCTGTGAACGCCGTCAAGCTCCGGGACACACTGAAAGCCCGGCGCGGAAATGAGCGTATAGTCCGGACGGAAGTCCTTCAGCTGCTCCTCAGTAGGACGGATGAGGAGCTGATGCATAAACAGATTCTGGCTGGCGAATTCGTTGATAATGCGAAAGCGCTGAGAATATTGGGGATCGGCTCCGGCAAAGCCGTCAAACACAAAGAGCTCACGGCCCTGCAGATAGGCCAGGATCTTGGCCTTCAAAGCCCGGAAAACCTCCCGGCTTATGGGACGGTTCACACTGCCCCAGGCAATATCATCGTGGATGGCGGGGCTGTCCACATAAAATTTGTCGTCCGGGCTGCGGCCGGTGTACTTCCCGGTATGTACAGAAAGGGCGCCCGTATCCGTCAGTGTCCCCTCACCCCGTGCAATGGCATGCTCCACAAGCTGTGATACCGGCAGATTCCGGTATGCCGTGCCATGTCCGGCAATACCGAGTTCCGTAACATTCAGAGTATACATTCTTATTATCTCCGTTCTTTTTCTCCGTTCATATTTGCTGCGGGGAAACCGGCCGCTTCGCAGCGTTTCGCGGAGCGGCCGGAAATACTTTCTTTTACAGAAGGTTAACCAGATTGAAATACAGGATCAGACCGGAAAATACAATGGAAACGGTTGAGCAGAGCTTGATGAGGATGTTCAGGCTGGGGCCTGCGGTATCCTTGAGGGGATCGCCCACGGTGTCGCCCACAACAGCCGCCTTATGCTGCTCACTTCCCTTGCCGCCGTGATGTCCGGACTCGATATACTTCTTTGCATTGTCCCATGCGCCGCCGGCGTTGGACATGAATACGGCCAGGGCAAAGCCGGAGACGGAAACGCCGCCCAGCATGCCAACTACGCCCACAGGCCCAAGCAGGAGTCCGGTTATCAGGGGTACGATGATGGCGATCAGAGCCGGTGCGATCATCTCATGCAGAGCGCCCTTGGTGCACAGCGCCACGCAGCGGGCGTACTCAGGGTCGGCCTGGTAATCCAGAATGCCGGCGATCTCCCGGAACTGACGGCGGACCTCCATGACGATGGACTGTGCGGCCTTCTGTACCGCGTCCATGGTCAGAGAAGAGAAGAGGAAGGTCAGCAGCGCGCCGATAAACAGTCCTACGAGCATCAGCGGGTTGGTCAGTGAAAGATCCAGAACTTCTTCGGTCTTGCTCTGTACGATATCCACATAGGATACCAGCAGTGCCAGCGCAGTCAGGGATGCGGAGCCGATGGCAAAGCCCTTGCCGGTGGCTGCTGTGGTGTTTCCGAGAGAATCCAGCGCGTCGGTGCGCTCGCGCACTTCCTCCGGCAGATCTGCCATCTGGGCGATGCCGCCGGCGTTATCTGCCACAGGGCCGTAGGCGTCGGTGGCCAGGGTGATGCCAAGGGTGGAGAGCATGCCCACACCGGCGATGCCGATACCGTAAAGGCCGCAGTTGAAGGACTGCATGCCGCCTGCGGCATAGAAGCTCACGAGTACGGCCACCGCTACGATCAGGATGGAAATCATCGTGGATCTGAGGCCGAGAGAGAGTCCGGCGATGATGATGGTGGCGCTGCCGGTCTCGCTGGACGCTGCCAGGCGCTGAGTGGGTTTATATGTATCCGAGGTGTAATATTCCGTAAAGTAGCCGATCACGCAGCCGCCGAGCAGACCGCTGAGGATCGAAATGTAAACGCCCCAGCTGCCGATGGTGAAATAGGTCAGGGGCGCTGCCAGGACCGCCGCCAGGATCGCCGCGGTATAGGTGCCGGTGCGAAGGCTCTTCAGCAGTGCCTCCTGGGAGGCGTTTTCTTTGGTTCTGACCAGGAAGGAGCCGAGGATGGAGCAGATGATGCCGCACACGCCCAGCATCAGCGGCAGCAGCATCCCGCGGAAGCCGAAGCCCGCGATGGCACCGAGAGAGAAGGTGGCGAGAATAGAGCCAACATAGCTCTCGTAAAGGTCTGCGCCCATACCGGCCACGTCGCCCACGTTATCGCCCACGTTGTCCGCAATGGTCGCGGGGTTGCGGGGGTCGTCCTCAGGGATGCCCGCCTCGACCTTACCGACCAGGTCTGCGCCGACATCGGCCGCCTTGGTATAGATGCCGCCGCCCACGCGGGCAAAGAGGGCCATAAAGCTTGCGCCCATACCGTTCATTACCATGATGCTGCCGATCTGTGTCGGCTCGGTCATGCCCAGGCCGTAGCGCAGGATGAAAAACCACATGGTAATATCCAGCATGCCCAGACCCACTACCGAAAAGCCCATGACGCTGCCGGAGGAGAAAGCCACGCGAAGACCGCGGTTCAGACTCTCACTGGCGGCCTGCGCGGTGCGGGCGTTGGCGCTGGTGGCTATTTTCATACCGATAAATCCGGCAAGCATGGAGAAAATACCGCCCGTCAGAAAGGCAAAGGGTGTAACCTTTGAGAGCATCTTCCCGCCGGAGCCAAAGGCGATGACCAGCAGAAGGACAAATACCACAGCGAACACCTTAAAAACTGTGGTGTACTGCTGCTTGAGATAGGCGTTTGCACCGGCCCGGATCGCCTCAGCGATCTTCTTCATCCTTTCGTTTCCTTCAGAAACGGACAGAACTCTGTGCCTCTGCAGCATGGCGAAAGCGAGGGCGATCACCGCGCCGAGAAAGCCCAGTAAGAACAATTTTTCCATTTTTGTTGCCTCCCGTTAAGTGTAAAATTTCCGTATGTATTCTTCCACATCCGCATGGGTGCCCTTAAAAACACCCGGCGTTTCCATTTTGAGCGACACGCAGGCTGTGGCGTAGAGCAGTGATTCCTCAACGCTGTGGCCCGTTACGCGCATGCCGAGGTAGGAACCAAAAGTCGTGTCGCCGCGTCCGGTGCGGCCGGACAGGTTTCGTGCCTTGACCGGACAGGTCAGTGCTTTTTCCCCGTCGAAAACGAGCATCTCCGTATTGTGCGAGACCATGACCTCCCGCGCGCCCCACTCGCAGAGCTTCCTTGCGGCGGCTTCCCGGTCGCTCAGACCGGTCAGAATCTCCGCCTCGGCGGCATCGGTCTTGAAGAAGTCCATATACGGCAGGAATTTGCGTTTGTCGGCCCAGTCATGAAAGCGCATCGTACCGCCCTCATTGTGCCGCAGAAAGCCCTGTGCGTCTGCGGACAGCCGCGCCCGGGCGTGCAGCGCCTCCAGCAGCTCGCCGGGAAAGTCTCCGTACAGCAGCCCCGCCAGATGACACACGTCAAAGGACACATCCGGCAGCTCATCCACCGTGATAGGGTCGGACTGCGCGGCGCAGCCGGAATTTCTGCGCTCGCGGTCCGCGGTGAAATACTCATTGCGCATCAGTGTGGTTTTTGCCGAGGGCAGCAGCGCCTTGCTTTCTGCCGGGAGATCAAAGTGATCCATGATCTCCGCATCCTCCGGCGCAACCTTGACCGCCGCGAACACTGCAGCGCCTGCCGCAACCGCGGCGGGGGTGCAGAAGGTGACTGCGCCGCCTACACTGCGGTCCTCAGCCCCGGTAAAGTCGATGTTTACATCCCGCGTGGCCGGGCCGAGAATCATCAAATCAAACTGTCTCATTTTGCAATCCTTTCTTCTCGGTAGCTCCTATCCGGCTTTCAGGCCTGATAGTGTGTCCCCTTGCCCAGGACCATAGATTCGTAGGCCTTCTGCACCTTGGCATAGTTGCCATCGCGGTCCAGCGCGATGCCGCGGCCAACGCCGTCCACAATCACGCCCCGGCCCATAGCCTCCAGCTTTTTGTCCAGCGTGCGCAGCATGGCCGGTGCGCTGCCGGGCTCGGTGCTGCGGCCGTCAAAGATGATGTGCAGGTATATATTCTCCACACCCTCGGCCATTTCCGTAAGCATCAGCGGATAATCTATGCAGCCGTGGCTTGATTTTTCCGTCAGGTAGGAGAGCAGATGCAGCGCCGTTCCCTCCTCCTTTGCGGCGTTAATGGCATGGAGGAAAACAGGATTGGCCCGGAAGGAGCCGTCCTTGATGGCTGCGTCCATGCGCATATCATCCTGCGGCACAACGCGGCCAGCGCCCAGGTTGTTGTGTCCGGCCTCGGAGTTGCCGGCCTTTCCCGCCTGCAGGCCCACATCCTCGCCGGAGGCGTGCAGCTTGCTGTTGGGATAGCGCTCCAGCATGGCGTCCCAGGCGGGGGTATCTGCCTGGAAGATGCCGTCGCCCTCGTCGTGGGCGCCGAAGCCCCAGCCGTCCAGAATGATGAGCATCATTTTGTCATTGGTGAAGTCCGGGGTATCAATAAGGCTGTTTCCTGTCATCTCCTCGGGCTTCTCCAGGCCGAGTACGCTCAGCACAGTGGGCGCCACATCGCCCAGACGTCCGTCGTGGAGTCTGACCTCGCGGCCCTTGGGATCGAGAACGATAAAGGGGACCAGATTTGTCGTATGGGCCACATGGGGCTTGCCCTCCTTGGTATAGAGCGCCTCGATGTTGCCGTGGTCGGCGGTAACCGCCACCACATATCCCTTTTCCTTGGCGTAGTGGGCCACCCGGTCCACATATTTGCTGATGTTTGCCGCCGCGATCAGTTTTGCCTCCTTGCTCGCCGTGTGTCCGATCACATCGCCGTTGGCAAAGTTGGTGACGATGAAGTCGTAGCCATCGTCCACGGCCGCCTCGACCTTCTCGGCCACGGTCGGCAGGCTCAGCTCCGGCTTCTGGTCAAAGGGGATGCCTTTGGGAGATGGGATGCAGACGTCTGTCTCCCCCTCAAAGGGTTGGTTGTAACCGCCGTTGAAGAAGAAAGTCACATGGGCGAACTTCTCAGATTCCGAGCAATGGAACTGTCTCAACCCCGCCTCGGACAGAACCTGAGCCAGAGGCTTTTTCACCCGCTCCGGAGCGAAGGCAATGGGCAGGTTTTTGAATTTTTCATGGTACATCGTCATGATGGCGAAGTCCAGATTTTTCATGTATTCACGGGGAAAATGGGCAAAATCGGGGTCGGTAAAGGCCTCGGTCAACTCGATCTCGCGCTCGCCGCGGCGGCAGCAGAATACCACATGATCGCCGTCACGGATCTTGCCGACGGGCGCCCCGTTTTCATCCACCAGAGCCATGGGCTCCAGCGAGTAATCCGTCTGTCCCTGCGCGTATGCGTTTTCAACGGCGCGGGCCAGTGCCTCCCCGCCATGGAATTTCTTGTCTGACATATTGACCTCCTTTTTATTTCAGCGGCGGGAACAGATCCAGCAGCTGTGAAAAATGACTGATAAACACATCCGGACGGTTTTCATCCGTAACCTCCTGGGGTTTTTTTCCGGGATACTGCACGCCTACCGTCATACCGAGGCCGGCAGCCTTTGCGCCGACGATGTCCCGGTTGAGATTGTCGCCCACATAGCAGGTCCGCTGAGGATCAGAGCCCGTCTCAGCCAGCGCGTAATAGTAGATGGCGGGATGGGGCTTACGGATCAGGCAGACAGAGGACTGCTGCACGCTTTTGAAATAGGGCCGCAGACCGTCGTGATCCAGCCACTCATCCACTTCCTCCGTACCGACCAGATCGCTGACGATGGCCAGCGTATAGCCGCGCCGGTACAGCTCCTTGACTGTCTCCACGCCGCCGTCGGTGACTACGCGTTCTCCCTTGGTCTTACGGTAGGCATAGGTCATCTCGTCTGCCGCGGCCTCTACCCGCTCCCGGGGGAAATCATAGGCCAGCCAGCGGGTCCAGAGCTCTTTCACTGGGGCTTCGCAATAGAAATGCAGCGCCCATTCCCGGTATTTGTCATAGCGGGGCTCGATCACATCCCGATAAAAGGCCACCGGATCGGTTTCCACGCCCAAAAGTTCCGCGATGCGCGTTTTGGCGGCTGTCATATAGGCCTCATCCTTCCGGATAACGCGGAAGGTATCGCCCAGATCCACAAAAATGGTATCAATTTGTCTGTCCATATTACACCTCACTGCAAAATCGGCAGATCCAGAATATCGAGGAAGCGGTGGACGATGTAGTCCGGCCGGTTCTCGTCCGTGATTGTCTTTTTGGCCAGCTTTTCGGGGCTGATGAACAGAATGTTGGCCCCGATGCCGACGGCTTTGGCGCCGGTGAAGTCCCGGCTGAGGTTATCCGCCACGGAGGCGCACTCCTCTGGCTCCAGCCCCAGCTGCTCACAGGCCATCTGATATATCCGGGGATCCGGCTTGCGGATGCCGCAGACTGAGGAGAGCACGACCGCGTCGAAATACTGCTCCAATCCGTCGGCACGCAGCCAGTCGCCGATCTCATATTCCCCGATCAGGTTGGAGATGATGCTGAGTTTGTAGCCGCGCTTGTGCAGCGTCTCGATCACCTCGCGCCCGCCCTCAACCAGGTGGCGCAGGCCCTTGACCTGCCGGTACTGGAAGGTCAGCTCATGGCAGATCTCCCGCAGTTTGTCCTCCGCCATCTCGGGCAGGAGCCACTTGTGCCACAGATCAAAGTCGTTGCACTCGCGGTTTTCTGTCAGCGCCCAGTCGCGGTAAGGGGCGTAGCGCTCCTCCACCATGTCAATAAAGGCTTTCACATCCTCCGCGCCTGCCAACTCTGCCATACGCGCCTTGGCGCGATCCATGTGTTCGGGTACCTCCTCGGCGATACGGAGCGTACCGCCCAGGTCAAAAAAAACTCCCTTGATTTTCACCATGCCGCTCACCTCACTGACGGGGAGGGAACAGCTCAAGCAGCTCGGGGATGGATTTGATGCGGAAGTCGGGCTGCACGGTGGGGGCTTTGCCCTCCCGGTCTGCGGTGCCGGCATCCTCGAAGAGCACCATAGCACCGAATCCGGCAGCCTTTGCGCCCTCCACATCGCGCACAGGATTATCGCCTACATAGGCGCAGTTTTCGGGGGTGGAGCCGATGCAGCGGGCCGCCAGCAGGTAAATGGCGGGGTCGGGCTTGCGCAGGCGCACCTTGGAAGAGAGGATCACCGTCTTGAAGCAGTCGGCCACCTGATCGTGGCACATCCAGTCGGGGATCTCCGTCTCGGTAATGGTGTTGGCGATAATGCCCAGCTTGTAACCGCGGCGTGTAAGCTCGCGAAGCGTCTCCAGTGTGCCCTCGTGGACGACGCGGCGGCCGTCATGATCGCGCCAGAGGCGCGTGAGTCGGGCGGCGTGGGGTGCCACGCGCTCCGCCGGATAATCCGGCAGAAGGTACTGCAGCCACAGCTCCATTTCGGAGACATCCAGCAGACACGTTTTTGCCTGCTTGCGGTAGGCCTTCCAATTCTTCTCCAGCCTGGCGAAGAATGCGTCGTGCTCCTCCGTGGAGCCGACAAGCTCCATCAGCTGGCGCTCAGCCTCTGCGGCGAATTCCTCATCCTCCACCACATAGCGAAGGGTTGCGCCGACGTCAAAAAAGATAGTGTCAATGGAATGCGTCATCTGTTATTCCTCCTTTTATTCGTTGTTATCGGTCCGTCACAGACCGTTGTTTTCCTTTTCAATGATCGCCGGAATCTCGGCAAGATCGGTGATTCGGTAGTCCGGTTCAAAGCCGGCGTTTTCCAGCCCGATATCCCGGTGTGCCGTCTGCGGCGCATGGATTCGGATCATCGTGTGCCAGCCGGCGTTCCGCGTTCCGCGGACATCACGGGAGATCGTATCTCCCACATAGGCAAGCTCCTCCGGCAGAAGGCCCAGCTGCCGCTCCGCAACGCGGAAGATCTCAGGAGAGGGCTTGCGGATTCCCGTTGCGGCGGATGTGATCACGCAGTCCATATATTGCGCGATGTCATACTCCTCCAAAAAATGCTGCACTACAGAGCGGGAAATGATGTTGCTGATCATGCCCAGACGAAGCCCCATACCGCGCAGCGTCACCATGGTCTCCTTCAGATGAGGACGGCGCATGACCAGGGGGCGCTCATAGTCGTAGAGGAAGCTCAGCTCCTCCGCTATCGGCTCCAGACGCTCCCGGCCGATGGCATATTCCTTAAGAAAAAAATCGTTCCAAATCTCGGCGGAAGGCAGCTCCCGCATAGTTTGCTCGGACAGATGCTTGTATTCCTCGCTGTTGACCGGCAGACGCGCAGCCAACTCTTCCGGAGAGGTTTCCAGCCGGATCCCGTAATCGGCAAGACGGTCGATCAGCCTTTTGGCAAACCACAGGTCACGGCCTGGAGGGCTGTCATTTGTGTGCAGAGTACCGCCCAGGTCAAACAAAACAGCTTTGATCATCTCGTTCTCCATCCTTTCTTTTTTACTCAAACGTTTCCGGTTCCAACCACCTATAATTTACCCCCTATTTTGGCTTTCGTCAAGCTGATTTTTCTTAAAATAGCATTGATTTTGCTTGATATAAGGGGCTTTTCGCAACTTTCCAGTAGATTCCCGGAAAAAACATCTTCTTTCCCGGGAATAATTGCGATTTCCGCTCAATTATATTCATGTATTCGATTTTATTTGGTCGGTTTTTCCCTTTTTGCAGATTGCTCCCTGCGCACGGAGACAAGTTTCCGTTGTTTTTTACAAAAATCTTCTTGCAATTTTGTATGGCACGGTTTAAAATATTTGCGTAGAGTTTTCGGAACTTTTCGCTGCGAGGTTAATTTCCATGAAAAATGTTACGATCAAAGACGTTGCAAAAGCTGCCGGCGTCTCCTATTCCACTGTTTCCCGCGCACTCACCGGAAGTCCGGAGATCAGCGAGGAAACACGCAGTCGTATTCTTCAGATCTGCAAGGAGATGAACTATACGGTAAACACAGTCGCTCGCTCCATGGTCAAGAAAAGCACAAAACTGCTGGGGCTGATCATCCCCAGCGTGAATAACCCCTTCATGTCGGAGCTGGCATATCACATCGACCGGCAGGCCCGTGCCCGGGGATATAATATCATTCTGTGCAATTCTTCCCGGGATCCGGAGCAGGAGCGCGAGCTTTTTGAACTGATGATCGGACGGCAGGTCGACGGGATCCTTCTTTCTCCCGCAGGCATGGAGAGCTACGAAAAGCTGTACCCTTATCTCAGCCGGATCCCGACGGTGTTCATCGGCGAGAACCTGCGCGAGATGCCGGAGAGCTATGTATCCGTGGATAATTTCCGCGGCGCACAGATGGGCGTTGAATACCTCTACAAACTCGGCCACCGGGAGATTCTTTACTTTGGGCGCAGGCGAGGCAGCACGACCCACCAGCTCCGCGCAGAGGGCTATGCCGCCGCCTGTGAGCATTACGGCCTTACGCCTCACTACTGCAACAACAGCTTTTCCTCATCCTCCATCAAGTATGGCTACCAGCTTGCCAAGCAGCTTTTTTCTCAGGAGCTTCGTTACACGGCGATCTTTGCTGCGACTGACACCAATGCCCTGGGAATCATGCAGGCTGCCGAGGAAGTCAATATTCGCATCCCGGGTGATCTTTCGCTTCTGGGCTTTGACAACATCCGCGATGGCAGTCTGCCGCGCATCGGGCTTTCCACCATTGAGCAGCCCAAGAAAATGCTTGCCTCCGTTGCGGTCGAAACCCTGCTGGACAAGATACAAAACGACCGGGACGGATATTCTCACCGCATCCTCTCTCCCGCGCTGGTCGAACGGACGTCCTGTGCGCCGCTTCGCGGAGTCACCGAACGAAGCTTTGTCGGCAAGCGCTGAGATGGTTTTTCAACGCTTGTGCATTGGAAAAGGGATACCCGGAAAAGATTTCCGCCCTGCGAGCCGGATTTTTGTGCGCCTTTGTCCGGCAGTGTCAGTGCAGCGCTGTTGATTTACCATTTATATACTGCCAATAACGCGGCGGGGGGCCCGCCGCGTTATCGGTATACACGGCAGGACGGCTTGTCCTGCCCTTTGTTTTGCTCTCAACAGGTCTTCTCCGCTTCCACCAGGCTGCGTACAAGAGGATAGACATCATAGATGTCTGTGATAATATGGTCCGGCTCAAATTCGCGGCGAATACCGGAATCCTTCTCTCCGGTCAGCTTGGAACAGATCTGGATTGCCCGGAAAAAACCTGCTCTCTTGGAGCCAATAATATCACGGGAAACGGTGTCTCCCACATAGATGCATTCTTCCGGATGGGCACGAAGCTGATGCGCCGCCACGAAGAAGATATCAGGAAGAGGCTTCCTCAGTCCGGTTACCGAAGAAAGGGTAACATCGGAAAAGAAATCCCGAATATCATACTCCTCCAGGATGTCAAATACCTGGTACATGGCCGCCGTGTTGCTTACGATGCCCAGCTTGAGTCCCAAATCCGAGAGCCCCTGAAGCATCTCCTTCACCCGGGGACGGAGGGCGCGGTGATAGTGCGTCACTTCCCACATGTGGGCGATCTCCTCACAGTGCGGCGCCAGTTCCTGACGGGGAAAATCAAAATCCGCCAGGGCGTAGTCGCACCAGATGGAAATCGGCTTGAGCTCCACATCACAGCTGTCGCGGAAAAGGCCGTATTTCTTCCAGCCGGCATCCACGCGCCGCTTCAATTCCTCCCGGCTGACCTTCGGGTCAAGCCCCCAGCCGCGAAGCATCTCGTCAAGCTTGTCGATTGCCGCAAGCTCGGAGCACTCGTCTACGTAGATGTCCTCCAGTGTTCCGCCCATATCAAACATTACCGTTGTGATCATGCGATCTCCTCCCTGACGTTTCTTCGCGCCGCCGGAGCGTCCAAATACTTAACGGCGGCGGGTATATTTTTTCCATTCGGGTTCCTCTTCGGCCGGCGTCTCCGGATGGTGATCCCTCCTGCAGAGGAAAAAGAAAAGGACCAAACCGCAGACCAGCGGGATAAGTAAAAACCATACGGCAAAAACCGAAAATTCCCGCATTGCGCCTGTACCCCGCAGGATAACCGCCATTGTGATAAAGGCGGCGGCCACATAGAGAGCCAGCCAGATATAGGTTCCGAAAATCAATCTTTTATCGGAAAGCAGAACATGCAGCAGCCAGCCGACCAGCAATACCGCTATGCTCACGCAAAGAGAGCCCAGCAGATTTCCCCAGAAGACCGGCCACGAGGCAGTCAGGGGAGCCAGCAGATCGGGGATGAAGGCAAAGGCAACCAGATACAGGCCGATAAACACAACGCTGAGGCAAAAGGTGTAAACCAGAAAGCCGCTTTTGGGCTTCCCGTTTTCCGTAAAGAGGAAGGTACTCCAGAAGCGTTTTCCTCTTTCGTCCCATTTTTTCTGACGCTCGCGCCGTTTTTGTTCCTGCTCGCGGGCCTTGTTCTGTCTGTAAAGTTCGTTTTCGTAATCCATTAGTTTCTGAAAAAAACAGAACCGCGGAGCGGATGCGTCCGCTCCGCGGTTTCAAATTCGTATTCTATAATTCAGCTGCCGATCAGCCGATATTGGGATTCAGGCTCAGCCAGTAGATCCACATATCCTGTGCATCCAGGAACACGTTGTAGATTGCAGCCAGATCCGGCTCTTTTGCATTGAGCTCGACCAGGGTCATATCATTCTTCTTATCCTCTACATCGTCGCGCACGGGCCAGTTGCCTTCCTTCTGGAAGGGCTTGAAGCCGCCGCTCTCACCGTCAGCACCGCCGGTGACATAGCGGATGAACAGACGGGCGCCGGCAGGATGCTTGCAGTTGTTAACAACATACATGTACTCAATGTTCTGCAGGCCGTTGTAGGGATTGAGCACGAGCCAGGCGATGTTGTAGCCGGAATCGTCGCGGTTGGAGATCTTGCCGGCAGAGGCCAGAGCCAGAGCGGGATCGTCAGCGGAGGAGTTGTGGACTGCCTCGACCAGCTCATCGCCGTCGCCGATGAAGGTGATCTTCATCTGAGAGAAGCGCCACAGGTACTCAACGCCGGCGTTGTTCTCGGGCACATCAAAGGCAAAGCCGCTGGCGTCATAGGTGTACTCCAGATCCTCGCCATAGACTTCCTTGTAGTTGGCTTCCATTTGGTCAGCGTTCACAATGAAGCTGGCGAGCAGGGACAGGTAAGCGGTTTCAGAGCCGATCTCCTTGGCAAAGAGACGGTACTTCTGGCTGCCGTCATCGTTCCTTTCGATGATCTGCCACCAGCTGTCAACAGGCTGGTTCTCAGGGAATGCTTCGGTGTTGTAGTACCAGAAGGCCTGGGTGGCGTAGAGCGGGTAGCCGTAACGCAGCAGATCTTCGCTGATGTGAGCGCAGATATCTTCAGGGTAGAAAGGGGCGATGTAGCCATCTTCATAATACTCGAAGAATACCTGGCCGCTTACATCCTTGACCTGCAGGACATCACCCTGCACTTTGCCGGAGTCAGCCTCCAGCACGCACTTCTCCATCACCTCGTCGCTGTCCAGGTCCATGATGTCTACGGTCAGTCCGGGGAAGGCTTCCTCAAAGGTCTCTTTGTCCTTGAGCATCTTGGAGGAGGTGGCGTAAACGTTGATGGAGCTTCCGTCCTTGAGTTCTTCCAGAGCCTGCTCATAGAGTTCCTCATCCGTCATTTTGCTCCAGTCATCATAGATCGGACCATAGAATGAGGAGTCCTCAACGGCGGGAGCTTCCTCCTGAGGGGCTTCTTCGTTCTGCGCGGGGGTGTTTTCCGATGCTGCGGGGGTGTTGGTCTGCTGATTGCCGCAGGCGACGAGACTGAACAACATGCACAGTGCCAGCAGCAGGGCGAGGGATTTGCTCATTTTCATTGTACTGTTCTCCTTTCCATTTTGTTGCCTGAATTATTGGGGATTTATACCGTGCGGTTTGCCCGCTTCAGCTACTGAATGCTTTACCTTGCGCGCTTGATGAGGCGCGTGGTGGCGGCGTTGTAAACGTTGACCTTTTCAGGGGCAATGGAGACATAGACGGTCTGGTCCAGTGCGTACTGGGCAAGCCCGATCTGCTTGGAGAGGAAGTCGCTGTTGCCGGTGCGCAGGGAGACCAGCGTCTCGGAGCCGGCCGGCTGGTTTGCATACACCTGCACCGGGATGCGGCCTTCACCCGGCTCTTCAAAGATATGGATCTGCTCCGGACGGATGGCAACCACGCAGTCAAACTCGCCGCTGGGAACCTCCTCGCCGGTCATATCGGAGGAATCGAACACATAGGAGTCCAGCTCGCAGCGCACGCGGAGCTTGCCGCCCTCGTAGACGGCCTTGCCCTCCAGGAAGTTGATGCGGGGGTTGCCGATAAAGTCTGCGGCCTCCAGGTCGATGGGGTTCATGTACAGCTCCATGGGCGCCGCGACCTGGCTGAGCTCGCCGGCCTTGAAGAGGGCGATCTTGGTGGACATGGTCATGGCCTCGACCTGGTCATGGGTTACATAGATGATCGTCGTACCCAGTTCCTTGTGTATGCGCTGCAGCTCGGAGCGCATATCCACGCGCAGACGGGCGTCCAGGTTTGAGAGCGGCTCGTCAAGCAGCAGGAGCTTCGGGTTGGAAGCGACGGCACGGGCAATGGCCACGCGCTGCTGCTGGCCGCCGGAAAGCTCGTTGGGGTAACGGTCGATGTATTCCTCGATGCGCATCATGCGCAGGGCCTCCTGCACACGGTTTGCGATCTCCTCCTTGGGGAGCTTCTGGATCTTCAGGCCGAAGGCAATGTTCTCGCGTACGGTCATATGCGGCCAGAGGGCATAGGACTGGAACACCAGGTTCAGTCCGCGCTTGCTGGGCTCGGCGTAGTAGGCCAGCTCCGCATTGATCATCTCCTCGCCGTCGATGGTCATGACACCGTTCTGCGGCTTCTCCAGGCCGGAAACCACACGCAGCGTGGTGGTCTTGCCGCAGCCGGAGGGACCGAGCAGGGTCATGAAATCTCCGTCCTCAATGACCAGGTTGATATCCCGCAGGACGTGGTTGTTTCCGTAGTATTTATCAATATGCTTCAGTTCAATTCTGCTCATGTTGTACCTTCCCTTTCTTTACCACGACTTACCGATATCGGCGCCAAAGCGGTTGGCGATAATATAGCAGATCAGAATAAACATCAGAACGCAGACCGAGATCGCATCCGCCATCTGGTTCATGCCATCCTGCGAGTATGTAAACGCCAGGTAGGACATCGTCGTAGTACGCTTATCCATCATGATGATAATCAGGTCGAGCTCCTTGGCAATGCTGATAAAGGTCAGCATAAAGCCGGAAATAAAGCCGTTCTTTGCCAGCGGCAGGACGATCCGGCTCAGCTTCTTGCCGAAGCCCGCGCCGTTGATCTCCGCCGCCTCTTCGAGTTCCACGGCGATCTGCATCATGTTCGCCGTGCCGGAGCGGCTGGCAAAGGGGAAATGCTTGACAACGCTGGTAAGAACGATCAGCGTGAATGTACCGTAGAGAGACGGGATCAGGCCGCCCAGGTGAGGCCTGCTGAACATGGCCACATACATGGCGGAGAAAGCCACGCCGCTCATCAGATAGGGAACGAACACCAGCTGCTCGGTCAAGCTGCCGTACCACTTGCCGCGGCCGCGGGTGCAGATGTAACCCAAAAACTGTCCGCAGAAGGCGGTGATGACGGAGCCGATAACGGTCAGACGAATGGTGTTGAACAGGGCCTTGCCGAACTCGCTGTTGTAGAAGATGCCCTTGTAGCTGGTGTAGTAAGGAGCCAGATTCTCATCGGCACCGATCCAGTTATAGAGCGTCAGGTTGTTCAGGCCGTAGCCGCCGCCGGTGCTGATCTGGAAGGTCTCCATGACGAGAACGAACATGGGCATGACCATTGCGAAGACGAGAAACACGACCAGGAAGATCATCAGGGGAAGCTTAGCCTTGCCCAGGCGCATCTCGGTGCTGCGTCCGCCCTTGCCGCCGATGGTGGCATAGCTCTTACGCACGCCGATCAGGCGCTGGTTGGCAAAGATGATCAGTGCGGCCAGGGAGATCAGGATAATGCTCATCGCGTAGCCCACGTTCTGAGGGCTGCCGTTGATGAAGTTCTTCATCTTGGTGGCCAGGGTGAAGTAACCGATACGGTTGCCCAGGTTGGCCGCAACGCCGTAGGTACCGATGGACTTACTGAGCGTCATAACGATGGCGGAAAGCACACTGGGGAGCACCAGGGGGATCGTGATGGACCGGAGGATCTGGGGCTTTGATGCGCCGCAGATCTCACCCATCTCCTCAAGCTCGGAGTTGATGGAGCGCAGAGCGGACTGCACATGAATGTACGAGAACGCGTAATAGTGCAGCGACATGCACAGCACGATGGCCACGGGGCCGTATGCCAGCCAGTCGGGAATCGGGATCCCCATACCTGCCAGGAAGCCCAGCGAGCCGGAGGTCTTGTTGCGGAACACTGCCAGCCAGGCCAGCGATTTGCACCAGGACGGGATCATGTACGGGATAACCACCAGCATGCCCAAAAGCTTTTTGCAGGGGATATCCGTGCGGGCGATCAGCCAGCCCAGAACACTGCCCAGAGGAACGCTGACAAGCACGGTGAAGAAACCGCAGACCAGCGAGTTTTTCAGCGGACCCCACAGCGTTGCGCTGGCCATCTGACCCACAAGGAGGTATTTCCAATAATAGAGCGTAAAGTCGCCCACCTGGGCGCCATGTATACGCCGCAGCTCGCCCTTCGCCACAAGGAAGGTCGAGGCAATCATTTGCAGCAGCGGGATCACGATCAAGCAGAACAAAACGACAAGGCTGACAGCCACGACCAGGTTAAACGGGTTTTTCACCACGTTCAGGATCTGGTTTTTCAATCGTGTTTTGTTGAACGGTCTGCGCTGCTTTTTAGTACTCACATCCGATACTCCTTTCTTGCCGGCGATTCCGGCGGGAACCTGCGGTTTGCAGGACATGTGTCCGGAAAAGAAATCGATCCTTTTGCCCGAATACGAATACGTTTCCGAACCCCTCTGTTGGCATTATTATAGCAAAATCACGGTTTTCGTCAATTAATTCATACCGAAGTTTTTAATTTCCGGAGTTTTTAACAAATTCTATTACGCAAAATACAGCAAATATGCCAATGAATTGTGCCTGAATCTCCTGAAAAGGCGCAACACTCTCCGAAAATTTCCGTAAATTGCGTTCAAAAACTGGGGAGACCCTGCGGATCGCCCCCAGTTTTTTTCGCGCTGTCCGCTCAGCAGTACAGCTCCGGTTTTTCGATGGTCTCCACTTTCAGGAACTGAGAGGTGCCGCGGGACGCATTGAGTGCGTCGCCGGCAACACAGGCCACATAGCCGTCCCAGGAGGAGGGTCCGGTGAGCTTTCCGGCATGGACAGACTCCACCCACTTGCACATCTCGATGTCATAGGCCTCGATAAAGCGCTCTTTCCAGTCGGTCATGATGGGCATGCACTCGGCCGGCTGGAGACTGTCCCAGCCAGCGGGACGGGCGCGGCGCACGACCGCATAGGGGTCGGGCAGCTTGACGGTGCCGTTTTCACAAACGACTTCGCACTGGATGTCATAGCCGTAGCCGTCGGCCACCTGCACTTCCACGTCGATAAAGCAGCCCTTCTTGGTGCGCAGCAGTACGACCTGGGGGTTGTCATAGCCCTTGTCGGAATTGGCGCTCTGGCGCACCCGTACGCACTGAGCGTCCTCATACTCATCGCCCAGCAGCCAGCGGCAGATATCCAGCTCGTGGATCGCCACGTTGGTGATACCGTTCTCGGTCTTAAAGCCCGGACCCTGGGCCACGTTACGGTGGCAGGCCTTGATGAGCAGGGGCGCGCCCAACTCACCGGAGTCGATGATGCGCTTCATTTCGGCGTATCCGCGGTCATAGCGGCGCATGAAGCCCACCTGTACCAGACGCTTGCCGATCTCCAGCTCGCGGGCGATGATCTCCTCGCAGTCCTTTGCGTTCTGGCTCAGCGGCTTTTCACAGAAGCACCACTTCTCGTGCTTGAGCACTTCCATCACATAATCATGGTGGGTGGAGTCAATAGAGGTGATGACCACCGCTTCCACCTCAGGGTCCGCGATCATGCCTTGGCAGTCGCTGCCATAGGAACGGATGCCGAACTTTTCGGCGAGCGCGTCCGCGCTGGCCGCAGTGTTGGAGCTGACGGCGACAACCGTTGCACCGGGAACACATTCAATGATGCGGCGGCAGTGATCCTTGCCGATGGCGCCGCAGCCAATCAGGCCGATTTTCAGAATTTTGTCCAAGGTTTTTGTCCTCCTTAAAACTTTCTTGCCGCCTCGAGGTGCGACTTTAAATCTTCATAGGCTTTGAGATTTCTCTCGTTCTCGCTGACCTCCGTATCGCCCACGCGCCACCAGGAGCTGTAGCCCTCGGTCATGGATTTGGGCAGGACGCGGATATCGAAGAGCACCGGGATGCCGTCGACCTTCTTGGCATCGGCAATGGCCGTGCGCAGCTCATCGAGCGTATGCACGGTGTAGCCCTTGCAGCCGTAGGCCTCGGCGATCTTGGCAAAATCCACCGGCATGAAGGGTCCGGAGAACGCACCGTCCTCGCCGCGGAAGCGCAGTTCGGTGCAGAGAGTATCGTTGCCGTGGCCAACCTGCAGGTTGTTGATGCAGCCAAAGCTGGCGTTGTTGAAGAGGCAGACGTTGATCTTTTTGTGCTCCTGCAGCGCCGTGAGCAGCTCGGAATGGAGCATGATGAAGCTGCCGTCGCCGGCCATGGCATAGACATCCCTATCGCCGATGGCATGCTTCACGCCCAGCGCGCCGGAGACTTCATAACCCATGCAGGAGTAGCCGTACTCCATGTGATAGGTGTCCACGCCTCTGGCCCGCCACATGCGCTGCATGTCGCCGGGCAAAGAGCCCGACGCG
Source organism: Candidatus Limivicinus sp. (assembly GCA_051866735.1). GTDB lineage: Bacteria > Bacillota > Clostridia > Oscillospirales > Oscillospiraceae > Limivicinus. The sequence continues at coordinate 24,337 of JBJDXP010000035.1, forward strand.
CCGATGACCACATCATCGGGATCAATGCATTCATTGATGACGCCCAATACCGCTGTCTGTGTCAGGTCGGCGTGCAGATCCTCTGCGAAGCGGAAAGCAGAGGCGGCGTTGGCATCGTTAACCTCGGGGACATAGTCTGGCCCGAAGCTGATGCCGTCCAGCCGTCTGAGTTCCTCTTTCCAGCGGGCGATGGCCTCGTCCACCTCAGTGGTGTAGGGTGCCTTGTAGCCATCCAGCGCAGTCAGCAGAGCGGGCAGAGCACGTTTGGCGTCGGCCACCACGGGCACGGCGGCGTCCATCTTCAGCGCCTGGAATTCGGAAACGTTGATGTTTACAAAATTTGCCTCATCGTTAAAGAGCCACTTGGAGGCGGTAGTGAAGTCGGTATAGCGGGTGCCGACGCCGATGATAACATCTGCGTCTCTGGCGATCTCATTGGCGGCGGAGCAGCCCGTCACGCCGATACCGCCCAGATTCAGCGGGTGATCCCACACCACGGCGCTCTTACCGGCCTGAGTCTCACCGAAGGGGATGCCGGTGGCTTCGGCGAAGGTCCGGAATTCCTCATGGGCCTCGCTGTAGCGCACGCCGCCGCCGCAGATCAGCAGCGGCTTCTTTGCCGTGCGGATCAGCGCCGCGGCTTCCTCGATGGCCTCCGTCTCGGGCAGGCGGCGAGCCAGGCGGTGAACACGTTTGCGGAAAAAGCTGACAGGATAGTCGTAGGCCTCTCCTTCCACATCCTGCGGCATGGCGATGCATACTGCGCCGGTGTTGGCCGGGTCGGTGAGCACGCGCATGGCGCTGATCATCGCGCTCATCAGCTGTTCAGGGCGCGCAATGCGGTCCCAGTAGCGGCAGACGGCGCGGAAAGCATCGTTTGTGGAGAGGGTGAGGTCGTAAGTCTGTTCCACCTGCTGCAGCACAGGGTCAGGCTGGCGGCAGGCGTACACATCGCCGGGCAGGATCAGTACGGGGATGTTGTTTGCTGTGGCGGTGGCGGCGGCAGTCACCATGTTGGCAGCGCCGGGGCCCACCGAACTGGTAACAGCCATGATTTTTTTGCGCTTGCACTGGCGGGCGAAAGCCACGGCGGTGTGCGCCATGCCCTGCTCGTTCTTGCCCTGCCAGACAGACATGCGGTGTGCCTCCTGTGCCAGCGCCTGGCCCAAACCTACCACGTTGCCGTGTCCGGGCAGCATGATGACACCCTCCACAAAGGGGTGCTCGATACCGTCATAGGCGATGTACTGGTTTTCCAGGAAGCGGACCAGGGCCTGCGCCATGGTCAGTCGTACGGTTTTCATGCCTTTACCTCCTTCAGCCGTTAAAGATATGGTCATTCGCGTCCGGCTTCCACAGCCAGGCGTGTTCCGGATCATCGATGCGTGTCTTGAGCCAGGGATCGCCGTCCAGGTGGCGGATCCCCCAGGCGTAGCACATGGCATATCCGGGTGCGGCGACCTGGGAATGGAAACCACTGGTGATGACGCTCATGCCGTTATGCTGCGTTTTGTAGATTTCGCCGTTGGCGAAGCCCGCGCCAAAGCCGTCGGGGTAATCAAAGCGGTAGAAATAGACCTCCGGCTGCGGGTGATGATGAGGCGGATAGCTGGACCACTTCCCGGGGTAGTTCAGCACCTCGCCCAGAACCATGTTGGAATAGGGCGCATTATCATAATCAAAGAAAGTTTTGATCTCGCGGCGCATGGCGCCCATGAGTTCGCCGTTCGCACCGGCATGCTGGGTCTGCACCGTTTCCGGTGTATACATCACGGCCTCGTAATCCCGATCGTTCACAGTCTTCTGGATGTAGAGCTCACTGTGGGCCTTCGCGGTGAGGGTGATCCTGGTACGCCGCGGGGCGAGCAGACAGTAAGCCTCGTAGTGGAAGCAGTCGGGGCGGACAGCCGCACAGGTCTTATCGCCCCAGGCAAAGTCCACCTGGCCGCCGAAGAGCAGCACCGCGCATTCCTTCTCCGTCTCCTCGATGGTAAAGGTATCCCCCTGCTCCATCACCAGGAGCCCCACATCCATCTGCGTGCCCAGATCGTCCGCAGCCGAATCGATATATACGTTGTAGCCGCATTTCAGTTCGGCATTTTTGTTTGTGTAGGTCATGCCCAGCCTCACAGTCCGGTGTGCTCGCGGATATAGGTACGGCCCTTGATGGCGTACTCCAGAGGATCGGCCTTGGCCGGATCCTGCTCGGCTTCCACCAGGAGCCAGCCCTGGTAGCCTGCGTCGGAGAGCACTTTGAACACAGGGTCAAAGTCTACATCGCCGTCACCGGGAACGGTGAAGGCGCCGTTGCGCACGGCGGTGAGGAAGCTCCAGTTGTTCTTCCGGACCTCTTCCACAACGCGCAAACGCATATCCTTCAGGTGCACATGGCCCACACGGTCCACATACTTTTTGAGCATGGCCAGAGGATCCTCGCCGGCGAAGGTAAAGTGGCCGGTGTCGTAGCAGAGGAAAACGCAATCAGGGTCGGTATTGGCCATCATGCGGTCAGTCTCTTCGGAGGTCTGCACCACGGTACCCATGTGGTGATGGAAGCAGAGCTTGAAGCCGCGCTCGCGGGCCACGCGGCCCAGTTTGTTGAGTCCGTCGCAGAAGCGGTCCCACTCGGCGTCGTTCATCACGTATTTGTGACCACCGGTGAGGATGGGCACATCCACCTTGCCCTGAATGGAGTAGCTCTGCTCGCTGACATTGATGCGGTTGGCGCCGACGGCGGCCAGGAAGTCCAGCTCGCGGATAAAGTCGGCCTCGACCTCCTCATAGGGCTTTGTCAGCAGGAAGGAGGAGAACCAGCGGCTGGCAATGCGCATGCCGCGCAGATCCAGCTGCTTTTTCAGCTCCACAGGGTCGCTGGGATACTTGTTGCCGATCTCGCAGCCGGTGAAGCCGGCCAGCGCCATCTCACTGACGGTCTGCTTAAAGGTGTTTTCCGCGCCGAGCTCCGGCATATCGTCGTTGCACCAGCCGATGGGCGCGATGCCAAGAAAAACATTTTTGCTGTCAAACATACTTCATATCTCCTTCTATTTCGTTTCAGCTGTTGAAATGTCTGACCAGGGAAGCGAAGTCCGTGCCCTCAGGCACTACGCCCAGGGTGATGGACAGCTCCGTCAGCTCTGCTTCCAGCGCGTCACTGACCGGAATACCGGTTTGCTTGATAACGTCGAACTTTTTGAACTCGATCTCGCCGGGAAGGAAGATCTCCTTCACGCCGGGGGCCTTGCGGCTTTCCTTCATCATGCGGACATACTTGTCCACTTCAGCCTTGAAGTCCTCGAGGGGCATGAACTTGGAAGGATCGATAAGGATGATGCAGAAGCCTGTGTTTTCCGGCTCCAGCTTGGAGAACAGGCCGATGTCCGTGCCGAAGCAGGCCCCGCTGAACATCGTACTCAGCACATCCACCATCACAGCCAGACCGTAGCCCTTGTGCGCCGCAATGGGCGTCAGAGAAAAGGCCTTGGAGGGATCGGTGGTAGGCGCACCGTCATAGTCCTTCGCCCACTCGGCGGGGATGCTCTGCCCCTCGCGCTCAGCCGCCTGGATCTTGCCCATGGCTACGTTGGTGGTGGAGATATCCATCACCAGCGGATAGGCCTTCCCTGCCGGTACGCCCAGGATAATGGGGTTGGTGCCGATGAGACGGTCCGCTCCGCCGAAGGGCGAGGTGAACGCATAGGTATTGCAGCAGACGAGAGCCACCATATCGTCCGCCGCGGCGCGCCAGCCATAGTAGGAACCACAGCCGATATTGGCGTTGCGGCGGCCCACAGCCATGGCAATGCCGAACTGGCGGGCGCGCTCCAGTGCCGCGTCATAGGCCTTGTTTACCGAGACGATGCCGGAGCCGTTGTCACAGTCAAAGGCCATGACGGCGCCAAAGTCAAGCACCTTTTGGAAATTGGGGCGGTTGTTGAGCGCACCCTTCTTGATCTGGCGCAGGTAGCGGGTCAGACGGGACAGACCGTGGGAATACACGCCGGTGAAATCGGAGTGGCTGATGACCTTGGCCATAATGCCTGCGTCCTCTTCGGGAAAATCCGCAGCGGTGAGGATACCCTTGACCAGATTGATCTCTTCTTCGTACTTGATGTACATAAACAGATTCCTTTCTAAAGAAATTGCTCAGGCGTTGACACGCGGCAGCGTGGAACCGCCGAAGGGCATGGCCAGCACGCTGGCATCCCCGCCCAGCTCCCGGAAAGCCTGCTCCAGCGCTGCCTGGGCGGAGGGTTGGGGCGTCAGGAAGATGGAGCGGACAAATTCGTCCTCCAGTTCCGAGACCAGGAAGATCTTTGCCTTCTGCAAGGTAATGGCAATAGCCGCAGCCTTGTGTCCACCCAGCTGGAAGTCGCGCCCGATGCGCTCGATCATTGCCTCCGGCGAGGGGGATGTGGTCATCCACTGTTCAAAGACACGCTCACCCAAACCCTCCCGGCAGGAGCCGATGAGGATAATGATGCCGCCCTGGCGGACCGCATGGCGGGCGTTGTCCAGTGCTTTCTGCGTCTGATAGAGGTTCAGATCCTTCGGCGCGCCGCCCTGGCTGACCAGTACGATGTCGGCCGCCTGGGGCAGCTCGTTGAGATAGATCTTGTCCAGAAAGGCACAGAGCTCCCGGTGGGCCAGGGTCACATCACCCGCTGCGGCCCGCAGGATCTCCTTATGCTCGCCCAGGACCACGTTGAGGATATAGTCGATGCCGCAGAGGGCAGCCGCCTCCTCAATATCCCGGCGGACGGGGTTTGTCTTCAGATTGCCGGCAGCGGCCTCGGCACGGACCATCATCGAGTGATTCGACTGAATGGCCGCACGGGTGGAGCAGCCGGGCATGATGGCCTTGGCGCCGCCGGAGTAGCCTGCGAAATAGTGGTATTCCACATTGCCCAGGCAGATACGCCGGTCGGCCTCCGCTACAACACGGGTGATGTCCACGGGTGTGCCGGCGGAGGTGACACCCAGATGCACGCAGTCGTCCGGATCACAGTCCACGCAGCGGACCTCGTTCCAGGCGCGCTCTCCCGCCAGGCGGCGGCGCTCCTCGTCGGTTTGCCTGCGGTGGCTGCCCAGGGCGAAGACAAGCGTGATGTCCTCAGGCTTTACGCCGGCAGCGTACAGCTCGTCCAGCAGAGCGGGCATAACCTTGCGTGTGGGCATGGGGCGGGTGATATCACTGGTGATGACAGCGATCTTCTCCCCCGGCCGTACTACCTGACGCAGCGGCGGTGCGCCTACGGGCTCCCGCAGAGCGCGGCGCACTTCCTCCTCCTCAGAGGCAATGGCCGGGGCGGGCTTGGCACGCAGGACACCAATCAGATTTTTCTCGGGCACCTCAACGACCTGCGTTGAAGTGCCGAGTCCAAATTCCAGTTTCATAAGCGGTCTTATTTCCTTTTCAGCACGTTCCGAACGGCCTCGGCCACATGCTCAGCCGTCAGTCCGAAGCGCTGCTGCAGATAGCCCTGCGGGCCGACCTCGCCGAACTCGTCCTCCACGGCTACGCAGGCGGCGGGCGTGGGGCACCTCTCTGCCAGCACCTCGCTGACAGCGGAATAGAGGCCGCCGAAGCGGTTGTGATTTTCAGCTACCACCACAGCGCCTGTCTTCTTCGCCCAGGCCTCCACGGCCCCGACATCCAAGGGCTTGATGGTGAACATATCCAGCACAGCGGCACTGATGCCCTCAGCCTCCAGAATACTGGCGGCCTGCAGCGCCTCATGCACCATGATGCCAGCGGCAAAGATGACGGCGTCCGTCCCCTCGCGCAGCACCACGGCCTTGCCGACAGGCAGCTCACTGCCATCGGCGTAAATGCGGGCGTACTGCTTGCGGCCGACGCGGATATACTTGACGCCCTTGCGATCCTTGCACTGGCGCAGCACGCTGATAAGCATGGTCGGATCGCTCACGTCGATCACGGTGGCGCCGGGCAGGGCCCGGTACAGAGCAACATCTTCAAAGGGCATGTGCGTGCCGCCGTTCATGGTGGCCGTCACGCCGGGGTCGGTGCCGATAACCGTAATATCATTTTGCGCATAGCCGCCCGACAGGAAGATCTGATCGTAGCAGCGGCGGGAGGCAAAGGGACCGAAGGTATGTACGATGGGCTTAAAGCCGGCGGAAGCAAGACCGCAGGCGACGCCGACCATGTTGGCCTCGGCGATGCCGCAGTTGATGGCCCGGTCGGGATTGGCGGCGGCCCATTTGGCCGTGCCGATGCAGTTCATCAGGTCTGCATCCAGGTAGATGAGTTCCGGGTCCTCGGCGGCCATCGCGGGGATGAGCTCGCCCAGCACGGCCTTGCACTGGCGCGGATCGAGTGTTCCGTCATATACAATCTTCATATCTCATCCTCCCATGCCTTCTGTTCGGTCCGCAGCTGGGCCGTCCAACGGTCGTACTGCTCGTCGCTGACGGGCAGACTGTGATTCATGGCTTTCTCTGCCACCTCGGGCACGCCTGCGCCCTTGACGGTATCCATCACGATGGCGTAGGGCCGGTCGCCGCCCGCGCGGGTGCGCTCCAGGGCAGCGGCAAGCGCGGCCACATCGTTACCGTCAACCTTGACGGTGTCAAAGCCGAAGGCCTGGAACTTGGCCACATAGTCGCCCATCGGGTAGATATCCTCCGTCCAGCCGTCCAGCTGGCGTTTGTTCCAGTCCAGCAGAACCACGAGATTTCCCAGCTTTTTGGCTGCGGCAAAGGCGAAAGCCTCCCACACCTGTCCCTCGTTGGATTCGCCGTCGCCGACGATGAGGAAGGTGCGGCTGCTGCGTCCCTTCAGTTTGTCGCCCAGGGCCATACCTGCGGCAAGAGAGGTGCCCTGGCCCAGAGAACCGGTAGTCATATCCACACCGGGGGTCTTGTTGCGGTCGCAGTGGCTGGGCAGCTTGGTGCCGGGCCGGTTAAGCGTTTTGAGTTCTTCGTAGGGGAAAAAGCCCATCAGCGCCAGTGTGCCGTACACGGCGGGGCCGGCGTGTCCCTTGGAGCAGACGAGCTTGTCACGCTCCGGCCAGGCGGGGTTTTGCGGGTCAAAGCGCATTTCGCCGCCGTAAAGCACGGCCAGCACATCCGCGATGCTCAGTGCGCCGCCGATATGCCCCTGGCCGATGGCGTGGATGGCCTCAATGGCCGCCGCACGGATCCGGCAGGCCAAAGCCTTGTATTTTCTGGTGCCTTCCAATGTTATTCTCCCTTCTCCGGGATGGTCGCCCCATGACGCAGGGCGCGCACCACCGGCAGCTCCTCTCCGCTCAGAAAGCGGATCAGCGCACCGCCACCGGTGCAGATGTAGCCCATCCTGTCGGTTAGTCCAAATTTTTCTGTAGCGGTGATGCTGTCGCCTCCGCCGAGAACCGAGTGGCCCTTCGTGTCGGCAATCGCCTGCCAAACGGCTCTGGTGCCGTACTCGCTCTCCGGCTGCTCAAAAACGCCCATGGGTCCGTTGACGAACACCGTGCCGGCGTTGAGAATGAGCTGCTGGTATTCCCTGACGGTCTCGTGGCCGATGTCGACAGCGCCGATATCTGCGGGGACAGAGCCCAGCAGGGCTTCCTTCCTCCCGCCGTTTTCGACCCAGCTCAGATCCTTTGGCAGAACGATCTTATCACCGTACTGGGCGTAGAGCTCCCTGGCCCGGTCGATATACTCGCCGTAGTTGGACTTAAGGATGAAGTCCAAACTTCCCTGTCCGATCTGCTCACCCAGCGCGGTGAGAAAGATGTTGCCTACCAGGCCTCCGGTCACGATGTGATCGGCTACGCCGCGGGAGAGCACAGTCTGCATCATCAGGAAAGCGTCGGAGATCTTTGCTCCGCCCAGGACGAACACACAGGGGCGCTCCGGAGCCTCCATCACCTGGGACACCGTGCAGAACTCCTGCTCAAAGAGGCGGCCCATAGCGGATGGTAGCACCTGCTCAAAGCCGCAGAGACTGGGCTGATCCCGGTGGGCAGCGGCAAATGCGTCGCAGACATAGCAGTCGGCCAGCGGGGCCAGCTTTTCCACCAGCAGGGTGCGGGCCTGCTGCTCGTGGGTCAGGCGGAGCTTTGTCTCAAAGAGGGTCTGCTCCTCGGCCACGAAACGGACATTGTCCAAAAGCAGGATCTCCCCGTCCTTCAGTGCACGGATCGCCTCCCGGGCGGCGGGACCGCACACATCGTCGATCCATTTCACCTCGCGGCCCAACAGCTCTGACAGAACGGCCGCATGGGGCTTGGTGGTGTAATAATTCTTATATTCGATATCGCTGCCCTGGTGGGCCATCAGCACCACTTTCGCGCCTTTGTCAGATAGTTCCCGGACAGTGGGAACACAGGCGCGGATGCGGTTGATACTTTTGAGGGTGCCGCTTGCGCGGTCCACCGGCTGATTGATGTCCACCCGGCAGAGCACCGTCTTCCCGCTCAGGTGAAGCTCATCCAGCGTTCTGATTCCAAATCGCATGGCGGCGCCTCACTTCTTGAAGCGGCCGATCTTCAGGTTTTTATTGGTCGCGGCAGTCGCCTCGGCGCTGGTTGTCTGCATCTGCATGACTGCACGCACACCGTCGATGGTCTCAGGAATAGTGACGCTCTCCTGGGGGATATTGATGGCAAACATAATGTCGTTTCCACTCTCGACCACACTGTCCTCCCAGAGACCGATCTCATACATATCGGCACGGCGATTGCCCAGGTCGCGGGCATACTTGAAGAAACTGGCGTTGCCCTTGAAGCCCTCGTCAATGGTGACGGTGCGGATACGCGGGTGGGCGCGGAAGGCCTCGATTGCCTCCTCGCGAGTAATCTTACGGCCGTCCTTGGCGGTGGCGAGCACCGTAATGATGTGGCCGTGGGTTACCGGGGTATGGACGAGGATGCCGGTAGCCGCGATGTGAGGCATGATGGTCATCAGGTCCACTGCCTGGTGGCTGGGCGCCTTCTCCATCTGCAGAGCGTTAGTCAGGCCACGGTGATAATCGCCGGGGTCCGCCACGCGGCGGATGATGGTAATGGCAACCTTTTCAATACCGAACTTTCTGTCCAGACAGTCAACGGCGCGGATCAGACCGGTGGTGTTGCAGCTGGTGAGCTTCAAAAACTGCTTGCCCAGACCCAGGTCGTAATTGGCATAGCCGTGGAAAAACACGTCCGCGACGCTGTTCTTCTCGCCGCCCTGGAAAATGGCCTTAACACCCAGACGCTCGTAAATGGCCTTGTTGGCTGCGCCCGTTCCTCCGGGAGAGGCGTCCAGCATGACGTCCACCTTTTCACACAGTTCCTCAAAGCTGCCTTCGACCGGGATGCCCAGCGCGTCAAATCTGGGCTTGAGATCCATATCAACGAGGTAGAGCTTATACTCCACGCCGTTTACACCAATCATATCGTTTTCTGCAAGTGCCCTGATTGCGAGAGAGGGAGAATGTCCGACGATACCAACGAGTTCCATGTCATCCTGGAGCGCAACACCGTCTGCCAGACGCGAGCCTATGGTGCCATAGCCCGCTACGCCGACCTTAATTTTTTCCATACTGATTTCCTCACTTTTAATAAAGTATTTAATACGGATCCTCAACTATGTTGGGGCCTGCTACGCCTGAGTTTAGCATCGCCGGGCCATTTTGTCAATTTTTATTATTAATTTCTTGTGAACTTTTCCGCTATTTCTTTATGATTTAACAAAATTACCAAAGATATTGACAATTTCAGTGGGCCGCATTATACTGGGACTGCTGGCATTGCTATGCATGCCGGGGGGAGGGAAAAAGCCATGCGTGATAATCGCCGTAAGGAAATCGCCGCCTATATCGCCCGCCGCCAGTCGGTGACGATGAAGGAGCTGTGCGAGACCTTTCATGTGTCCATGAACACCATCCGCGCCGATGTGGCCTTTCTGGAGGCGGCGGGTACGGTGGAAAAGGTCTACGGTGGGGTACGCGCAATTATGCAGCAGGAGATCCCGCTCTTTACCCAGCGGGCTCAGCTGCATACCGATGCCAAGCTGTCCATCGCCCGTGGAGCGGTGGAACTGATTGAGGACGGAGACACGCTGTTTGTTGATGCCGGAACAACGACCATGCATCTTCTCGACCTGCTGCCGCCGGAAAAGCACCTGACTGTGGTGACGGGAAATCTGTATATCATCTCACAGGCCTACAAGAAGCCCAACATTGATGTGATCGTCCTGCCCGGCAGTCTCAACCGCCGCACCAATTCCGTCTCCGATGTCAGTACGCTGGAATTTCTCGGGCGCTATCATTTTATCAAGGCGCTGCTGGCAACCACGGGACTGTCCACCAACGGGAAGCTCAATGTCTCATCGTATCTCGATTATGAGATCAAGCGGCTTGCTGTTCAGCAGAGTGAGCAGCGCTTTCTGCTCTGTGACTCTGGAAAATTCGATGCCACCGGCCTGATGAGCTATGCCTCCCTCGCCGACATGACCTGCCTTATCACGGATTCATCATGCCCGCCTGAACTGCGTGCACTCTGCCAGCGCAGCGGTACGGAGCTACGTATTGTCAAATAAGAAAGGATCTCTGCCATGTATAAGATTGAAACGCATCTGCACACCGTCCATGTCAGCCAGTGCGGGCATATGGAGGCCGCCGAAATCGTCGCAGCCTACAAGGCTGCAGGCTACAGCGCCGTGATTGTGACCGATCACTATAACCGAACCACCTTTGACTATCTGGGTATCGACCCCGCCGGCACCGGCGACCGGATCCACGCCTTTCTTGAGGGCTATCGCCGCGTGCGCGAGGAGGGAGACAAGCAGGGGCTGCGCGTGTTTAAGGGTGCTGAACTTCGCTTTGACGAGAGCGAGAACGACTACCTGCTCTACGGCTGGCGGGACGACCTTCTTGCCCAGCCGGATCAGGTTTTCCGCATGGGCATTGCCGGCTTTGCCCCCATTGCGCGAAGCCAGGGCGCGCTGCTGGTGCAGGCGCATCCCTACCGGCTGAGCTGTACTCCCGCCATTGCCTGTTATCTGGACGGGGTGGAGGCAGTCAACACTAACCCCCGGCATGAGAGCTACAACGCCCGCGCCCGGGAATATGCCCAGCAGTTTGGCCTGCTGACCATCTCCGGTTCCGACTGCCATCGTCCGGAGGATGTGGGCCGGGCCGGGATCCTGACGGAAAAGCTGCCCAGTGACTCCATGCAGATGTCGCGCATGATCCGCTCACGGAATTACCGGCTCATCGGCGAATAAGCCGGATACGGAGCTGGCAGATTACAGATTCGGAGGCTGGGAGATGGAACACGAAAAATCATGCGGAGCCGTGGTGTTTACAAAGAGCGGCGGAGCCCTTCGCTATGTGCTGATTCAGCAGAAGAAAGGCCTTTGGGGTTTCCCCAAAGGCCATGTGGAAGCCGGGGAAACGGAAAAAGAAACCGCCCTGCGGGAGGTCTATGAGGAGACCCAACTCAGACCCCGGATCCTGGAGGGCTTTCGGATGACCGAGGAATATCCGGTTCTCAAAAAGGAAAACACGGATAAGCTGGTGGTATATTTCTGTGCCGAGTACAGCGATCAGGAGATCGTGCCGGAGCCGAAGGAATTGCTGGCGGCGGCCCTGGTGTCTTACGAGGAGGCACAGATCCTCCTGACATCGGAGAGCAGAAAACGGATTTTGCAGGAAGCGGATGCGTTTTTGCGAAACAGATAAGCTGGCCACGATAAGGTATAATAAATTGCGCAAATTGAAAACGGCATAACCGTGCTCAAACTGAGCTTTGGTTATGCCGTTTCATTTACGCTTTATTCTTTATTTTCCGGCTCTTCGCCCTTGTTTTCCGGCTTTTCCTCCTGCTCTGTCTCGGGCAGGGTCTTGTTCTCCTCGGCGTAGCCGTCGGTCATGGAGATCTTGCGGGCCGGGCGCTCGATGGTGCTGTCATTGGCGGCCTGGCGGGCGGCCTTGGGGGAGATGGGCATAAATTCGCCGTGCTCAAAGAAGTAGTTGAACTCCTCCGCCTCCATGGTCTCATGCTGGAGCAGATATTCCGCGATGGCGATGAGCTGATCCCGGTGCTCGGTGAGGATCTTCTCGCACAGGGCGGAAGCGCTGTCGAAAATGCTCTTCACTTCCTCGTCGATCACGCCGGCGGTCTCCTCGGAATAGCTCTTGGTGGTGCCGAAGTCACGGCCGATGAAGATGCTGTGGTCGGAGCTGTCGTAAAGGATGGGGCCAAGGCGGTCGCTCATGCCGTAGCGCATGACCATGTCCCGGGCAATGGAGCTGGCCTGCTGGATATCCCCGGACGCGCCGGTGGAGATATCGTCCAGAAACAGCTTTTCGGCCATTCTGCCGCCCAGGGCCATGACGATGCTCTCAAACATCTCCGACCGGGACTTGAAGTTTTCCAGATCCTCCTGGGGTCTGAACAGGGTGAAGCCGCCTGCCGCGCCCCGGGGGATGATGGTGATATAGTGCACCGGGTCCACATGCTCCAGGAACCTGCCGCAGACCGCGTGTCCCGCCTCGTGATAGGCGGTGAGGCGGCGGGCCTTCTCGCTCATCTTGCGGCTCTTCTTCTCCGGGCCCATCTGGACCTTCAGGATGGCCTCGTCGATGTCCTCCATGGTGATGAAGCGGTGCTTGCGGCGCACGGCCAGCAGAGCCGCCTCGTTCATCAGGTTTTCCAGGTCAGCGCCGGCAAAGCCGGGGGTGCCCTTGGCGATGCTGTTCAGGTCCACATCCTCCGCCAGATGCTTGTCGCGGGAGTGGATCTTCAAAATGGCCTCGCGGCCCCGGATATCGGGCAGGCCCACATACACCTGCCGGTCGAAACGGCCGGGACGGAGCAGGGCGTTATCCAGAATGTCGGCGCGGTTGGTGGCCGCCATGACGATGACGCCCTCGTTGCTGCCGAAGCCGTCCATCTCCACAAGCAACTGGTTCAGGGTCTGCTCGCGCTCGTCATGTCCGCCGCCCAGGCCGCTGCCTCTCTGGCGGCCCACAGCGTCGATCTCGTCGATGAAGATGATGGCGGGAGCCACCTTCTTGGCCTGGTCAAACAGGTCGCGGACACGGCCTGCGCCCACGCCCACATACAGCTCCACAAAGTCGGAACCGGAGATGGACAGAAACTGGACGTTTGCCTCTCCCGCAACAGCCTTGGCCAGCAGGGTCTTGCCGGTGCCCGGAGGGCCAACCAGCAGCACGCCCTTGGGGATGCGCGCGCCCATGGCGGTATAGGCCTTCGGGTCCTTCAAAAAGTCCACGATCTCCGCCAGCTCTTCCTTCTCTTCCTCGCATCCGGCCACATCGTTGAAGGTCTTTTTGTTCTTCTCCTCGCTGCCCAGACGGGTGCGGGCCTTGCTGAACTTGGCCACGCCGCCGCCAGCGCCGCCGCTCTGCTTCATCATCATATACCACAGCCACATGGCCGCGCCGATGAGCAGCAGATAGGGCAGGAAGCTGGCCCACCAGGGGATGGTAAAGCCCTCGGTGTAGTCATAGTCCTCGATAATGCCGTCCTGGTACTGCTGAGCGATCAGCTCGTGGAAGTCCTCATAGAAGACGGAAAAGCTGTACATGCTGTAGGTCTTTTCCTCAGTCAGCTCTTCCCCGGTGGCAGGGTCGGTCTCCCCCGTTCTCAGTTCAAGGATAATGTCCGTCCCCTCGGTGACGAAGGACTTGACCTTCTCCTCCTGAAACAGGTCCACCAGGTCGGAATACACCATAGGCTCTTCCTTGTCGCCCTTGGTCATGGTGAAGATCGTTGCGATCAGAAGCACGATAAGCAGAACGTAAAAGCCGAGGTCGCGGGTTCTGTTGCGGTTGGGTTTCAAAAAATAGTCACATCCTTTTCATGAGATTTTATGCTCATGAATATATTTCGCTCTTCAATACGCCGATATAGGGCAGGTTGCGGTATCTCTCGTTATAGTCCAGCCCGTAGCCCACCACAAAGGCGTCGGGGATCTCAAAGCAGGAGTAGTCCGCGTAAACGTCCGCCTTGCGGCGGGCGGGTTTATCCATAAGGGTGGCGATGCTGATGGACGCGGGCTTTCTCACCAGCAGGAAATTTTTCAGATAGTTGAGGGTGACGCCGGAGTCCAGAATATCCTCCACAATGATGATGTGCCGGCCTTCGATGTCCTCGCTCAGGTCCTTGTTGATCTTCACCGCGCCGGTGGAGGTGGTGCCGCTGTAGGAGGAGACGGCCATAAAGTCCATGGAGCAGTTGATGGTCACATGCCGCATCAAATCCGCCATAAAAATAAAGCAGCCCTTCAAAACGCCGATGAAAATGGGGTCCTTGCCCTCAAAGTCTCTGGATATCTGCGCGCCGATCTCCGCCACATGCGCTTCCAGCTCCTCCGCGGAGATGAGCACGCGCTCAATATCTTTTTCCACGCCCATGGTTTATCTCCTTAATTTTCTCTTTCTATGTCCAGCCGGAGCACCTTGTCCCCCGGTTTGGCTTCACAGCGCCGGTCGACGGCCAGGCCGCAGACCGCAATGACGCCTTTTTCGTCCCGGATGACCGGCGTCAGGTCTCTTTCTCTCTGGGTCATGCCCGCCTCAAGGAACAGACCTTTAAGGCTTTTGGTACAGTTTCTTCCCACCGGGCTGATTTTATCCCCCGGTTTGCGGGAAGCGCAAGTAATATTACCACATATATTCTCACATTTGAAGAGATAAGTTTTGAACTTGCTGTTAATTTCTTCGGAAAAATTTTCAATACTTGCCCGGATTTTCAGCCCCGCTTCGGGGATATGGGTCACAGTACCCGGAACGATCACTCTCTCCGGAAGCAGGGTCTTCTCCCCCTGGCTGAAATACAGCCGCCCCTGCTCGAAGCGCAGCCGGATCCCAGGCAGATCGGCAAAGGCCAGTTCATTCCCCTCTGCCAATTTCAGCAATCCGTCCACCTGCTCCAGACTCAACGTTTCGGGGCAGAGCCGCCGGAGCACACGGCCGGCCACCGCCGGATGCAGCGCCCGCAGCTTTGCCAGAGGCAGGCTCTCGCCGTCAAAATTCTCTTGAATAAATTCCTCCGCCATGGCGCTGAGACAGTCCTCGTCCCGGCGCATCAGCTCCGCCGTCCGCAGGGCGGCCAAGGAAAAAGCGGGATTGATCTCCCGCAGCACCGGCATCACCCGGTGGCGGATCCGGTTCCGGCTGTATTCGTCCCCGGCGTTGCTGCTGTCCTCCACATGGGGGACCTGGTTTTCCCGGAGATATTCCTCGATCTCCGCCCGGGTGCAGTGCAGCAGGGGGCGGATGATATTCCCCCTTACCGGCGGGATGCCCCGGAGCCCGGCGGCGCCGCTGCCCCGGCAGAGGTTGAAGATCAGGGTCTCGGCGTTGTCGTCCGCGTTGTGGGCCGTGGCGATGTGGGTGCAGCCCAGCTCCGCCGCCGCCTTCTGCAGGAAGGCGTAGCGCAGCTCTCTGGCCGCCTCCTCCAGACCCATGCCCTTTTCTCTGGCAAAGGCCTTCACGTCGCCGTGTTCGGTTTTGCACAGAATGCCGTTTTCCCGGCACCAGTTTTCCACGAAGGCGCAGTCACGCAGGGATTCCTCTCCCCGGAGCCCGTGCTCATAGTGGGCGGCAAACACCTGGATCTCCAGCTCCGCCGCCCTGCTTTTCATCAGGTGCAGCAGACACATGGAGTCGGCCCCGCCGGACACAGCGCACAACAGCTTTGTGCCCCGGGGCAGCAGCTCCCTTTCTTTGCCGATATCAATAGTCATCTTCACGCCGTTTTTCGCAGGAGCCAAAGGAGGTATACTCCGGCAGCCAGCTCAGCTCCACAGTACCGGTCTGGCCCTTGCGGTTTTTCAGTATGATGGCTTCCGCCAGATTGGGGTTTTCGCTTTCCTTATTATAATACCCGTCCCGGTACAGTCCTATGACCACATCCGCGTCCTGTTCGATGGCGCCGGACTCGCGCAGGTCGGAAAGCTGAGGGCGCTTATCCTGCCGGGACTCGTTGGCGCGGGAGAGCTGAGACAGGCAGATGACCGGCACGTTCAGCTCCTTGGCCATGATCTTCAGCATACGGCTGATATCGCTGACCGCCTGGGTACGGCTCTCGTTGGACCAGCTGTGTCCGCTGCCGGCGGACTGCATCAGCTGCAGGTAGTCAATGACCACCAGGTCCAGATTGGGCACCCGGCGGCACTGGGCGTTCATGTCCGACACCGTCAGGGTGGGGTTGTCGTCTATCCGGATGTCCGTCATGCTCAGGGACTGGGCCGCCTCGGCGATATCCCGCCACTGCTGCTCGGACAGCTGGCCGGTGAGCAGGTTCTGGGAGGGGACCAGCGCCGCTCTGGACAGAAGGCGGGTGACCAGCTGCTCTCTGGACATTTCCAGGGAGAAAATCGCCACCGTCTTTTTCAGGTTCAGCGCCGCGTAGAGAGCCATATTCAGGGCGATACTGGTTTTGCCCATGCCGGGGCGTGCGGCCACCAGAATCAGCTCCGACTTGTTCAGGCCCAGAATAGTCCGGTCCAGATCGGGCAGGCCGGTGGAGATACCCGGGATCTTGCTTCCGGAGTTTGCGGCCTCGGACAGCTGGTCAAACACGTTCTGCACCACAGAGGAAATAGGCATCAGTCCGCCCACATTTCTGCCCTGGCGCAGGGCGTAGATCTTCCGCTCCGCCGCCTCCAGCATGGCTTCCGCCTCGCCGGAGCCCTCGTAAACCATGTTGTTGATCTCGTCCGCCGCTTCTCCCAGCCGGCGCAGCAGCGCCCGGTCCCGGACGATGGCGGCGTATTCCAGCACATTGGCAGCCGTGGGGGTGATGCGCATGACCTCCGCCACATAGCCCTCGCTGTTCTCGTCATACACGCCCCGGACCTTCATCTGATCCAGTACGGTTACCGGGTCGATGGTCTGTCCGTAGGCGAACATGGTGTACATGGTCTCGTATATATCGCGGTTGAGCTTAATGTAAAACTCGTCCGCTTTCAGCTTTTCCAGCACCTCAGGAATACACCTGGGGTCTATGAGCATGGAGCCCACCACGGCCTGCTCCGCCGGGGCGGAATAGGGGGTCTTTTTGCCCAGCAGCTCCTCCACTTGCCTCACCTCTGTTCTGCGCGCCCGGGGCGCGAAAAATTATCCTTCCACCACCAGCAGATTGATGGTTCCGCTGACCTCGTAGCCCAGCTTGGCCTTGACGGTGAAGGCGCCGAAGGTCTTGATGGGGTCGGCCTGAACGATTTTGTTTTTCTCGATGTCGATATCAAACTGCTCCTTCAGGGCCTTGCTGATCTCCTGAGAGGTGACAGCGCCGAAGAGCTTGCCGCCGCTGCCGGCCTTGGCCCGGATAATGACCTGGACGCCGGAGAGCTTTTTGGCATTCTCCTCGGCCTGAGCTTTTTCCTTGGCCATCTGGGCGGCCTTGGCCTTCTCTTTCAGTTTAAGGGCGTTTATATTGTCGGCTGTGGCCTCGGTGGCCAGTTTTCTGGGCAGAAGGTAGTTGCGGGCGTAGCCGTCGGAGACCTCTTTCATCTCGCCCTTTTTGCCCTGACCTCTCACGTCAACATTAAAAATCACTTTCATTTATCCAAAGCTCCTTTCGCTTATACTGGTCTTATTTATCCAAATATTCGTCTATAGCCCCGTAGACCTTCTTCAGGGCCGTATTCAGATCACAGCCCGGGAACTGGGCCGCCGCCGCGCTGCGGTTGCCGCCGCCGCCCAGCTTTTCCATGATGATCTGCACGTTCAGCTCGCCGATGGACCGGGCGGAGGCAAAGGTCCCGCCCTTTCCGTCCGGCGCGATGACGATGGAGGCGTCCACGCCGGAGATGTTCAGCAGCTCGTCCGCCGCCTGGGCCGCCACTACCCGGTCCTGAGGCGCTTTCGGGGCGGCAATGGCCACCTTGCGGTAGAGCTCCGCGCTCTGCAGAATCTTGTAGCGGGCCACGGTGTCGGCCATATCGGTCTGCAAAAGGCGCTTCACATCGGTGGTGTCCGCCCCGGCCCGGCGCAGATAGGCCGCCGCGTCAAAGGTGCGCTCGCCGGTGCGGATGGTAAAGCTCTTGGTGTCCAGCACGATGCCGGAGAGCATAGCCTCCGCCTCGCAGCGCAGGATGTCGGACTGCTCCGCCACCTCCTGCAAAATCTCCGTCATCAGCTCGCAGACGGAGGAGGCGTAGGGCTCGATAAAGCCCAGGGCCGCGTTGTGGATATAGGTGGCCGCCACCCGGTGGTGGTCGATCACCGCCACACGGTTGCAGGCTTCCAGTAGATTGGGGTCCTCCACCTGCTCCGGCCGGTTGGTGTCCACCACCACCAGCAGGGTGCGCCCGTCAGCCATGAGCATGGCCTCGTCGCAGTCGATGAAGGTTTCTCTGTATTCCGGCTCCCGGCGCAGCCGGTCGATCAGCTGGTGGGAGGCGTTTCTGTTCAGGTCGATGACGATATGGGCCTTTACGCCGCACTTTCTGGCCAGACAGCAGACGCCTACGGCGCTGCCCACGCTGTCCAGATCGGCAAAGCGGTGGCCCATGACCAGCACCTTGGAGGAGTCCCGGATCAGCTCGGCCAAAGTGTTGGCCATGACGCGGGATTTGACCTTGGTGCGCTTTTCCACCTCGGTGCCACGGCCGCCGTAAAACTCAAAGCTGAGCCGGTTTTTGATGACCGCCTGGTCGCCGCCCCGGGACAAGGCCAGCTCGATGCCCATGTTGGCAAACTGCAGCGCCTCGCTTAAGTTAGCGGCGTCCACGCCCAGGCCGATGCTGATGGTGGCGTTGATGCCGCTGGGGCTTTCCACCTGGTGCACGTCCTCAATGATTTTGAACTTGCGGTCCTTCATGCCCTCCAGCCAGCGGTTTTCGAAGATGACCAGATACCGGTCCCGGTCATAGCGCTTGATGATGCCGCCGTTTTCCTCGCACCACTGGTTCAGCTTGTCCTCCACCGCGTCCCGGATGTCGTTTTTGATCCGGTCCGGCTGGTTTTTGGTCAGCTCGTCCAGATTGTCGATGACGATCACTGCCGCCACCGGTCTGGACCGCTCGTATTCCAGGCGGATATTGTCGTAATCCGTCACATCCACCCAGTAGGTTATGCCCATGAAGGCGCTGCTCTCGTCGTTATTGGCGGAGCGGATAATGTTGCCGTGGAGCTGATATTTTCTGCCGCCCACTTCCAGCAGGGACGGGAACTGGTTTTTCCCCTCCAGCAGCCATTTGCCGCTGAACTCGGGCACCATGTCGGAGATCCGTGCGTCCACCCGGGTGCCTGTGCTGCCGCACATGTCGAAAAACATCTCGTTGCCCCAGACGATACGGGAGTCGTCCAGCCGGAACACCGCGATGGGCAGGGGAAAATTCATCAGGGTGTTGTTCTTGGCGTTCTCCGTGTCGTAGGTCACGGCCTCGATATAGGCCGTCAGCTGCTTTGCTCTTTTGCGCTTGGCAAACTGGGCGTAGACCAGCAGCAGAAGAATGACGCCGACTTCCGCCGCGGCAACGATATACAGCTTGAAAAACAGGTTCACCGCCGCGAAAACCACCAGGAAGAACACATACATTCCCACGCCCGGTTCGGCCAGTCTCTGCAAATTTTTGTTCACCGGTCTGCGCCTCCAAATCCGTTCCCGTATTAGTCATAGTACCAGATAGTACATTATATCAAATCTGTTTCCCCTTTACAACAAATAATTTACGCCCCACAGCGGATAATAAGCACAGAAAGCAACAATCATTTGATGAACGGAGAGTGCTGATGAAAGCTGTAATCATGGCCGGCGGCGAGGGAAAGCGGCTGAAAAGTGTGACCGGGGATCTGCCCAAGCCCATGGTGCCCCTGCTGGGCAGACCCATGATGGAGCATATCCTGCTGCTTTTGAAAAAGCACGGCATTACGGAGATCTGCGCCGCGGTGAAATACCGGCACGAGGACATTATCTCCTTTTTCGGCGACGGAAGCCGTCTGGGCGTGCATTTGCAGTACCGGGTGGAGGAAAGGGCCCTGGGCACAGCGGGGGGCGTAAAAAACTGCGCCGATTTTTATGGGGAGGAGGACGTGCTGGTCATCAGCGGCGACGCCGCCTGCGATTTTGACCTCTCTTCCCTGATCCGCGCCCATAAAGAGGGCCGCAGCGCCGTCACCATGGCTCTGTACAAGCACCCGGAGCCCCTGCGCTACGGGCTGACCGTAACGGACAGCGAGGGCCGGGTCCGGGCCTTTATCGAAAAGCCGGACTGGCCCCGGGTGGTGACGGATCTGGTGAACACGGGGATCTACATCCTCTCCCCAAGCGCCATGGCCCTGGTGCAGGAAGGGCAGCCTTTTGACTTTGCCAAAGATCTGTTCCCGGAGCTGCTGCGCCAGGGGGAGCGGCTCACCGGCCTTGCCATGGAGGGCTACTGGTGCGATGTGGGCACGCCTCTCTCCTATTACCAGTGCTGCGTGGACGCGCTGAAGGGAAAATTGAAGCTGGATATCCCCCCGGACTTTCTCCCCGCCGCGCCGAAGGAAGCGCCGGTAGCTGAGGAGGAGGGGCTGGACTGCCCCTGCAAGGACCGGGCCGGGCTGATGGGCACGCTGGCAGAGCTGATGATGGACATGGGAGCGGATTACGCCGACGGCATCCGGCTCCACGGCAAGGGCTACGAGCTGCATATCTCCCCCTCCGCCGTCCGGTCTGCCGTGCATGTGGCCGTCAGCTCCCCGGACGCAGAGTTTGCCAAAGAGCTGGCCCTGTCGGCAAAGGATCTGATCCAGGCACTGGATATGTAATCGTATAGTAACTGCCTGTACCATGGTTTGATCGGTACAGGCAGTGAATATTTCTTATAGCCGCAGGGCCCAGTCGCCGTAGTCGATAACGCCGCTGCCGTGGCAGAGCCGGCCCTCGGCCTTCAATTCCCGGAACGCGTCCCGCATCCGCAGGATGATGTCCGGCTCCACATCCAGCCCGAAATGGGCCGGGAACACCCGTTTTACCGGCAGCTCTGCGATTTTCTCCAGAGAGCGGAGATACTCCTCCGGGTCGGTGGTGGGGAAATAGGCGGCCAGGGTCTTTTTGTACACCAGATCGCCGGTGTAAAGGCTGCCCCGCTCATGCTCCCAGAAGCACATATGCCCCGGGGCGTGTCCCGGCGTGTGCAGCACCTGAATTTTCCGTCCGCCCAGGTCGATCACGTCCCCGTCTCGGAGCAGCCGGGTGGGCGTCCCTTGAAAAATCTCATATTTGCTCAGATCAAAGCCCTTTGGCAGGGTGCAGCCGTGGGCAAAGCAGTCTATAATCTCCTGCCGCGGCTGGGGAAAGCCCTCGGTAAGCCAGGACAGCTCCGCCGGGTGGGCGCAGAAGTCGGGGAAATACCGGTGTCCGCCGATGTGATCCCAGTGTACATGGGTAGCCACGGCGGTGACGGGCTTGTCCGTCAGCTCCCGCACCACTTCACTGATATCGCAGACGCCCAGGCCGGTGTCGATCAGCAGACTGCGCTCCGACCCCTCCAGCAGATAGCAGTGGGTCTTTTCCCAGTGCCGGTACTCGCTGATGATGGTGGTATTCTCTTCGGCCCTGTCAATGGTGAACCAGTCGTTCATGGCGGCAGCCTCCGCTTAAACGAGCCGGTTGGTCAGGGTGCCGATGTCCTCAATATACACGTCCACCAGGTCTCCGGGTTTGAGCCAGACCTTTTCCTGCTCCTCCAGGGCCACGCCGCTGGGCGTGCCAGTGAAGATCAGGTCGCCCGGCTCCAGGCGGATGTATTTGGATGCGTAGCTGACGATCTGGGCGCAGGAGAAGATCATTTCGTCGGTGCTGCCGTTCTGGCGCAGTACACCGTTGACATAGCTTCTCACCTGCTTACCGCTCTCCGGGTCAAAGCTGTCCGCCGTGACGATGCCGGGGCCGCAGGGGCCGAAGCCGGGCATGGTCTTGCCGATGAGCCACTGGCCGCTGCGCATCTGAGCGTCCCTTACGCTGAAGTCGTTGCCGCAGGTGTAGCCGAAGATAAAGTCCTTTGCCTCCTCCGGGCTCACATTCCAGGCGGTTTTGCCCATGACGATCACCAGCTCCGCCTCGTAGTCATAGCTGCTCTCCCAGGGCGGCAGGGTCACGTCCGTTCCCGCAGGGACCAGGGCGTTGTCAAACTTGGAAAACAGGACGGGATAGTCCTGTGTTTTCATATGGATCCCGGAAGCGTGTGCCCGGTAGTTCAGGCCCACACACACCAGCTTGCCGGTTTTGTTCACCACGTTGGCATACACCGGCGCTTCGACCAGGGGCAGGCTCTCGTCCATAGCGATCCCGGACAGCTCGTCCAGCCCGGTCCCCCGGATCACCTGGTCCATGTCCCCGGCAAAACCGGCGGCCGTGGCGTCCAACATGCCCCGGGCAGTGTCTATAGCGAGGTGGGTCTCCCCGCCCAATACGATATTACAAAGTTTCATTTTCTGGCCTCCATGATTATTTTGGGGCCATTATACATCATTCGCCCGCCGTCTTCAAGACAGAGCGTTGAGCAATTCTCCCCACAGCTCCACCAGCTTAAAGCGCAGCACATAGCCCTCCTCCTCGGTGACGATGGCCAGGTCCTCTCCGTTCAGGACGCTCTGCACCTCTTCACTCTCCGCCGCGGACAGGCAGAGGGGCGGAAACACCACGCACCACCAGTTTTTTCCCTCACCCTCGCCCAAAATGACCCGCAGGGACTCATAGTGCCCGGCAGGCAGGGTAAAGCCCTCGTACTCCCGGGTAGGGTAGCTCTCCCGGCTGAGGGTGACGCTGACCTGGCGTCCTTGTGCCGCAGCCCCCGCCGCTTCGGCGATGCCCTCCAGATTCTCCGTGATAATCTGCCGGGCCTGCTGCTGGTTCTCCGCGTTTTCCAGCACCGGCGTCAGATAGGCCAGCACCGCGTCCCGCACTTCCAGCTTGATCTCCTGCTCCTCCGCCGCGTCGGAAACGGCGATGACGTGCAGCCGCACCAGCGCCGAGCTGATGGACTGCTGCCGGGACTGGGCCCAGGTGCCGGCGCAGAGGGTCAGGCTCAAGGCCATCAGGGCCGCGATTTCCCAGGCTCTCAGACATTTCTTCTTGCTTTTTTCCATAAAACAAACCGCCTTACTATGTAATGTATTTGCTCATAGTATCGGCGGTTTTTTTCTTTTTTATAACAGTTTATAACAGGCGGTCCACTGCTTCTGTCACACAGCAGAAGCAGTATTCCTTCTGCAGGGCGGCACAGGCCGTCTCCGCCTGCCCCCGGTCCTGAAATACGCCGAAAACGGCGGAGCCGGTGCCGGTCATCACCGCGCCCAATGCGCCGTGGTCCAGCAGCTGCCCTTTGATCTGGCTGACAGTGCGCATGCGCCGGTCGCCCACATCCTCAAAGACATTGTACATTCTGCGGCAGAGCTCCGGCAGGCTGCCCTTTTCCAGGGCGGCGATCAGTCCGGCGGTGTCCGGGTGGCCTTTCAGGTGCACGCTGTCCAGCTTCTTAAACAGCTCCGGCGTGGAGATGGAAAAGTCCGGCTTGCATACCGTGATAAAGCAGGGGGGCATGGGCGGCAGCGGACTGAGCTTTTCTCCCCTGCCGGTGGCCAGCATGGTGCCGCCCACCAGACAGAAGGCCACGTCCGAGCCGGTCTCCGAGGCCAGGGATATGAGTTCTTCTGTGCTCAATTTCCCTTCAAAAGCCCGGTTCAGACCCCGCAGCACCGCCGCCGCGTCGGCAGAGCCGCCGCCCATCCCCGCGCCTACGGGGATATTCTTGTGGATGTCGATGCTGACGCCCTTGTCCCGCTCTCCTACGGCTTCCAGATATTTCACGGCCGCCTTGACAGCCAGATTCCTCTCGTCTCCGGGGATAAAGCGCAGGTTGCTCCTGGCCCGGACCCCTTCGCCGCCTCCAATGGTCAACGTCAGCTCATCGCAGAGGGAGACGGTCTGCATAATCATCACCATATCGTGATATCCGTCCTGCCGCCGGCCGGTCACGTCCAGGGAGATATTGATTTTTGCATAGGCTTTTTCTTTGATCTGCACTGCTTCTCTCTCTTTCATTCAAACAGGTATACCCGCAGCTCATAGGGTCTGGCGGTAAAACCGTTGGAGATCACAAAGTTGTGCTCATAGTTTGCCAGCACCAGGGTGCCCTTGGCCAGCTCCATGTCCTCCGGCGC
Organism: Candidatus Limivicinus sp.; assembly: GCA_051866735.1. Classification (GTDB taxonomy): domain Bacteria; phylum Bacillota; class Clostridia; order Oscillospirales; family Oscillospiraceae; genus Limivicinus. The sequence continues at coordinate 48,455 of JBJDXP010000035.1, forward strand.
GTCAAAGCGCAGAAGCTCCGAGGAGAAAGAGCAGATCACCAGCAGCCGCTGCCCGTCCAGGCTGCGCCGGTAGACGTAGAAATTTTTGTCCTCCGGCATAAGTTCCCGGTAATCCCCGTATAGTGCCACCGGGGTCTCCTTGCGGAACTTCAGCAGCTTCCGGTAAAAATTCAGCAGAGAGTTGGGGTCCTCCTCTTGACTTTTTACATTGATCTCCTTATAATTCGGGTTCACAAAGAACCAGGGAACGCCGTCGGAAAAGCCGGCGTTTTTCTCATCGGACCACTGGACGGGCGTTCTGGCGCTGTCCCGGCTGGAGCGCTGCACCAGCTCCAGCACCTTTTTCTTCGGCAGGACTTTGGACAGGATGGCGGCGTTATTCTTGCTCATCACATCCAGATACATGTCCAGCCGGGGGAGCTGGATGTTCAGCATACCGATCTCCTGCCCCTGGTAGATGAATGGCGTGCCCCGCTGGAGAATGTACATGGCGGCCAGCATTTTCCCGCTCTCCGTGTGGTACTTCTCGCTGCCGTAGCGGCTAATGATGCGGGGATGGTCGTGGTTCTCGATATACAGTGCGTTCCAGGCCCGGCCCTCAAAGGCGGTCTGCCACTGGGTGAAGGCCTTTTTCATCTTCACCAGGTTGAAGGGCCGCTGGATGATATCGGTCATGAAGCAGTCCGCTTCCATGTGGGAAAAGCCGATCATCTCATCCAGCACCTTGCCCGGCCCCTCCGTCACATAGCGCAGAGCCACGTCCGGCGTGGTCATGGGGCTTTCGCCCACGGTGAAGCAGTCGTAATAATCCAGTACATCCCGCTTGAACTCTTTCAGATAATCATACACCTTGGGCCGGTTCACAAAGTGCTTCATGCCGTTGGCGATGGGGCTTTGGGGGTAAGTGCTGGGCAGGCCCGGGGTCTTGGAGATAAAGGTGATCACATCCTCCCTGAAGCCATCCACCCCCATGTCCAGCCAGAAACGCATGATCTTTTTGACTTCCTCGCGCACCTTGGGGTTGTCCATATTCAAATCGGGCTGTTTTTTGGCGAACAAATGCAGATAAAATTCGTCTATATTATTGTCATACTCCCAGGCCCCGCCCTCAAAGATGCTGGTCCAGTTGTTGGGCGGCAGGAGCTTGCGGCCCTTCCTGCGGCCGGGGCGCCAGTAATAGTAGTCGTGGTAGGGGTTGTCTTTCCCCTTGCGGCTCTCCTTGAACCACATGTGCTCATCGGAGGTGTGGTTCACCACCAGGTCCATGAACACCCGCATTCCCCGCGCATGAGCCCCGTCCAGCACCTGTTTGAACACCTCCAGGTTGCCGTAGTCCGGGTGGATATCCATGTAGTCGGCAATGTCATAGCCAAAGTCCGCGTTGGGAGAGGGGTAGAGCGGAGAAAACCATATGGCGTCCACGTTCAGGCTCTTGATATAATCCAGCTTTGACAGCACGCCCCAAAGATCGCCGATGCCGTCGCCGTTGCCGTCGCAGAAGCTGCGCGGCCAGATCTGATAGACGGACATCTCCTTATACCACTGCTTTTCCGCCATGGAATCTCCCCCTTGCATACAGATATTCGTATTTTACCACAGCTTTTCCCTTATGGCAACGCCCGGAATGAACGTTTCCCTTTTTATAGGAAAGCTATCTTCCGAACAAAAGGGCCATTCTTTGTCAGGCGTTGACCTTTTGTATAAATTGTATTATAATAGGATGAATTAGTATGTTTGAAAGGATATACGAAAAAATGAACAAGCGTTTTCTTTCGCTTTTGCTGATAATTCTGCTGCTGTGCGCCGCGGTGCCCTGCACCGCCTTTGCCGACAACACCATCATCGCAAATCTCGGCAAGGCGCCCGCCGGAAAATATCTGGATCAGCTTGTGGGTACCACGGAGACCGGCACCGCCTCCTGTGTGGGCGGCACTCTCCCCGCCGGCTGCTCCGTAGTCACAGAGCAGAAGAGCAGCGGAGCCTGCCACTATCTCCGGGGCACACCCATGAGCGCCGGGGTATATGAGTTTACGCTCTCCGTCAAGGACGACAGTTCTGCGCAGCTTGCCACGCTGACCTGTTCCCTCACGGTGACCCCTGCGGAGCCCTCCCTCACCGTCAGTTCCAATGTGAGCTGCTTTCTGGGCGACACCGCCACGGTCAATGTCAAAGCCACCGTGGCCGACAGCGGCAGCCTCAGCTACCGCTGGTTTTCCAGCCCCTACAACAGCACTTCCAACGGCACCTTTATTGAGGGCGCCACAGGCAGCTCTCTTCAGGTCTCCACCTCAGCCGTGGGCACCAATTATTACTACTGCGAAGTGACCAACACCAACAACGGCAGCTCCACCAGCGTCCTCAGCCCCACCATACAGGTCAGCGTCAGCGAGCCTGTTCTCTCCTCTATCTCCATTAACGCCATGCCTTCCACCAAGGAATATAAGGTGGGCGACACGCTCAACACCGCCGGTCTGGAGATCGTCGCCAAGTATTCCAACGGCACCAGCGTTATTGTCAGCAGCGGCTTCGAGGTCTCCCCCACCACCCTGAACACTGCCGGGACGCAGAACATCACCGTGAGCTACATGGGCAAGACCTGCACCTTCCCGGTGCTGGTGGCGGAGGCGGAGCAGGTGGTGGAGAGCATCCTCATCGTCTCTGAGCCCACCAAGCTGGAATACACCGTGGGCGAATGGCTGGACACTTCCGGCCTGAAGCTGCGCATCCAGACCAATAAGGGCTCCTTTGACGTGACCACCGGCTTCAGCTGCTTCCCCAATGTGCTGGACAAAGAGGGCTCCCAGACCATCACCGTGAATTACGGCAGCAAGAGCACGGCTTTTACCGTCAAAGTTCTGCCCGCTGAGGAAAAAATCGAGAGCATCTCCGTCAAGAGTATGCCCACCAAGCTCAGTTACAGCGCCGGAGACCGGCTGGACACCAGCGGCATGGTGCTGGAAGTGACCATGAACACCGGACAGACCGAAGAGGTCAGCACCGGCTTCAGCTGCACGCCCATGCTTCTGGAAAAGGAAGGCCGGCAGCAGATCACCGTGAGCTATCAGGGCAAGACCTGCACCTTTGAGCTGGTGGTTTCCGCCGCGGCGGAGCAGACCCCGGCCCCGGAGGAGAGTCCGGAGCCTGTGGAAACGCCCCAGGCCACGCCCAAGCCCGATATTCCCCGGGAGAGCCACACCGGCACCCTGGTGGTGGTGATCGTCATTGCCGCGGTGGTAGCCCTTGCCGCGCTGGGCGCTTATGTCTTTGTGCTGAAGCACGACAAGATCCAGCAGTTCTTTGACCGCTTCGGAAAGGGACGGAAACAGCCCGGGAACAAGAGCGGCCCGGACGTCCGGGACAATGCGGACGGCGGGAGCCGCGCCGGCAGCACAGCCGGACCGGATAAAGGCACGGGCAGCAAGGATAACGAAGATGACCTGGACTTTCTGAAGGATCTGAGCAATCTGGACCTCTGGGACGACCGGAACAACCCGAAACACTGATTTTTCCCATCCTCCGCGCTTTTTGCGCGGAGGATGAGCTTGTAATTGCTGCCGGAAATATTTTTTTCAATAAAACTGTTGACATCCTGTGGTCAGATATGGTATTATCTCATGGCTGAACGGCCCATGCGGGTGTAGTTCAATGGTAGAACACCAGCCTTCCAAGCTGGATACGTGGGTTCGATTCCCATCACCCGCTCCAGCTTATGCTTCGGGTCAGATATGCGCCAATAGCTCAGCAGGATAGAGCAACTGCCTTCTAAGCAGTAGGTCGGGGGTTCGAATCCCTCTTGGCGTGCCAAAAGAATATTATGGTGGGATTAGCTCAGTTGGTAGAGCACCGGATTGTGGTTCCGGGTGTCGTGGGTTCGAGCCCCATATCCCACCCCATACGAGGAAAAGGCCGGCAGCGCCGGCCTTTTTCCACAAAGTCTATACTGGGATGTAGTGTAATGGTAACACACCGGACTTTGACTCCGATATAGTGGGTTCGAGTCCCGCCATCCCAGCCAGGGCTTATCCTGCCGGACTTTGTCCCATAGAGAAACGCCCCAGTAGCTCAGTAGGCAGAGCACCTGCCTTTTAAGCAGGGTGTCCGGGGTTCGAATCCCCGCTGGAGCACCAAAAAAAGCACGCGAATGCGTGCTTTTTTTGGTGCTCCAGCGGGGATTCGAATCAAAATCGAAAGCCCCGCCGGGGCTTTCATCGGCCAGTGCAAACACTGGCCGATTCCTTTATTTTCGTCTTGCGGGGCAAGACGAAAATGCAAGCGAATCCCTCGCCGCATTCATGATGGCCGCATCTCCTAACCGCAATGAAAAGACCAAGCCGATTTTGGCTTGGTCTTTTCATTATGTTGTTTTGCTTTTACTGAACGGTTTCCTTTTTCCGTCCGCCCACAAAGGCGACCACCCAGAACACCACCAGCAGTGCTGCGGAGATGATGTAGCAGGCGGGAACCACTACTGCGGAGTTGGCAGCGGTGGAGAAGAAGTCGATCATCTGTCCGGCCAGAACGAAGGCCATGACGATGGGGACGATGAAGGTGATGCAGATCCGGAAGAACACATCAAAGAACTTGGAGTGCTCGCCGTTATGCACTTCGCCCAGGATGTAGTCGGGCTTGATCTCCCAGCCGACCATCAGGGCCATGAGCATGGCGCCCAGAGGCATGGCGATGCCTTCAGACCAGCAGTCCATGAAGTCCAGCCAGCAGTCGTTCCAGGTAGCGATGCCGAATTTCTGGAAGGGAACCCAGATGCCGTTGGAGCCCAGGCCGTCAACAGCGACGATCAGCGCCTCAATGGTGATGGCAACAGAGACCCAGAGAACCACCTTTTTGCGGTTGCCCTGCTTGCCCTTGGCGGCAGCGCGGTCCAGGAAGTAGGCAGCGATGACCTCCATCAGGGAGATGGCGGAGGAAATAGCAGCCAGGAGGACCAGCAGGTAGAAGATCACGCCGAACAGGGGGCCTGCGGCGCCCATGTTGGCGAAAACATCCTGCAGAGTGACGAACAGGAGCTTGGGACCGCCCAGAACGATCTCATTGGGGGCAAGGCCGCTGGACAGGCCGTTGGCAACGGCTGCGGGAATAACAGCCAGACCGGCCATCAGAGCGACGATGGTATCGGCAACAACGATCAGGGCAGAGTTCTTGACCAGATTCTCTTCCTTGCTCAGGTAAGAGCCGTAGGTGACCATGGCGCCCATGGCCAGAGACAGGGAGAAGAACATCTGTCCGCCGGCGGTAGCCAGAACAGAGACCAGGCCGGGCGCTTCATCAATGAAGCCGGCCTTTACCGCGTAACCAGGAACGAACATGAACTTCAGACCTTCCACGGAGCCGGGGAGCGTCAGCGCACGGATGATGATGACGACCAGCATTACAGCCAGGGCGGGCATACCCACCTTGTTGAACTTCTCGATACCGCTGTCAACGCCGCCCTGAACGATGAGCATGCAGATGACCATGAACAGCAGGGTGAACACGAAGCAGCCGAAGGGGTTGGTGAGCATTGCGCCGAAGGTGGCGCTGCCGGTGATAGAGCTGCCGAAGATGCCGCTGAGGCCGAAGCTCAGCTCCGCCAGGTTGAGGGACATGTACTGGATGCAGTAGCCGCCCAGAACGGAGTAGAAGCTCATAATGAGGAAGGGGGCGATAATGCCAAGCCAGCCTATCCAACCGAACCTCTTGGACGCCGCCTGATATGCGCCTACCACGCCTTTGCCGATTTTCCGGCCCAGGGCCAGCTCGCTGGTCATGATGATCATGCCCACGAACACAGCCAACAGGAGATAGATGATGAGAAATGTAAAGCCGCCGCTCTTGCCCATCTTGAAGGGGAAGCCCCAGATGTTGCCAAGACCGACAGCTGAGCCTATGGCCGCCATGAGGAAGCCAAAATTACTGGCCCATGAACTGCGATTGTTTTCCATTGATAATAACCTCTTTCCCCGAAAATTATTAACGGTTTGTGACTAACGTTATTTTAACATTTGTCTTGCATTTCTCCAAACACTATATTATTATACATATCATAAGGAATCGTTATAGTTTGTCGAATCATAAGGAAGCGAAATAATTAACATGGACAGCAAAAAATTCCGGGCACTTCTTACCGCCATAGACAAGGGCAGTCTTACCGCCGCCGCCGCAGAGCTGGGCTATACTCAGGCGGGTCTGACGAACATGATGAACTCGCTGGAGAATGAACTGAGTATCGGTCTGCTGATCCGCAGCAAAAGCGGTGTGCGTCTCTCCGCCGCCGGGAGGAGGCTTCTGCCGGATATCCGCGCCTTTGTGGAGGCGGCGGACCGGCTGGAGGTCAGCACCCAGCACCTGCGGGAGGCCGGAGCCAGCTCCCTGCGTGTGGGAGCCTATTCCAGCGTGGCGCGGCACTGGCTGCCCACAATTCTGACGGAGTTCAGAAAAATCTGCCCGGACACGGACGTCTCCATCAGCATGGGCGGCAACAAGGGCATACATGACCTGGTCAGAAACGGTGAGCTGGACTGTGCCTTTGCAAGCTGTCATCCCTCCCTGCGGCACGGATTGGACTGGATCTCGGTGAAGAAAGACCCGCTGGTGGCGGTGCTGCCCAAGGACTACCCGGTGGAAAACGGGGTTTTTCCCGTCAGCGGCTTTTCCGAAGCGGAATTTCTCATGCCCTCTCTGGGCTTCGACCTGGACATCATGCCCGTTTTCAACGCCCAGGAGCGCAGGGTATCTCCCCACATCCGTTACACCAATCTGGACGACGCCGCCCTGGTCTCCATGGTGGAGCACGGGCTGGGGCTGACCATGCTGTCTGAGCTGGTCATGCGCAGCATGACCGACGATGTGCAGGTGGTGCCCATCGACCCGCCAGGCTATCGGGAGATCGGCATCATCACCAGCGAGCGCCGGAGAAACGACCGGATCATCAAGCGCTTTATCAGCTGTGCCCAGAATACCCTGCTGCAGATGTACAGCGTGTAGTTATTACCATAGTATAAAGAAATCTTAACGGATATGACCGAAATATAATCGCGTCTGTCGGCACTTTTATTTTCTCTGCGGATGTGATATGATACTTATATATAAGAAAGGAGGGATACCGGGTGCGCATGGAAAAGCTGGGAGAAAACAGCGTTTTTGTCTTTCTGCCTGAATTTGAGCCGGTCTGGGCAGCGCTGAGCCTGCTGACCGGGGAAAAGGTCCACCGGCTCTGTACGGAGATTTACGGGGCGGAGACTATCGCCGGGCTTCGTCGCCGGTACAACTTCCTTTTTGAGTGTTTTCAGGCCGTGGAAATTAACCACGCCCTGAACATGCCCGACTTTCTGCTGGACCTGCCTTTGGAGAGCGTCTCCCTTGAAGGCTGCTGATCCTGCTGCTCATCACAGCAGTCTGGGTGCTACTGGCCCTGTGGCTGTTTCGCGTCATCGACCGGCAGGTGCGCATCAGCGCCAGTCTGGAGGTGTGTTGAACTGATACGACGCTTTTTCTCCCAGGCCTGGCTCTATCACAAAGGGCGTACCGCCGCCTTTGACCTGGCGGAATTTCTCTGCCTGGACGCGGGCTATCCCATCATCACTTTGATTTTCTACTGCCTGCTGGCCTCCTATTGCTTTCGCACCAATGACCTGAGCCGCTGGGTGGTGGGCAACGCCTTTCTCATGTGTACCAACACCTGCGTGTTCGGCCTGGGCGGCGTGTTCACCGGGGAGCGGTACAACGGACGGCTGCGCTCCATTGTGGCGGCCCCCTGCGCCAAGCTGCCCCTGGTGCTGGCCAGCGGGGTATTTCCCGCGCTGCTGGCCTCCGTAGCTGTGGCGGCGGGCCTTGCCCTGGGCGGGCTGCTGTTCGGCGTGGACTTTTCCGGGGTGGACCTGGGCCGCGCGGCGCTTACCATCCTGTGCGCCATGGTCTCCGCCTCCTGCTTCGGCCTGTTCATCTCCGTTTTCGGTCTGCTGACGGACAGCATACACATGGTGCTGAATGTGACCAGCTACCTGCTGCTGATCTTCACCGGCGCGGAATTTCCCGTCTCCCAGCTTCCGGCGGCGGGGCAGCTTTTGTCCCGGGCCTTGCCCCTCACCCGCTCCATTGAGGCCATGAACCTGCTCTTTTCCGGCGGCAGAGCGCGTTTTCCCGCCCTGCTTCTGGGCGAACTCCTGCTGGCGGCGGTGTATGTTCTGCTGGCCCTGGCCGTGTTCCGGGGCGTGGAGCGGGCCTGCCGCCGAAGCGGCAAGCTGGATCTGTTTTAAAGGAAAATTTTTTCATCCAGAGCGCAGCGAATACTGATGGAAGGCTTTCGGGCGACCGCAAGGGTCGCCCCTACGTTCTTGCCAGAAGTTCGGCAGAAGCCGTAGGGGCGACCCTTGCGGTCGCCCGCTCGGAATATGGCAGATTGCAAAAAGCCTCCCCTTGCATTAGGGAGGCTTAAGTGCAGTCAGCTCCAGTTGCCGGAAACGCCGTCGGGCGCGTCGGATTCCCGCTCCCAGGGGCTGTCCCCTTTGCTGCGCTTTCTGCAGCGCTCGTCAAAGCCGGTCTCCACCGGAGCGGGCTTTCTCTCGTCCTTTTCCTTCTTTTTTGCCATTTTTTCTTCTCCTATCCGATCAGACACAAGATCAGGCCGTAGATCACGCTGGCGCTGATGCCGTAGACGATCACAGGCCCGGCGATGATGAACATTTTCGCCGCCGTGCCGGTGACAAGGCCCTCGGTTTTGAATTCCAGAGCCGGAGCCGCCACGGAGTTGGAAAAACCGGTGATGGGCACCAGCGTGCCTGCCCCGGCCTTTTCCGCCAGCTTGTCATAGAGCCCCAGGCCTGTGAACAGTGCGCCCAGGAACACCAGGCTCACGGAAGCGGCGGTGGCCGCCGCCTCCTTGTCCAGCCCCGCCGCGCCGTAAAGGTCCAGCAGGAACTGGCCGAAGCAGCAGATCAGTCCGCCCACCACAAAGGCCCAGAGCATGTGAGGCCCCACAGGGGAGCGGGGCGCGTGCCGCTCGCTGTATTTTTTGTATTCGTCGTTGGTCATTTTCATGTCCGTCTGTCTCCCTTCATCCCGGAGCAGGGTTTTTACCTGTATTTTGCGCCGCGGGCGGAAAAAATATGCGCCGCAGAACTTTTCTTCAAAAAAAGAAAATATTCCTTGACTTTGCGGCGTTCCTGCATTATAATAGCCAAGCTGACAAGTGAATAGTATGCTTTAACTTGAGCAAACGTGGAGAAGTCGCGTAGTTGGTCGAGCGCGCACGATTGGAAATCGTGTATACCCCATAAGGGTATCAAGGGTTCGAATCCCTTCTTCTCCGCCACAAAAAATGTCCCGCCAACAGGCGGGACTTTTTTGTGGCGGAGAAGCGCCTGCGGCGAAATTTTCCGCTTCGCTCAATTTTTGCGAGAGGGTCATACCCTCCCCTCTCGCGCTCTCCCCATGCAGTTTTGGAAAGTACGTTTTTTCCTTTTGGGGATTCGAATCATGTCCGAAAGCCCCAGTGGGGCTTTCGTGAGCCAGTGCAAACATTGGCGAACTCATTTATTCTCTTTTCGCCACCGCGAAAAGAGAATGCAAGCGAATCCCTTCTTGGTTGTAAAAATCCACTTCAGTCTGCCTTTGGCAGGCTATTTTATTATGGAAGATTGCGCAAAAGCGGCGCCTATGATAAAATAGCCGTAAATACAGCCAAAGTTTTTCAGGAGGGATAAGGCATGGATAAGGCCTGGAAATTCCATCGCGTTCTGGATGCCACATTTCCGGAGGAGGGCACAGTCCCTTATCTCCACGACTGCATCGCCGAGGACCTGCGCGTTGAAGACGGAAAGCTGATTTTTGATTTTCCTGACGGGTTCTGGCTCTTGCCCTGGGACGAAAGCAATCCCTTTGATGAAGTGCATCGTTCCTCTGCCAGCCGTGTCACCATGGAGTTGTACACCCATTCACCGGAAGATGACCTGTTTATCCAACTGTTCAAAAGGCACCGTTTTTTCCGGGGCTGTGGCTTTGAAACCGTAACATGTATTGATGCCAACACCCTGATTAAAAACATCCACAGCAAAAAGTGGCAGCTGGAATTTATCCAAAGGTATACAAATCCCACGAATCCCCAATCGGCAATGTACTACTGCGCAATCCATTCAAAAAAGTATATGGATTGCTGGATCAAAATGGATTATACGCAGATCGATTATTATTGGGACGAGGTTCTGGAAGACAGAGTATGGTAGAAAGGAAATGCCAATGGACATCATCAGGGCCGGCCTGGGGGAAGTAAACAGCCTTGTGGAGCTGGCCGTACTGCTCTGGCCGGAACATCAGGTGGAAGCACTGGAGCAGGAGTTTTCCCTGCTCATGACGGAAAACAAGGCGGCGTTCTTTCTGGCCCGGGCGGGCGAATTGCCTGTGGGCTTTGCCCAGTGCGCACTCCGGCATGACTATGTGGAGGGGACGAGCACAAGCCCCGTGGGCTATCTGGAGGGCATCTATGTGCAGGAAGAACACCGGCGCGAGGGCGTCGCCGCCGGGCTTCTCTCCGCCTGTGAAACGTGGGCGCGGCAACGGGGCTGCCGGGAGTTTGCCAGCGACTGCGGGCTTGACAATGCGCAGAGCCTGCGTTTTCATCTCGCCGCCGGCTTTGAAGAGGCAAACCGGATCATCTGCTTTACCAAAAAGCTGTAGCACAGGCATACAAAACCCGATATCTTTTGCCTGAAAAAGCAGTACCCTGCATCAGACAGGGTACTGCTTTTTCTATGAATGCAGCCCGGAAGCGGCAGCTCATTTCTCCCCCTGCTGCCAATAATGAAGCTTTGGCAGCTGGGCTTCAAAATAGGCCCGCGCCTGTTCCGGCGGCCAGTTTTCATTGGCCATATGCCCGACCAGGAAATCCGTCAGCTCCTTCAGGTCGGTATAGGTAAACTTCCCGCCGGTATAGCACCATTTGCAGTATTCCTCATTGAACGTACCGTCCGGCTCCCTGCTGGTCGTGGAGTCATCCAGGGGCATACCGCAGCATTGGCAGATCAGATTCCGGGGAGAGCCCAACAGCGTATTGATGGACACGTCAAACAGCTGTGACAGCAATTTCAGCGTCTCCGTATTCGGCAGGGTCTCGCCGGTTTCCCAGCGGGATACCGCCTGCCGGGTGACATGGATCTTCTCCGCGAGCTCGTCCTGAGAATAGCCTTTCCGGGTTCGAAGTTCCTTTATGACATCCTTTGTTTCCATATGGATCACCACCTCACGGAGATTATACCATCGCCGCCCCGGAAAGCCAAGCAACAGGCTGTTGCGGTCTTTTCTTGTGATGGGCATCGCGGCGGAAAGCGCGCAAAAAAATGTTCTATCCCTTGACCCGTCATACTCCGGGGTGATATATTCGGAACGTAAACACTTTACTCGAGAGGAACGGATATGATCAGAGATATCGACATGAGCGCCTGGCCGCGCAGGGAGATCTATGACTTCTTCTCCCCCATCTCCAACCCCTTTTACAGCGTCACCTTTACGCTGGATGTGACCAATCTCTACCGCTACGTCAAGGAGCGGGAGCTGTCCTTTTACTACGCGCTGGTGTACCTCTGCACCCAGGCCGTGAACCGGGTGGAGGCCTTTCTCTACACCATCGAGGATGGGAAGGTGCGCATTTACGACAAGCGCCAGCCCAGCTTCACCGACCTGGAGAAGGGCAGCGAGCTTTTCCGCATGGTGTTTGTGCCCTGCGAGGGCAGCCTTGACGAATTCTGCCGCGCCGCAAAGGCCAAGAGCGAGAGCCAGCATTTCTTTTTCGACCCCACAGCGGAGACCAACGACCTGATCTATTTCTCCTGCCTGCCCTGGATGGACGTGACCGGGCTGACCAACGAGCGGAATCTGGACCCGGACGACGCCATCCCCCGCATCGCCTGGGGCAAATACATCGACGTAGACGGCAGAAAGCTGCTGCACATTTCTCTGGAGATCAACCACCGCTTTATTGACGGGGTCCATCTGGGCCGCTTCAACGAGGAGCTGTGCCGCCTGATCGAAGCGCTGTAAAGGAGCTTGCCATGACCTCATTTTCTCAGCTGATCCTGTCCGACTGGCAGGTGCGCAAGACCAAAAAGCAGAAGCTTGCGTTTATCCGTCTCATGCAGTCCCATTTTCCGGAGCTGCGGGTGGAGGAGTCTAAAATCATCCACAACCGCAACTTAGTGTCCGGTGACCTGGAGACGGCAGAGTTCATCCTCTCCGCCCATTACGACACCTGCGCCGTGCTGCCCTTCCCCAACTTCATCATGCCGAAAAATATTCTGATTACGGTGCTGTACAGCCTCTTGATCTGCATCCCCTTTTTCCTCATCGCCTTCGGCTTCAATCTGCTGCTGGCCCTGGTGACGGACAGCTTTTTCGTCCACTACTGGGCATCGTTCCTTCTGATCATCGGCCTGATCGTGCTGGTGTTTTTCGCCGGTATTCCCAACAAGCACACCGCCAACGACAACACCTCCGGCGTCATCACGCTCTGCGAGCTGATGGAGCAGATGCCGGAGGAGCTGCGGAAAAAGGTGCTGTTCGTCTTCTTCGACAACGAGGAAAACGGCCTTTTGGGCTCCGCCTTTTTCCGAAAGCTCCATAAGAAAGAGCTGAAGGACAAGCTGATTTTGAATTTTGACTGCGTGTCCGACGGGGACCACATTCTCTTAGTTCTCAACAAGGCCGCCCGGAAGAAATACGGCGGCAGGCTGGAGGCGGCCTTTCCCAGCACGGCAGAAAAGACCGTCCATAGGGAAAAGTCCTCCTCGGCCATGTACCCCTCCGACCAGGCGGGCTTCCCCCTGAGCGCGGCGGTGGCGGCCATGAAAAAGCTGCCGCTGCTGGGGCTGTATCTGGACCGCATCCACACCGGGCGGGACAGGATTTTTGACGAGAGGAATATTGAATATCTCTGCAAGAGTACCATTGATTTTCTAGTAGTCTGTAACACCTAACTGTGATATAAGCTGCAAGTAGGATTTCGTCAGGCAAGGCGGAGGACGCAGGCGGGCTGGCGCCCGTCAAGGACGACAACGCAGCATCACGGAATCCCACGCCGCAGATTATGCCATTTTTAAGTGTTACAGACTACCAGCCTCAGCTGAGGGAGGAAAATAAGATGATCTGCATCTGCAACAACTGGGAGTTTACGCCCCGTTGGTCTGAGGAATTTCAGGCCGGCCTGGGCGAGGCGGAGGGCGTCCGCCTGCCCCATACGGTAAAGGAAGTACCTTTGCACTACGCCGGACCCGAGGATTACGAGATGGTCTGCGGCTACCGGCGCAGGCTGCCCATCCCCGAGGAATACCGGGGCAAACGGCTCTTCCTCCGCTTTGACGGGGCGGCCCATATCGCCACGGTGTACCTGAACGGCGTTGAATGTGCCGTCCACCGCTGCGGCTATACCGCTTTTCGGGTGGAGATCACGGAGCGGGTCCGCTACGGCGGCGAAAATCTGGTCTCCGTGCGACTGGACTGCCGGGAGAACGGGGAGATTCCGCCCTTCGGCCATGTGATCGACTACCTGACCTATGGCGGGCTTTACCGGGAGGTCTGGCTGGATGTCCGGGAGCAACAGTATATTGAGGATATCTACATCACCACCCCCGCCCCCGACCGGGTGCATGTGGCGCTGACCACGGAGGGCCGCGCCGCCCGGGTCCGGATCCTGGACCCGGAGGGAAACCCCGCCGCGGAGGCAGAAGGCAGCACGGAATTCACGCTGGACCTGCCCGGAGCCCGGCTCTGGGACTGTGACAGCCCCACGCTCTACACCTGCGTGGCGGAGCTGCTGGACGAGCACGGCGCAGTCACCGACTCCGTGCAGGAGCGCTTCGGCTTTCGCAGCATTGAATTTAAGGCCGACGGCTTTTATTTAAACGGGAAAAAGACCTTCCTCCGGGGCCTGAACCGGCACCAGTGTTACCCCACCATCGGCTACGCCGCCCCGGAGCATCTGCAGCGGGAGGACGCCCGGATTTTGCGGCACGAGCTTCAGTGCAACGCCGTCCGCACCTCCCACTACCCCCAGAGCCAGTATTTTATCGACGAGTGCGACCGCCAGGGCCTGCTGGTGTTCACCGAGATCCCCGGCTGGCAGCACATCGGGGACGAAAAATGGAAGGACCAGGCCTGTGAAAATACCCGGGAGATGGTGCTCCAGTACCGGAACCACCCCAGCGTTATTCTCTGGGGCGTGCGGATCAACGAGAGCCTGGACGACGACGAATTTTACCGCCGCACCAACGCTATCGCCCACGAGCTGGACCCCAGCCGCCCCACCAGCGGCGTGCGCTATCTGGAAAAGAGCCATCTTTTGGAGGATGTGTACGCCTATAACGACTTCTCCCACACCGGCGATAATCCTGGAGCCAAGCCCAAAAACAAGGTCACGCCGGATATGGACAAGGCCCTGCTGATCTCCGAGTGCAACGGCCACATGTACCCCACCAAGCCCTTTGATCCCTTGGAGCGGCGGCAGGAACAGGCCCTGCGCCACGCCCGGGTGCAGGACGCGGCCATGGCCTCCGGCGGCCACGCGGGCTGCTTTGGCTGGTGCATGTTCGACTACCCCACCCACCGGGACTTCGGCTCCGGGGACCGGGTGTGCTACCACGGGGTGATGGACGCTTTCCGCAACCCCAAGCTGGCCGCCGCCTTTTACGCCAGCCAGGGCGAGGAGACGCCGGTGTTGGAGGTAGGCTCCTCCATGGACATCGGCGACTACCCGGCGGGCCAGATCGGCAGCCCCTGGCTCTTCACCAACGCCGACGAGGTGGAGCTGTACAAAAACGACTGCCTTGTGACCACCTTCAAGCCCCAGGGCTGGAAGGGCCTGCCCCACGGCCCCATCCCGGTGGACGATACCATCGGCCGTCTGCTGGAGACCCAGGAGGGCCTTGCCCCCAAAAAAGCGGAGCTTCTGCGCCGCTGCCTGGTCTCGGCGGGAAAGCACGGCCTGGCCAACATGCCCCTTTCCGACAAGCTGCGGATGCTCACGGCCATGGTCCGCTACAAGATGAGCATGCAGGACGGCGTGGACCTCTACGGCAAGTATGTGGGCAACTGGGGCGGCGAGGCCACCCGCTGGCGCTTTGCGGCAAAGAAAAAGGGCGTCACCGTGGCAGAGCGGACCTGCTGCCCGGGCAAGGCGCTGCACCTGGAAGTCAGAGTCAGCCAGACCGCTCTCACTGAGGGCGAACGCTATGACATGGCGGCGGTGCGGATCCGGCTGCTGGATGAGTATGACAATCCGGCGGTCTACGCCCAGCTGCCTGTGCGCCTGCGGGCCGAGGGGCAGATCGCCCTTGTGGGCCCCGAAACGGTGACGGCGGAGGGCGGCATGTGCGGCTGCTATTTGAAAACCACCGGCCAAACCGGCCGGGGCAGCCTGCTTATCCGCACGGCCCAGACGGAAGATGTGGAAATTCAATTCAGCATAGGAGGGCAAAATGAGACTGGAATACACCATTGAGATTGCAGGCCTGGACGGCCCCAGCGTCATCCGGGGCTTTCAGAACGTCCGGGAGGGCGAAACCCGCATTGTGTGCTCTCTCCCGGAGGGGCATATCCGCTCTGTCAAAGCCACCATGCCCCTGATCCTGAGCGAGGACGAAAAAATCTTTATGAACGGCTATCAGACCTGGACCGGCTGTCCGGAGTACAGCCGCTTGGACAAGATCCACCGCTGCCACCTGCCCCGCTTCATCAACGAGAAATTCGGTATCGACCGCTACGGGGACTATTTCTTCGTGGACTACCCGGAAAAGGCGGGCGTGACCCACGGGGAGAGCTATTGCTATTTCCGCGCCGGGCAGCACTACCGGCTTTTCGGCTCTCTGGACGAGCGTCCGGGCTACACCCTCTTTCAGTATGACGCCAGGGCGGGGCTTCTCAGCATCAGCCGGGACTGCGCGGGACTGCGCTGCGGCGGGGAATTTCACGCCTTTGACCTGTTTTACGGGGAGGGCGGCGAAGTTGAGGTCTTTGACCGCTGGTTTGCCGCCATGGGCGTAAAGCCCCGGACCAGGGAAAAGCTGGCCGGTTACTCCAGCTGGTATAACCGCTACCAGAACATTGACGAGGGCAGCATCCTCTCCGATCTGGAAGGCTGCGCCAAGCTGCTGAAAAGCGGCGACCTGTTCCAGA
>JBJDXP010000036.1:0-3519 GCA_051866735.1 Candidatus Limivicinus sp.
AGCGCAACGGCGACACCGAGTCCATCAACGGCTGCTACCTGCGGCTGACCCTGGAAACCCGGAACTACGATCACGTCCAGGAAATCACCCAGGCCCTGAAACGGGAAGGGTTCAAAATCGTTTAATTCCCCATCGCACCCATCGTAGGGCGGGGTCATGACATAAGCCCTACGATGGGTGCTAATGTATTCGATCACTACGCAATCATTTCCGGCACATCGGAATTGCCACAGCATTTCAAAAATATCGCATGGATAAGGAGATCAAAGCATATGGATACCAGAAAATATTCAATCGGCTACTACCCCGCTCCGGGGCAGCATTACAAATGGGTACAGCGTGATCACATTGAGAAGGCCCCCCAATGGTGCAGCGTGGACCTGCGGGACGGCAACCAAAGCCTGGTGATCCCCATGAGCCTGGAAGAAAAGCTGGAATTCTACCATATGCTGCTGCGGGTGGGCTTCAAGGAGATCGAGGTGGGCTTCCCTGCCGCCTCGGAGACGGAGTACGAGTTCCTGCGGACCCTGATCGAAAACCACATGATCCCCCAGGATGTTACGGTCCAGGTGCTGACCCAGTGCCGGGAGCACATCATCCGCAAGACCTTCGACGCCTGCAAGGGCGCGCCCAGCGCCATCATCCACTTCTATAACTCCGTTTCTGTTGCCCAGCGGGAGCAGGTCTTCCGCAAGAGCAAGGAGGAGATCAAGCAGATCGCCATCGACGGAGCCAAGCTGGTGAAGAAGCTGGCGGCGGAGTACGAGGGCAACTTCCGCTTCGAGTACTCTCCCGAGAGCTTCACCGGCACGGAGCCGGAATACGCCCTGGAGGTCTGCAACGCCGTCCTGGATGTGCTGGAGCCAAGCGAGACCAACAACGTCATCATCAACCTGCCTGTCACCGTGGAGATGAGCATGCCCCACGTCTACGCCAGCCAGGTGGAATACATCAGCGAGAACCTGAAATACCGGGAGCATGTGACCCTCTCCCTGCATCCCCACAACGACCGGGGCACCGGCGTGGCGGACACGGAGCTGGCCCTGCTGGCCGGAGCGGACCGGGTGGAAGGGACCCTGTTCGGCAACGGTGAGCGCACCGGCAACGTGGACATCGTGACTCTTGCCATGAACATGTACTCCCACGGCGTGGACCCGGAGCTGGACTTCTCCGACATGCCCGCCATCTGCAAGACCTATGAGGAATGCACCCGGATGCACGTCTACGAGCGCAGCCCCTACGCCGGAGCCCTGGTGTTCGCGGCCTTCTCCGGTTCCCACCAGGACGCCATCGCCAAGGGCATGACCTGGCGGAAGGAGAAGAACCTCTACCAGTGGACGGTGCCCTACCTGCCGGTGGATCCCCGGGATATCAACCGCACCTACGACGCCGACGTAATCCGGGTCAACTCCCAGAGCGGCAAAGGCGGCATCGGGTACCTGCTGGAGCAGTCCTACGGCTACATCCTGCCGCCGAAGATGCGGGAGCACCTGAGCTACCAGTGCAAGAGCGTCTCCGACCACGACCACCGGGAGCTGAAGAGCGAGGACGTGCTGGCCATCTTCATGGACTGCTATCTGAACATCCGCAGCCCCCTGGCCGTATCCGACATGCACTTCACCCAGCGGGAGGACGGGGTCGCGGCGGTGGTGACCTTCCTGCGCCACGGCCGGGAGACCACCATCCACTGCCAGGGCAACGGCTCTCTGGACGCGGTCAGCAACGCGTTGAAGGAATATTCCGGCAAGCACTATACATTAAAGGTCTACACCGAGCACAGCGTCCAGCAGCGCAGCTCCGGCTCCACCGCGGCGGCCTACATCGGGCTGGAAAACGAAAGCGGATCCATGAGCTGGGGCGCAGGTACGGATACAGATATCATTAAAGCAGGCGTGAACGCATTGATCAGTGCCTTCAATAATATGACGAATTAAGATTTGGATCTTTTTCGTTGGTTCCACTTATCGCGGCAGCGCCTAAGCCTTCTCCTTGAGGAGAAGGTGCCCCAGTCCGCAGACTGGGGCGGATGTGGTGTTACAGCAGTACGAATTCGCCGAAATGCTCTAATAGAGGGTATTGCCTACTGCACACCACATCAGTCTCGCGACCCTCGACAGCTTCTCCTCAAGGAGAAGCCTTGGGTGCTCCCGCACCACAGCAACCAACGAAGCACTCTAACATCTCCACAAATAAATATTACTGCAAAGGAGCGATTACTCTTGGGAATGACAATGACGCAGAAGATTCTGGCCGCTCACGCGGGACTGGAATCGGTAAAGGCAGGACAGCTGATCCGGGCCAAACTGGACATCGTCCTGGGCAACGACATCACCACCCCTGTTGCCATCAACGAATTTGAGAAAAACGGCTTTACGGAGGTTTTCGACAAGGACCGGGTTGCCATCGTCCTGGACCACTTCGTCCCCAATAAGGACATCAAGGCCGCCCAGCAGTCCAAGCAGTGCCGGGAATTTGCCTGCAGCCACTGCGTCAGCCACTTCTATGACGTGGGCAAAATGGGCATCGAGCACGCGCTGCTGCCGGAGCAGGGCATCGTCACCGCCGGAGACTGCATCATCGGCGCGGACAGCCACACCTGCACCTACGGCGCTCTGGGGGCTTTCTCCACCGGCGTGGGCAGCACCGACATGGCGGCAGGCATGGCTACCGGCACCGCCTGGTTCAAGGTTCCCTCTGCCCTGCGCTTTGAGCTGACCGGAAAGCTGCCTAAAGTTTGCAGCGGCAAGGACGTGATTCTCACCATCATCGGCATGATCGGCGTGGACGGCGCTCTCTATAAGAGCATGGAGTTCACCGGCCCCGGCGTGGCGAGTTTATCCATGGACGACCGGCTGTGCATCTGCAACATGGCCATCGAAGCAGGCGCCAAGAACGGCATCTTCCCCGTGGACGAGACCACAAAAGCCTACATGGAAGGCCGCTGCGAGCGCCAGGGCGTCATCTACACCGCCGACGAGGATGCCGAATACGAGAAGACCTACACCATCGAGTTGGACAAGATCGTGCCCACCGTGGCCTGCCCCCATCTGCCGGAGAACACCAAGCCCGCCGATACCCTGTCTGACATACAGATCCACCAGGTGGTCATCGGCAGCTGCACCAACGGCCGGATGGAGGACATGGAGGTGGCCTACCGGACCCTGAAGGGCAAGACCGTGGCCCAGGGCGTCCGCTGCATCATCATCCCCGCCACCATGCAGATCTACCGCCAGTGCGTCGAACGGGGCTACGTCACCGCCTTTATTGACGCGGGCGCCATCGTCTCCACCCCCACCTGCGGACCCTGCCTCGGCGGCTACATGGGCGTTCTGGCAGAAGGAGAACGCTGCATCGCCACCACCAACCGCAACTTCGTCGGCCGCATGGGCCATGTGGACAGTGAAGTCTACCTTGCCAGTCCCGCCACAGCCGCCGCCAGCGCCATCACCGGCTTCATCACCGCTCCCAAGGAGGTTTGACCATGAAGACCCAAGGACATGTTTTCAAATACGCCGACAA
>JBJDXP010000037.1:0-3485 GCA_051866735.1 Candidatus Limivicinus sp.
TACATCCTCTGGGCCCCTCGACCGTAGATGCGGTGCTACAATAAATGATCGTTTATCGTACCATAACCGTTTACCAACGCACCCATCGTAGGGCGGGGTCATGACCCCGCCGATCAGGTTGGTAACGCAGTTTGGTAGGATAGACGTAAAAATGCAAAACCATTGGTGCGTCGGCGGGGTCATGACCCCGCCCTACGAT
The DNA here is from genome assembly GCA_051866735.1 of Candidatus Limivicinus sp. Classification (GTDB taxonomy): domain Bacteria; phylum Bacillota; class Clostridia; order Oscillospirales; family Oscillospiraceae; genus Limivicinus. The sequence continues at coordinate 200 of JBJDXP010000037.1, forward strand.
GGGTGCTGCGGTAAACGATCATTTACGGGAAGAATTTTCGGCATGACCGGCTCGTTGCCCAATACAGATTATTCCATAAGAAAAGAAGGGATGCCTATGAAAACCGGCATCATTGATGTAGGCGGCGGCTACCGGGGCGTTTACGCGGCTGGGGTCATGGACTACTGTCTGGACCGGGGGATCACCTTTGACCTGGGGATCGGCATTTCCGCAGGCAGCGCCAATCTGATCTCCTACGCCGCCGGTCAGACCGGGCGGTGCTATCAATTTTATACGGAATACGGGTTGCGGAAGGAATACGCAGGGATGGGAAACTTTCTGTCCAAGCGGTCCTTCCTGGACTTAGACTATGTCTATGGGACCCTGAGCAATTCCAATGGGGAAAACCCGCTGGACTATTCTGCGGCGGCGGAGAATCCCATAGAGCTGCACTTCATCGCCACGGACGCCGAGACCGGCGAGGCCAGATACTTTGACATGAACGATGTGCACCAGGACGATTACAGCGTCATGAAGGCCTCCTGCGCTATTCCCTTTGTCTGCCATCCCTACGCCGTGGGAAATCGGCTGTATTTTGACGGGGCCCTGGGAGACCCTGTCCCGGTGCGCAAAGCTCTGGAACTGGGCTGTGACCGGATCGTCCTGATCCTGACCAAGCCAGAGGACTTCCTCCGGACCCCCGATAAGGATCGAAAGCTTGCCCGGCTCATCCGGCACAGGTATCCCAAAGCAGCGGAGAAGCTGTGCCAGCGGGCGGATCGGTATAACGAAGGGGTAGCCCTGGCGAAGCAGTACGCCCGGCAGGGCAAGGCAGTGATCGTAGCGCCGGACAACACCTGCGGCGTGGACACCCTGTCCCGGGACGCCGGAGCTATGGACAAGCTTTACCGCAAGGGCTACCAGGACGGCGGCAAGATCGCCCGGTTCCTGGGATAACCGGACCATTACAAGAAGGAGGGAAGCGGCATGAACCACAACCTTTCCCGAACGCTGATCGAGACCATTGTTCGAAAAACCATTTCGGATATTCGGGAATCTCCGAGACGGAGCACCCGGAATCTGGTGGACCTTGCCCTGAATTTCGCGGACGGACGGTTTCAGAGCCAATTTTTCGCGTCTGCCCAGGCCATGCTGCAAAACGATGACAGCGCCTATTATTCCCTGATCCCGGACGTGGTGGCCACCACCGATCCGGACAAGCTGGTCACCTTCGGTCTGAACATCGGCTACAACAGCTGCACCTTGGGCGCCCGGAAGATCCGGGCGCTGGAGCAGCAGGAACAATATAGCATTCCCTGGTCCATTACCCTGGCGGTCTCCGGTGCGGAATACCCCAGGAAACGGGAGGCCTACCGGGATCTTCTCCGGCAGGGGCAGGCGCTGGGTATCTACACCTGGATGCTCCATACTCTGGACAACCCGGGACCGTTCCTGGCGCTGGCGGCGGAAAATCCGGACTGCGCCTTTGTGGTATACTGCACCCCGGAGGAGATCACCGATTCGCTGCTGGACGAAGCCGAGGGACTGCAGAACCTGCTGTTTGCCGTGCTCCACTACGAGGGTGCAGAAGGGGCCTGCCGGAAGCTCCGGTCCCGGCGCTTCCTGTACGCCGTGTGGTATACCTACGACGCATCCGATCTGGACAGCATCTTAAACGGCGCGTTTTTCCGGGATCCGGAACAGCTGCATCCTGCCATGACCGGCTTCCTGGCGGAACCGGGCTGTCCGGAGGAGGTGCGGCAAACCGTCTATCAGTACCTGGTCAAGACCCGAAACAGCCAGCAGTATCCCACGGTTCCCTGGGACATTGAAAACGACAGACGCTTCGTGGACAGCATCATTTCCGAGGACTCCTGCTCGGCAGGCTTCGACCCGGAGGGCTACCTGTGTACCTCCCAGGGCCGGGTGGAGGGTGCCTCCTGCAACATCTTCCGCCAGCCCCTTTCCGCCATTTTAAAGCAGGCATTCCCCAAAACGCCGCGATCCGCATAAAAAACACGCCGCCCCAGGCACAATGCTATGAAAAGCATCGGCCCGGAGCGGCGATTTATTTAACATCAAAAACAATCAGTATGCATTCGCGGCGCCGTTGGAGGCGATGACACGACGGTACCGGTCCCCCCCTCAGCTGGTGGGGATACAGCTTCGCGTCTGCCCAGTGGCTGGTACGATCTTCCCTCCCTGCTCCGCAGCCAGGTCAGGCCCCCGGGATCATTTTTCTGCTGTTCAGGCAGGTTCCGTCCATGCCGATAGCCAATAATTTCAGAGTATTCCCTCCGGTCCTTCGCTGGCATACCGGTCAGCGATATACTGCAAACAGGTTTTCAGCTGCGACAGAAACTCCTCCGGCGGCATACAGTCCTTGTCCATGATCCAGCGCCGCAAGGTCATGGCAGAGGCGTCACATAAGAAATTCACCTGGAAATCACTGGCATTTCCTGGGCCCAGCAGCTCATACATCCTGGCCTGCAAAGCGTTGAACAGCAGCTCATGGAAATGCTCTGAGAAAGAGTTCTGGCCCTCCACCCTGAGGGCCTTCCGGTAAAAGTTCCTGTTCTCATAGAAATAGTCCGCCAGCGCTTCCAGCAAGTCCCAGTTGGCAGAAGCCCCCTGCCTGCGGATAACGGAAATAAACTCTGTATCGAAGATCCAGTTCACCAGGTCATATTTGTCCCGGAAATGATAGTAAAAGCTTTTGCGGTTCATGTTGCATTTTTCACAGATATCCGCTACACTGATCTTGGCAAAGGGCTTCTCCTCCATCAGCTCCTTCAGGGCCACAGCCAGCGCCCGCTTTGTAATATTGGAATCTGCCAATCAGACGCACCTCTTTCTCCTGGAAGGCATCGCAAGGCCTTCCCGCAGATGGATTTGCGGCGGTACAGGGTACAAAAAAACAAGGCTCACCCGCACGCCGCAGATAAGTCTCGTCATTTCAGATGAGGCCAGGATGAAACTCCAGGATGTTGACTTCACCGCACTGTCCTGTGCTGACTACTCCCTTACTTCGCCGTCATTTTAGCAAATTTTCTTGCAAAATTCAACAAGTTTTGCCAAAATCCTTTTGGACAATCCTTGCCCGGTGTCCCAAAATGTAATATTTGGTCCAGGATGGGAAAATTTCCGACAAGGCCGGAAACTGTCCGGTGAAATGCGGTTTCTCCCTTGGTATCCTTTTATTTATGAGATAATCGCGGCAGACTGCTGTCTGAATAATCGAATAAAAGATCATTGTGGTTATCGGCTTTAGTAAGCAAGACCAAAAAACAAAGTAAAGAAATGCACA
>JBJDXP010000038.1:0-3457 GCA_051866735.1 Candidatus Limivicinus sp.
ATGTTTGCCGGGACCATAAGGGAAAATATCCGCTACGGCCGGCCTGACGCCACCGACGAGGAAATCATTCAGGCGGCGGTCAGAGCGGAGATCCATAACGAGATCATGGAGATGCCCGACGGCTACGACAGCTACATCGGCGAGCGGGGCGTCATGCTCTCCGGCGGACAGAAACAGAGATTGTCCATTGCCAGAGTCTTTCTGAAAAACCCCAAGATCCTGATTCTGGACGAGGCCACTTCCGCCCTGGACACGGTCACGGAGCAGCGGATCCAGGCCTCTCTTGACGAGCTGAGCCAGGGCCGCACCACCATTATCATCGCCCACCGCCTTTCCACCATCAAAAACGCCGATGTGATCGCCGTGGTGGAGGGGGAGCATATTGTGGAAATGGGCTCCCACAAGGAGCTTGTGGATAAAGACGGAATATACGCTGCGCTTTGCCGCGCGCAGAGCATGGAAAAGGAGGAAACATCATGCTGAGCATCCGAAAATGCGGGCATAAAGAGTTGGAGAGATATTATCAGCTCTTTGAGATGGACTTTGACAGCCGGGAAATGCTGCCCAAGCTTGCCGTACATAAGGCACTGACCAACGGCTCCATGGAGCTGCTGGCCGTGGTGGATGAGGAGAGTAAAATGGACCTGGCCTTTGCGCTGGTGGCCACCAAAAGTCTCTACGGCTATGTGCTGCTGAAGTACCTGTCCGTCATGCCCTGGTGCCGGGAGCAGGGCATAGGCATCGAGTCCATGCGCCTGATCAACAAGCGCTATGCGGACCGGCAGGGCATCATTGCCGAGCTCACCGAGTACCCCGAGGACGAGCCTCAGCGCCGCCGGAAGCTCCAGCGCTTTCTGGCCCGCTTCGGCTATGTGGAGGCGGAGAGCGATTACCGCATCGGCGGCGGGGACGCCCTGGTGATGATCAAGCCTATAAAGGGAAGCGCGGAGCTTGAGCCTGTGCTGCACCGGGTGATGGCGGACTTCTATTCCCGCTTCCTCTCACCCTTTGCCATGAACCGGCTGGTGGATATCAGGCCGGTGAAAAAGACTGCTGAGTAATAAAAAAGGCATAACAGTTTTAACCAGCTGTTATGCCTTTTTCCACCAGTGAAAAGCGATTGATTACGCGCTTTTTTCGTGGTATAATCCCTCAGGTATGAACATTCTGATTGACCAGATTTTTGAAAATAAGGAAGCCGCCGCCCTCCCCGGTCTGCTGGAGAGCGGAGGGCTTCCTGCGCTCGTTTCCGGCCTTTCCGCCGTTCACCGGGCAAATCTTGCCGCCGCGCTGCGGCAGAGGACCGGCGCGCCCATTTTTGTGATCTGCCCGGACGACACAACGGCGGAGAACTTTGCCAACGACCTGCGCGCCATGCTCGGGGAAGAGGCGGCGGTGCTGGGGATGCGGGACTTCACCTTCTACGCCACGGAGGCCGCCTCCCGGCAGGGGGAGCAGAAACGCATTGCTGCCCTGTACGCGCTGGCGTCCGGCAAGGCGCTGGTGGCCGTGGCCTCTGTCTCCGGCCTGCTCCAGCGCACCATGCCCGCGAATACGCTGATGAAGGCCGCCTTTACCATCACGGACGGGGAAAGCTGCCCGCCCGAGGACGTGGAGGACGCCCTGCTCCGCTGCGGCTACTCCCGCACCGAGCAGGTGGAAGGCCCCGGGCAGTTTGCCCGCCGGGGCGGCATCCTGGACTTCTTCTCCCCCTTTGACCATGAGCCGGTGAGAATCGAGTTCTGGGGCGACGAGATCGACTCCATGGGCCATTTTGACGTGGAGAGCCAGCGCCGTACCGAACAGGTGAAAAGCTGCGTCATTCTCCCGGCGGCGGAGACACTGCCCACCATGACCCTGGGTGGGGCGGAGGCCCTTGCCAGGGAGATCGGGGCCTTTGCCGATAAGTATGCCAAACGCCGCAGCAGCGACAACGCGGCCAAGCTGGCGGAGACCCTCCGCGCCGACGCGGAGCGGCTGAAAAACCAGCTTACCATGTCCGACGCGGACCGCTATCTGCCCATCACTTACCCAATGGCCTCCGGCGCGGATTACATCCCGGCGGACGCCATTGTGATCCTGGACCAGCCCAACCGCTGCGCGGAGCGGGCCAGAGATTACGCAAAGCAGCTGGGCGAAGATATCAAAGAACTGAACCGTCGTGGCCTGATGGCCATGAGCCCGGACAGCTTCTATCTGAGCTTTGAGGCGCTGGCCAAGCGTCTGGAGGACTACCCGGTGTACATGGCGGACGCCTTCACCGTGGGCAGAAATCCCCTGACGCCCAAAACCCTCACCAGCATCTCCGCAAAGCAGCTCCCCTCCTACGCCGGCAGCGCCCAGGCCGCCGCGGAGGATGTGAAGCTCTATCTGAAGCAGGACTACCGGGTGGCGGTCCTGGCGGGGGACGAGCGGCGGGCCAAGGTGCTTCAGGATTTTTTCCGTGAGCACGATATCCCGGCCCTTATCTACGAAAAGCCGGAAAAACTGCCGGATTTTGGAAAGTGCTGCATCACCATCGGCTCCATTTCCGCCGGTATGGAATATCCGGGGATCAAGCTGGCCGTACTCACCGATGCCCAGCTGATCCGCGCAAAGAATAAAAAATCCCGGAACAGAAAACTGGGCCCCGGCCGACAGCGGATCGAATCCTGCGCCGATCTGTCCGTGGGTGACTATGTGGTGCACGAAAACCACGGCATAGGCCGCTTCGCCGGCATCGTGAAGATGCAGGTGGACGGGCTGGAAAAGGACTATATCAAAATCTGCTACGCCGGGACGGACAGTCTCTATGTCCCGGCCACCCAGCTGGACCTGGTGTCCAAATACACCGGCGGCGGGGAGGAGAAGCCGGTAAAGCTGTCGAAAATGGGCGGCACCGAGTGGGCAAAAACCCGCTCCCGGGCCAAGAGCGCGGCCAAGGACATGGCGAAAAAGCTGATCGCCCTCTACGCCGAGCGGCAGCGCATCCCCGGCTATGCCTTTTCTCCGGACAGCGAGTGGCAGACCGAGTTTGAAGATAACTTCGGCTATACCGAGACAGACGACCAGCTCCGCTGCGTGGCGGAGATCAAAAAGGATATGGAATCCTCCGTCCCCATGGACCGGCTCCTCTGCGGCGATGTGGGCTTCGGAAAAACGGAGGTGGCTCTCCGGGCGGTGATGAAATGCGTGCTGGACGGAAAACAGGCCGCCATCCTGGTGCCCACCACCGTCCTGGCCCAGCAGCACTATCAGACCGCTTTGCAGCGCTTCTTCGGTTTCCCGGTGAATATCGCGGTGCTCAGCCGCTTCAAGACCGGCGGCCAGACCGCAAAGACCCTCTCCGACCTGGCTACAGGCAAGTGTGATCTGATCATCGGCACCCACAGGCTCCTCTCCAAGGACGTGAAGTTCAAGGACCTGGGCCTGCTGGTGGTGGACGAGGAGCAGCGCTTCGGCGTCAGCCACAAGGAGC
>JBJDXP010000039.1:0-3428 GCA_051866735.1 Candidatus Limivicinus sp.
CGGCAAAGCTGCTGCGGAGCATCCAAGAGCAGGCAGGGAATGAGTGGGCATTCCCAGGGAAACCAGGCAGCAGCTGCGGCCACAAGACCCGGCAGGCAGTCTGGGCCGATGTCAAGCGCGCCGCAAAAGCAGCAAGGCTGCCTGCCAATGTGGGCACCCACTCCGCCCGTAAGGTCTACGCCGTCCGTAAGCTGCAACGAACCGGTGACCTGGCAGCTGTGCAGCGGGCACTTAATCACAGTGACCCGGCTGTAACGATGGTCTACGCCATGGCGGACCACCTGGCAAAGCAGAGCGGCCCAGGAAAGCGTTCTAAGCCACATTAACAGCATCGCAGATCAGAGGGCCAGGAATGCGCTCCGCGCATTCTGACGGCCCGTGCAACACCCTAGACGGCCTTGCTGCAGCAGCTTCCGGCACGGTTGGACGTGACAAGGCCACAAGCAGCGGATGAGTGCAGCAGCTCACGCACTCTTCCAGACCATGCGGCCCCGCCGCCACAAAGGAGGATAACATGCGCACGGAACGATACGGAAGGTTAGAGTACATCAAGTCGGAGAACCGGTATGAGATCATCGACAGCTTTAACGGCGATCGAATCCCGGTCATGGAAGGGGATGCCGTCACCATTGGGCACCTCATGGGGCACACCATCCGAGCAATCCCATTCAGGGATGGCGATGGTTGGAGTTGGTGCGTCAGCAAGCTGCCCAGGCTCAAACCCCCATTCGATGGGGTTGTCAGCATCAGGGAAAAGTGACGCTCTATCGGATGTGGCTGCAGTCCTGATAGGTTGCCGCTCTATCGGAAAGGCGGTAGCTTTGCCTGGAGGTTGTGCCGCACTTCGCGGGGGTGCCAGCGGTTCGGGCCGGCACATACTCCGCCGGCCCAACCCGCTGCCACCCCACTTGTCGCGCGGTTTCTTTGTGCCCGGCAGGAGCCGGGCACAAAGAGAGCTGCGGTATGCGGGCACCCATCGCGAATCCGCCCATAAATGGGCGGGTTCGCTGCCCGCCCGGGCCGCGTTCTCGCCTTTGGGTGGAATTTTAGCAGGGGGCGCAAGGGCCGGGGGCCGCCTGCGGCGGGGCCTTGCGGCCCCCTTGCGCTCCCCTGCAATGCCCGTCTCGGGTCGTGGTCGGTTAAAGGCCCCGACCACGTCCCCCGGGGAAGGCTCTGCTTCTTGTCCGCCGCTGTTCCGCCCCCCGGGTCGGGGCTGGCGGCCCTCCCTGGGACCGTCAAGGGTGGGGGGCTTTGGGTGGGTTGCTCGCTCGCGGGTCTCGGTGGCTGCTGCCGCCGTTCCCGTTCCCGCCGTGGTTGTTTGTGCCCCCGCCCTTGCCGTCCCAGCCGTCTTACCGCGGGGGGCTGCTGCCCTCCGGGTGGGGCCAGGAGGCCTGGATGGGAAGGGTGGGCCACAGCCCACCCAACGCGCCGCAGGCCCAGGCAGGCAGCCAGGCGCGGCAGGCAGCGCAGCAAGGCCCAGCAGAGGAGGCACGGGGCCATGGAATCCCCGCGGGGATTCCGCCCCCTCTGATCTGCGATGCTAACCCTCCCGGGGAGAGTGGCAGCGTCGCACTTTGTGCGTCGATGCCGCTCACCCCTGCGCTGTTTGACATTCCAAAAAATGTCAATTCAACTGGGCGAAAAAGGCCGGAGCGGGGTGGGTCTGAACCCCGTCCCGTCCTTATCTTGATACTATAGAAACACCTGAAGCCTTTTCCCCTGCGTCAGAATCACAACAATTGAAGCTTTTTGGGCTTGAAAAAAGCCCCATCCGATGGTATGATTTAGTTACCACACAAAACCAAAACCAAAGAGAGGGGCTTATTCCTATGAAGGATATTACCATAACACTACAGAAATTGCAAGAAAAGAAGAACCGGGGACTGCTGCTGGCTGCCTGCTTTGACCGGCTCGGCTATGAGGAACGAGCGCGGTTGGTCCTGGAGTGCGGCACATACCTCGGCATGGTAGAAGTCGAAGGGAGGGCAAAAATCGTGGAAGCGAATTTTTGTAAGCAACGATTGTGCCCGGCCTGCAGCTGGCGGCGATCGCTGCGCATCTACAGCACCACAAGCCAAATCCTGGACTACATAGATGCCCATGAACAGGTAAAATACCTATTCCTAACCTTGACCGTAAGGAACATACCGTTGTACAATCTGGGCAAAGCCCTGGACGACATGGCAGAAGCGTTTCACCGGCTCACGATGAATAAAGCCTGGAAACGCAGGGTGAAGGGCTGCATGCGTACCCTGGAAATAACCATCAACCGCGACAACATGACAGCCCACCCGCATTATCACCTTATCCTCGCTGTTGATCGCAGCTATGCAACAAAATCCGACAGCACCTACTGGACATACGAAGATTGGAAAGCTGCCTGGGTGAAATCGGCGCGGCTGGACTATGACCCCCAAGTAAGCATTGAGCGCATCAAGGGCGGCAGGCAAAAGGGGGTTGCAGAGGTATCCAAGTACCTGGCAAAAGACTCTGACTATCTCATTGACTCCATGCAGGCCAAGATGGGCACAGAGGAAGCAGAAGCCGCCACAGACTACATAGTAGGGCAGCTCATGCACCAGCTGCATGGTCGCCGCCTTATCAGCTATACCGGCATACTGCGTAAAGCGCAGCAGGCCCTTCGGCTCAGCAACCCGGAAGAAGGGCCGCTCACAGATACCGTAAGGGGCGATGTGGCCCAGGCAATCAAGAAATACCATTGGAACACAGGCCTGGGAAGCTATACCCCAGGGAGATAAAAGGAGGAAACGCATGCATAACCCAATACCTATCATGCAGGGGGCGGCCCTGGTGCAGCTGCTGGGCACGCCAGAAACCATCGAAGCCCTGGTTGATGCCCTGGATGGCCTGCCTGGCTGGGTGATATCCTCGGATATCCCCAGGGAGCGCAGCTTGATCTATGACCAGGCAGCACTTATTTTGACTCACACGCCCGAAACGGTTGTCAATGGCTCGCGTTGTTGCACAGACAGCGACCTGCAAAGCTGATAATCTGGACTTAGGGGCCAAAAGCCCGACAACTGAATATCTCGGCGGCAGACATGAGAGCCGCGCGACATTTTCCGGATGCATTCCGCCTCCGCATCGGAAAGGACCAAAACCCCCCTCCATCCCCCATGGAGGGGGGTTTTGTTTTCGCAAAGGGGGGATACCATGCGAACAGAATGGATTGACGACAAGCAGCTAGAACTGGTGCTTGCGCTGCTTATGCCCCAGAACCGGCTTATCATGCAACTGTGCATTCATACGGGGCTGCGAGTGGGGGATGTGGTCGCCCTCCGCACCGAGCAGCTCAAACCAAGGGTATACGTCAGGGAGCACAAAACAGGCAAGTCCAGGCGAGTCACGATACCGGCAAAGCTGCTGCGGAGCATCCAAGAGCAGGCAGGGAATGAGTGGGCATTCCC
>JBJDXP010000040.1:0-3423 GCA_051866735.1 Candidatus Limivicinus sp.
CCCTGTTCCTGTGCGACGACAAGGCTGCCTCCGCCATCACCGGCGTGGTCCTGCCTGTTGACGCTGGCTTCGCTGCCTACTCCGGCGTGTAATTCTTTCCCCATCGCCAAACGGCCCGCCCGCAAGGGCGGGCCGTTTTCTGCGCTCCGGCATCCTGCGGAAACCTGTAGGCAGAAAGAAAAAAGTATTTTCCGCTTTTGTGCCGTACTATATATGACCGGTCAAAGAAGAACAAAGAGGTGAAGCCTTTGAAAGACGAGACGATCCTTGCTGCCATTTCCGCGAAGGACGAAGATGCCATGAGCCGCGTCATCAACCAGTTTTCCCGGCTCCTGTGGCCCATTGCCGGCGCGGTGCTGAAGAACGTGGGCAGCGTCCACGATGTGGAGGAATGCGTGGCGGATGCCTTTATTTACCTTTGGGAGCACCCGGAAAAATTCGATCTCAACCGGGGGAGTTTGAAAACCGCGCTGTGTATCGTGGCAAGGAGTCGGGCCATTGACCGCTACCGCCAGATCTGCCGCCGCAGTACGGTGCCCCTGGAGGAAGCGGCGCTGACGGAGGGCTTTGGTTTGCAGGAGGAACTGCTCCGGGAAGAGACACGGCGGGAGCTGTTGGCCGCTATCCGGGCTTTGGGGGAGCCGGGCCGGGAGATTCTGGTGCGCCGTTACTATTACAACCAGAAGCCCCGGGAGATTTCCCTGGCACTGGGGCTGACGGTGAAGCAAGTGAACAATTTCCTGTACCGCGCCAAGCGGCAGCTTCGGGACACCCTGAAATCCGGAGAGGAGGCATTGCTATGAAAATGACGAAGCAGAATTTACGCAATATCCGCTGCGTGTTTGAGGAAAAGACAGGGGTAGACCTGAATCCTGCCCACCGGACGAAGTCCCGGCTTACGGTGGGAAAGTTGATTCTTCTGGCGGCGGTGATCGCCTTCTGCCTGGCGGTCCCCGGCTGTGCATATCTGCTGTTTTCTCCACTGAACGGGGACGAACTGTCTTTGTCCGGGACCTATGAGGGCAATGGCATCGTGTCCGTGGAGGTAGAAAACGGGTCGGATAAGAATTTGAAATTTCAGAAGCAGCTGAAGCTGATGCGCTGGTCGACGTCGGAGGAAGTGGAGCGGCTGGATGGTGAGGTCGTTTTCCAGAATACCAGCTTCCCGGCTCATTCCAGCGGCACCATGACCATCGACATCTCGAAAGCCTATGATATTGAGACTCTGGAGCAGGGCCCTCCGGAACAGTATTATTTTGTTTTGACCAACAACGATTTCCTGTTTGGCCACGACTGGATGTGTTCCTTCCGCTTTCGGGAGATGGAGGAAGAACCGGAGGAAACCGCCGAAACGGTGCACCCGGACCAATCCCTGATGACGGCCCAGACCATCGGGGATATCGAAGAAGAACTGTGGTTCTACTTTGAAGATGCCTATTATGATGAAGTTCCGGCTTTCAACCAGGCGAATTTTGACTATCTGCAAAAAGTGCAGGAGCTGTTGATGCGTACCGATGGAACGCTGGTTCATCCAGCCGATCCTTGGGTTAGGGTAGAGATACCGGAGGATTATGTATTTGATGAGGAGTTTCCGCTGGATATGCAGTATCAGTTAGTGGGGGAGAATTACCACTCGATCGATGGATACAAACGAATCGTTGGCTCTATGTTCTCGGGAGCCGGTTCCGATCATGCACTGATGCTGAAAGCACTTCTGCCCGGATATGAGGGACAGACCGATGGCGGACAGGAGCTGCCGCTGATTTATCTGTTTGTCTATGAAAAGGCGAACTTAACTGTGGAAAAACCCTATGCTTTTATTTACGGACAGATCCTTACCTTCGAGGAAATGGCCCAATACCAGGTTTTTGAGGATGAACGGTATGTGGTCTACGAGGTGACGGACCTGTTCTATACCGACCTGGATCAATATATCGAATACTTTCTCAGTGTTGAGAAGGGTGTTTTCTTTGATGAACAGATACGCGCGCGGGTGCATCATATTTATGATTATTTTAAGGACAAGGAGACGCTGGGAAGTCTGATTGTAAACCGTCAGGCCGAGGCGGAAGCGATGGGGTACAAGGAGATTTCATGAAAACACAGTGCCGCCCTGCCTTTTGGCAGGGCGGCACTATTTGCAGAGGGGTTATTCCAGGGTCAGATGGTTCTTTTCCAACGCCTTGCGGATGGCTTCGGCCAGGATGGGGGCGAAGATGATGGCGACTACAGCGTTGAAGGTGGTGGCGGGGAGCTTGCCGATGACGGTCAGCAGGGCGGCATCGGGAGTCAGACCCTTGATCAGCAGACCGTTGTAGAAATAGCTCTTGGCCAGATACAGCACGGCGTAGGTCACAGCGCCGGTCACGGTAGCCACAACGGCCTTGCCGTAGTTCCAGTTCTTCTGGCTCTTGCCGCCCCAGGCGACGAGACCAGCGGCCAGGCCGTAAGCACCCTTGAACAGGAACGTGATCCAGGCTTCCGGGATGTACAGCGGGTTGGTCATGTCGTAGATGGCAGAGCCGAGTCCGGCTGCCAGACCGCCCAGCCAGGGCCCCAGCAGAATGCCGCTGAGGGCGCACATGATGTTGCCCAGGTGGAAGGACGTGGTGCCGGCGATCTCCAGGGGCAGGGTGATCCGCAGGGCGGAGCCTACCACCGTCAGGGCAGCCAGCAGCGCCGCGAGCACCAGCCGTTTGGTGGAAATGGTTTGTTTCTTTTCCATAGTAGATACCTCCCGTATCAGAATTGATGCCATTATAACGAAATCTGGTAATAAATACATAACCAAAACCGTAATAAAAAATAAGACCAGATTGGGCGAATGGACAGGAAGGAATGATGAATTTATCCAAATTGACTGAAAAATGGTAAAAGGACTGTACAGATTTTGAAAAGGATGTTACAATATCTATAAGCATACTTGGGCGTATCTTCCGGAAATTCGGCAATACGCCCGAAAAACAAGATTTTTGAAAGGGGTATTTTTCCTATGAGACTGATTCGCGCCAAGGATTACCAGGATGTGAGCCGCAAAGCCGCCAACATCATTGCCGCCCAGATTTACCTGAAGCCTGACTGCGTTCTGGGTCTTGCCACCGGCAGCAGCCCTGTGGGGACCTACAAGGAGCTGATCGCCAAGTACGAAAGCGGTGATCTGGACTTCTCCCGGGTTCGGACCGTGAACCTGGACGAGTATGTGGGCCTGCCCAAAGACCACGACCAGAGCTATGCCTTCTTCATGCGCGATAACCTGTTTGACCATGTGAATATCGACCAGGCCAACTGCAACATCCCCAACGGCATGAACCCTGACGCGGCAGCCGAGTGCGCCCGGTACGACGCGGTCATCGATGCCTTCGGCGGCGCGGACCTGCAGCTGCTGGGCCTGGGCCCCAACGGCCACATCGGCTTCAACGAGCC
>JBJDXP010000041.1:0-3355 GCA_051866735.1 Candidatus Limivicinus sp.
ATACGCCAAATCCCCGGTTTTAGCTTAGTTAAAACCGGGGTTCTTTGACAAGCTGCAAAACCGGCTTTGCCAATGCAAAGCCGGTTTTTAAGCTTCATTTCTCGTTTTTGCCGCGGATCGCGCCCACCACAGCCATCACCGCGGGGAACAGCACGCCCGCCACGGGCCAGACGATCCAGGTCCGGTTCCAGCTGGCAATGGAAAAGCTCCAGGCCAGATACCCTGCCGTGACCAGCAGCCAGTACACCCCGGCGGCGGTGGAGGTCAGGCGGTTTCTCTTCTTCTCCTCCTGGGAATAATCCCCCTCCTGCAGCAGCATGTTGGCAGCGCCCCGCTTCATCCCCGCCAGGATCAGAAACACCACGCCCACGGCCACAATGACCAGCAGCAGGCACACGCAGAGGATGATGACCAAGTCATCCTCCGTGACGCAGAGCGCGCCAAAAAGGGGCAGGACGCTGAGAATGCACAGCACCACGCCCAGAACGATCTGGGTGGAGCAGACAGCCGCGCAGCGCTCCCTGTATTCCCGCACCATGCCCGTGACCCCGTAGGCGGTGTCGATGTTCTCTTTCTCCAAAAATTCAAAGGGCTGGTTTTTCATACCGTAGATAATGAAGATGCTGACGGCTCCCGCCACCAGAAGCAGCAGGATGATCAGACCGATACCGCCGGCCGCGTTTTCACTGAGGTTCAGTACGCCGTACTCGCTGAAGGCCCCCAGCATAATCAGCGCCACCGGGGAAATGATACACAGAAAGACCGCCAGAGCGATCCTGGGCGCCCAGTTCCGGCGGAAAGCCAGAAAGGCGCTGGCCGTCTCCATATCCACCCGGCGAAGGGGGCTGTCGGTTTCCTCTGCGCTCTCGGCGAGGGCCTCGCTGCCGTAATCCATATCGTCTTTTAATAAATAGTCCGTGCTGACGCCGAAAAGCCGGCTCATCTCCAGGATCCGCTGAATATCCGGCACGGACTGGGCGCCCTCCCATTTGGACACCGCCTGCCGGGACACCCCCAGCTTCTCCGCCAGCTCCTCCTGGGACCAGCCGTTTTTCTTTCGCAGTTCAATGATCTTGTCTGCCAATATCATGTTGTCCTCTCCTTTGCTTTGTTGTGGGCAAAGCATAGCATGAAACGGCGTTGCATGCCATCAAGCGGGCCGGTCGATTTGTCAACCGGCGGTTGCAATGCTTATTTTATAGGGGAAAACCCGGCTTGGCAAGAAAAAACTGTTGACAGCGGCGGAGAAAGGTGTATAATGACAACTGAACATATGAACGATTGTTCAAATGAAAGATTTCGGAGGACGAGAGCATGAAGAAAAGCTATAAGATCGAAGTGGACTGCGCCAACTGCGCCAACAAGATGGAACTGGCCGCGAAAAAGACCGAGGGCGTAAAGGACGCAACGGTGAATTTTATGGCCCTGAAGATGAACGTGGAGTTTGAAGAGGGCGCGGACGTGAAAGCGGTCATGCAGAATGTGCTCAAGGCCTGCAAAAAGGTGGAGAGCGACTGCGAGATCTTCTTCTGACCGTGAATAAGAAGCAGAAAAAGATGCTGCGGCGCATCATCCTTGCCGCCGTGCTGCTGATCCTGTTTTCCCTGCTGCCTGTGGAGGGCTGGCTCCGCTTTGCCCTGTTCATGATCCCCTATTTTCTCATCGGCTACGATATTCTCTGGGACGCGGTCAAGGGCATAAAGAATTTGCAGCCCTTTGACGAAAACTTCCTGATGGCCGTGGCCACGGTGGGCGCCATCGCTCTGGGGGATTACAAAGAGGGCGTGGCGGTCATGCTCTTTTACCAGATCGGCGAGCTGTTTCAGAGCTACGCTGTGGGCAGAAGCCGCCGGAGCACCAGCCAGCTGATGGACATCCGCCCGGACTACGCCAATATCGAGGGCGAAAACGGCCAGCTGGAGAAGGTGGACCCGGATGAGGTGCCGCTGGGCAGCATCATTGTGGTGCAGCCCGGGGAGAAGGTGCCCATCGACGGCGTGATCGAAGAGGGAGAGTCCACCCTGGACACCGCCGCCCTCACCGGCGAGAGCGTGCCCAGAGACGCAGCCCCCGGGGATGAGGTCATCAGCGGCTGCATCAACCTGACGGGCGTTCTGCGCATCAGAACCACCAGGGAGTTTGGCGAATCCACCGTGTCCAAAATTCTGGAGCTGGTGGAGAATGCCAGCTCCCGGAAATCCCGGTCGGAAAACTTCATCTCCCGCTTTGCCCGGGTCTATACTCCCGCCGTGTGCTTCTCTGCCCTGGCCCTGGCGGTGCTGCCGCCGCTGGTGCGGATCGTTATGGGCATCCCGGCAGAATGGGGCGACTGGGTCTACCGGGCTCTGACCTTCCTGGTCATCAGCTGCCCCTGCGCCCTGGTCATCAGTATTCCCCTCAGCTTCTTCGCCGGCATCGGCGGGGCCAGCAGCGCGGGCGTGCTGATCAAGGGCTCCAACTACATGGAGACCCTGGCCCAAGTGAAAACCGTGGCCTTTGACAAGACCGGCACCATGACCCAGGGGGTCTTTGAGGTCAGCGGCATCCACCACAGCAGCATGGAGGAGACGGAGCTTCTGGAATACGCCGCCCTGGCGGAGAGCTATTCCAGCCACCCCATCAGCCAGAGTCTGCGCCGGGCCTGGGGCGGCGGGCCGGATAAAAACCGGGTCTCTGACGTGACCGAGCTCAGCGGCAAGGGCCTGACTGCCAAGGTGGACGGAAAGACCGTTGCCGTGGGCAATGCAAAGCTCATGGAGCTGCTGGGCGTGGAATATAAAGAATGTCACAGCGTGGGTACGGTGGTCCATGTGGCGATCGACGGGGCCTACGCCGGCCATATCCTGATCGCCGACATGCTTAAACCCACGGCCAAGAGCGCTGTCGCCGCCATGAAGGCGGCGGGGGTGAAAAAGACCGTTATGCTCACCGGCGACGCCCACGCCGTGGCCGCCCAGACCGCGGGCGAGCTGGGCGCGGATGAGTTTTACGCCGAGCTTCTGCCCGGCGACAAGGTGGACCGGGTGGAAAAACTGCTGGCAGAAAACCAGGGCAAGGAAAAGCTGGCCTTTGTAGGCGACGGCATCAACGACGCGCCGGTGCTTTCCCGGGCGGACGTGGGCATCGCCATGGGCGCGCTGGGCTCCGACGCGGCCATCGAGGCGGCGGATGTGGTGCTGATGGACGACGACCCCATGAAGATCGCCAAGGCCATCAATATTGCGAAAAAGTGCATCCGCATTGTATATGAAAATATCGTTTTCGCCATCGCCGTGAAGCTGGCCTGCCTGGTGCTTGGCGCGCTGGGCATCACCAACATGTGGGCCGCCATCTTTGCCGACGTGGGCGTGATGGT
>JBJDXP010000042.1:0-17413 GCA_051866735.1 Candidatus Limivicinus sp.
GCCCACAATGATAACGGGGATCATCATCTCCCAGATCATGACCATGCACATGCCGAGAGCAAACAGAATACCGCCGATGGTACCGAGAATCAGAGAAACAAAATTTTTTTTGGACACAGGTAAAACCTCCTTTGTATTTCCTCATCGGATGGCTGTATCATAAACGGGGTTTGTTTAACGAATACTTCAATTTTGTTTGCGAAATATTAATTTGAAAATCCGGGGGAAAGTACGGCGCGGAAAAATCTATTGACAATTCCGGGAAGCAAAACTATACTCTATACCATAATATAATGATAGAAAAAGAGCATTGGTTTGGCCCGCGCTGCGGGCAGTATTTCTGTTGTTCCTGAAATCAGGACTGTCCGGCATTTTGAATTGGCAGAGTACAACGTTTGTGGTACTCTGTTTTTTATGAGCCTGCGGCGAAGGTTTTCCGGCGCTGCGGGAGAAGAAAAGATTTGAGTGTGTGAAATGGAATATATCATGAAGGCCTGCGGCGAAGAAGGCTGTGGGCAATACAACAAAGAGACAGATGACAGGGCCATCGCCCTGTTTGACTCGGGCATGGGCGGCCTGACCTGCGTAAAGGCGCTGAAAAGGGAGCTGCCCGGGGAGAGCATCATCTACTACGGCGACTGTCTGCGGGCACCTTACGGCGACCGGTCTGTGGAGACGTTGAAGGTTTTTTCCCAGCAGATCGCGGATTTTTTGACCTCCTTTCCCGTGAAAATGCTTGTGGTGGCCTGCAATACCATCAGCTCCCTGTGCCTGGGCAATTTGAAAGACCGCTATCCCATGCTCCCCGTTGAGGGAATGATCGACATGACGGTAAAAACCGTTGCCGAAACCTGTCCGGACCGGAATATCGGGATCATCGCCACCAGTGCGGCCATCAAAAGCGGAACCTATGTGAAAAAACTGCGGGAGAGCGGATGCAAAGGCAAGCTCTACCCCCTGGCCTGTCCCGGCTTTGTTCCGGCGGTGGAGGCCGGAATTTATGAGGGGCCTGAGGCGGAAGCCATCGTGCGGGAAGCGCTGGATGGGTATATGCGGGAAAATGACCCCTCCGCCCTGATCCTGGGCTGCACCCATTTCCCCTTCCTGCGCCCGGCAATAGAAAAGCTGTACCCCTCGCTTTTGATTATTGACCCGGCGGAGATCGTGGCCCGGGGAATAAAAACCAGGATGGAAGACCAGACCCTGACAGCATCCAGCGGGGAAAATCCCCGGCAGCGTTTTTATACCAGCAAGCTGACGGAGGCCTATGCCCAGGCGGTAAAGGAAGTCGCGGCAGAGGGCGGCAGTGCAATCGAAGTAAAGGTTTTCGAAGAGTAGAGAGGAGAAAGGCGGAGCAAACATGAAAAAGGTGGATACCTTTGAATATGTCTCCGTGCTGAAGGAGCTGGTAGAGGAAGGCCGGGAGGTCAGTATGCTCATCAGCGGCAGCAGCATGAGCCCTTTTTTGTGCCACGGGCGGGATTACGTCTATTTCAAAGCCCCGGACCGGCCCCTGCGGGTGGGCGACATGGTGTTCTATCAGCGCCGCAGCGGCCAGTATGTGCTCCACCGCATCTGCAAAGTCAAAGACGGCAGCTATTTCATCGTGGGCGACGCCCAGACGGAGATCGAAGGTCCGGTCCGCCGGGAGCAGATCTTTGCCCTGGTCACCAGGGTCCAGCGTAAGGGCCGCATCCTGGCCCCCGGGGATTTCTGGTGGGAATTTTTTGCCCGGGTGTGGATAAGGCTCATCCCCCTGCGGCCTGTACTGGTTCGGGCCTATGGGCTGTTCCATCGAAAAAGGTTTACATAATAAATTAATGCTGCTGCGGCCCGGCTGACTGCCGGGCCGGAAACATTTGTACGCTCTTGACACTGAGGGGCGGATGGGTTAAACTTCTTTCAACTGAATTTTTTTGCGGAGGGATAAACTGTGGGAAGACTGGACGGAAAAGTATGTATCGTCACCGGCGGCAACTCCGGTATCGGCATGAAGACCGCTGAGGTTTTCGGCGGCGAAGGCGCAAAGCTGGTTCTGACGGATGTGAGCGACTCCAACAAGGACAAAGTCCTGGCGAAGATCAAAAAGCTGGGCGGCGAGGCCATCTTTGTCAAGGGAGACATCACCAGCGCGGAGGACAACGAGGCCTTGATGCTTAAGGCGGTGGAGGCCTTCGGGCGCATCGACGTGCTGGTCAACTGCGCCGGTGTGCTGGAAAAGGGGCTGAAGCCCATTGAGGAATTTACCGACAGGGACTATGATTTTGTCACCAACATCAACGTGAAGGGCACCATGTCCATCACCCGTGCGGCCTGCAAAATCATGCTGGAGCAGGGCAGCGGAAACATTATCTCCGTCTCCTCCATCTCCGCCAAGCTGGGCATCTCCGGCGCGGTGTACTGCGCGTCCAAGGGGGCTGTGATCTCCCTGACAAGACATATCGCCATGCGCTACGCGGGCAAGGGCATCCGGGCCAACTGCATCTGTCCCGGCACCGTGTGGACCCCCATGACCCGTGTTCAGCTGAAGGACGAGCGTTCCCCGGCGGCGGAGGAGTTTTACAACACTGTGGAAAAGCACTCCGATCTGTCCGTGGGCATCTGCAAGGATGTGGACATCGCCAATATCCTGCTGTTCCTGGCCTCGGACGAGTCCCGGGTCATCACCGGCCAGGCCATCGACTGCGACTGCGGCTGCTATCTGTAAATGAACAGCAATTTGGAAACGGAAAAACTGAAAAGCTGCCTGCCGCTGGTCATCCAGTGGTACGCCCAAAACGGAAGGCCCCTGCCCTGGCGGCAGGAGCCTTCGCCTTATCATGTGTGGCTGTCAGAGATCATGCTCCAGCAGACCCGCATCGAGGCGGTGATCCCCTATTACCGGCGCTTTCTCCGGGAATTGCCCACGGTGGAGGCCCTGGCCGGGGTGGAGGACGAGCGGCTGATGAAGCTGTGGGAGGGCCTGGGCTATTACAGCCGGGCCCGGAACCTGAAAAAAGCGGCGCAGCAGCTTGTGGCCTGCCACGGCGGAGAGCTGCCCCAACAGGCGGAGGAGCTGAAAAAACTGCCCGGCATCGGGGATTATACGGCAGGGGCCATCGCCTCCATTGCCTACGGACAGCCGGAGCCTGCGGTGGACGGGAACGTGCTGCGGGTGATGACCCGGCTGCTGGCCGATGACGGGGATATTATGCAGGCGGACACCAAAGGGCGGATCACGGCGCTGCTGCGCCAGAGCTACCCGGCCGGAAAGGACGCGGCGCTTTTGACCGAGGGCCTGATGGAGCTGGGGGAGACGCTGTGCATCCCCAAGGGCGCGCCAAACTGCGCGCTGTGCCCGTTGAGGGAGCACTGCCTTGCCCACCAGCGGGGCACGGAGGAGCGCTACCCCGTCAAAAGCCCGCCCAAAGCCCGGCGGATGGAGGAGCGGACGGTGTTTCTGCTGTGCAATAAAGGGCGCTATGCCATCCGCCGCCGCCCGGAGAGGGGGCTTCTGGCCGGACTCTGGGAATTTCCCAATGTTGAGGGAAAACTGAGCGCGGAAGAGGCGGCTGCCCGGGCGGAAAGTCTGGGATTGCGTGTCAATTCCTGCGTTCCCTGCGCCGCTCATACCCATGTGTTCACCCATGTGGAGTGGCACATGGGCGCTTATCTGCTGGAATGCGCCGGAGAGGGCGGGGAGCTTCTGTGGAAAGGAACGGAGGAGATCGCCCGGGAATACTCTCTCCCCACGGCCTTTCGCTTTTATCTGAAGCTGCTGACGGACAGAACAGGGGAAGAAAAACGCGCATAGGATGATACCGAGGTGGTTTTATGCGTAGATTTTCCCTTTGTCCCGACGCTGTGGCCAAAATCCACGGCGGAGAGCAGGCACCCTGCCTGAAAGGCAGCGTAAAATTTTATCAGCTGCCGGGGGGCGTGCTGGTGGAGGCAGAGCTGACAGGCCTGCCCTATGAGCCGCCCTCCGGTTTTTTCGCCTTCCATATCCATGAAAAAGGGGATTGCTCGGGGGAAGGCCTTCCCAACACCGGCGGGCATTATGATCCGGAGAGCCGCCCCCATCCCTTCCACGCCGGGGACCTGCCGCCGCTGCTGAGCTGCAAGGGCAGGGCTTATCTGGCAGTGATTACCGGCCGTTTCTGCGTAAAGGACGTGATCGGCCGCTCCGTGGTCATCCACGCCGGGCCGGACGATCTGCATACCCAGCCCGTCGGAAACGCCGGGGCCAAAATCGGCTGCGGCGTCATTTGTTGTCATTGAAAACGTCATATTTTCCACCGGGCTTCACATACTAAGCCCGGTGATGAAAAAATGATCAATTCTCTTTGGGCGGACACAGCGAAGCTGCCGTCCTTCCCCAGCCTGGAACAGGACTTGAAAACCGATATCCTGATTATCGGCGGGGGAATGGCGGGGCTTCTCTGCGCCTGCGCGCTGAACAGAGCCTGCGCGGATTATGCGCTGATCGAGGCGGACAGCATATGCGGCGGCGTGACCCGCAACACTACCGCCAAGATCACCAGCCAGCACGGCCTGATCTATGACAAGCTGATATGCGAATACGACGAGGAGACCGCCCGGCTGTACTATGAGGCCAATCAGGCCGCGATTTCGCACTTTCGCAAGCTGGCGGCGGAATACCCCTGCCAGATGGAGACAAAGTCCGCCTTTGTCTATACCACCGGCGACACGGAAAAGCTGGAAAAGGAGCTTCGGGCCCTGGAGCGCATCGGGGCGAAGGCCCGGTATTGGGACGATCTCCCCCTGCCTTTTGAGGTGACCGGGGCCATTGAGTTTGAAGACCAGGCCCAGTTTCATCCGCTGCTTCTGGCGGCAGGGATCGCCCCCGGGCTGAAGATCTATGAGCACACCCCTGCCCGGGGCTTTGAAGGCAACACCGTCTACACGGACAAGGTGAGGATCGAGGCGAAAAAGATCCTCATCGCCACCCACTTTCCCATCATCAACAAGCACGGTGGCTATTTTCTGAAGCTGTACCAGGACCGCTCCTATGTATTGGCCCTGGAAAACGCCCCTGACCCGGCCGGAATGTTTATCGGCGCGGAGGGCTGCGGCCCCTCCATCAGAAGCAGCGGCGAGCTGCTGCTTTTCGGCGGCGGGGCCCACCGCACCGGGAAGAAGGGCGGCGGCTATGCCGAACTGGAAGCGCTGGCCCAAAGCTGTTACCCCAGAGCTGGGATAAAAATGCGCTGGGCGGCCCAGGACTGCATGAGCCTGGACGGCATGCCCTATATCGGGCGCTACGGGAAGAACACGCCGGAGCTGTATGTGGCTACAGGCTTTAATAAGTGGGGGATGAGTTCCTCCATGGTCTCGGCGATGGTGTTGGGGGATCAGCTTTTGGAGCGGGAAAACCCCTATGCCAAAGTCTTTTCACCCCAGCGCAGCAGTATGCACCCTCAGCTTTTCCTGAACGCCCTGCACGCGGTGGGAAATCTTCTCACGCCCACCCGGCCCCGCTGCCCCCATATGGGCTGCGCGCTGAAATGGAATGAGGAGGAGCAGAGCTGGGACTGCCCCTGCCACGGCTCCCGCTTCACGGCGGAGGGCGAGCTGCTGGACGGCCCCGCCACCGGCAACATGAAAAAGCATTGATGCACAATAAACCACGTTCCTTCATAGGGCTGCTGGACCCCTGCGAGGAGACGCTGATCGCCTCTGCCAACGGCTTTGCCGGGGATTACAAGCACCTGCTGGAAGGCTCCGGACGGGGCGGCGCGGAGGAGCTGACCCGAAAATTCCGGGATTTCAAGGTCGCCGGAACCGAGGGGATAGAGGAGTGCAAAATTCGCTCGATCATCCTGCCCCTGCTGGCCGACCATGTGCTGCGGGAGGCAAACCATTATCTGAGAATCATGGGCGGATGAAAAAGACTGTCATTCTGAACCGCGAAGCGGTTCAGAATGACAGCTTTTTTGCGTTCTGTAAGCGACAAGCTGCTGCAAAAATTGAAACTATCATGGACAGCCCGGGCGGAATTGTTCATTTACTTTTTCTTTTCTGTATGTTAAAATTATTGCAGTTAATTCCATACACAACGGACGACAGCCGGATCAAGCGTCGCCGTAAAATAAAAAGGAAAGGAAGAAATGCATGGACCAAAAGTATAATGCCCTGTTTACCCCGTGGAAGATCGGCAATGTGGAAATCAAAAACCGCCTTGTCCAGTGCTCCATGGGCGGCACCTCCCTGTTCGGCTGGATGGAGCCCAACCACTTCGATAAGGAGGCGGCCTACTTCCTGCTCAACAGAGCCCAGGACGGCGTGGGCCTGATCCTGCCCGGCATGCAGTGCGTCCGTGACCCGCTGGGCATCCCCGGCAGAAAGTGGCTGTATCAGAACGACCAGATGTTCAAGGAACTGAAGGAGTACATGGTGGAGTTCCACAAGACCGGAGCAAAGCTGTTCATTCAGCTGGCTGCCGGCATGGGCCGCTCCATGGCCATCAACGGCTGGATGACCACCCTGGCCAAGAGCGACCTGCTCAACAAGATCGCAAGCCCCATCGTGGACGTGCAGTATATCTGCGCCTCCGCTTCCGAGACCCCCAACCGCTGGGCGGAGGATGTGACCTCCCGTCCCCTCACCGTGTCTGAAATCCGGGAGATGGTGGAGGCCTTCGGCAAGACCGCAAAGAAGCTGCGCGAGGCCGGCGTTGACGGCGTTGAGATCCACGCTGTCCATGAGGGCTATCTGCTGGACCAGTTCACCATGAAAAACTGGAACCACCGCACCGATATGTACGGCGGCTCCTTCGAAAACCGCTTCCGCTTCCCCGTGGAGATCGTCCAGGAGATCAAGCGCCAGGCAGGCAAGGACTTCCCCGTCTCCCTGCGTTACTCCGTGGTCTCCAAGACCAAGGCCTGGGGCAAAGGCGCCATGCCTTACGAGACCGACTTTGAGGAGTTCGGCCGCGATATGGAAGAATCCGAGCGGGCCATCAAGTACCTGAGCGACATGGGCTACGACATGTTCAACTGCGACAACGGCACCTACGACGCCTGGTACTGGGCACATCCGCCACAGTACATGCCGGACAACTGCAACCTGGAGTATGTAAAGCACATCAAGAAGTTCACCGATAAGCCCGTGGTCTGCGCAGGCCGTATGGATCCTGTGGTTGCCGCCCAGG
Source organism: Candidatus Limivicinus sp. (assembly GCA_051866735.1). Taxonomy (GTDB): domain Bacteria; phylum Bacillota; class Clostridia; order Oscillospirales; family Oscillospiraceae; genus Limivicinus. The sequence continues at coordinate 7,154 of JBJDXP010000042.1, forward strand.
AGATCGAGGCCGGCACCATCGACGCGGTGGCCATCGCCCGTCAGAACCTGGTTGACCATGAATGGGTCCACAAGATCATGGAAGGCCGCCAGGACGAGATCAAGCCCTGCATCCGCTGCCACAACGGCTGCTTCAACTTCTCCAAGGCCAAGGGCACTTCCAATATGCAGCGTCTGGACGACTCCCTGCACCTTGCCCGCTGCGCCCTGAACCCCACCACCATGCAGCACAACCGCTATAAGATCGTCCCCACCAAGAAGCCCAAGAAGGTGGCTATCATCGGCGGCGGCATCGGCGGCATGGAGTGCGCTCTGGTGCTGACCCAGCGGGGCCACAAGCCCGTCATCTTCGAAAAAGCCGGCGAGCTGGGCGGCCTGTTCATCACCGCCTCTGCCATGAGCTTCAAGGAAAATGACCGCGAGCTGATTCAGTGGTACCGCAGAGAGATCGCAAAGCAGGGCATCGAAGTCCACCTGAACACCGAGGTCAACGACCTTGGCACGCTGAGGGGCTTTGACGAGGTCATTGTGGCCACCGGTTCCGTGCCCAGAACCATGCCCACCATCCCCGGCTTCGACAAGTGCCTGAACTTCACCGAGCTTCTGGTGGACAAGGTGGAGACCGGCGACAAGGTGCTGTTCATCGGCGGCGGCCAGTCCTCCTGCGAGGCGGCCTACGACCTGATCCTCCAGGGCAAGCACCCCATCATCGTGGAGTACGCCTGCGACCTGATCGCGGCCCAGGCCACCTGCCTTGCCAACACCTCCTTCCTCCGTGACGCCATGGAGTACCACAAGGTACCCGTGTATCTGGAGTCCACCGTCACCGAGATCCGGGACGGCTCTGTCACGGTGAAGAATGTGAAGACCGGCGAGACCTTCGACGTGGAGTGCGACAACGTGGTCAACGGCATCGGCTTTGTCCCCACCCCCGTGGGCGGCAAAAACAGCAAGGCCTACCGCGTGGGCGACTGCGTGGCCATCGGCAACCTGCGCACCGTCATCTGGCGCGCATGGGATGTCTGCATGAAGATCTGATATTGAATAAAAGTTAAGGGACGGCCCGAAAGGGCCGTCCCAGACTGTAGACAAAGCTATCGGCAGTGTATCAAATTGCCTGGGGAGAGCGCAGAGGGGACAGGAGTCTCCCCTCTGCGCTCTCCCCATGCTTATTCAGAAGTATTTTTAAATACTCCTGAATAAGTTTTCAAGGCGTCGAACTTTGTCGAGGCATTGAATCGGCCAGCGTTTGCACTGGCCGATGATGCTAAACTCCCCAAAAAGTAGATAAAGTCTACTTACAGTATGCTTACCTAACATAAAAGATTACAACTTTAAAATGTTAAAACCTACTCAAAAGCTCATTAAATGCAGCTGAATAGAAAATATTTGTCTTTATTAAATATATGAGCAGAGCTATACGAGATATTTCGGCCAGTATAGCAATGCAGAGAAAAATAAACCCAATTTTTTTCATTCTTCTGGCAAAAAGAGAAAGCACCTCTATCGGTTGCATATCCTTTTTATATCGGACTATTCTTTTTTTTACAGAGCTTGGCATGCGGCTATAGCACAAAAGAAGCCATTTTTTCCACAAATCAGTATAATTGCTATATGTATTAATAATTGTGTTTGGAAGCGATAAAGTTAGTTCAGCAAACAAAGAAAGTACGAATATAGATAGTAGTAATTCAGTTAAGAAATTCTTTTTTATTAACGGAATCGTTTTAGTTAAGCAACAGATTACAAAGAAAAGAAATAATAACCATCCTGTTATGCAAATACAGAGTTGTATCTTTTTTGCTTTGAGATATTTTTCCCATGAAATATCAGATGCAGGTTTTTTCAAAATGACCTCCTTCACTGTTGACGCGAACCGCGGCTCGATACTGAGCTGTTTTAATCTCCTGCTTCACCTGCTCAATTGTGGCAAGATACTCACGCGAATTCATCAACATGTTTCGGCTCCTGCCTTTCATCAATTATGTTATCACATAATCCGAAACATGGCAATTATTCATTATTCGTTTAGAAAAATCCTGCCGAATTTTGACAGAATTATTTGTTTGTAATACCCCATTGGTATATAATCATCCGCGAAGCGGACACCATAACTTCTTCACTATCACTGCTTATACTGATTCTTGATAAAAATCTATAAGATCAGATTGGTCTATTGGCGCAATACAGTGTTATCGTCACTTGCCATACACAAAGTATGGCAGCGCTCCTCTGTCTTGCACCAATATCCCTTCGCTGCTGATTCAATCTTTCTATCAAGAATTCGTATCAGCTCACCTGGCTGTTGCCCTCAGGCAGCGCTTTACCGTTGTAGCTGACCCGGCTCAGATCGCAGACAAACTCCGGTGTGCCGCAGTCGCGCACGGTGCAGCCGGTGAACACCACGCCGGTGCTGTTATAAAACCGGGCCGCGCCGCTGCTGCACTCGTAGATGTCGGTGTCTTTGAACTCCAGGCCCTCGCAGTTTTCCGCGCCGATGCCGATGATGCCGCAGCCAAAGAGGCCGCAGTCCTCCACAACCATGTTTTTGCAGCCGCTGAAATCCAGCACGCCGCCGGTGCAGGCTCCCAGATCGGGGGTGTGTCCCGCAGTGAGGAAACGGAGGGTCACGTTTTCGCAGTTTTCAAAGCTCAGCACATTCACCATCCTGGGCACGGCGCAGAGCTGGGTCTGGTCTTTGCCCTGGCCGATGATGGTCAGATTCTTCACTCCCTTGATCCGCAGGCCCGGGCCGTCATAATTGACCCAGTCGTAATAATCCGTGTCGAATTGGCCGTAGCTCCGGGCGGTGCTCAGATCGAAAATCTCCCCATCCAGATAGATGATGGTGTCCGGCCCGATGGCAGCCAGGAAGCTGTCTGCATCTTCAACATGGACCTCCCGCAGACCTTCGGCGTTGATGGTGCCCTCAGGGGCGGGCAGGGGAGACAGGTCCTTCGGCCCTTCATATACGGCGCTCTCCTGCTTCATGGACAGAAGCCGCTCCTCGTCAAGCACATTGCCGTCAATGTCCAGAAGCTGAGCCATATCGCCGTAGGTGAAGCAAAGGTCCGTATACCAGTTGTTTTCAAAGCTGCTTTTGTCAACGGTGACGCCCCGCTGGCTCATGTTGAACAGGCTGCCGCTGAATTTGTTGTTCTCCACCGCGCAGCCCAGCAGATAGACCTCGGGAGAATACTGATTGTTGATCAGGGACATGCAGTTGTTTTCGTATACCCGAGAATTGACCAGCGCAAAGCCCCGGCAGCCCCAAACGAAAAACACAGGGCCGTTATCGCTGCCGCAGTCAAAGACGTTGCAGTTTTCCAGACGGATATCGGCGCAGCTCTGCAGGAACATGGCCATGTTGCTGCAATCGTAGATGTCGCTGTCGGAGAGGGTAATGCCGGCGCTGTTTTCCGCGCAGAGGCCCACAGTGCCGCAGCCGTAAAGACCGCAGTCCTCCAGGCGGATATCGCTGCAGTCCTCCAGCGTCAGTACTCCGCCGCTGCATGGAAGCGGCTTTTCCGTGTGCCCGGCGGAAAAGCCGCTGAAGCTGATGCTTTCACAGTTTTCCAGCCGCAGCACATCGGCCTGCCGGGATTGGGCGCAGATCACCGTGCTGCCCTTGCCCGTGCCTGTAATGCTCAGGCCGTCCACATCCGAAATCACCAGCACAAAGCCGTCGGACACGCTTTCCCAGCGGTAATAATCACTGCCGCTGTCCTGGCCGTAATTGGAGGCCATGGTCAGGTCATATACGCCCTCTTTCAGACTGATCTCAGCCCCAGGCGCGATGGCGGAGAGCAGCGAATCAACCGCGCCGACGCTGACTACTTCACCCTGGGAGGCGGGATTGCTTACCGGCGCTGCACTGCTCTGGGGAGGTTCGGACATAGGGGCCGGCGGGACCGTCTCCTGGGCCGCAGGGCCCAGAGCGGCGCCGCAGCCGCAGAGCAGCAGTATGGCGGTCAGGGTCAGCGCAAGGCCGGCCCGGCCTTTTTTCTTATAAGTCATAATTTGTTCCAGCCTTTCTTTCAGGTTCCGCTTCTCCGTGGCGAAGCTGGTGGCGATCACCCGGGGAGGGAGGGAACGCTCGGCGGCGAGATCGATCAGGGTCTCGCCGTAATTCTGCCTGCCGTCCCTGTCCATGCGGCGGAGCAGATGCTCATCGCAGCTCAGCTCGCAGACCCGGTCCAGCTCCCGGCGGAAAAGCGGGATAAAGGGGTTGAACCAGTGCAGCGAGAACACAAAGACGGCAAACCACTTGAAAATCAGATCGCCCCTGCGGTAATGGGTCAGCTCGTGGCTCAATATGGCGTTCAGCCGCTCGGGGCTGTATTCCCGGTCGGGCAGCACCAGCAGAGGACGGGCCACGCCCAAAAGCATGGGGGAGTCCAGACCGGCGCATTTGGCAAGCTCCGGCCCTCGTTTTTTTAACAGAGCGTTGTACAGGGCAAGCTCTCCGTCAGACGGTGCTTTCCGGCAGCGCCTGATTGCCCGGGAAAAGCGGACATAGCCCAGTATGGTCCAGCCAAAGTACAGCATGGCCCCGCAAAGCCACAGCCCGGACCAGAAACGTGCAGAGCGAAGCAGAAAACTGAACTTCAGCCCGGCAGACTGCCGGGCGGGTGTCTCGCCTTGGGAAGGCGCGGAAGTCTCTGCCTCCGTGACCTTCGGCAGCGGCGGCGCAGCGGTACCGGGGGAAGGCGCCGGGGTATTAGCGGAAGGCGCATCGTCAGCGTCAAGCCCTGTGCCCAGATAGCTTCGGGGGGAGAGAGACTCCATTACGGCGGGCGTGGCGGTGTCTGCCTGAATGGCGTTATCCACCGAAGCAGGTTCCCCACCCACCAGCCCCGGCAGGGGCAGCAAAAAGCGGAGAAGGACCAGCAGCCAGGCGTAATAGTAAAAGGCACTGGGCAGCCTTTTCCCCAGGAGCCGCCGGACCAGCATCAGGGCAAGACCCAGCACGGTGCCGCCCAGGGACAGGATGAGCAGCGTTTTCAGCAGCGTCTCCATCCTTATTCCTCCACTTTGAACATGGCCCGAAGCTCGTCCACGTCACTTTTGCTCAGCCCGTCAGAGCGGACCAGCGCCGCTACCAGCTCCTTGGCGCTTCCCCGGTACAGCTTACGGATCAGATCGCCGGTGGCCCAGTCGTTGTACTCCTGCTCGCTGACCAGGGGGCGGTAGTAAAACACATTGCGCTTTTCCTGTTCCAGCACCCCTTTGGCGCTGAGCCGCTGCACCAGGGTCTTGATGGTGGTGGCTTCCCAGCCCTTTCGCTGCTGAAGACTGCGGCGGATCTCCGTAATGGGCAGGGCGTCCCCCGCCTCCCACAGCACACGCATGACCTCCAGCTCGGAATCGGTAATTTTTTCAACGGATTTGTTCATTTTGGGCCCTCCATAAACAGACTACATGCGTCGTCTGAATATAATATAGCAGCACAGACTACAATTGTCAACCGTGATTAAGAGAAATTAAGGAAGCTCTGATTAAATCAAAGTGCCCCAGATTTGCGGCAGAAATTTTTGCTTGCGAGGAAGAAAAGTGCAGGAATACTTTGTGTATTTCAAACTTTTCTGACGACGTCCAGCGGGAATTTATGCCGTGAAGATGGGTGCTGGGATTAAATCAGAGGTTCCTAAAGAAAAAAACCGCCCCATCGGTTCTGTTTCGGCAGAACCGATGGGGCGGTGAACATTTCTTGTGCTTATTTATTTTTGTCTCCGGGCTTGAAGAGCAGGGCCACGATCAGGCCGAAGAACACCGCCGCGCAGATGCCGCCGGCGGCGGCGGTAAAGCCGCCGGTGAAGGCGCCCAGCAGTCCACTTTCCGCCACAGCTTTCTTCACACCCTTGGCCAACAGATTGCCGAAGCCCGTCAGAGGCACCGTGGCCCCCGCCCCGGCCCAGTCCGCCAGGGGCTGGTATACGCCCACGGCCCCCAGTACCACGCCCAGAACCACATACAGCGTCAGGATCCGCGCCGGGGTCAGCTTGGTGTAGTCGATGAGCAGCTGGCCGAAAACGCACAGCGCCCCGCCAACGGCAAAAGCTTTGATATATTCAAATAGAATTTCCATCTTAAACCCCACTTTCAATCGCCACGGCATGGCAGATCCCTGGTATGCTGTCCCCCTGCTGGGCGCTGGTGGGGGACATCAGCGCGCCGGTGGCTGCCACCAGCACCCGCTGCCATACGCCCTTGTTCATAGCCTCCAAAATATGCCCGCCCAGCACCGAGGCGCAGCAGCCGCAGCCGGAACCGCCGCAGCCCACATTCTGGGTGTTCAAATCGAACATGAGCACCCCGCAGTCCATATACCGGGCGTCCAGCTCCACCCCGTCGGCAGCAAACAGGGCTTGCAGGATGTCGTGGCCCTGGGCCCCCAGGTCGCCGGTGAAGATGGCGTCATAGTAGTTGGGACTGCGCCCGGTCTCGGTGAAGTGGGCCTTCAGCGTCTCATAGGCGGCGGGAGCCATGGCGCTGCCCATGGAGTTGGCGTCCTTGATCCCCGCGTCAACGATCATTCCGGTGGTGACGTGGGTGATTTTCGGTCCCTGGCCCCCGGCGGCAAGGATCACCGCCCCGGCCCCCGTCACCGTCCATTGGGCGGTGGGGGTGCGCTGGCCGCCGTATTCCAGCGGGAAGCGGAACTGCCGCTCCGCCGAGCAGAAATGGGAGCCGGTGAGGGCGCAGGCCTTTGCGGCAAAGCCCCCGTCGATCACCATGGCCGCCAGACCCAGGGACTCCGCCATGGTGGAGCAGGCCCCGTACACGCCCATGTAGGGCGCTTTGCAGTCCTTCATGGCAAAGGCGGAGCTGACGCACTGGTTCAAAAGGTCTCCGGAGAAAATGTAGTCCAGATTCTCCGGCGCAAGCTCCGCCTTGCCGCAGGCGATCTGAAAACACTGCTTGATCATGTGGCTCTCCGCCTTCTCCCAGGACTTCTCGCCGAAATAGGGGTCGTCGGAGATGTAGTCAAAGCAGCCCTTCAGCGGCCCTTCGCCCTCCTTCTGCCCCACAACACCGGCGTAGCCGATCACCGCAGGCGGCGTGGACAGCATCACCGTCTGCCTGCCAAGTCTTATTCCCATGGTTAAAACCTCGTTTCCCAATGATATGGGAATATCTTTCCCATGAAATGAAAAAAATATGACAGGCATATTGACAAATACTCCCCTGGGGTATAATATACAGATACCCCCTGGGGGTATATTACGACAAAAGGAGCCGCTTATGGAACAAAAGGAATGTTGCTGCTGCAGCGGCAGAACCAAGGAGCGGAGCGCGGAGGAAGTGAAAAAGCTCATCCACCGCCTGAACCGCATTGAGGGGCAGATCCGGGGCATCCGGGGCATGTTGGAGAAAAACGCCTACTGTGTGGATATTCTGGGGCAGGTCTCCGCCGCCAACGCCGCATTGAATGCCTTCGGAAAGGAGCTGCTGGCGGAGCATATCCGCACCTGCGTTGCGCAGGATATCAGAGAGGGCAGGGACGAGACCATCGAGGAGCTGGTGAACACCCTGCAAAAGATGATGAAATAGGTTCCGGGAGGAAAAGAATGAAGCAATATAACGTAACGGGCATGAGCTGCGCGGCCTGCAGCGCCCGGGTGGAAAAGGCGGTGTCCAGGGTGCCGGGAGTGACTTCCTGCTCCGTCAGCCTGCTGACCAACTCCATGGGTGTGGAGGGCACGGCTGCACCGGCTGAGATCATCGCCGCTGTGGAGGAGGCGGGCTACGGGGCCAGTGAGAAGGGCACCGCCGCCGAAAAAAGCAGCAGTGCGGACCGGGAGGAGGCCCTGAAGGACAGGGATACCCCGCTGTTAAAGCGCCGCCTGATCTGGTCAGTGGCCTTTCTGCTGATTCTGATGTACTTCTCCATGGGCCATATGATGTGGGGTTGGCCGCTGCCGTCCTTTTATACCGATAACCATGTGGCCATGGGGCTGACCCAGCTGCTGCTCACTGTAATCATCATGGTAATCAACCAGAAGTTTTTTATCAGCGGCTTTAAGAGCCTGTGGCACCGGGCCCCCAACATGGACACCCTGGTGGCCCTGGGCTCTGCCGCCGCCTTTGTCTACAGCACTTATGCCCTCTTCGCCATGACTGACGCCCAGGTGAAGGGCGACATGGACGCCGTGATGGACTACATGATGGAGTTTTACTTCGAGTCCGCCGCCATGATCCTGACGCTGATCACCGTGGGCAAGATGCTGGAGGCCCGCTCCAAGGGCAAGACCACCGACGCATTGAAAAGTCTGATGAAGCTTGCGCCCAAGACCGCCACGGTGGTCCGGGACGGCACGGAGACGGAAGTCCCGGTGGAGCAGGTGCGGCAGGGGGACATTTTCGTGGTCCGGCCCGGGGAAAACATCCCGGTGGACGGCGTGGTGGTGGAGGGCAGCAGCGCCGTGAACGAGGCCGCCCTCACCGGCGAGAGCATCCCGGTGGACAAGGCAGAGGGGGACACGGTCTCCGCAGCCACGGTGAACCAGTCCGGCTTTATCCGCTGCCGGGCCACCCGTGTGGGGGAGGACACCACCCTTTCCCAGATCATCCGCATGGTCAGCGACGCGGCGGCCACCAAGGCCCCCATCGCCAAGGTGGCGGACAAGGTGTCCGGCGTGTTCGTCCCGGCGGTCATCGCCATCGCCCTGGTGACTACCGCCGTCTGGCTGCTGCTGGGCCGGGGCCTGGGCTTCGCGCTGGCCCGGGGCATCTCCGTGCTGGTCATCAGCTGCCCCTGCGCCCTGGGGCTGGCCACGCCGGTGGCCATCATGGTAGGCAGCGGCATGGGCGCAAAAAACGGCATCTTATTTAAAACCGCCGTCTCCCTGGAGGAGACGGGCAAGGCGGAAACCGTGGTGCTGGACAAGACCGGCACCATCACCGTGGGCGAGCCCCGGGTGACGGATATCCTGCCCGCCGGAGATTTAAGCCAGGAAGAGCTGCTGAAGCTGGCCGCCGCATTGGAAAAGAAGAGCGAGCATCCGCTGGCAAAGGCCGTGCTGCTGGCGGCGGAGGAGCGGCAGACGGAGCCGGAGGAGGTCACGGATTTCCAGGCCCTGCCCGGCAACGGGCTTACAGCCTCTCTTCACGGTGAAGAGTTGTGCGGCGGAAACCTGAAATTCATCAGCTCCCGGACCCAGGTGCCCGAGAGCCTGAAAAAGCAGGCCGAAGGGCTGGCGGAGCAGGGCAAGACCCCGCTGTTTTTCAGCCGGGGCGGGCAGCTCTGCGGCATTATCGCCGTGGCGGACCTGATCCGGGAGGACAGCCCCGGCGCGGTGCGTGCGCTTCAGAATATGGGCCTGCGGGTGGTCATGCTCACCGGCGACAATGAGCGCACCGCCAAAGCCATCGGCCGCCAGGCCGGTGTGGACCAGGTGATCGCAGGTGTCCTGCCCGACGGGAAGGAGAGCGTGGTCCGCCGCTTTAAGGAGCAGGGCAAGGTCATCATGGTGGGCGACGGCATCAACGACGCCCCGGCCCTGACCAGGGCGGATATCGGCATCGCCATCGGCGCGGGCGCGGATGTGGCCGTGGACGCGGCGGATCTGGTGCTGGTGAAAAGCCGCCTGTCCGATGTGCCTGCTGCCATCCGGCTCAGCCGGGCCACCCTGCGGAACATCCACCAGAACCTGTTCTGGGCCTTCTTCTATAACAGCATCGGCATCCCGCTGGCGGCGGGTGTGTTCATCCCTCTGGGCCTGACCCTGAACCCCATGTTCGCTGCCGCTGCCATGAGTCTCAGCAGCTTCTGTGTGGTGTCCAACGCCCTCAGACTGAACCTGTTTGATCTGCAAAGCCCGAAAAAAGACAGAAAAATCAAAAGAAAACACAAGGAGGAAAAGAAAATCATGGAAAAGACATTGAAAATTGAAGGCATGATGTGCCCCCACTGTGAGGCCCGGGTAAAGAAGACCCTCGAAGCCCTGCCCGAGGTGGAGCAGGCCGCCGTCAGCCATCAGGCCGGCACCGCCGTGGTCACCCTGAAAAGCCCGGTAGCCGACGAGGTACTGAAAAAAGCCGTGGAGGATCAGGACTATACTGTGACCGCCATCAGCTGATTGATTTAAATTGAGCTGTAAACGCCCGCCTGCCTCCCCTTGTCAGGGCCGTAGGGGCGACCCTTGCGGTCGCCCGTTCCGCCGCAGGCGACTGAGGGGTAGTCTCCCGCGAAGCCTTCCCCTCGAGTAAACGCTGAATAATTCGACAAAATGAAAAGTACATGAAACATGAAGTGAGA
>JBJDXP010000043.1:0-60228 GCA_051866735.1 Candidatus Limivicinus sp.
AGATTTCGAGCCTCACTTAAGCTCCCTCATCAGAGGGAGCCTTGGGCTGTAGACGCCACCCTCATCATTTCCTGTACTCAAGCCGAAAACAAATTTCGATTTGTCGATCTGTTTAGCTCCATATCATCACATAACAGGATAATATACAAGAACAGCCACAGCAGTGCAAAACTACTGTGGCTGTAACTGTCTGATGAGCACCTGCCGTTGGCCGGGCGAATAACTTTTCAGATCTTGTTGAACTGCTTTTCAAAAATCTTTACCAGGCCGCATTTCCAGCAGAGCAGCAGCGCCAGGCCGGAACCTACAGTGGTCTGGAGAATCTGGAAGGGCAGCTTCATGATGGCGTATTCCGGGGTGCTGTACACAAAGGCACGGCCCAGAGTATAGCCCACCACAGAGACGATCAGGCCGAAAACCGCGCCGATGACGGAGGAGGGCGCGGGCTTATCTTTGATCAGGCGGCGGGTGCAGACGGAGATGATCACAGCCTGCAGTCCATGGGACACCAGAGAGACAAACATGGGCGCGGGATAAAACAGCATGTCGCCGATGAAGGCCCCCACGCCGCCTACCATAAAGGCGCAGAAGGGGTCAAGCAAAATGGCGGCGGTGCAGATGATCAGGTCGTTTAAATACATATGGCCGCCGGGGACGGGTATGCTGAAAATGCTCATGCTCATAATAATATTCATGGCCATCAAAACGGCGGTCAGGGCCAGTTTTTTGGCGCTCAGGCGGGATTTGCTCATATCCGGAACCTCCTTGACTTATTCAGGAAAAATAGTATACTGCAAATGTGAGCTTGTTGATATCACCAGTTTAAGAAAAGAAGATAAGACCAGATATGAAATATTCCATTGACAAAACCGCGGGCCAGCCCGCCTATTTACAGCTTTACCAGCAGCTGCGCCAGGACATTGTGGACGGCAGCCTGCCCTCGGGCGCGAAGCTGCCCTCAAAACGCCTTCTGGCCGCCGAGCTGGGGATCAGCGTGATCACCGTGGAGCACGCCCTGGCCCTTTTAGCGGACGAGGGCTATGTCTATCCCAGGCCCAGAAGCGGCTGCTATGCCTCCTTTGGCGGCTCCGCCCCCGTCCAGCCCCTGCCCAAAGCGGCGGTAAAGGACATGAGCGCCCCGGTCTCCGTGCCGGAGGACTTCCCCTTTTCCACCCTCAGCAAGCTGATGCGCCGGGTGCTCTCCGACTATGGGGAGCGCATCCTGGTCAAGTCCCCCAACAGCGGCTGCATGGAGCTGCGGCAGGCCATCGGGGACTACCTGGCCCGCAGCCGGGGCATCCGGGTTCGGCCGGAACAGGTGATCGTGGGCTCCGGCGCGGAGTATCTATACGGCTTGGTGGTGCAGCTTCTGGGCCGGGAGCCGGTCTACGGGCTGGAAGACCCCTGCTACGACCGGATCCGCCGGGTCTATGAGGCCAACGGCGCGGTCTGCGCCGGGCTGAAAATGGGCGAGGACGGCATAGAGACTGCCGCCCTCGTGAACTGCAAAGCCGGGGTTTTGCATGTGACGCCCTATCAGAGCTTCCCCAGCGGCGTCACCGCCACCGCTGCCAAGCGCCATGAATACGCCGCCTGGGCCGGGGACCGGGATGCCTATATTGTGGAGGACGATTACGCCTCCGAGCTTTTTGTCTCCGCAAGGCAGGTGGACACGGTGTTTTCCCTGGCCCCGGAGCGGACCATATACCTGAACACCTTTTCCAAAACCCTGGCCCCCTCCATGCGGACGGGCTATATGGTGCTGCCCGAGGCGCTTCTGCCGGAATATGAAGAGAAGCTGGGCTTTTACTCCTGCACTGTGCCGGTGTTTGACCAGATCGTGCTGGCGGAGTTTATCCGCGGCGGCGATCTGGAGCGCTACATCAACCGCCGGAGACGGCGTCTCCGGCAACAGATGCAAAAAAGCGGTGAATAAAGCTTCAGTGGATATCCTTCCTGCTGTACCAGAAATAGGCGGCGGCCACGCCGATCAGGGCAAAGGCCATGCCGATCAGGATCAGCTTTCCGTCAAGGCTGCCGTTGGAGACGATGTCCGCCCCCTCCGCGTAGCCAAAGGGCGTGATGACCTTCAGAAATTCCGCCTTTTCGGAGATATTGGCGATGATGTTCAGAAAATACATGATCGCGGCAATGCCCAAGCCGATGCCCAGGCTGCCCCGGCGCAGGAAGGCCGAGATACCAAAGCAGATCCCCGCCAGCTCCAGCTGCAAAAGGAAGTAGGCCAGATGCAGCAGACAGATCTCCTTCCAGGCCGGCTCCTCGCCGATGATGGCGATGCAGGCGGCGGAAAGGGCAAAGATCACCACGTTCATGACGACGATCTGAACCACAAGGGAGGCCAGCTTGCTGCTGATGACGCTGACGCGGCTGACCGGGTGGGACAGCAAAAATTCCGCCGTCCGCTCCTTCTCCTCCTTGGCCAGGGCAGACACGGCGATAAGCGAGGCGAAAAACGCGCCGCCCAGACCCAGAATATTGCCGCACTCCACGGCGTAGAAGCCGATAAGGGTGCCGAAATTCAGCCGGTCCATGCCGAAGGCCGCCGTAAAGCTGCCCATGGAGGAAAACATGTCGCTCACATTGTCCATCTCTCCCTTCATCTCCGGGAAAAGGAACAGGCAGATGGCGATAAGAAAGCCGATGGACGCTGTCCATATGGCGAGGGTCTTGAATCCCTGCTTCAGTTCATGCTTCAGTAAGGTCATTTCGTCTCGCCTCCTTCGGTGTAGTAATGGAGGAATATCTCCTCCAGATCCGGCTCCGCCACAGACAGGTCCGTCAGGCGGCAGGCGGCAAGCTGGCCTACAAGGGCGTTGATATCCCCGCCGAACAGGAAGCTTGCTCCCCCGTCCAGGGGCTGAATGTCCCGGACCCCGGGGAGTTTTTCGATGTCCAGCTCCCCATGGACCGTGACGCGCTTTGCGTTGGTTTTGGACAGGGCTTCCACGCTGTCGCAGGCGATAAGCCGCCCCTCCCGGATAATGGCCGCCCGGCGGCAGTTGCGCTGGATCTCCGAAAGCACATGGGAGGAGAGAAAGACGGTGGCGCCCTCCTGATTCCGCTCCCGCAGGATGGAGAAAAACTCCCGCTGCATCAGCGGGTCAAGGCCGCTGGTGGGCTCGTCCAGAACCAGCAGCCGGGGCCGGTGCTGGAGCGCACAGACGATGGTCACCTTTTTCCGGTTGCCGAAGGACAGCTCGTCCACTTTCCGGCTGGTGTCCAGCTCCAGCCGCTCACAGAGCCGGGCCGCCTCCTCCCGGCAGTCCTTTTTCCGCAGTCCGGCGGAAAGCTTCAGCACATCCCGCACGCGCATATCCTGGTAGAATACCGCTTCGGAGGGCAGGTAGCCCACGCAGTCTAAAATCTTCTGCCGTTCCTTCACCATGTCCATCCCGAAGATCTCTCCGCTGCCGCCGCTGGGGCTGATCAGGCCCAGCAGGGTGCGGATGGTGGTGGATTTTCCCGCGCCGTTGGGGCCGATAAAGCCGAAGAACTCCCCCTCCGGGACGCACAGGTTCAGGTCGATGATGCCTCTGGCCTTGCCGTAATACTTGGTCAGGCCTGTGGTTTTTATGGCATCCATGTTTATCCCTCTTTTCTCAAATAAATTTTCTTCCAAAATTCAAGGAGCGCGAGAAAATCCCGCTCCATCTCGTCCACGTCAAGGTTTTCCCCCTGAAGCCGTTCCCAGAGATAGCCCTCAGAGGCCCAGTACATGTCCAGATACATCATCTTCGGATCGATTCCGGGGATAAACTGCTCCGGGTCGAAATTCAAAAGCTTTATATTTTCCCGGAACGCGGCATAGTGGGCAATGCTTTTCTGTATCTCCTCGCAGACCTCCGGGTCTTTTTCATAAAAGGCCTTGATCACAAAGGGTCCGATATCCGGATGCCGGCGCATAATGCGCACCTTGGCTTTCAGCCCCCGGAACATGGATTCAAACAGGTCGCACTGCTCGTAGCAGCCGCTCTCCGTCAGCTCCCGGATCGTCATCTCCGCGCAGGTCTCCCACAAAAACAGATACAGCTCCTTTTTGTTGTTAAAATAATAAAATAACAGCGACTTGCTGATGCCCGCGGCATCCGCGATCTCGCTCATGGGGCTTTTCTTGTAGGAATTCTGGGAAAACACCCGATAGCCGGCGTTGATAATGGCCTGCTGCTTCTCCTCCGGGAGAGAAAAGAACTTCTCGTTCACTGCCGCACCTCCGTTAACCGATGTGGTCAATACCCATTATATCGTATTGACCGTTTTTGAGAAGACCCCAAAATGAAAAAACAGCCGTGAAAATTCACGGCTGTTTTCAATATTGTTCTTTTATACGGCGTAGAACATGCCCAGGTTATCGCGCATTTCAAAATAACTGTAATTGAAGCGCCAGCCCCGGTCAACGGAAGAGTCATCCACCGAGTAGAAGGAGATCTCGGTATCGGGCAGGGCGTCTCTCAGGGCTTGCTGCTCCTCGGTGCCCAGGGAGGATTTGACATACCAGAGCCGCTCCAGCCAGGTCATCTGGAAAAGCTGGGTATAGTCGTCCAGCTCCACATAGCTGATGTTCAGGTGCTTTAAGGAGGTCTTGTCCAGCAGGGGCGTCAGATCTTTTACCCGGGTAATGAACATCTCCAGATAAAACAGCTCATAGCAGTTTTGCAGGGGGCTCAGGTCCTCGGTGTGGGTGTCGCCGATGATGAAATATTTCAAGTGGGGCATGTTCTCCACGAAGGAGATGTCGTCAAAATACATGTGGCCCAGATCCAGCGTCACCATATCGGTGCAGTATTTCAGCGGTTCCACCATCTCGTTGGTGATATCGCCGTAATGGCTGGTGATGCGGGAGATGCAGAAATTGTCCGCGTCGGTGCGGCAGCCAAAGCCCTTGACATACACCGTCCAGACCACGCGCACATCGTCAAACTTTTTGTTCAGCGCGTCCATCTCCTCATCGGGGATGCCGCAGTCGGACATGATGATCTTTTGCAGGTTGCACATGGACGCAACGGCCTTGTCCACATCAGAGGTGTCGCTGATCTGGACCCCGCTCAGGTCCAGCTCCTCCGCGTCTGAAGCGGTCTCCACCCCATAAAAGTTCAGCCGGCACAGCACCGCGGCCCCGTTAAAGGCCTGGCGCAGAGCGATGATATCCTCCGCTTCATACAGATTGTCGCCCAGGTCGATCTTCTCCACCGACGGGAATTTATCCCCCGCCGCGCCCAGCTCCGCAAGCTGCGCAGTGCTTGCACCGGGCAGGGAGATCTCTTTCACGTCGCTGGAGATCTGCTGCCCGCAGACGTCCACATAGTGCACAAACTCCACTTCGGGAAATTCATCGGTCAGCTGCTCCGCCGTATTCTCCGGCGTCAGCTCCGCGTTCCGCAGATCCACCCGCTCAAGGTCCGGAAGATAGGGGAGAAGGTCGCTGAGCTGGGTATAGGAAGTGGGGACATCAATAACGATATCCTCTGCATCATCGGGAATTTCATCCGCGCCGATGCGCACCACCCAGCTGACCTCCGTCTGGGGCAGTGCCTCTCTCAGCGCCAGCAGGGCGTCGTAGCAGGAGGCCCCGCTGCCGTCCACCGCTTGCAGATCGTCAAAGAGGGCGAAGTTCGGGATCTCCTCCATGGTGAAATCGCCCACGGCGATGCTTTTTGATGTGCAGTCATAGCGCTGTCCGCCGATGGGGATGTCCCAGTAGATATGCAGCTCCGGGTACTCCGCTGCCGCGTTCTGATACTGCTCCACGCTGATGGTCTTGCCTCGCAGGTCAATGTCCTCTCCCTTGGGGTGAAAACCGCCGCAGACAAAGATGTAGTTGGAAAAAAGCCAGAACGCCGCGACGGCGATGACCAGGACCGACGCAACGCAGCCGATAATCAGCACATTTCTGCGTTTGTCGCTGCGAACAGCATGGCCGCTCTGCTTCTGCTCGCAGTGTTCCGGCATATGGGTATCATGTTTTTCCATCTTTTGCTCCAATCTCTGAACCCGGCGGAAGTTTCCTTCCGCCGGGTATTCGCTGATATTCCGCCTTAGGCCGTCACGTTTACGCTGGCCGTCCCTGCACTGACGGTAACTTCACTGCCTGAGAGCAGCTCGGGGGAGGAGAACAGAACGGTATTGAAGCTGTAGTGCGCCGCCATGGAGGCAAGCTCCGTGCCGTCCGCCGCCGTGACCGTCAGGGTGTCGTTGCTGCTGCCGCTGATGCTGCACGCGGCAAAGGTCTGGGCGCTGCCGGCGCTGAAATTTTTGATGCTCTTGGAGGTGCCGCAGGCCAGTACGCTGCCGCCGTTGACCAGCAGCTGCGCTTTGGCGTCGATGGGGTCTGCATAAGCGCTGATGTTCAGGCTGCCGCCGTTTATGGTCACGGCGCCTACCTTTTCCTCAAAGCCGGTGCCCTTCTCGCCCGCCTTCAGGCCGTCGTTTCCTGCCACCACGCTGAAGTTTCCGCCTTCAATGGTGACGGCGGTGGCGGACTCAATGCCGTCGTCAACGGCAATCACATTGAAGTCGCCGCCGCTGATGACAATATCCTCCTCTGCGGAGATACCCTTGCCGTCGGTGGAGCTGAGCGTA
Source organism: Candidatus Limivicinus sp. (assembly GCA_051866735.1). Taxonomy (GTDB): domain Bacteria; phylum Bacillota; class Clostridia; order Oscillospirales; family Oscillospiraceae; genus Limivicinus. The sequence goes on from JBJDXP010000043.1 coordinate 6,598, forward strand.
AAGCTGCCGCCGGTGATGCTCATGCCGAATGAGGATTTCAGGGCATGGTCCGTGGAAGTCACATTGATGCTGCCGCCGGAGACGGTAAAGCCGGTGTTGGCCTTGATGCCCTTGGAACTGACCGCCGTCGGGTCGCCGGTGGTGGTGACCGCAATGTCGCCTCCGCTGATATCCAGCCAAGTTTCCGCTGAAATGCCGTCGCCCGCCGAAGCAATGGCGATGGTGCCGCCGCTGATCTCAACAAAGCCTTTTTCGGCTTTATCGGCAACCGTGGATTTTATTCCGTCATTACCGGAAGTAATGGCCAGGTTTCCACCGGTGATGCTGACGGATTCGGAGCCGCGGACGCCGTTATTGGCAGCCAGGACGGTGATAGTACCTCCCTTGATGTCCAGATCGTCCTTGCAGGTGATGCCGTTATTGATATAGCCGCAGACCTGCAGCGTGCCCTCTCCCTTGATGTCCAGATCGTCCTCGGCAAAGATGGCCGCGCCGCTGGCCGTCCCGTCGGCCTTTTCCAGGTCCGCCTCCGTGCCGGAGGTGATCTTGTTGGTGCTGCCCGGGGCAAGGACAATGTCCACATTCTTGGCCTGGGCCACATAGATGGCCGCGTCGGTGAGGCAGGTGATATCCGCCCCGTCCAGGGTCAGGGTGACGTCGCTGGGGTCGTCGCCGGTGTTGATGATGATGCGGCCGTTATCCAGCTTTCCGGTGACGGTATATTCGCCGGGGGCGGAGATGGTGACGGTGCTGCCGTTGATGGAGACGCCGCCGCCTGCGTATTTGGCGCTGTCGCCGTTCAGGGTGATCGCCTCTTCAGCGCCGCCGGCGCCGGTGCTGCCGTCGTTGGACGCGCCGATGACCGTGTCGGAGCAGGCCGTGAAGCAGGAGAGGGCCAGAAGTGCCGCAAGGAGGCAAACAAGGATTTTTTTCATCGCTTTCTCCTTTTTTCTGTCAGATCGCGTCTTTGTCTGATTCCCTGCCGCAGATGATGTTCAGGTTTCCGTTGCGGCAGCGGATATCGTCGATAAACTGCTTGCTGACCTCAGGTGTTTTCAGATTGATGGTATAGGTAAGCTCGTAGAGTGTGCCCATGTTGGTGGTCTTGACTCTTACCAGCTCGTGCCGGCTGGTGTACTTTTCAAAAATATCGTCAAACAGCCCGTCGTAATCCAGGTTCTCCGGGATGGTTATCTTCAGCTGGCGGCTGGAGGCCGCGGTCTCGCCGAAGCGGAAGAGGCTGAGGAGCACAAGGAAAACGGCCATGACCAGGAAAAATACCGCCGCGATGCCGATGAAGCCCATGCCGCAGGTGATGCCGATGGCCGTGGACATGAACAGACCGCAGATCTCTCTGGCCGTGCCCGGTGCGCTGCGGAAGCGGACCAGGGAAAAGGTGCCCGCCACGGCAAGACCGGCGCCGATATTGCCGTTGACCATCATGATCACCATGGTCACGATGGGAGGCAGAACGGCCAGGGCCAGAATGAGAGAGCCGCTGTGCTTATTTCTGAAGGAGAAGACCAGCGCGGTCAGCACGCCCAGAACAAGCGCGGCGAAGATGCACATCAGGAAAGCGGAAAGGGTCATTGCGTTGGGTATAACACTGTTAAACACAGGAAATCACTCCGTTAAAATATTTTTCCAGCAGGGCGGTTTTATAGCAGGTTCCGTATTTTGAAAAGCCGGTGGGAAAGAGGGACAGCTCGCTGAGCATATGGGCCAGCCACAAAGGCGCGGCGCCGGGGATCTTGATCTCCATCAGCACCTGGCCCGGCTCAATGACCGGCTCCCCGTGGCTGCCGGCGCAGAGGTCCAGCTCCGTCTCCCGCCAGCGGACATCGTGGTCGAAGGTTATGCGCAGCTCCGGGTTGTCCCTGGCCACATAGGCCGCCCGGTCACAGGCGATGAACACCTTGGGCGCGGGCCGGTTCTCATGCAAAAACCAGTCGATCTCCCGGGTGATCTGGCTGACCTCCGGCGGAGGACATTTCCCCGCCAGGTAGTCCGCCGCCCGGGCCGCGCTCATGGTCACACGGCGCTTATAGACGATGCCCTTGTATTTTTTCTTCAGCTCCACAAACACAGTGTCGTCGGGTCCCGGCACATTGTAGCTGCGCACCCGCAGTTTTTCCTTGTACACCGGGCCCTCGATGGAGTGGCGGATCAGCTGATAATCGTCGCTGTCGTAATAGATGCTGCAAACGGTACTCTTAAAGTAGACGTCCGGCACGATATGCTCGTCCAGCTGCTGTCTGAGCGCGGCATACCGCTCAGGGGACAGAAGATATTTTTTTTCGTAGCGTTTAAAGGTGAGCTTGGTCTCGCCCATGGCAATCTCCATTCTGCCGCCGATGCGTCAGCACAAATAGCAATATAAATCTCCCACTGCGGCAGAATGGAGATTTTTGGCATGTGCCGCGGTTGCCGCTTCAGCGGCGAGCGGCACGCCATTTTAATCTGGATAGTGTGATTTTTCACACTATCCTCTCCCCGGTTTTTCGCCTTTTTACGGTAAATTCTATGATACCGCAGGTTCCGAAGATTTTCAACGGCAAATTGCGGAATCCTTCCGGTCATTGCGGAATCCTTCCGGTCATTTGCCGCCGAACCAGGCCTCTCTCTGCGCATCGTCCAGGTCAAGGATCTCGCAGATGGTGTTGATGTTGAACTGCGCGTAGTCATTTCCGCCGATGAAGTTTTTCAGATACTCCACATTTCTTTCCCAGCGGGCGGTACTGGTGTGCCAGCGCACCGCGTCCCGCTCGGTCTCCGGCTGGATCAGCGCCACAAGCCTGTCGATCTCCGCCAGAACGTTTTCATTGGACAGCGGCCCCTCGATCGCCGCGGCAAAGCGGGTGAGCAGCCGTTCCACAAAAGCCTCGTTCTTCAGCAGCGGCATAAGGATTTGGGAGATCTGCTGCATATAGGCCTGGGGGGAATAGAGCAGGTTATAGAAATTATTGAAAGTTCGCAGCAGGGTGGCGTCCAGGTCATAGAACACCACTTTCCAGAGCCCGCCGTTTTCCGTGGAGCGGCAGTAGCGCACGTTGCCCTTGAGGATGTCGCCGTTGGCGCAGTAGCCCTCCATAATCAGCCAGTCGATCAGGCTGTCTACATCCATTACAGAACAGAAGTGCTCATAATTTTCCGGCAGCGACATATCATGGGAGGTAACGTACTGGTACACGTCCCGGTAAAAATCGGTATTGAAGCCGGCCGGCCCGTCGATCATGGTGACGCTGTCCTTGCTGACGCCGGCCTGAGAGGCGTAGAGCTGACGGTTTACCTTTTCCTTCAGCGCATAGATGCCCCAGTATTGTCCGTTGATGTACAGCACACAGTACTTGCTGCGCTGGGTCACCACGCTGTCGGTGGTCTGTAAGCACAGGTTCTGGCACAGCTCGTTTCGGATAATGGCGCTGTAATAATCCTGCCCGGCCCGGACGGTCAGGTCGGTAAATTCGGCAACGCCGCCGTCGAACAGGTCATAATCCAGCCAGGCGTCCCCATAGGCGCCCCGGAATTTCAGGCTCATGTTCTTCTTGGGCAAAACCAGACTGGTCATGCCGCTCATGGTCACGCCGCAGCCGATGGTAAAGGAGCCATCCTCCTCATAGAGGGAGACACTTCCGGTCATTTCCACACGCTTTGTCCCGCTGGAATAGATGCTGTTGAACCGGGTCTGATCATCCATCACCAGGCTGACCACAGGCAGGCTGTGTCCTTCATTGAGAAAATAGCTCAGGGTCAGGGTCCGGCTGGGGATCCCGTTCTCCTCCACGGAGATGGCCCGGATGATGGTGGTTTTGTCAACGGTGATGGGGCCGCTGTAGGGCGTGCTGGCCGTGGTGGGGACCCGGCCGTCAGTAGTATAATAGATCGTCCCCTCCGCACACAGCTCTATGCTCAGGGTTTCCACATCGTCGTAAGTCCCGCCCGGTGTGAGGGCCACAGGCTCAGCCGAAACCCGGCGGCGTCCTGTCCCGTTGTTATAGCCCGGCGTGGGGCTTGTAAAATAGAAGAAGCCGTTTTCCCCGTCCATGCGGCCATAGCTGCACTCGCAGGGGATGTCCCGCAGATAGGCGCTGTCCACCACATGACTGCTGTCGGAAAGGAAGAGCTGTTCCGTGGTGGAATCCAGCGAGAAAGGGGCGCAGGGGTAACGGTCTCCCCGCTGGGTGCCGTCACTGTCGCAGATGATCAGCGTGATCGCCCCGGGCGCCAGTTCTCTGTCCGGAAGCTGCCACAGCAGGTAATCGTCGTCGCTGTCAGAAAGATAATAGTTGGAAAGGTTTACGGTCTCGGAAGAAATGTTTTTGATCTCCACCCAGTCCCGGTTCCCTGTGACATTCAGATAACTGTCCAGGAAATTGGCCACCATGACCTCGTTGATGACCAGAGGCCCCTCCGCCGCAAGGTTCTCCTGCCAGGCGTCGTAGCCCGCCCGGCTGTTTTCATAGCCCGGGGTGGGGTACAGGGTCTCTTCAACCTGTCCCTCTCCGTTCAGAGCCAGGGCCAGGTCCGCTTCGCCGGTGCCGCAGACAAATTCATCCGCGGTGTAGCCACGGCGGTTGGTCAAACAGATGGTCTCCCCCTGAGACAGGGAAAAGTCGGTGTGCAGCTCGCCCTCCCGGCTGTCCCGGCCGGAGGCAAAGAGCAGCAGCCGCCCGCCCGCGGGCAGCGTTACCTCAGGAAATTCCCAGCCCAGACGGTCCTCCTTGTCGGAGATATGCCAGCCGGTCAGATCGATGTCATGATCGGAGATGTTTTCCAGCTCGATCCAGTCGGAGAAGCCGCCGTAAGCGTCTTTCAGCACGCTGCGGTTTTTGGCCATGACCTCGGAGATGCGCAGAGCGTCCCCGTCGCAGCTGATCTCCGCAAGAAAAGCCTCCTGTCCGGAGGCGCTGTTTTCATAGCCCGGACTGGGGGCGTCTGCCGGGGAAAGGCCCTCGTCTGTGCGGATGTATGCGCTGTCGGCGGAAAGGACGCCGACCGTAAGGCTGTCCGAAAGCTGCTCTTCCCCGTCAAGCAGGGAGAGCGTCATCTCCCCGGATTCCGGAAGGGAAAATTCGGCGCCATCGGAGAGCCAGAGCACATAATAGCCTCCGGCGGGCACGACCGCGTCCGCGGGAAAACGGTATTCCTCCCCGCCGCTGCCGGAGAGCCGCCAGCCGGCCAGAGAGAGCTCCCCGCCGGTACTGTTATACAGCTCGATCCAGCCGCAGTTCTCTCCCTCCGGCGAGTAAACCGGGCCGCCTCCGGCCATCAGTTCGCTGAACCGGATCGCCCCTGTCTCCTGTATTTGGGCCTGGCAGCCGCACAAAGCGGCAAGCAGGAGAACAAACAGGGCCGCAATCAGCTTTTTCACATGGTGTTGCATACAGGGATCCTCCGCTGACGGAAAAGCAATAAATGACATAATCTTATATATTATACACAAAGCAAACCAATTGTGTCAAATAAATAATGCCTTCCGCGCGCATGATGCCCGGCCAGCGGCTCAGGGAAGATTGTCAAGTATCCACTGATTCCTCTGCCGCAGCCAGTCCCGGAGAAATTCAAGGTTTTCCTCATAGCTGCTCTCCGGATTTCGCTCCAGCTTGCCGTACTTGGTGCCGACCTTCCATCTGGCCTCATCATAGTTATAGTTTGCCTCTATACACTCTTTTGCTGACGCATACAGGCTGTCGATCCTGTTTTGCCCCAGCCCATTGTCCTCATACAGATTGATGATCCAGGGCTGAAGCTCCTGATATCGTTCGGCAAAGGCCTGTGTAAACCACTCCGTCTCAAACAGGGGGCCCCACCAAAGCGTCCGGGCAAACCAGCGTTCCGGTTTGTCCACGGTATAGTCCCCGTCTGTATACATCTTATAAACCTTTATCGAGTAATTGCCGCAGGACAGGTCAAAATCCCACACGGGACCGCCATAAATCCGTCCGTCTTGGATATAAAAACGCGTTGAGCTGCAGGCCACATCTATATTTTTGAAATACTCGTGTACGATATAGGCGTCAACGAGCGACGGGAGGTCAAAATATTTTTCGATCTCCTCCTGGTTGCCGCCGGCAAGCGCTTTCTCCGCTTCGTTGAGAAAATCCTCCAGACGTGTCAGCTGCTCATCAGAAATGTAATCCATTCCGTCCAGCCCAAGGCAGATCCCATAGACCGGCGTTGTAAGGCAAAGGGAACAGCTGTAATTCTCAAAGGGCTGAAATTCTAAAACAAACTCATCTTCTGCCGGATGAATATTCACGCGGCTTCTGCTCATCCCGATCGTTTGCGTCAATTGATAACAACCGAGATACTTCCCGTCAAAATACAAATCCACAAAACGGCTTTCCGGACTGTATTTCAGGCCAATATCCGCGCTGAAATCGTAAACCAGTTTATTGCGGAGCATTGTCTTGTCAAAGGCATTAGCCAGCAGCGCCCATTTCCCGGAGCTGCCCATCCCCAGAATGTCCGCATCTTTCGACAGGATGATGTTGAAGGGCTTTTTCAGTGCATAGGAAGTGGAATTGCCGCGGATCTTTACCCCGGCATATTCATCAAACAGGATCAGCTCTCCCTGCTCATCCGTAATGCTTATAGTCATCTGCGTATAGTCTCCGCCCAGCAGCATGGAACCCACTCCGCCGCCCCGGCGTGTATCAATAGAAATAACCGGAACGGAATGTTCCGGCTGCATTGGCTCTTGCTCTGTTTCAGCATACGCTGCTGAACAGCTAAGCGAAAGGATTGCGAGGCAAAAAGTCAGGGTCAGTATAAATTTTTTCATCATATTCACCCGGCACAAGTTTACCGATGCTGGTATGATTTGTCAAGCGCAAGAAAGACCGATTGCATAAACCGGGGCAAGTTGATATAATCTGAATATGACTGTGAGGTGCAACATGAAAAATATTCTGATGATCGGCACCGGCGGCACCATTGCCTCGGAGATGACCCCCGAAGGTCTGGCCCCGGAGCTGACTCCGGCGCAGCTTCTGCGCTATGTCCCGGCGATCTCCGATCTCTGCCGGGTGGACTGTCTCTCCCTTTTCAGCATCGACAGCACCAACATCACTCCGGCCCACTGGTGCGCCATTGCCCGGACACTGGAGGACAATTACGAGCGCTACGACGGCTTTGTGATCAGCCACGGCACCGACACCATGGCCTATACCGCCGCCGCCCTGTCCTATCTGGTGCAGGGGGCCAGAAAGCCCATCATGCTCACCGGGGCGCAAAAGCCCATCAACTACGATTCCACGGATTCCAAGCTGAATCTGATGGACGCTTTTGTCTGCGCCTGCTCGGAGGAGCTGCACGGGGTAAATATTGTGTTCAGCGGCAGGGTCATTTTAGGCACCCGGGCCAGAAAGACCTGTTCCAAGAGCTTCGCCGCCTTTTCCAGCATCAACTACCCGGACGTGGGCATCCTCCACGACCACCTGCTCATGCCTTACATTGAAGCGGCCTATTCAGAGCGGCCGGAATTTTTCACCCGTCTGGATTCCCGGGTAGGGCTGGTCAAGATGATCCCCGGCACGGATTTTGAGCTGCTGGAATTTATGCTGGAGCGGAAGGACGCCCTGATCATCGAATGCTTCGGCGTGGGCGGTCTGCCCTCCTACAGCGACGACCAGCTCTTTGACACCGTGCACCGCTATACAGACCGGGGGAAATTCATCGTCGCCACTACGCAGGTGCAGAATGAAGGCTCGGACCTGTCGGTCTACAGCGTGGGCCACCGGCTGAAGGACAATCAGAATGTGCTGGAGGCCTATGATATGACCACCGAGGCCGCCCTGGCCAAAATGATGTGGATTCTGGACAAAACAAAGGAGCCGGAGGAAGTCAGCCGCCTGTTTTACACGCCGGTGGCCCACGACATTCTTTACCGGGGGTAAGCTATGGAGACAGTAATCGTGATCGGAGGCGGCGCCTCCGGGATGATGGCGGCCCTGACCGCCGCGGAAGATAAAAACAACAAAGTCATTCTGCTGGAGCGGCAGCAGCGGGTGGGCAGGAAGCTGCTGGCCACCGGAAACGGCCGCTGCAACCTGACCAACACCGGGGCCACGGCGGAAAATTACCACGGCGACGACCCGGATTTTGTCAGGCCCGCTCTGGAAAAATTCCCGCCGGAGGCGACCCTGGGCTTTTTCGGCTCCCTGGGCCTGCTCACCGTGGAAGAGTACGGCGGCCGGGTCTACCCTCTCTCCAACTCCGCCAACAGCGTGGTGGACGTACTGCGCTTTGCCCTGGACCGGGCGGGGGTGGAGCTGCGCAGTGCCTGTCCCGCCCGGGAGATCTGCCGCCGGGACGGGGGATATCTGGTGCGCACAGACGAAGACGAGCTTTTTGCCCACAAGCTCATCGTGGCCTGCGGCGGCGCGGCCGGGGCCAAGCTGGGCGGCGTCATGGACGGCTACGAGCTTTTAAAGCCCCTGGGACACAAGCGCACAAAGCTGTACCCGGCCCTTGTCCAGCTCATCACCGACCCGGAATACCCCCGAAGTCTGAAGGGTGTGCGGGCCGAGGTGAAAATGGGCCTGTACCGGGACGGGGAGCTGTTCTGTGAAAGCCGGGGAGAGCTTCAGTTTACGGATAACGGTGTCTCCGGCCCGGCGGCTTTTGATCTTTCCAGGGCAGCCGCCCAGGGCGGCGGGGAGCTGCGGATCGACTTTCTCCGGGACTACGGCCCGGCCCATGTGCTGGATCTGCTGCGCTATCGCCGGGAGCGCTTTCCCGCCCTCCCCTGCGGCGAGCTTTTCACCGGCATGCTCCACAACCGGCTGGGCCGGATGCTGGTCAAATACAGCGGGCTGAACGGGGCTGCGCCGCTGGAAAACCTCAGCGTCCCGGAGCTGGAAAGAGCGGCGTCCGCCTGCAAGGACTTTCGCCTGACGCTCCGGGGCACCGAGGGCTTTGACAGCGCCCAGGTGACCGCCGGGGGCATAAAAACCACGGGCTTTGATCCCGAGACGCTGGAGAGCTGGTTCATGCCCGGCCTCTTTGTGTGCGGGGAGCTGCTGGATGTGGACGGCAACTGCGGCGGCTATAATCTCCAGTGGGCCTGGGCCAGCGGCCGGCTGGCAGGGAGGCTGGGAAAATGATCCTTGTGCGGAATGTAAGGCTCCTTCCCGGCGAGCCGGCGGAAAAGCTGAAAAGCCTTGCCGCAAAGAAGCTGCGGCTGAAAGAAAATGAGATTACCGAACTTCATCTCACCAAGCGTTCGCTGGATGCCCGGAAAAAGAACGACATCCATTATGTCTGCGCCTGCGCCGTGGCGGTGGGCGGGGATGAAGAGAAAATCATCGCCAGGGCCAAAAGCCCTGACGTGAGTAAGTATGAGAAGATCGAGTACCATATTCCCCAGGTGGAGCCGCCGGCCCTTCGTCCGGTGGTGGTGGGCTTTGGCCCGGCGGGGATGTTTGCCGCGCTGGTGCTGGCCAAGGCGGGTGCCCGGCCCATCGTCATTGAGCGGGGGCAGGACGCCCTCAGCCGCAAGGCGGCGGTGGACAGGCTCCGCGCCGGTGGAAAGCTGGACCCGGAGAGCAACGTGCAGTTCGGTGAGGGGGGCGCCGGCACCTTTTCCGATGGGAAGCTGAATACCGGCACCCACGACAGGCGCATGGGCTGGATGCTCTCCCAGTTTGCCGCCCACGGCGCGCCGGAAAATATCCTCTATGACGCCAAGCCCCACATCGGCACCGACATTCTCATCGACGTGGTGCAGAATATCCGCCGCAGCGTCATTGCTTTAGGCGGGGAAGTGCGCTTTGAAAACCGGCTGGAGCATCTTATAATAGAAGAAAATCGGCTGACAGGCGCGGAGATCCGGGACAAAAACGGCGTTTACACCCTGCCCTGCGACAAGCTGATATTGGCTATCGGCCACTCGGCCAGGGACACCTTTGAACATCTTCTCGCCCAGGGCGTACCTATGGAGCAAAAGCCCTTTTCCATGGGCGTGCGCATTGAGCACCGGCAGGCGGATATCGACCTTGCCCAGTATGGAAGGGCCCGGGGAGAGCTGCCGGCGGCGGATTACTCCCTGAATGTCCACCTGCCCGACGGGAAAAGCGCCTACACCTTCTGCATGTGCCCCGGCGGGGAGGTGTTCGCCGCCGCCTCGGAAGTGGGCGGGGTCTGCACCAACGGCATGAGCTACTCCGCCCGGGACGGGGAAAACGCCAACGCCGCCCTGCTGGTCACCCTTCACACGGAGGATTTCCCGGACAGCGGCGTGCTCTCCGGTATGATCTGGCAGCGGCAGATCGAGCAGGCGGCCTACGCCTGCGGCGGCGGCGATTATCGGGCTCCCGCCCAGCTTGCGGGGGACTTTCTGGCCCACAGGCCCAGCACCGGCCCGGGGGCGGTCAAGCCCAGCTACCGCCCCGGCGTGGTCTGGGGCGAGCTGCGCCAGGTGCTGCCGGAACGGATAACGGAGGTGCTGGAACGGGCGCTTCCGGAGCTGGGGAAAAAGCTCAAAGGCTTTGATTCCCCCGATGCCGTACTGACCGCGCCGGAGACCCGCTCCTCTTCCCCGGTGCGTATTCTGCGCGGCGTCGGCCTCTCCTCGGCTATCGCCGGGCTGTACCCCTGCGGCGAGGGCGCGGGCTACGCCGGCGGCATCTCCTCCGCCGCTGTGGACGGTATGCGCTGTGCCGAGGCGGTACTGGACACGTTAAAACCGGAATAAGGACAGTAAAAAGTGACTGGAGTTTAAAACTTCAGTCACTTTTTTACATATTTCTCTATAAAGCTGTCCAGCTTGGCCGCGTATTCCTCCGGAGCCACATACATGCTCTCCACATGCCTGGCCTCCGGGACCCAGAGATGATCCTTCTCTGCCGGGCACAGCGCGTACAACGCCTGGCCCACATCGGCAGGCACGGTATGGTCCTCCATGCCGTGGACAAAGAGGACTGGCGTATGGCAGCGGGCCAGATTGGGGCGCACATCGGTATCCTTCAGACTGTAGCCCGCCACCAGGCGGTTGATCGCCCGCAGGGGCTGGACCATGAAATGAAGCCGCTTGTTCAGCAGGCTGCCCACATTCATAAATCCACTGTCCGACACGATGAAGCGCACGTTTTCCGGCACCCGGTCGCTCATTTTCAGAACGGTGGCGCCGCCCATGGAAAAGCCGTGCAGGACGATCTGCACATTTTCTCCGAAGCGCCCGGTCAAATACAACAGCCACTTCAGGCAGTCCTGGCTCTCAAAGACGTCATAGCCGATCAGCTTTCCGCCACTCTCGCCGGAGGCGGTGTGGTCGCAGCAGAACAGGTCAAAGCCCCGGCTGTGATAGTAGTCCATGAACATGCCCGCCGCTTCCGCGTGATCCGAGCGGTAGCCGTGGACAAGGAAGGCGATCTTCCCCGAGGGCTTTTCCCCGCAGGGGAGATAAAAGCCGCACAACTCCTCCCCCCTGTCTGAGCGGAGGCCTATCCGCTCCTGGGGCGCGGCGCGCAGCTGCTCCGCCGCGCTGTCCCTGTACAGGGTAAAATCGCGAACATGGTTTTTATTGTCGGAAAACAGGTTAAACAAAGGGGAACCGCTCCGGCAGAAAACATAGCGGTACAGCTCCCCCGTGAGCACTGCGGCCGCCGAGGCCGCCGCGATCAGGGTCTTTTTTTTCATTTTATTCCACCACGAACATTATATCCGTTTTTCACTTTCTTCAGCGGCAGCCCGGTAAAATTCAAGGAAAAATTCATACATGGGCATAAGCGCCGAATAGGTGTCGGCCAGAGTCCGGGGAAGGCTGCTTTCAAAAAGCTCCCCGCCGAAGTCTTTACAGCGCTCCATTCCTATGCGCTTCCGGTTATACCAGCGGTTGATGATCTCGCCCCGGTCGCCTTTGGGCCGCTTGTACTCCTCCCCATAGACTCGGAAGTCCCCATTCTCCACCGCCGCGGCCAGCCGTTCAAAGCGGGCGGGGTTTGCGTCCACCAGGCGGCGGAAGGCCTCCATCTGGCTGGGGCTGGCGCCGTAAAAGCCCATGCCGTAGCTGTAGTCCGCGGCGCCGATCTCAAACCAGAACATGGGCCCCTCCCCCTGGATCTCCCCACTTTTCAGGGAGAACCACAGGTGGTCCTTATAGGGTCCCCGGCCAAACAGCCGCCGGGCGTCCCGGTAGATCCGGGCCACATGGAGCTGCAGCCCCATATCCGGGTATTTTTCTCTCATAATTTCATGGGTATCCGCCGCCAGAGCCTTGAACGGCTGGTTCAGGACCTTCTCAAACTCATCCTTGTGCGCCAGAAACCAGGGGCGCTCATTATTGAAGGACAGTTCCCACAAAAAATCGCTGGTCTGCCGCGTAAAGCCGTTAAACATAGAAATAACCGTTTCTTTCTCAATCGTTAATTTATTGATTTTATCATTTTTGTTGCCCAAAATCAATGGCTTTTGTCTGGTTTTTTGCTGGGGAGCGTGAAGAATTTAAATAAATTTCACAGAATATTGACAAAAATTTTATATCAGCATATAATGCTGCTGGGTTTTGTGAAAACCTTCCCGTAATTTAAAAATTGGAGGAGAGAAAATGAAAAAGCTTTTTGCCCTTATCCTCGCACTGTGCATGGTATTTGCCCTTTGCGCCTGCGGACAGACTGCCGCCCCGGCCGAGAGCGCCGCTCCCGCAGAGAGTGAAGCCCCCGCAGAGGCTCCCGCAGAAGAGAGCGCCGCTCCCGAAGCCACCGGCTGGGCTCCCGACGGCCCCGTGACCCTGGTCGTCGCCTACAAGGCCGGCAATGGCACCGACGTTACCGCCCGTATCCTGGCTCAGTATGCCGAGAAGTACGTTGGCCAGACCATCGTTATCGAGAACGTTGACGGCGGCTCCGGCTCCATCGGCTGGTCCCAGATCGCCGCGGCCGAGCCCGACGGCATGACCATCGGCTTCATGAACCTGCCCAACTTCAACAGCTCCATCGTCAAGGGCCTTGGCACCTACACCACCGATGACTTTGCCGCCATCTGCAACCACGTCACCGAGACCTCTCTGGTTCTGGTCCGCGCTGACGACGACCGCTTCGCCACCATCGACGATCTGGTCGCTTACGCCAAGGAGAACAACACCGTCGCCTCCACCAACGGCGCACAGGCCTCCAACCACATCGGCGCACAGGCCTTTGCCAACTCCGCCGGCTTTACTTACACCGACCTGCCCCAGGGCAACACCGCCGACGAGCTGACCTCCCTGCTGGGCGGCGAGGCTGACTGGTGCGTAGCCAAGGTGGCCGACATTGCCGGCCGTACCGATGTCCGCGCTCTGGCCGCTTTCTCCACCGAGCGTCTGGCCGAGATGCCCGACGTCCCCACGCTGGGCGAGATGGGCTACTATGACCAGTGGCTGGGTTCCTCCCGCTGCGTTGTGGCTCCCGCCGGTGTCTCTGACGAAGTCATCGCCTTCTACGAAGAGGCCTTCCGTCTGACCATGGAAGATCCCGAGTATCTGGAAGCCGCTGCAAGCTTTGCCACCGATTACAAGAACGCCGCTGACACCGCTGCTCTGATCCAGCAGCAGCAGGAGTTCACAGAAGGTCTCGCCGAGGGCTTCTGGTACGACTAAGCTGAACAAACAATAAAAGGGGCAGGGAAGCCTGCCCCTTTTTCCAATTTTTCAATTCCCAATTCTTTTCGCTAAGGAGGGATATCCCTTGAAAATGAAAAAGACAGACATCGGCGTTGTGGTCTTCATGTACGCCGTCTGTGCCTTCTTTTATGCCTACAGCTCCACACTCAGCGACAGCAGCAAAACCTACCCTCTCTTTACCATCACCCTGCTTTTCGGCCTGACCACGCTGTATCTGATCCAGATGATCCTGGCCGCCCGCAAATTCGGCGTGGAGAGCGGCGTCGACAAGGTCTTCGCCGGTTTTAAAGCTCTGCAGTTTATTCTTTCCCTGGTACTGACCATCGCCTATTTCTTCATGGTGAAATATCTGGGCTTCTTTACCGCAACCACGATCTTTATGATCGCATCCTTTATCTATCTCAAGGTTCCCGTGCTCCACTCCATCATCGCCCTTGTGGCCATGAACCTGCTCATTTACCTTGCTTTCGTTCAGTTTCTCGGTGTGCGTCTGCCCACCGGACTGCTTTTTTAAGGAGGGCTTGACTTATGCTTGAAACTTTACAGCTTATGGGTCAGGGCTTTATCAGCGCCCTCACATGGATGAATCTTTTGGCCATGGCCGGCGGCGTGGCGCTGGGTATTATCATCGGCTGCCTGCCCGGCCTGTCGGCGGCGATGGGCGTTGCCCTGATGCTGCCGCTGACCTTCTCCATGCCTGCAGACACCGGCCTGATCGTTCTGGGCGCCATCTACTGCGGCGCCATCTTCGGCGGCTCCATCTCCGCCATTCTGATCCACACCCCCGGCACCCCCGCCTCCGCCGCCACCGCCATTGAGGGCTACCAGATGACCCTTCAGGGCAAGGCCGGCAAAGCGCTGGCTACCGCCTGCTGGAGCTCCTTCTGGGGCGGCCTGCTCAGCTGCATTTCCCTGTACTTCTTCGCCCCGCTGCTGGCCCAGCTTGCGCTGAAGTTCATGTCCGCCGAAAAGTTCTGGCTGGGCATCTTCGGTCTGACCATTATCGCCGGTGTCTCCAGCAAATCCATCGTCAAGGGCCTGATGTCCGGCGCGCTGGGTCTGATCATCTCCACCATCGGCCTTGACCCCATCGACGGCACCAAGCGCTTTATGTTCGGCCAGGCCTTCCTGGCAGAGGGCGTCAACACCACCTGCGCCCTGATCGGTCTGTTCTCCATGTCCCAGGTCTTTATCCTGGCGGAGAAGGAGATCAAAGCCCGGGCCAAAGCGGCCAAATTCACCGACAAGATCACCCTGACCAGGGACGAGCGGAAAAAGATCCGTCCCACCATCATCCGCTCCTGGATCATGGGCAACATCATCGGCATCCTGCCCGGCGCCGGCGCGTCCATCGCCTGCTTCCTGGGCTACAACAGCGCGAAGCAGTTTTCCAAGACCAAGGAGGAATTTGGTCACGGCGCCATTGAAGGCGTGGCCGGTTCCGAGGCCGCCAACAACGCCGTCACCGGCGGCTCCCTGATCCCCATGCTGACCCTGGGCATCCCCGGCGAGTCTGTCACCGCCGTGCTCATGGGCGGCCTGATCATTCAGGGTCTGACCCCGGGTCCCGAGCTCTTTACCAAGCACGCCGCCATGACCTACACCTTCTTTGCCGGTTTTGTTCTGGTGCAGTTTTTCATGCTGGCCATCGGCACCCTGGGCTGCCGCGGCTTCGCCCAGATCTCCCGCCTGTCTGACGCCATCCTGATCCCCTGCGTCACGGTGCTGTGCGTCATCGGCTCCTACGCCATCCACCGCAACATGAGCGACGTGGTGGTCATGATCATCTTCGGCGTGCTGGGCTATCTGATGCGCAAGTTTGACCTGAACACCGCTGCGGTAGTTTTGGCTCTGATCCTGGGTCCCATCAGCGAAAAGGGCCTGCGCGGTGCGCTGCGCGTCAGCGGCGGCGACATCGGCTGTCTGTTCCAGTCTCCTGTCAGCTGGGTGCTCATCATTCTCAGCATTGTCGGCATCTTCTCTCCCTTTATCATGGACAAATTCGAGCGCAAAGTCGCCGGAGACGAGAGCGTGGACCAGGCCGTTCAGGACGAGACCCTCTCCTGATCTGCATCTTCCGTCAAGAAAAGCTTTCCCGGAACATTTTCCATGTTCCGGGATTTTTTTCTTTAGCGCACAAGGCGCATTGTGGATAGTGCATAAAAAACGGCGTCGAAATTTGGCTTGCCTAAAAATGCCTGTACCATTATAATATATGCGGGTTTGAACGCCCTATTTTGACTGCGTGTGCAGCTCTCCATATTCTTAGCTGTACACAGCTTTAACAAGGAGGAGTATGAACATCCCCTGACTCGGGGTGCGGCAGTGTGGAGACCTGTCGTAATGCGGGAGGCTTTGCCCCTGCGAGGTCACTCAGGCGGAGGCCGTTTGACCGGAGTCGGAAAGCATGGCAACTGTAACACTGAAAAACGTCAAGAAGATCTATCCGTTCGTCAGCGGAGAGGGCAAGAAGAAAAAGAAGAAAAAGGACGAGCCCGAAGAGAAGAAGGTCAACCTTCAGATCACCGATCAGGGCGTTGTCGCCGTTCAGGAATTCAACCTGGACATCGCGGACAAGGAATTCATCGTTCTGGTCGGACCTTCCGGCTGCGGCAAGTCCACCACCCTGCGTATGATCGCCGGTCTGGAGGAGATCTCCGATGGCGAGCTGTACATCGACGGCAAGCTGATGAACGACGTGGCTCCCAAAGACCGCGACATCGCCATGGTCTTCCAGAACTACGCTCTCTACCCCCACATGACCGTTTATGAAAACATGGCTTTCTCTCTGAAGCTGCGCAAGGAGAAGAAGGACGTCATCGACAAGAAGGTCCGCGAGGCCGCAGAGATCCTGGACATCACCCAGTACC
Organism: Candidatus Limivicinus sp.; assembly: GCA_051866735.1. GTDB lineage: Bacteria > Bacillota > Clostridia > Oscillospirales > Oscillospiraceae > Limivicinus. The sequence continues at coordinate 23,068 of JBJDXP010000043.1, forward strand.
TGGACCGCAAGCCCAAGGCTCTGTCCGGCGGCCAGAGACAGCGTGTGGCCATCGGCCGCGCTATCGTCCGTGACCCTGCCGTCTTCCTTATGGACGAGCCTCTGTCCAACCTGGACGCAAAGCTCCGTAACCAGATGCGCGCCGAGATCATCAAGCTGCGCGAACGTATCAATACAACCTTTATCTATGTTACCCACGACCAGACCGAGGCTATGACCTTGGGCGACCGTATCGTTATCATGCGCGACGGCTACATCCAGCAGATCGGCACGCCTCAGGAAGTGTTCAACAATCCCCGCAACCTGTTCGTCGCCGGCTTCATCGGCACGCCGCAGATGAACTTCTTCGACGCCAAGCTCACAAAAGAGCAGGGCAAGTACTTCGTGGAGCTGGGCGGCGTCAAGGTCGAGCTCTGCGAGGAGAAGCAGGCCCGTCTGGCCGCCAACAATGTGGAGCCTCAGGATGTCACTCTGGGCGTTCGTCCCGAGCACACCACCCTGGGCGACACCGGCATTGTGGCCAAGGTCGACGTCTCTGAGATGATGGGTTCCTCCGTCCACCTGCACGTCACCGCAGAGGGCAGAGACGTGATCATCATCGTCCCCACTCTGGAGATGAAGGGCAACTACGGCATCGGCGATACCGTGCACTTCAGCTTCGAGGGCAATGTGGCTCACGTCTTCAGCAAGGAGACCGAGCGCAACCTGGAGTGGTAAAAGCAAGCTTAAACCCTCCGTGTCGTTTGACACGGAGGGTTTAATTCGTTGACAAAGTCAAAATGACTTTGCCAACGAGAGAGGATGCACTTCACTCGACGCCTCAATGTGTGCCTGCGGCACACATTTCGACACTCGTTTCGTGAGAAGTGTTTTCTGCGACGCGCATGTCGCCGCAGAAAACTGACACTATTTATTTTTTCGCTACGGCGAAAAAACTCTGCGAGGCTTTATTTTCATTTCAAACCCTCTGTGTCTTTGGCACGGAGGTTTTTTCTACGAATCCAGCAGGGCGGCGAGGGTGTCCTCATTCCATTGGTACTTACTTTTGTCCAGCTCCGCCAGGGCAAAGCGGAGAAAGCCATATTCCCCGGTGCTGCCCCGGTCCATGGTGGCGTCAAACCAGAGCCACTGCCCGTCGATCCGGGCGATGTTCCACATGTGGTTTTCCCCCTGACATGTGCCGGTCACGTTATAGCAGGGGATCCCCGCCTTTTCAAACAGCAGCTTCACCGCGTGGGAGTAGCCGCCGCAGATGGCGACCCCGTCCCGCAGGGCCCCCACGGCTGTCTGGGACTCGTAGGGCATGGCGTTTCTGTCCGAATAGTAGCGCTGGTCGTATTCCACGTTGGCCGTCACATACGAATACAACGCCTCCGCCTTTTCCAGGTCGCTCATTCCCCCGGTGACAAGCCGGGAGACGATGTCCGACGCCAGCGCGTCGGCCTGCGCCAGGGCGGCAAGGCAGTCCTCCATGCTCATGTTGTAAGGCGCGGAGCAGACAATGGCGGTGGCGTCCTTGTTCAGTCCGCAATAGAGATAACCGCCGCCGGCCTGTTGGAGCGCCCGGTTCATGGTGTCCGGATCAAGGTTCGGGTCTGTTATCCGCACAGATACCGGCTCATTTCCCAACTGTTCTTCTGCTGCCGAAATCAGCTCCTGCAGGGAGCCGATTTCCAGGCCGCTGAAGTCTGCCGGGAAATCCCCGGTTTTGTAGGGCATGAAGCTGATCTGGCAGTGCAGCGCCGTCCCCTCTGTCCATGCGGTCAGATCACAGGCATATTTCAGCTCCGGCGCTTCCGCCGTAATGCCGTAATAGATGTTTTTAACGTCTATTTCCGGGTTTTCCAGCTCCAGGCCGGAAAGCGCCATGACCCTGGGCTGGCGCAGCTGTTCCATGGCCGCTTTCAGCTCCGTCTTTATCTCTTCCTGGGTACTGACGACAAGGGGTTCGTTCAACTCCGGCGTATCCGGAGCAGGCGTTTCAACCGCCGATGTTTCAACGGGCACGGGCCTTTCCGCCGCCGTCTCTTTTTCCCCGCCGCAGGCCGCCAGCAGACACAGGCAAAGCAGGGCGGCAATCAGTTTCGGTTTTCTGTTCCTCATTTTTCTTCCAACATATTTTTCGAGGCCATGCGCTTCATGGGTTTGATCAGGAACAGGCACACCAGCACGGTCAGGATATCGGCAGCGGGCTGGGAGAAATAGATGCCGGTGACGCCCAGCAGCCGGGGCAGCAGCAGGATAAAGGGCACATAGAAGAGGCCCTGGCGGATCAGCGACAGGAACAGGCCCATTTTGGAGCCGCCGATGGTCTGGAAGGTGATGGTCATCATGTAGCACAGGCCGAAGGCCGGGTACAGGGCCACCTGGGAGATCAGCAGCCATTTTCCGAACTCCACCACCTGCGGGTTCTGGTTAAAGAGCAGGATCAGGGGCTCTGCCAGCAGCACATAGACCGCCTCCACCAGCACCGTCAGCAGCAGCGCGCCTTTCAGGGCAAAGCGGACGGAGGTGTGGAAGCGCTCCTCGTTTTTCGCGCCAAAGGCATAGGAAGCCACCGGCTGATAGCCCTGCATGAAGCCCATCACCACATAGCAGCCGATGAGGATCAGCCGCTGGACCACGCCGTAGGCCGCGATGATCTGGTCGGAATCCGGCAGAGGCTTGGCAGCGATATTGGTCAGGGAGGTGGCCACCGCCAGACAGATCTGGATCACGGCGGTGGGGATGCCGATGGCCGTCACACTCCACAAAAAGCTGCCGCTGAGCCGGAAACGGCGTGGGACAAGCTTAATGATGGAGCGTCCGCTCAGGTAGAACCAGGCCAGGATCAGGAAGCTGACGCACTGGGAGATGGTGGTGGCCAGAGACGCGCCCTCCACGCCCATGCCGAAGCCGGGCTTGAACATGAAGATGGGGTCCAGGATCACATTCAGCGCAGCGCCGGTGATGACGGCGACGGAGGAAATTTTTACGGAGGATTCCGCCCGGGCGGCGCAGTTCATGCTCTGGGCCGGCAGATTAAACAGGGCGGCGATGAACATCCAGAAAGCGTAGTCCCTGGCCTGGGGCAGTACGGCGTCGGAAGCGCCGAAGGCCCGGAGCAGCGGCTCAATAAAGATGATCCCGATCACGCACAAGGCTGCGCCCACCAGCAGGGAAAAGCCCACAATGGTGGTGACGGTGCGGCTGGCGCCCTCCCGGTCGCCGGCACCCAGCTGCCGTCCGGCCAGAACGCCGGCGCCGGCAGCAAAGATGTTCTCAATGGACACCATGATCAGCAGCAGCGGCAGCGTCACGCCCACCGCCGCAAGGGCGTTGTCGTCTCTCAGCATGCCGATATAGGCGGTGTCTACAATATTATATACCGCCTTTGCCAGCAGGGCCAGCGTGGCGGGGATGGCCAGCTGGACGATGGCCTTTGAGGGCTTTTCCGTGGAGAGCAGCGATTCTTTGGAAGCAGATGTTTTATTCTTCATTTTTTCTTTCCCATACGCCGTACAGCAGGATATCCAGCTGCCGGTGGCACCTTTCTTCATGTTCGATCAGAATATTTTTTACCGGCCGGCCGGAGCGCACGGCAGCCCGGAAGCGGAGATTGAAGTAGTCCATGTAGGCCCGGAAATCCTCCGCCACCCCCTCCGGCGACAGGCCGGGGCGCATAGTCTGGCTTTTCAGCAGCCCCGTGAGCACGGAGAGATTCAGCCGGTCAAAGTCTGCCCGCAATCGGCCGATCTGTTCTGCCAGGGCGGGCGGCGTGTTGAATACCGCGTCCGCAAAAATCCCCAGATATAAGGGGTTTTCCGCGAAAAAGCCGAGCCTTGCGTCAAAATAGTCCCTCAGCTTTTCCCGGGCGGAGCCGTGAAGGGCCTGCGCAGCCTGCGTCAGGCCGGCGGTAAAGGATTCAAAGCACTGCTCCACGCAGAGCAGGTACAGCTCCTCCTTTCCGGAGAAGTAGTGGTAGATCAGGCCTTTGGATATCTCCTTTTCCGCGCAGAGCGTACTCAGGGACGCGCCCTCATAGCCCTTCTGCGAAAACTCCTCCAGGGCCGCCCTTAATATTTTCTGCCGCGAGGCGGCATTTTTTTCTTCGCGCTTCATTTGTTCCTCCGTAAAGTTGACCGGTCGGTCTGTTTTGTTCCTGCATTATAGCACAAACAGACCGGCCGGTCAATATTTATAGGGGAAAGACCGCAAAAATACTTTGTCAGAAATTTATAAATCTTCCCCCGGCGGGCGGCGGCTTCTTATCCATGCCTACGAAGTGGAAAAAAGGGCTTGCAATTTTCCCGTCCATAACCTATAATCCACACGAAAAGAGATTTTTAAGGATCGGTACAGAGAGACCGGCAAAATCGCTCATAAAGCTCAGGCGCTTGCTGCGTCTGGCGTTCTGCGTGTCTTGCCGCTGCTGTGCCGGCAGGACTTTTTTGTTGCCGGAAGGAGGTTTTCCTGTGAAGCTGAAAGCGCAGATCATGGACGAGGCCGCGCTGAGCCGGGCGCTTATGCGCATCTCCCATGAGATTGCGGAGAAGAACAAGGGCGTGGAAAACCTGCTTCTTGTGGGCATCCGCCGCCGGGGCGAGCCGATCGCCCGGCAAATCCAGGCCAATATCCAAAAAATCGAAAATGTAGAGGTGCCCTGCGGCAGCATCGACATCCGCTTTTACCGGGACGATCTGACCGCACTGGCCGAGTCGCCCCAGGTGCAGCGCACCGAGCTGCCCTTTGACGTGACGGACCGGGACGTAGTGCTGACAGATGACGTACTCTACACCGGGCGCACCGCCCGCGCCGCCATTGAGGCCGTGTTCAGCTGCGGCCGCCCCCGGAGCATACAGTTTGCCGTTCTGGTGGACCGGGGCCACAGGGAGCTGCCCATCCGGGCAGACTATGTGGGCAAGAATATCCCCACCTCCCGCAGCGAGCTGGTAGAAGTCAGACTTCCGGAATTTGACGGGGAGACCGGCGTTTTCCTGATGGATCTGACGACCTGATTTTGCGCAGTCCAAAATTTCATATAAAAAGAGAGGTACTCAAAAAAATGGGAAAAGAAAAGAAGCCTTCCATTGACGGGCCTGTTTACGACGCACGCACCCTTGGCACCCCCAAGATGCTGATCCTGGGCCTTCAGCACATGTTCGCCATGTTCGGCGCCACCGTTCTGGTTCCGGCCCTCACCGGTCTGGACGTAGCCACCACACTGCTCTTCGCGGGTCTGGGCACGCTGCTGTTCCACCTTCTCACCAAGCGTCAGGTCCCCGCTTTCCTGGGCTCATCTTTTGCTTATCTTGCCGGTTACTGGGCGATCGCTCCCAACGGCGAGGCTAACCTGCTGCCTTACGCCTGCTTTGCCGTGGCCGTTTCCGGCCTGATGTATGTCATTCTGGCCGGCGTCATCAAGACCGTGGGCGTCAACAAGGTCATGCGCTTCTTCCCGCCCATCGTCACCGGTCCCATCATCATCGCCATCGGCCTGATCCTTTCCTCCTCCGCCATCAACAACTGCAGCGCCAACTGGCTGGTGGCCATCATCGCCATCATCGTGGTCATCGTCTGCAACATGTGGGGCAAGGGCATGATCAAGATCATCCCCATCCTCATCGGCGTGGTCGTCTCTTACCTGGTCTCCATGATCGTCGATCCCGCCTCCCGTGCCGCTGTTGCCGAGACTGTGGCCGCCGCCAAATGGATCGGCATCCCTGTCCACAAGGACGCCACCGTCTTTGGTCTTTTCGCCAACGGCGTTGACACCGGAATGCTCATCACCGCCTGCATCACCATCGTCCCCCTGGCCATCGCCACCATGATGGAGCACATCGGCGATATCTGCGCTATCTCCTCCACCGTCAACAAGAACTTCCTGGTTGAGCCGGGTCTGCACCGCACCCTGCTGGGCGACGGCCTTGCCACCGCGCTGGCTTCCCTGTTCGGCGCTCCCGCAAACACCACCTACGGCGAGAACACCGGCGTTCTGGCCCTCTCCAAGGTCTATGACCCCCGGGTCATCCGCATCGCCGCTGCCTTCGCCATCATCCTCAGCTTCTGCCCCAAGTTCGCCGCCCTCATCACCGCTATGCCCGCTGCCACCATCGGCGGCGTGTCCCTGGTGCTCTACGGTATGATCTCCGCCGTGGGCGTGCGCAACGTGGTCGAGAACAAGGTTGACTTCACCAACACCCGCAACGTAGTGATCGCCGCGCTGATCCTGGTACTGTCTCTGGGCATCGCCAACAGCTCCGCCGGCGCCGTGCATATCGGTTCCGTCAGCCTGTCCGGTCTGGCTGTGGCCTCCATCGTCGGCATCGTCCTCAACGCCATTCTCCCCGGCAAGGACTACGAGTTCCAGCAGGAGAGCGAAGGCTCCACCTCCGTCAACTTCAAGGTTTGACCCTGATATAGAAGTAAACAAAAGCAGATGCGGTTTTTCGCATCTGCTTTTTTATGCCCTTCTCCTTACAAAACAGACCCTCAAGTCGAAAGATGACGCATTCCAAAGCCTCCCTCTGATGAGGGAGGTGGCAAAAATCTTTGATTTTTGACGGAGGGAGAGAAAAGGATGGCCAGTAGTGTATGCAAATACATTGCTTTGACCGTCAGACACCTCTCCCTCAGCCAGCTTTGCTCGACCACCGCAGGCGTAAGTTTGGCTTAGCGAAATCGAAGATTTCGAGCCTCACTTAAGCTCCCTCGTTGACAAAGCCCTTTTGGCTTTGTCAACGAAATAAAAAAGCTCTCCCGAAAAGGAGAGCTTTTTTAGTCTTTATCGTTCTTCCCGGAAATAGGCCAGGCCCAGAGAGGCCGGGGGCTGGTCCTCCCGCTTGTTTCTCATGCTGGTGGCGACCAGAACGATCAGCGTCACCACATAGGGCAGCATCTTGTAAAGCTCCTTCACCGCCAGGTTGGTGCCGGTGGGGATGAACAGGTAGAGGATATACAGTCCGCCGAAGAGGATGGAGGCCAGGACGCCCACATTGGGCCGCCAGATGGTGAAGATCACCAGGGCAATGGCCAGCCAGCCCCGGTCGCCGAAGGCGTCGTTGGACCAGACGCCGCAGGCGTAGTCCATAACGTAGTACAGTCCGCCCAGGCCCGCGATCATGCTGCCGGTGCAGGTGGCCACATACTTGTAGCGGTTCACGTTGATGCCGGCGGCGTCGGCGGTGTTGGGGCTTTCGCCCACAGCCCGCAGATGCAGGCCCACCCGGGTGTGCCGGAGGATATAGGCGGCCACAAAGGCGATGATGATGGCCGCGTATACTAAAAAGCCATAGGACAGGAAGATCTTGCCGAACCAGCCCAGCTTGCTGGCAAAGGGCAGAGAGCGGCTGAAATAAGCGCTGGTGGCGGAGAGGGCGATGGAGGGCACCTCGCTGCCGGTGAGCTTGATGAGAGAGCCGCCGAAGAAGTTGCCGAAGCCCACGCCGAAGGTGGTCAGCGCAAGGCCGGTGACGTTCTGGTTGGCCCGCAGGGTGACGGTGAGGAAGCAGTACAGCAGGCCCATCAGCAACGAGCCCAGCAGAGACGCGCACAGGGGGATGCCGATGGCCAGCACGCCATTCATGGCCTCCGCCGAGGGCACAGACTGCTCATACAGAAACGCGCCGATGACGCCGCTGATGGCGCCCACATACATGACGCCGGGAATGCCCAGGTTCAGGTTGCCGGACTTTTCCGTCAGCGTCTCGCCGGTGCTGCCCAGAAGAAGGGGAACGCTCTGTACCACAGCCCGGGGAATAAAGGACACAAAATCAAACATTTGCCTCGGCCTCCTTTCTTGCGCTCTTGCGGAAGCTGATCTTATAGGAAATAAAGAATTCGCATCCGATGATGAAAAACAGGATGATGCCGGTGAGAATGTCCGCGAAGGACTGGTTCAGGCCGAACACCGTGGAGATCTCGCTGGCCCCCCGGTCCAGGAACACCAGGAGGAAGCTGGTGAAAATCATAAAGATGGGGTTGAATTTGGCAAGCCAGGAGACCATGACCGCCGTGAAGCCCCGCCCGTCGGCGATGGTGGTGGTGATGGTGTGGTCCGTGCCGCCCACCAGCAGCAGCCCCGCGATGCCGCAGACCGCGCCGGAGAGGAGCATGGTGCGGATGATGACCTTTTCCACCTTGATGCCCACATAGCGGGCGGTGCGCTCGCTCTCGCCCACCACGGCGATCTCATAGCCGTGCTTGCTGTAATTGAGATAGACATACATCAAAATGGTCAGGGCCGCCACGATGAGGATGTTCAGCAGATATTTGTAATCGCCGATCTGAGGCAGCCAGCCCGCCTCGGTGGACTGGTTGATGATGCCGATCTTGCCCGCGCCCTTGGGTACTTCCCACAGGATGACGAAGAAGGCTACCAGCTGGGTGGCCACATAGTTCATCATCAGGGTGAAAAGAGTCTCGTTGGTGTTCCATTTTGCTTTGAAAATGGCGGGGATAAGGGCCCAGATGGCGCCGGCCGCGATGCTGGCCACCACCATGGTGCAGATGAGCAGCCAGTTGGGCAGCTTGTCGCCCAGGCAGATCATGCAGGCCGCCGTAGCCAGACCGCCGATGAGCACCTGGCCCTCGCCGCCGATGTTCCAGAAGCGCATTTTAAACGCCGGCGTCACGGCCAGGGAGACGCAGAGCAAAATGGCAATGTTCTGGAACAAAATCCAGACCTTTCTGGTGGTGCCGAAAGCGCCTTTGATCATGGTGGCGTAAATCTGGATGGGGTCTTCGCCGGTGAGCAGGGTGGTGACCAGCGCGCAGGCCAGCAGGGCCAGAACGATGGCCGCCGCCCGGATGCCCCAGGCACAGTACCAGGGCAGTGCGCCCCGTTTGACGATATGGACCAGAGGTCCCTGATTTTGCTTATTCATCGGCTTTGTTCCCTCCCAGGCGAGTCATCATCATGCCCACGTCCCGCTTCTGCGCGCCGCGGCCTTCCACGATACCGCTGACCTTGCCGCCGCAGAGCACCAGGATCCGGTCCGCCAGCTCCAGCAGCACGTCCAGGTCCTCGCCCACGTAGATCACGGCCACACCGGCGGCTTTCTGCCGGTTGATCAGGTCATAAATGGTGTAAGAGGAGTTGATATCCAGACCGCGCACCGCGTAGGCGGTCAGCAGCACGGTGGGGGCGGAGGAGATTTCCCGGCCCACCAGCACCTTCTGCACGTTGCCGCCGGAGAGCTTGCGCACCTGGGTGGAGATGCCCGGGGTGTTCACATCCAGCTCTTTGACTACCGACTCGGCCAGCTTTCGGGGGGACTTCCGGTCGGTAAAGAAGGAGTGGCCACGGCGGAAGGAGCGGAGCATCATGTTGTCCGCCAGGTCCATATTGGCCACAAGGCCCATGCCCAGACGGTCCTCGGGCACGAAGGACAGCGCCACGCCCATCTCGGCGATGCGCAGCGGGTCTTTGCCCAGAAGCTCTTCCCGCTCTCCGTTATCCTCCACATAGCAGATACTGCCGGACTCCACAGGCTGCAAGCCGGCGATGGCCTCCAGCAGCTCCTTCTGTCCGCAGCCGGAGATGCCGGCAATGCCCAGAATCTCGCCGCTGTTGGCGGTGAAGGACACGTCGTCCAGCTTCAGCACCCCGTCGATGCTGCGCACCGTCAGGTTTTTTACCTCAATGCGGGGCTTGGGGTCCACAGGCTCCGGCCGCTCAATATTCAGCGTGACGGAGTGGCCCACCATCATGTTGGTCATTTCCTGGGCGTTGGTGGACTTGGTGGGCATGTCGCCGATAAACTGCCCGTGGCGCAGAATCGCCACCCGGTCGGACAGCTCCTCCACCTCGTGCATCTTGTGGGTGATGATCACGATGGCCTTGCCGTCGTTTCGCATGTTGCGCAAAACGGCAAAGAGCTTGTCGGTCTCCTGGGGGGTGAGAACGGCGGTGGGCTCGTCCAGGATCAGGATATCCGCGCCCCGGTACAGCACCTTGATGATCTCCACCGTCTGCTTCTGGGAGACAGACATGTCATAGATCTTCTGGTCCGGGTCCACCTCGAAGCCGTACTGATCGCAGATGGCCCGGATTTTCGCGGCGGCGGCCTTCAGATCCAGCTTTCCCTTCTCCTTCAGACCCAGAACAACATTTTCCGTGGCGGTGAGCACGTCCACCAGCTTGAAGTGCTGGTGCACCATGCCGATACCCAGATCATAGGCGTCCTTGGGGGAGCGGATGACCACTTCCTTGCCGTCGATGCTGATCTCGCCCTCGTCCGGGAAATAAATGCCGGAGAGCATATTCATCAAAGTGGTCTTGCCGCTGCCGTTTTCGCCCAGCAGCGCCAGGATCTCTCCCCTGTAAATGTCCAGCCATACCTTGTCGTTGGCTACCACAGAGCCAAAGGTCTTGGTAATGTTCCGCATTTTCACCGCGGCGGTTTTGTTGTCCAAGAAGTTCACTCTCCCTATGATAATAAGCAGAAAAGCATAATACTGCAAAGGGCAGCGCGGCGGCGGATGTCACTGCGCTGCCCTTTACAGCAGTAATCGCAAGCCCAGGGAAGCCCGGGCATAACCGGGACTTCCCTGGGAATAAAGATCAAATCAGAATGCGGTATCCAGCAGGGTGATGCCGTCGATCTGCACGTCAAAGTAAGGAGCGGAGCGGAACTCGGACTCGTGGAAGTAGCCGTCAGCAACGACCTCGGTGTCGCCGGTGTAGGCGGGATCGGTGTCAACGTCGGCCATGTAGCTGTCCAGAGCAGCATCGCCAACGGTGAAGGTGCTGATGTCAAAGACGTGGAGGCTGCCGTCAGCCAGAGCGGCCTTGGCTTCCTCGATGGCCTCGACAGTGCCGGCTGCTGCGGCCTGCTCGTTGACCTCGGTCAGGACAACGGAGCCGGTCTCGGTGGTGCCGGTCCAGTCGGTGTCAATCTGCTCGCCGTTCAGGACGCAGTTGACAATGTACTCAAAGTAGGGAGCCCAGTTGATGCGGGAAGAGACGATGAAGGTGTTGGGGCAGGCGGCAACAGTGCTGCCGTTGTAGGACACGTTGGGAACACCGGCGGTCTCGCAGGCAGTGGGAGCGCCCATGGAGTCAGCGTGCTGGCTGATGAGCTTGCAGCCGTTGGCGATGAGCTTGTTTGCGCCTTCCTTCTCGGCGGTCTCATCGTACCAGGAACCGGTGAAGGTCACTTCCATGGTGGCGGTGGGGCAGACGGAGCGGGCGCCCAGGAAGAAGGAGGTGTAGCCGGAGACGACTTCTGCGTAGGTGAAAGCGCCGACATAGCCGATCTTGGCCTCGTCTGCGGTGAACTCACCATTCTCGATCATCTCGTTGAGCTTGAGACCTGCGGCAATGCCGGCCAGGAAGCGGCCCTCGTAGATGGAGGCAAAAGCGTTGTGGAAGTTGTCAAGACCCTCGGTGTGAGCCTTGGTGCCGGTGGCGTGGCAGAACTGAACCTCGGGGAACTCCTTGGCAGCCTGGATCATGTAGTCCTCGTGGCCGAAGCTGTCGGCGAAGACAATGGAGCAGCCGGCATCGGCCAGCTCAGCGGCGGCGTCATAGCACTCCTGGCCTTCGGGGATGTTGGTGCGGAAGATGAACTGATCTTCGCTCAGGCCCAGAGCAGCGCAGGCTTCCTTGGCGCCGTTGATGAAGTTCAGGTCATAGGTGGAGTTCTCGTCGTGCAGGAAGATGAAGCCGACCTTGATGTCGGAAGCGGCGGACTCCTCAGCGGGAGCGGCGGATTCCTCGACGGGGGCAGCGGACTCTTCGGCGGGAGCAGCGCTCTCAGCGGGAGCTGCAGAATTGCCGCAGGCGCACAGGGCGAAAACCATTGCGAGCGCAAGGATCATGGCAAGAAACTTTTTCATTCTTTGATCTCCTCAAGTAAAAGTTTTTATTTTAGGAACCTCTGATTTAATCCCAGCACCCATCTTCACGGCATAAATTCCCGCTGGACGTCGTCAGAAAAGTTTGAAATACACAAAGTATTCCTGCACTTTTCTTCCTCGCCGGCAAGAATTTCTGCCGAAAATCCGGGGCGCTTTGATTGAATCAGCGCTTCCTTTATCTAAACCGCTGCTGCGGTAAAGACCGAAAAACATAACCGGTCACAGCCGATTTGAAGCCGTGACCGGTACATAGACAAAAACAAAAGTGCAAAGAAGCTCGCGGCTTCTTTGTTTATTTCGATAGTCCGGTCATTTACGGTGTCCGGGTAGAAACTTCAAATCCATATTATTTGCTTTATATCGAAGTGCTGTGTCCAGTTGTTACAGGATATAGATTATCAGTATGCGCGAAAAATGTCAAGTGACGTTTTTAGACGATTTTACTATTTTTAACCTTTGTTTTTTGGCAAAAAAGACAAATTCCGATCTCGGGCAATCTTCAGCAAAAGCTGATGCTGCCGTCATCGCCCATGGAGGCGATCCTTGCCAGGGATTCTATGCGAAGGCCCTGACTGCGCAGCAGGTCGCCGCCGCCCTGGAAGGCTTTTTCAATGGCGATGCCGGCGCCCACAACGGTGGCCCCCGCCTGCTCCGCCAGTGTCTTCAGGCCCACAAGGGCTGCGCCGGTAGCAAGGAAATCGTCGATGATGAGGATCCGGTCTCCCGCTTTCAGATACTCCCTGGACACCACCACGGTGTTGGTGTTGCCGTGGGTGAAGGACTCCACCTCCACGGAATACACATCGTCGGAGATGTTGCGGGACTTGCTTTTCTTGGCAAAGACCAGCGGGCAGCCGAATACGAAGCCCACCAGGCTGGCCATAGCGATGCCGGAGGCCTCGATGGTGAGGATCTTGTTGATCTCTTCCCCGGCGTAGAGCCGTTTCAGCTCCTGGGCCATTTCATAGAGCAGGGAGGGGTCGATCTGGTGGTTCAGAAAGCCGTCCACCTTGAGGATGCCGCCGGGCTTCACTTTCCCGTCGCTGAGGATGCGCTGTTCAAGAAGCTTCATATCCGTTCTCCTATGTTTCTGCAAAATTCGACAGGGGTATTGTATATGACCAGGGCTGATATTTCAAGCCCCATATAACCGAAAAAAGCCCGTCGTACAGCGTTCGACAGGCTTGTTTCGGGTAATGTTAAATTACACAGCGCGGGTGACCTTGCCGCTGCGGAGGCAGCGAGTGCAGACGTAAACATGCTTGGGGCTTCCGTCCACGATGGCCTTGACGCGCTTCACATTCGGCTTCCAGGTACGGTTGGAGCGTCTGTGGGAGTGGCTGACCTTGATGCCGAAGGCCACGTCCTTCTCGCAAAACTGACACTTTGCCATATTTGAAGCACCTCCTTGCTTGTGTTTCGCTGATGAGACAGCTTTTATATAATAGCAGACCCGGGCAGGAAATGCAAGAGAAATTTTTTCTTTTTTGTCCGGGCCGTATAGGCGTGGAAAGTTTTGAAAAACTTATTGACAAGGTCCCCGAACCGGTGTATACTGACTCAGTAATTGATTTTTGTACTTTTTCTGTGAGCGTTCACTGGTGTAAGGGGCCAAGTGCCCCCTTAAGGCATCGGAGAACGTTATTTTTTTGCAGAATACACAGAGGAGGTACTCATATGACAAAATACATTTTCGTTACCGGCGGCGTGGTCTCCGGGCTGGGAAAGGGCATTACCGCGGCGTCTCTCGGACGGCTTCTGAAGGCCCGGGGCCTGAAGGTGGCGGCCCAGAAGCTGGACCCTTATATTAATGTAGATCCGGGCACCATGAGCCCCTATCAGCACGGCGAGGTCTTTGTTACCGAGGACGGGGCCGAGACCGACCTGGACCTGGGCCATTACGAGCGCTTTATCGACGAGGATCTGAACAAATACTCCAACCTGACCACCGGCAAGGTGTACTGGAATGTGCTGAACAAGGAGCGCCGGGGCGAGTATCTGGGCCAGACGGTACAGGTCATCCCCCACATCACCCAGGAGATCAAGGATTTTATCTACAGCGTGGGCCGGAAGACCGGGGCCGATGTGGTGATCACCGAGATCGGCGGCACCACCGGCGACATTGAAAGCCAGCCCTTCCTTGAAGCCGCCCGCCAGGTGGGGATCGAGCAGGGCCGGGAAAACTCCCTCTTCATCCACGTCACCCTGGTTCCCTTCCTCCGGGGCAGCGACGAGCACAAGACCAAGCCCACCCAGCACTCCGTGAAGGAGCTTCAGGGCATGGGCATTTCCCCGGACATCATCGTCCTGCGCTGCGACGAGCCGCTGGAGCCTGCCATCTTCAAGAAGATCGCCATGTTCTGCAACGTCAAGCCGGACTGCGTGATCGAAAACCGCACCCTGCCCAATCTCTACGAGGCGCCCCTGATGCTGGAGGAGAACGACTTCTCCCTGGTGGTCTGCCGGGAGCTGGGTCTCTGGACCAAGGCCCCCGACCTGCGGGAGTGGCAGGATCTGGTCCGGCGGATCGAGAGCCTGGACAAGCAGGTCACCATCGGCCTTGTGGGCAAATATGTGCAGCTGCACGACGCCTATCTCTCCGTGGCCGAGGCCCTGCGCCATGCGGGCTACGCGCTGGGCGCCAAGGTCCATATCCGCTGGATCGACAGCGAGAACATCAACGAGGGCAATGTGGCCCAGGTCCTGGGCGACTGCAACGGCATTATCGTCCCCGGCGGCTTCGGCGACCGGGGGATCGAGGGCATGATCTGCGCTGCCCGCTATGCCCGGGAGACGGGCGTGCCCTATCTGGGCATCTGCCTGGGTATGCAGGTGGCGGTAATTGAGTTTGCCCGCCATGTCTGCGGCATTGCCGACGCAAATTCCGGTGAATTTGATCCCCTTTCCGCAAATAAAGTGATTGATTTTCTGCCCGATCAGAACGATAATATAGATAAGGGTGCAACGCTGCGTCTGGGCGCTTATCCCTGCCATGTGCAGGCGGGCACACAGATGCACGACTGCTACGGCGCGGGCGATATCAGCGAGCGCCACCGCCACCGCTATGAGTTCAACAACGATTACCGCGAAGTGCTCAGCAGCAAGGGTCTGACCCTCTGCGGCCTCTCCCCCGACGGGCACATTGTGGAGGCGGTAGAGCTGGATAACGGCAGCTTCTTCGTGGGCGTGCAGTTCCACCCCGAGTTCAAGAGCCGTCCCAACAAGGCGCATCCCCTGTTCAGGGGCTTTGTGGGCGCGGCCGTGAAAGGATTGAAAGAATGAGAGATTATCAGGCGGAATTTGAGGGCCGGGTAAGCTTCATCCGGGAGCTTGTGAAAAGCTCCGGGGTCTCCGGCATCGTATTCGGCAACTCCGGCGGCAAGGACAGCGCCCTTGTGGGCATATTGTGCAAGGCCGCCTGTGAAAACACCGTGGGCGTCATCATGCCCTGCGCCTCCAAGCGCAATTTCGGCATGGACGCGGACGACGGCCGGGCCCTGGCAGAGCAGTTCGGCATTGAGACCCGCATGGTGGACCTGACGGCCGTCCGGGAAGCGCTGATGGAACAGCTCAGCGCCGTGACGGAGCTGAACAGCCAGGCCATCACCAATCTGGCCCCCCGGCTGCGCATGACCACCCTCTACGGCATTGCCGCGGCGGAATCCCGCCTTGTGGCGGGCACCGGCAACCGCAGCGAGGCCTATATGGGCTATTACACCAAGTGGGGCGACGGGGCCTGTGACTTCAACCCCATTTCCGACCTGACCGCTACCGAGGTCTTTGAATTTCTGGAATACCTGAAAGCGCCCCGCTGCATCATTGACAAGGCCCCCTCCGCCGGACTGTTCGACGGGCAGACCGACGAGGCCGAGATGGGCGTGAGCTACCGGGCCATTGACGACTATCTGCTCTATGGCAGGGTCAACGAAAAGGATAAAGCCGTCATCGACGGTTATCACCGGCGCAGCGAGCATAAGCGCCGTCCCATCAGTACATATAAATAATGGTAACAATGGAGAGAGCGAGCATGCACGAATTTTACCAGAACCCCCTGTGCGGCAGATACGCCGACGACGAAATGAAGCGTCTGTTTTCCGACGACAACAAGTTTTCCACCTGGCGCAGGCTGTGGATCGCGCTGGCGGAGGCGGAGCAGGAGCTGGGCATCCCCATCAGCGACGAGCAGATCCAGGAGATGCGCCAAAACATTTACAACATCGACTATGCATCCGCCGCGGCGCATGAGCACGAGGTCCGGCACGACGTGATGGCCCATGTGCTCACCTTCGGCGAGGTCTGCCCCAAGGCCAAGCCCATTATCCACCTGGGCGCCACCTCCTGCTATGTGGGTGACAACACCGACATTCTGCAGATGCGGGACGGCTTGCTGCTGGTGCGGAAGCTCCTGGTAAACGCCGTGGCCGCTCTCCGCGACTTTGCGGAGAAGTACAAGGCTCTGCCCAGCCTGGCCTACACCCATTTCCAGGCCGCCCAGCCCACCACCATCGGCAAGCGGGCCTGCCTCTGGCTCAACGACCTGCTCTTCGACATTGAACAGCTGGACTTCCAGCTGGAAAACCTGCGGCTTCTGGGCTGCAAGGGTACCACCGGCACCGGTGCCAGCTTCCTGGAGCTCTTTGACGGGGACAAGGCAAAGGTGGAGCTGCTGGAGGAGAAGATCGCCGCCAAGATGGGCATGGACAAGTGCCAGAAGGTCAGCGGCCAGACCTACACCCGCAAGGCGGATTTCGCCGTGCTTCAGGTGCTCAGCGGCATCGCCCAGAGCGCGTCCAAATTCTCCAGCGACATCCGGCTGATGAGCCATCTGAAGGAAGTGGACGAGCCCTTTGAGGCAAAGCAGATCGGCTCCTCCGCCATGGCCTATAAGAGAAACCCCATGCGCTCCGAACGCATTGCCTCCCTGTCCCGCTATGTGATCTGCGACGTGCAGAACGCCGCCCTCACCGCCTCTGCCCAGTGGTTTGAGCGGACGCTGGATGACTCGGCCAACCGCCGTCTCTGCATCCCGGAGGCCTTCCTGGCCGTGGACGGCATTCTGAACCTGTACATCAACATCGTCAGCGGCATGAAGGTCTATCCCGCCGTCATCAAAAAGCATCTTGACGCGGAGCTGCCCTTTATGGCCACGGAGAACATCCTGATGTACTGCGTTAAAAACAAGGGCGGGGACCGGCAGGCCCTCCACGAGGCCATCCGCCGCCACTCCGTGGCTGCCGCCGAGCAGGTCAAGCTCTACGGCAGGGATAACGACCTGCTGGAGCGCGTCATGCAGGACGAGAGCTTCGGCCTTACGAAAGAGGAGCTGGACACCCTCACCGACCCCGCCACCTTCACCGGCATGGCGGAGTATCAGTGTGAAAAGTTCCTGAGCGAGAGCGTAGACCCGGTACTGGAAAAGTACAGTGAATATATCGGCTTCAAGGCCGAGGTCAAAGTATAAGACAAAGAAAGCGAGAAGAGCCATGTTAACATCTATCGTAGGTACAAACTGGGGCGACGAGGGCAAGGGCCGTATGGTGGACCTGCTCAGCGAGAAGTACGACATCGTTGTGCGCTATCAGGGCGGCAATAACGCCGGACACACCGTGGTGAATGAAAAGGGCAAATTCGTTTTGAATCTTATGCCCTCCGGCATTCTCCGGGATGAGACGGTAAACGTCCTGGGTCCCGGTATCGTCATTGACCTTGAGCATCTCTACGGCGAGGCACAGCGCCTGCGGGAAGGCGGCATTGAGGTCACGCCTGAGCACCTGAAGATCAGCGACCGGGCCACCATCTGCATGCCCTACCACAAGCTGCTGGACGGCCTGGAAGAGGACCGCCTGGGCGACAAGAAGTTCGGCTCCACCCGCCGGGGCATCTCCCCGGTCTATGCGGACAAGTTCATGAAGAAGACCATCCGCATGGGCGACCTGCTCCACTGGGACACCCTGAGAGACCGGCTGGAGGGCATCATCGAGTGGAAGAACCTGACCGTTGAGAAGGGCTACGGCCACGCGCCTGTCCTGCTGGACGACATCATGGATTGGCTGGAGAAATTCGGCCGCTGCTTCACCCCCTACGTCTGCAACACCACCGAGTATCTGAACCAGGCCATGAAGGAGAACAAGTCCATTATCTTTGAGGCCCAGCTGGGCGCTCTGCGCGACATTGAATACGGCATCTACCCCTACACCTCCGCCTCCACCACCCTGGCGGCTTACGCGCCCATCGGTGCCGGTATCCCCTTTGCCAGGCTGGACGAGAGCATCGGCATTATGAAGGCCTATTCCAGCTGCGTGGGCGAAGGCCCCTTTACCTGCGAGATGTTCGGCCCCGAGGCCGACGCCCTGCGGGAAGCGGGCGGAGAATACGGCGCGGCCACCGGCCGGCCCCGCAGAGTGGGCGGCTTTGACGTTGTGGCCTCCCGCTACGGCGCACTGATGCAGGGCTGCAGCTATGTGGCGCTGACCAAGCTGGACGTACTCTCCTATCTGGAGCAGATCCCCGTCTGCGTGGCCTACGAGCTGGACGGCAAGCGCATCGACTACTTCCCCTCCGACATCGACGAACTGAACGCTGCAAAGCCTGTGTATGAATATCTCCCCGGCTTCCACTGCGACGTCAGCGGCTGCCGCTCCAAGGAAGACCTGCCCGCCGCGGCGCTGGACTATATCCGCTACATTGAAAAGGCCATCAACTGCCCCATCAAGTATGTGTCCGTGGGCGCTGAGCGCGAGGCCTGCATCACCATGTTCTGAGGCGGGGTACCGATGAGAGACGAGAAAATTCTTGTACTGGACTTCGGCGGACAGTATAACCAGCTGATCGCCCGCCGAGTCCGCGAATGCAATGTTTACTGCGAGGTCAAGCCCTTCGACATGCCCCTTGAGGAGATCAGAGCCTATGACCCCATGGGCATCATCTTCACCGGCGGACCCAACAGCGTCTATGACCAGAAGGCCCCCCATGTGGACACCGGCGTGTTCCGTCTGGGCGTGCCCATTCTGGGCATCTGCTACGGCTGCCAGCTGCTGGCCCACGAGCTGGGCGGAATGGTGACTGCCGCCCAGGCCGACTCCGCCCGGGAATACGGCAAGACCGAGACCTTCTTTGACCCCGGCTGCCGCCTGTTCAAGGGTCTGCCGGAGCAGAGCGTCACCTGGATGAGCCACGGCGATTACATGGCAAAGGTGCCCGAGGGCTTCTCTCTGGTGGCCCACTCTGCCGCTTGCCCCACTGTGGGCATCTGCGATGAGCAGCGCCGTTTCTACGGCGTGCAGTTCCACCCTGAAGTGAACCACACCGAATACGGCCAGAATATGATCCGCAATTTCCTCTATGAGGTCTGCGGCGCCTCCGGAACCTGGACCATGTCCGACTATAAGCAGGAGGCCATTCAGGCCGCCCGTGCCAAGATCGGAGAGGGCAAGGTGCTTCTGGGCCTGTCCGGCGGCGTGGATTCCTCGGTGGCTGCCGCCCTGCTGGCGGAAGCCGTGGGCAATCAGCTCACCTGCGTCTTTGTGGACCACGGTCTGATGCGGAAAAACGAGGGCGACGAGGTGGAACAAGCTTTTGCCAAGTGGGACATCAACTTTGTCCGCGTCAACGCGGAGGAGCGCTTCCTACAGAAGCTCGCCGGCGTCACCGACCCGGAGCGCAAGCGCAAGATCATCGGCGAGGAGTTCATCCGCGTCTTTGAGGAAGAGGCCAGGAAGCTGGGCGCCGTGGATTTTCTGGTGCAGGGCACCATCTATCCCGACGTGATCGAGTCCGGCAAGGGCGACGCCGCCGTCATCAAGAGCCACCACAACGTGGGCGGTCTGCCCGACTATGTGGACTTCAAGGAGATCATCGAGCCGCTGCGTATGCTCTTTAAGGACGAGGTGCGCGCACTGGGCCGCGAGCTGGGCCTGCCGGAGTATCTGGTCATGCGCCAGCCCTTCCCCGGCCCCGGTCTGGGCATCCGCGTCATCGGCGAGGTCACCAAAGAGAAGCTGGACATCCTCCGGGAGGCCGACTTCATCTTCCGGGACGAGATCGCCAAGGCCGGTCTGGGGCACACCATGAATCAATATTTCGCGGCATTGACCAACATGCGCTCCGTGGGCGTCATGGGTGACGGGCGGACTTACGATTACGCCGTGGCCCTGCGCAGTGTCACCACCAGCGACTTTATGACCGCCGACTGGACCCGCATCCCCTATGAGGTGCTGGACAAGGTCTCCAACCGCATCGTAAACGAGGTCAAGGGCGTAAACCGCGTCCTCTACGACATCACCTCCAAACCCCCCGCAACGGTGGAGTTTG
Source organism: Candidatus Limivicinus sp. (assembly GCA_051866735.1). Classification (GTDB taxonomy): domain Bacteria; phylum Bacillota; class Clostridia; order Oscillospirales; family Oscillospiraceae; genus Limivicinus. The sequence continues at coordinate 43,218 of JBJDXP010000043.1, forward strand.
AGTAAACTGAATCAACAATAGACCCCGTGCTGACTGATATGCTCCCTCTATGAGAGACAGTGAAAAAGGAAAAACACTGTCAAACATAGGGGGAGCATATCACACTGGTACAGGAGGCGTCTTTTTATTTGATTTTCTGCTCTAAATTCCGGAACCGTTCTGAATTAAAAAAATCTTCAATGGTTATAACCAAGCCATAGCAGAGTTTCTTTACCGGCGAGACGGTTCTATTCTACACCACATTGAAGGTTTATGGGATGGTCTCTCTCGAAGGCCTGCAAACCCCGTATGCCTGAAGAAAAATCCCCGGATTGAAGCCATGAAGAGAGGCGGCGTGATCATTTCGATCACGCCGCCCAAGACTGTCAAAAAACTATGCTTCAATTGTCGACAATAGAGTCGCGGGGGAGCGCGAGGGGTAGCGAAGCGGCGCTGCGGTAGTGAATGACATGCCGGTGGCATGTCAGAGCCGCAGCGTGACCGAGCCTCAGCGAGACCAAGGCCCCTTTGCTCGCCTTGCCGCAAAGCCATTTGCGGGCCTGTTTTACGACGGCCCGCAAACGGCGCGGCTGCGGAAATTGCGCATCGCCTTCATCTGCCGCTGGCAGCGGCGAAGCGCAATTCTCGCGTTACAATAACCCGCCGCAAAAAAGCTTGATATTTCAAGCTTTTTGGGTGAAGCAGCGTTTTGAAGGATTCAAAACGCTCGGGGGTTGAAGCGGTCAAAAAAGTCCTGTCAGGACTTTTTTGACAAGCTGAGGCGGCGTGATCATTTCGATCACGCCGCCCATATTGCTGGTCATTTTCCAGCTTAAACTACCGTCTCATAAACGACCGCCTCAAAGGGTCTGAGGGCACTTTGGGCACGATCTTCGTAATTGGAAATCAAAATCTCCTCTTCTTTTGACAACAGTGCGCACCCGACTTCATGGTCCGTAAAATTGCAGATTACAGTGAGCCTGACGCCGTCAAGGGTTCTCTCATATGCAAATACATCAGGATCTTCTTTTAACAGCATATGATAGTCACCATAGACAACCACCGGTTTTTCATGCCGCAGTGCGATCAGTCTCCTGTAATAATTCAAGACGGAGTTTTCGTCTCGCATTTGGGCTTCCGCGTTGATTGTTCGGAAATTACGGTTTACGGCAATCCAGGGCGTACCGTCGGTAAAGCCGGCATTTTTCCCGTCATTCCACTGCATTGGCGTTCTTGCGTTATCGCGGCTAATCGCCTTCAGACAGCCCATCATCTGCTCATGACTTTCTCCCAATTCCTCTACCAGCTCGTGGTAGGCATTGAGAGATTCCATGTCCCTGTAATCGCTCAGGTTATCGAAATAGGCATTTGTCATGCCCAGTTCCTCTCCCTGATAGATATAGGGTGTTCCCTGCAGCATGTGAAGGCAGGTTGCCAGCATCTTTGCCGATTCTACACGATACTTGCCATCATCTCCGAAGCGGGAAACGGCACGGGGCTGGTCATGGTTGCTCCAGAACAGAGAATTCCAAGCAATTCCCTGCATCCCTGTCTGCCATTTGTCCAGAATTTCTTTCAGCTTCTTTACGCTAAAGCGTTCATCGCTCCATTTTCCGTACTTCCCCTTCACTAACTCAACGTGTTCAAACTGAAACACCATTCCCAACTCGTGACGGTCGTATCCGGCGTATTTTCTGGCTTCTTCCAGTGTCACACAGGGCGTTTCTCCCACTGTCATGATGTCATAACAGCTCAGGACTTTTTCATTCATCTCCCGCAGATAGTCATGCGCATGAGGCCCGTGGATGCAGTAGGGCGCAAGATCCCCATACAGTCCGTTGATTTCTCCGTCCGGGAAAGCTTCCGTTTTGGAAATCATGTCGATGACATCCATTCGGAAGCCGTCGATTCCCTTGTCCAGCCACCACCGCATCATGGAATACACATCTTCGCGCACCTGAGGATTATCCCAGTTCAGATCCGGCTGCTTGGGGGCGAAAATGTGCAGATAATACTGCTTCCTGTTTTCGTCATAGGTCCAGGCAGGGCCGCTGAACCAGGAACCCCAGTTGTTAGGCGCTTTTCCATCCCGTCCATCCCGCCAGATATAATAATCCCAGTATGGATTAGGCTCCGGGGACCGGCTTTTTACGAACCATTCGTGCTCATCCGATGTATGATTCACCACAAGATCCATTATAATTTTGATGCCCCGCTTATGGCTTTCCTTCAGCAGAAGATCAAAATCGTCCATAGTTCCGAATGCCTTCATAATGCTCCGATAATCGGAAATATCATATCCGTTGTCACAGTTGGGTGACTGATATATTGGGGTAAGCCACAATACATCCACACCCAGGTATTTCAGATAATCCAGCTTTTCAAGAATTCCCCTCAGATCTCCGATTCCGTCGCCGTTGCTGTCGTTGAAGCTTCGGACATAGATCTCATATACAACCGCTTCTTTCCACCAGTTTCCAAAATTATTCATAGATTCAACCCTTTATCGCGCCTTCCGCAACGCCCTTAACAATGTGCTTCTGGCTCACAAGATAGAAGATAATGATGGGCAGCATGCACATCACAAGGCCGGCAGTAGCAAGATCCCACTTCTTGGAGAATTGTCCGAAGAACAGGAAGGTTTTTAATGGAAGCGTCTGCCAACCGGGCTTATTGATCATCAGCTGAGGAAGCAGGAAATCGTTCCAGATCCACATGGAATTCAGAATCGCAACCGTGACCATGATCGGTTTCAGCAGAGGCAGGACTATCAGGAAAAATGTCTGCAGCATATTGCAGCCATCGATTCTGGCGGCTTCCTCCAGTTCCTCCGGGATGCTTTTGATGAAGCCGTGGAACAGGATCACGGACAGGCTGGAGCCGAAGCCCAGATACATGAGAACCAGTCCCCACCGGTTCATCATGTGGAGCGTATCCATCAGACGGACCAGCGGGAGCATGACGCACTGGAACGGAATCAGCGTAGCCGCTGCGTAAACCATAAACATGATATTACTCAGCTTTGTTTTATAGCGTACAAGCACCCAGGCCGCCATGGAGCAGCACAGCAGGAGCAGAATCGTGGAAGCCAACGTGATGCCAAGAGAGTTCAGCAGGGAATGGATGTAATCCAGCTTGACAAAGGCCTCCGGATAATTCTTTATTGTAAACGTATCCGCAGTGGGAAGAGCCAGTACATTCAGATAGATATTTTTCAGGGACTTGAACGAATTGCTCAGAAGGATCAAAACCGGCGACAGGAAGAGTACGGAAAGGAGGATGCCAATGAAGGTTAAAACAAGGGAAGAAATTTTGCTTTTCTTCTTCATTACATTTCGACCTCCTTTTTCTTGCTGAAATAAAGCTGCGTCAGGCCAATACCGGCCACTGCAACCAGAAAGACCACAGCTTTCGCCTGTGCGATACCCAGTTCGTTGTATTTAAACGCGGAATTATAGATGTTCAGTGCCAGCATTTCCGTGCTGTTGAACGGACCGCCGTTTGTCAGGGCCAGGTTCTGATCATACAGCTTAAAGCAAGTTGTCAGTGACAGGAACAGGCCCACCGTAAACGCCGGAGCTACCAGCGGAAGGACAATATATTTCAGACGCTGCAGATAGCCTGCCCCGTCGATTTTCGCGGCCTCCATAATGCTGTCGGGAATATTCTGAATTTGAGCGATGTAAATGACCATCATATAGCCTGCCAGCTGCCAGATGACAAGAATCAGCAAGCCCCAGAAGCTGGTTTTCGTATCGGAAAGCCAGTTGGCAAAAAAGCCCCAACCGGTGGCGTTGGCGATTGCGCCAAAGGCTTGGACAAAAATAAACTGCCATGTAAAACCGAGGAGAATGCCGCCGATCAGATTCGGCATGAAAAATGCGCCGCGCATGAAAGTGGTGCCCTTTGCCTTGGATGTCACCAACAGGGCAAGCAGAAAACCAACCACGTTCACCCCGATGACTGCCGCAAGGGCGAATACGGCGGTAAAGGCAAACGCATGAAAAAAATCCCCATCCTGGCTGAATATTTGTATGTAGTTCTGGATGCCTACGAAATGGATCTCCTTACTGATGCCGTTCCAGTCCGTAAGGGAATATGCCAGGCCCCATACTGCCGGAATCACCACAACCAGGACAAAGAATACGAAAGACGGCAGTACAAACGCCCAGAAACCTATTTTCGATTTTTTCAAAATGCTCCTCCTTAAACGGACATTGTCTTTTGATATGACGGCACATCTGAACAAATCCTCTGAAGCTGCGGGCGGAATGTTCCGCCCGCAGCGATAGTCGATTTATTCAGAGGCAGCAGTGCTTTACTTGCGAGCGTCCGCCCAGGACTGCTGCGCAGAGGCAACCACTTCATCCCAGGTTTTCTGGCCGGCCAGGTAGGCCTGGATTTCCGCGCCCAGAACATTTTCTGCCCAGCTGGTGGGGCATCCGTTAAACACCCAGGGAGCTACCGTGCCAGCATTGGCGGCTCTGCTCACAGCCTGTCCGAGAGGATCGGAGGGCAGGTTATCACCATAGTTGGTGAAGGGAGGAATGAAACCGAAGTTGTTGACAACGATCTGCATGCCTTCCTCAGACTGATACAGCCAGTTCAGGAAATCCTTTGCAATCTTCTTTGTATTATCATCGCACTGGCTGTTCACCGCCCAATACATGGGCACGCCGATCGGGGTATTGCCTTCAGAAACACCCTTCAGGGGCAGAGGAATAATGTCAAGCTTCTGCGCTACTTCCGGATCAACCTCATTGATAACCGGGAACACCCAGTTGCCCTGCTGGATCACGGCAACTCTTTCAATGGCTATACCGCCGCCGGCCTGCATGGAGTAATCCACCGCGTTCAAAGCAGAAGGATTATCGGCATTGGTTGTGTACTTCACCTGAAGGTCGATCAGCTCCTTCAGCTGATCGCCGTAGGTGAACTGAACTTCCTTGGCGTTAAACGCTTCGGTGCAGTTTGCGAACTCCTGTCCCAGAGCCACGTTGGAGGTATGCATACCGGTGACCCACTTTTCCTTCGCGGGATACTCGATGACAGCTTCCAGAACCGGGAACTGATCCTTGAGTTCGCCGTTGTCGATCATAGTCTTCAGCTTGGCAAACGCCGCGTCAATCTCATCAAAGGTTTTCAGCGAGGCCGCGTCAATTTCTGCCGCCTCAAAAATATCCTTGTTGTATACGAAGCCGTAGCCTTCGATGGCCATGGGCATGCCGTAGACTTTGCCGTCCTTGGACACGTCATCAAGCAGGCCGTTCACCGTATTCGCGACCCAGGGCTCGGCAGCCAGATCCTCCAGATTGGCGGCCCAGTCGATCACGTCCTGGGGACCACCGATATTGAAGATAGCCGGCTGATCGCTGCTCTGCATCTTTGTTCTCAGTGCTGCGCCGTAGTCATCACCGCCGCCGACGGTCTCCAGGTTGACCTTCACGCCGGGATTGAGCTCCATGTACCGCTCGGTCGCCTCGATCAAAGCATCGTTGATTTCCACCTTGAACTGGAAAATATTCAGTGTGCCTTCCAGCGCATCACCGTTTGTATTTGCCGGGGTGTCGCTGGGGCCCGCCGGGGCGTCATTTGTTTCTGCCGGGGCTTTTCCGCAACCCACGGCAAAACCTGCGATCATTACTGCGGCCAGCAGTAAGGCCAATACTCGTTTTTTCATTTTGTTCTTCCTTTCCTTTATAGTTTCCTTTATAATTTCCTTTCGCGGCTACGCAAACTTTAACAATAAAATCTACTTTTCAGACCTTAAAATTAGCGCTTTGACGCAAAAGGTTTTGGTGTAATCATTATATAGTCCTGATTTTTGCTTGTCAACACCTTTTGCGCAAAAGGTTTAATTTGTACAGATTTATTTATATAATTTATACATTTTTAACAATGCAGCATCAAGCGGACAATTCGAAAAAAACAGTTGAACTTTCCTTCAATCACGGTATAATAATCAGAGAGAGGCTGTTCAGATTAACATTTATGGAGATATGCACAGTGATTGATTCGGAAAGGTGTAATCAAAATGGTGACAATAAAGCAGATCGCGGCAGAGTTGGATGTCAGTCCGACGACAGTATCCAATGTGATCCACGGTAATACAAAAGAAGTATCTCCGCAAACGATTCAGCGCGTTCGTAAAAAAATTGAAGAGCTTCATTACATTCCGAACATGAATGCAAGGTCTCTGGCACGAAGTTCCTCAAAAATAATCGGTCTGATCATCCGGTATCCTACCATGGAGGGGAAAAACGTGGTGCAGGACCCCTTTAACAGCGAGTTGATTGGCGTGATTGAGGATGAAGTGCGGAAGTTCGGATATTATCTGATGCTGTACGCATCAGATAAAGCAGACGAGATTCAGAAAATGGCAATTACCTGGAATGTTGACGGTATTATTTCCCTGGGCTTGAATGCCGCTGAGTGCAGGAAGATGAAAGAAAACTTGAAGATTCCGCTTGTTTTTATTGACTGCTATTTTCAGGATGATGATGAATCCTATACGAACGTGGGATTAAAAGACAGGGAATGTGCAAAACGAATCACGGAGTACTTAATCGGAATGGGACACAAAAAGATTGCCTTTCTTGCAGACAATCGCGTGGGTGTCGATTATGAGCGCTGGCAAGGATACCGTGAGGCATTGGAGGAACATCACATTCCGGTTCCGAAAAACGAGTTCGTCCAAATCGGTTTTGGTACTGCGGGGATAATTAAGACCTATGATATCGTATGTCAGAGAATCAGTGAGTTTACGGCACTCTTTTTTGCTTCTGATTATTATGCGTCTTTTGCTGTCAATTACTTCTATGACAGGGGTATCCGAGTGCCAGAGGATATCTCCGTAGTGGGATTCGATGATAACATTTTTGCAAAAAATACAAGACCGCAGCTGACTACGATGCGTCAGAATCCAAGTGAAAAGGGACGAACTGCGGTTGATCAGGTGTTGCGTCTGATCAACAACGAGAGCATTCCTGTTCATAATATCCGTTTGGATGCCGAATTGGTTGTTCGTGATTCGGTTAAGGACATCAGTAAGTAATCGAGGCTTTGCTAGATGTGAAATAAATCCCACCGAATTATGTCCGGTAAACGCAATGCGGTGGGACTTTGCATGCCCAAGTAGAGGCCGTCTTGAAAAGGTTGCAGGGAAGGACAAAGAGCAGCTAGACGAGGAATGGAAAAACGAATCTGTCGTTGCGTTTAGGGCAGTTTCATGTTAGAATGGAAGTACAAAAAGATTGCAGAAATAATAGTAGTTTTCATGGGTACTGCATGTCATATGATGTGAAATAAGCGATAATATATATTTCAAAAGTCCAGATGATGCATTCCCTTTTTCACCTGTTAACCGGCTGATACACGGAAACAAGCGCTACCTTCGATAGCGGCCCCCGATAGCTTTTTGATAGCAGAAAGTCGGATACCCGATAGGATTTGGATAATGGGTATCAAATCAAGTCAAATGGAATCAAATCACCTATACAGAAAAGTTTAGAAGGCGGTTTCATTTGGCGAGTTCGAGTGACTTTTTGTGTTGGCAACACCGGTTTTTAACCATTGCAAAATTTTGATCTTCTCTAATGACCTTGAAGGAGCTATTCCTTTAAGGTCATTTTTCTTTTGCTGTTCTATGTGCCTTTGTTTTCGCCGCCAAAGGATATTACGCAATCATCATTTGCTTTTTTTCAAAAACAATTTGTATTGCAACTTTCTGTATCATATTTTTCTACTTCTTCTTTACAGAACACCGTTGAACGGATATAATAAGAGCCGAAAACATGCTTTATTACGGCTGCAAACACGATGCAGCCAAGCCCGGATATCGACAGATATAGGAGGAAAATTTACTATGGAAAACAACAAACGGCCCGAATCCATGGCCCGTATCAACACCCAGGCCCTCGCCGATGCTTTCATCGAGGAACAGGTAAGCGCAATTCGTGCGCAAGTCGCTGACAAAAAAGTATTGCTCGCCCTGTCCGGCGGCGTCGATTCCTCCGTTGTTGCAGCACTTTTAATTAAAGCAATTGGCAAACAGCTTGTATGTGTTCATGTTAACCATGGTTTGCTTCGCAAAGGCGAGCCGGAGCAGGTTGTTGATCTATTCCGCAATCAGATGGATGCAAACCTTGTCTATGTAGATGCGGTCGACCGCTTCCTGAACAAACTTGAAGGCGTCGCAGAGCCGGAGAAAAAACGTAAAATCATCGGTGCGGAATTTATTCGTGTATTTGAAGAAGAAGCCCGCAAACAGGAGGGCATCGAATTTCTGGCACAGGGTACGATTTATCCGGACATTCTCGAAAGCGGGCCGGTAAAAGCGCACCATAATGTGGGCGGTTTGCCGGAAGACATGCAGTTTGAACTGGTCGAACCGCTTAAATTCCTCTTTAAGGATGAAGTTCGCGTTGTCGGTAAGGCGCTGGGTTTGCCGGATAACATGGTGTATCGTCAGCCGTTCCCGGGGCCGGGCCTTGGCGTGCGCTGCCTTGGCGCAATTACCCGTGAACGCCTGGAGGCTGTCCGCGAATCCGACGCGATCCTCCGTGAAGAATTTGCGAAAAATGGGCTGGAAGGTAAGGTGTGGCAGTATTTTACCGCTGTGCCGGATTTCCGCTCTGTAGGTGTGCGTAACGGTGCACGCACCTATGCTTATCCCGTCATCATCCGTGCCGTCAACACGGTGGATGCCATGACTGCAGAGATCGAGGAAGTGCCGTATGCGGTACTCAAAACAATTACGGCGCGCATTACCAGCGAGGTTCCGAATGTCAACCGCGTGCTGTATGATCTGACGCCGAAGCCCTCCGGAACCATTGAGTGGGAATAAAAACGAAAGCCGAAAAGCCCGTACTGATCGGATGTCAGTACGGGCTTTTTGTCGTATATAGAATTATCGCAAACTGTCAGCCGCCCGTGCCCACATCGGTACGGGCGGCTGTTTTTTAATACTTCCACAGAAAAACAAGGCGCCTTTTCAAAGACGCCTTGTTCATTCAGGTCGTGTATACTCAATCAGTTCGCCAACGTCAATTTTCAAATACCAGCACAATTTACATACCAGACCGGCATCTATCCGCTGGAAATCGCTGCGGCAATATTTATTGAAATTGGAACGCGGAATATCCAAATCCTTGCAAATCTGGTTCTTCGAGATACCCCGTTGCGCTAAAATACGCTCTATATTCAAGGTCAGCTTTCCATATTCCATAATAAATCCCTCTTTACGCCGATGGATTTATTATATATAATGAGGCCACATTTAATAACTCACTATTTAGGGAATCACTATATCGTTATCCCTTGTCAGTTGGAAGCAAAGGAAGCATGATGATATGGCAAGAAGTGTACGGGACTATACCTGCTGTTTCACTGGCCACAGAGCGTTGCCGCCGGAAAAGAGAGGGGCTATTGCCTATCAGTTGGAGCAGACTGTAATCATGCTGATTCAAGCAGGTATTCGGTTTTTTGGCGCAGGCGGGGCCAGAGGCTTTGATACGCTGGCAGCACAAACAATTCTGAAATTACGGAGAAAATACCCACACATCAAGCTGATCCTTGTTCTCCCTTGCTTATCACAGACGCAGGGCTGGCGGGACGAGGATATAAAAGTCTATGAATCCATCAAAACAGCAGCCGACAAGGTTACCTATACCTCCGAAAAATACACACAGGGCTGTATGCACAAGCGCAACCGGCATTTAGTAGATCATAGCAGTATATGTGTTTGTTATCTGACGGAGGACCGGGGCGGCACCGCTTATACGGTCAATTACGCAAAAAAGCAGGGACTTAAAGTGATAAATCTGGCGGACGTATGACCTCATATTAAAAATCTGATGCGGAAAGCGGGCCGCCGTGATATAATGGGGCACAGGCTTTTTAAGCAAGCAGACGCTATAGCGGGTAAACCGCGCAGGGGGAATACTTGATGAACGTTATCATGCTGGGCGCTTTTCCGGAGGAGAGTAAAGCGCGGCTGAGCGCCTCCTTCCCAGCCTGGTGGACAGTGTGTATTGCCGAGCCGGAAATGGCAGAGCCCTTTTTCCCGGCTGCGGAGGTCCTCATCCCGGAGCACATTCCGGTCAATCGCACCCTGTTGGACAAGCTGCCGTCCCTGAAGCTGGTGCAGACCGGCGCAGGCTATGACAATGTGGACATGGAAGAGTGCACGAAAAGAGGCGTCATGGTTTGCAATGCGAAAGGCCTTAACGCCAACGCCGTGGCGGAGCACACCATGGCCCTGATCCTTGCGTGGCATAAAAACATTGTCCTTCTGGATACGTTTATGAAGGAGCGCCGGGCGGACGACGAATTGAACTATTCCGGCGCAGAGCTTGCGGGGAAAACCATCGGTATTATCGGGCTGGGCGCTATCGGTCAGAGAGTAGCCAGCCTTTCCAACGCCTTCGGCCTGAGGGTGATCGGATATGACCATCATCCCAAGTCTGTCCCGGGCGTGCAGAATGTGCGTCTGGACGAATTATTGGCAGAGAGCGATATCATCTCCCTTCATGTACCGGCCAACGGGGAGACAAAGCAGCTGATCAACCGGCAGATTCTGGAGAAAATGAAGCCGTCCGCCCTTCTGGTCAACACCGCAAGGGGGGCCATTGTCAATGAGGAGGATTTGGTGAACGCCTTAACAGAGCACCGTATCGCGGGCGCCTGTCTGGACGTTTTCGCGCAGGAGCCTCTTGGACTGGACAGCCGCCTTCGGGATTTTCCCAATGTGATCCTCACGCCCCATACAGCCGGGCTTCCGGATGGGGTCAAATTCCACGCTAAAAGGCAGGCTTTCTTCGTCAATAACATTCAAAAGCTAATGAATAATGAACTGCCGGACAATCTGCTGAATGAACAATGTTTGCAGGCCAGGAAAAAATATTGATTTCCGGCCAAAATACTGCCGCCGCAGGACTTTTCCTGCGGCGGCAATTCAATTCATATTTGCTTAGTAGGCCACGCCCCAGTAGATCATGTGCTTGGCGGGCTTGCCGCAGCAGGCGCAGACGTCGCCGAGATGCTCCTGCTCGAAGGGGATGCAGCGGGAGGACATGCCCGCCTTCTCCTTCATATCCAGCTCGCACTGGAGGTCGCCGCACCACATGGTCTTGATGAAGCCGCCGTTTTTCTCCTGCAGCTCCTTGGCCTCCTCCAGAGAGTAGGCGGCATAGATGTGGTCGTCCATGTTTTTCTTCGCCTTGTCATACAGGCCCTGCTGCACATCGTCCAGCAGCTGGGGGATGCGGGCGGCAATATCGGACAGGGGCACGGAGATCTTCTCGCCGTTGTCCCGGCGGACCGCCATGCAGACGCCGTTTTCGATATCCTTGGGGCCAAGCTCCACCCGGAGAGGCACGCCCTTCATCTCGTACTGGGCGCACTTCCAGCCCAGGCTGTTGTCGCTCAGGTCGATCTTTGCGCGCACGCCCGCGGCCTTGATCTCTTCAAGCAGCGCCTGCGCCCGCTCGGTAACGCCGGGCTTGTGCTGGGCCACGGGCACCACGATCACCTGGATGGGGGCGATGCGGGGCGGCAGAACCAGGCCGCTGTTGTCGCCGTGGGTCATGATGATGCCGCCGATAATGCGGGTAGACATGCCCCAGGAGGTCTGGAAGGGGTACTTCTGCTTGTTATCCTTGTCGGTAAAGGTGATATCGAACTGACGGGCAAAGCCGTCGCCGAAGAAGTGGCTGGTGCCGGACTGGAGCGCCTTCTTGTCGTGCATCATGCACTCGATGGTGTAGGTGTTCACCGCGCCGGCAAACTTCTCCTTGTCGGTCTTGTTGCCGCGAATAACGGGCATGGCAAGATAGTTCTCGCAGAGGTCCGCATACACCTCAAGCTGGTGCAGAGTCTCCTGCCGGGCCTCCTCCTCGGTGGCGTGGAGGGTGTGGCCTTCCTGCCACAAAAACTCTCTGCCCCGCAGGAAGGGGCGGGTGGTCTTTTCCCAGCGGAGCACGGAGCACCACTGGTTATACAGCATGGGCAGATCGCGCCAGGAGTGCACAACGTGACTCCAGTGGTCGCAGAAAAGGGTCTCGGAAGTGGGGCGGACGCACAGGCGCTCGGGCAGCTCCTCGCTTCCGCCGACGGTGACCCAGGCGCACTCGGGGGCAAAGCCCTCCACATGGTCCTTCTCCTTCTGGAGCAGGCTCTCCGGGATCAGCATGGGCATGGAGACGTTCTCGTGTCCGTCACGCTTGAACATTCTGTCCAGCTCACGCTGAATGTTTTCCCAGATGGCGTAGCCGTAAGGGCGCATAATGAAGCAGCCCTTGATGCCGGAGTAGTCCACCAGCTCAGCCTTGGTGCACACATCGGTGAACCACTGAGCAAAATCTACCTCCATGTCGGTGATCTGTTCAACTTTCTTGTCTTTTGCCATAATCTTTTCCTCTCAATTTCGCCAGGGCCCTTGCCCCGCCGTATTTTTGACCTAATACTAATTCTTGATGAAAAGATTTAATCAAGAATTAGTATAAACCGGTCACAGAACCTTATTTTAGCCCGCCTATGGGCCCTTGTCAATAGCGGGGATTCCCCCATTGTTGCAAAATCTCCCTGTTTTTGCTTGACCTTTTTCCCCACAGCGCATATAATATTGACGATTGTACAATCGGAGGTGACCGATATCAACAAACAGAAATTTCTTGCCGAGCTGGCAAGACTGCTGACCTTCATGTATGAGGAGGACAGGCAGGAAGCCCTTGCCATGTACGAAGGCATGTTTGATGAAGCAGGGGATGAGCAGACCTTGCTGCAGGCTCTTGTTTCTCCCACCCGCCAGGCGGTGGTTATCGCCCGCGCCTATAACGCAAAAGAGCGCAAGCTTCAGGTCCACGCCCAGAGCCGGGACGAGGACGCCGCGGAGGGCAACGCCGATTTTGTTCAGGCCATCAACCAGGTGCGCAGCGACGCGCTCCGGGATCAGGAGCCAAAAACGGTGGTCGATGAAAATCAGTTCAGCCTGTTCGACGATTTAGGCTCTGAAGAACCTGCTCCTGCCCCGGTTGAACCCGCACAGTCCCTTCCTCCCGAAGCTGCTGCGGAAGAGGCCCCGGACGCGGTGCCCGCTGAACCCGAAGCCGAGCCGGCAGAAATGGCGGCGGCTCCGGCAGACGAGCCGGCCCAGGAACCCGATGTTCCCGGAAATGTTGTTGATCAGGTGGACGCTTTCCTCGCCGATTTTTCTCTGCCTGATGGCGTGATCGCTCCGGAGGCGGCTTCACAGCCTGAAGCAGCAGAAGAGCCCTATGTTCAGGAGGAGCTGCTGCATATTTCCGACGTGGAAGAACCGGCAGAAAAGGCCCCTATTGCGGAAACTGTGCGCAAGCCCAAGGTTGCCCTGCTTATCCTTTTCATCATTCTGGCAATCCCCCTCACCCTTATCGGTGTTGTTGTGCTGCTTGTCCCCACAGTTTTGTTCCTGGGCCTTGCCGCAGGAACCATTGTTGCCGGTGTGATGATCCTGTCCGCCGCTTTCAGCGGATTTACCATGTTCTCGGATCTGCTGGTCGTTCTTGGCCTTGCCATTATTGTGCTGGCCCTGGGCCTGCTTTTCCTGTGGATCTTTATCTGGTTCATCGGCGGAGCCATTGTGGGTCTCATTCGCAGTGTGGTTTCGCTGGGTGAGCAGTGGTGCTATGAGGAGGTGGCCGCGGAATGAAAAAGGGATGGAGAGTAATCATTATTATCGTTCTCGTGGCTGTGCTTCTGGGCGGCGTCTCTCTGGCCGTTGGCTACATGACCGGCGCAGAGACCACCCGTATTATGGACACGCTGGACGCCCGGTATAACATCAAAATGTGGATGGAATACTTTTCTCTCGTTTACGAACAGATCGCCCTTGTGTTCTTTTCCTGAGTAAACATACTGAAGGTCCTGCGCGAAATGCGCAGGACCTTTTATTTTTCTTCGCACAGATAAAAAAGAGGGTCAAATGACCCTCTTTTTTTGATTTATCAGTGCATACCCTTATACTTTTTCTTAGACTTTACAAGGATAGCTGCCGCGCCGGCGCCGGAAACGGTGAGCGTGACCACCCAGAAGAGGATGTTGTTGTCATCGCCGGATCCAACAGCCTTAAGGGCGGGGATCTTCTCTGTCTCCTTCTCGCCGCAGACGGAGCAGACGCGCTCCTTCTTGCCGCTCAGGTAATCCGTGGGCTTCTTTACGGTCTCCCATTCGCCCCACTTGTGGCCGGTGGCCTTGATGGTGCGGGTCTCAGTATGGCCGCAGATGCAGCCGCGGGACTCAACGCCGTCCTTGGTGCAGGTGGCCGGCGTGGTTTCAGTCCATTCGCTGAAGGTGTGGACATGCTCAACCACTTCGCCGCAGACCACGTCCGCACGGTCGCGGATACGGATGCGGGGGAAGGGTCCCTTGGGGGCGTTGAAGGTGTCGTCATAGGAGGCCAGGCCGGTGACCGTGATCTCTGCATCTATGGCCAGATTCTCGACCTCCCTGGAGGTGGTGATGTAGCCGTCGATGAACACGCGGGCCACATTGCCTGCCGCGTCTCTGACCATGATGGTCTGGACCAGGCCGTTGGCCTCTTCGTAGCTTACCACTATGCCCTTGAGGGTGACGAGCTTGCCTTCCGCGCTGCGGTCCGTGATCTGGGCCGCAGTGACCTCGGTGGGTGTGACGGCATTGTCCTCGCTGATCAGCTCAATGGTCGTGACCTGCAGCTCAGGCTCGCCCTGGTAGAAGTCGGTAGTGCCGGTAATGCGCACCTTGTCGCCCACCTTGAAGTTGCCCGCTACGGGGAAGCAGCAGATGCCGCAGGTTTCATCCTGAACGTAGATGCAGTCGAAGAAGGCTGTGTCCTTGTCGTAGCCAGAGGCGTTGGAGGTGACGATGCCTTCAATGGTGTACTTGAAGCCGGCCTCTTTCTGTGCGCGGACGGTGGCAATGTCGGTAACGGTAACGGGGTTGATGAACTTGAGCAGGTTCTCGCAGATCTTATAGTTGGAGTAGTTCTTCTCGGCGCCGTTGTCGCTGACGGTGGCCTGGACCTCAAAGTTGGAGAGGAAGGCCGCACCGGAGACAACGATCAGGCCCTTGCCCGGCAGCTCTTCGGTGGCCATGACCATCAGGCGGTCAGCGCCGTCGAAGTTGTACTTGGGGATGCTGCCAAGACCGCCGTAGCTGTCGCCGTCATCGTCGGAGGAGTAGGTGGTGTCGAAGCCATAGACCACAGGCGTGACGGTGGCGGGGATGGTGCCGCCGACGGTATAGATGGACGCGCCGCCGTACTGGCTGTACAGCTCGGTGTACAGATTGTTGTGGGGATTCTCCGCGTCGTATTCCACGCCGCTGAGCAGGAAGGACGCGAAGTTGTAGGAGCTGAGGTACAGGCGCTGGGCCTGACCGCCGTTCCAGGTGTCGTCCTTGGTCTCGTCGTCGCTGATGCGCAGGGAGGAGCCCAGAGCGGCGAGGATCTTGTTCTGCTGTGCTGCCATATGATCCTCAGCCGGGAATTCCTTATAGCTCTCGTAGTAGTCGCCCCAGCCGCACAGGACTACCGTGCCGCCCTTGCTGTTAAACTCGGTGATGGCAGCGATCTCCGCCTCGCTGTAGGTGTCATAGGGGTCGCGGAGAGCCGTGCCGTCGCGGCGGGAAGGTGCGGTCAGAATCAGCATCTGGAACTTGGGATTGCTGCAAGCGGCGATCAGATCGTCGCTTGTGTTCAGCTGCACAGTGCGTGCGGAGTAGGATGCGGCCAGTGCGCCGAAGTTGCCCATGCTGTCATTGTAGTTGCCCGCCACATATTCATTGTGGTGAGAGGCATCAATACCGATATAGACCAGGCTGTCTGCATTCAGAACATCCAGCTCGATATCCTTGGTGAAGGTGTATTCCTTTCCATTCTGCTCCATCACCACAGTGGCGGTGACGGTCATGACCTTGGCCACATCCGGCGTGTACTTGAAGTCCACAGCCAGGGTGCCGGAGGCGGGGACGGTGTAGCCGTTGGCGTCGGTACCCAGAACCACGGAACCGTTGGTGGTGTAGGTGATGGTCTTGACCGTGGCGTCAGCCATCTCGCCGTTGAAGAGGGTGGTGGTCAGGGTCAGCTCTTCGCCGGTGACCGGGGTAGAGGTGCCGCACTCCAGAGAGGTGATGCCCAGCTTCAGCTTCTCGCCCACCCAGACAGGAGCGGTGACGGCCAGGTCGCCGTCGCCCTCGGTTACGCGGATATAGTAGTAGCTGTAATCGGGGTCAAGCTCCACGGACAGGGCGCCGCTGGCCAGCTCCGCAGGATCGTCCCAGGTGTGTACGGTCTTGCCGGAGTCGACGATGACTTCCACCTTGGAGATGGAGTCGGAGGCATCGGGGTCGTTGACAGTAACATTAATGTTCAGCTTTTCGGGGACTTCCACGATGCTGGAGCCCATCATCAGGTCGTTGAGGGTGTAGCTGATCTCCAGGTTCTTGTCCTCGGTGGAGTACATGTGCATTGCGCGGATGGCGTTGTAGATGCCCTGCTCGCTGAAGTCGTCGGTGAGGATAACGTCGCGGGCGTCGTTGGCGTTGCCCCACTTGCCCTTGTGGTTGTCCTGGTTGTTGCTGGGCGCCACGTGCCAGCCCTTATCCAGGGCCATGGTGTAGTACTCATAGCTGGGATAGTAGCCGCCTGCGCCGACCTGGCCCTCGCCGTTGCCCACCTCAACCAGGAAGACGCGGCTGTCGATCACCGGATTCCAGTAGTTGAAATCGCTGAAGGTGCCGAAGGTTTTGCCGGGGTGGTTGAGCTGGCTCAGGCTGTCCGCGCCCTCAGGCTGGCTCAGCAGCGCGTAATAGGCCTGCAGGCCGGCGTCGCTGGTCTTGTTGTTCAGGGTGCTGTTGTTGCGGGAGACGATGCCGGGGGTGTTGAAGGTGTTGATATGGCCGGGGCCGCCGGACCAGGTCATCTCAAAGCCGGCAATGGCGACGATATCCGACTGGGAAGCATTGAAGGCCGCCACGGTGCTCTTGTAGGTGTTCCAGAGGTTCTGGCTGGTCTCGC